>NZ_JBQCXH010000001.1:0-229419 GCF_051956595.1 Neisseria sp. P0024.S006
CGTGAAACGTCAGGAGGTCGAGAATGAATCTCGTGAAACTGCTGGCGAATAACTGGCAACCGATTGCCATCATCGCACTTATCGGCACGGGCTTGGCTGTGTCGCACCATCAAGGCTACAAGTCGGCATTTGCGAAGCAGCAAGCGGTCATTGAGAAAATGGAAAAAGACAAAGCGCAAGCCCTGCTGTTGTCGGCTCAAAACTATGCGCGCGAATTGGAACAGTCGCGTGAGGAAGCTAAAAAATATGAAGTCAAGGCGCACGCCGTCGGCATGGCTTTGGCGAAAAAACAGGCGGAAGTCAGCCGTCTGAAAACGGAAAATAAAAAGGAAATCGAAGATGTCCTTACTCAAGACCGTAAAAATGCAAGCGGTAATTGTATTGACGGCTTTGGCCATCACGGCCTGCAGCTCTACAACCGCGCCCTCGGCTACGGAAATTAAGGTTGTCGAAAAGGCGGTCATGCCGACGCCACCTGCTGCGTTGATGGTCGCTCCGGTACGCCCGAGTCCGCCGAAGGACGGCAAGACGGCCACGCTGTTGGAACACGCCGCCGAGTTTGGCGGCTATGTTTCGGAGCTGGAAAACCAAAATCAGGCGTGGCGCGATTGGGTCAACAGTCAAGCAGAAGTTGACGGTTCGGAGGGCGCGCGATGACGACTTATCGTGAGTTGGTACAACGCACGGTCGCCTGCCGCCATGCGGATTTAGAGCTGGGATTGAGCCGCGCACGCGAACAAGAGCCGTTTGTCATTCATGTTTCCGACCTGTTGGATAAGGCCGGCATTGAGTACGCTGTACGCATGGATAAGGATTTTCAGACGACCTTTTGTGTGGAGTTTGACGGCAACGCGCAAGCGGCTGTCTATTCTGCGGTGTCGCCGTATTACCTGATTCTTTCAGGAGATGGCAAATTTGAAGTGGCAAGTCGTCATCCTGACGGCTACTCCATCCGTATCGTATTTGGCGATGTGCCGGTTTAAAGGGGTTTTAAATGGACTTTGAATTTGGTTTTAAAACTCTTTGGCCGATTGCAACGGCGGCATTTTGGTTTTGGGTCAACGGCATTTCAGGCCGTCTGAAAGAGGCGGACAAGCGTATCGACGACCTTAAAGAGGAGCTGCACGCGGTCAAGCTCTCTTATCACACCAAGCAGGACGCCCAAGCCGACCGCAAAAATATCGCAGCGTCTTTGGAGCGCATCGAAGACAAACTTGAAAAAATGAATGAAAAATTAGACAGGAAAGCGGACAAATCATGAGCGACCCGATTTTGGAAGCCTTGGCGCGTATTGAAAACAAGACTGATCAGACTCTGAAAAATCAGAAGGAAATGCAGGCGGAAATTGCACAAATCCGCCAAGACACGAAACGCACGGCCATTACATTTGGCGCACTGGGCGGCGGCGTGATTACGGTCGGCTGGGAATTGCTTAAAGCGAAAATGGGACTGTAATTATGGCTCACCCGCAAGAAATCCGTGAGAAGTTACGCCGGCTCTATGTGAGCGGCGAGCAAACTTTGGAAACGGCGGCCTTGATGTGCGAAATCCCGCAGGCCACTGCGCGTGCGTGGAAACGTGCGGATAAGGAAAAAGGCGACGACTGGGATAAGATGCGCGCCGCCTACACTTTGGCCGGCGGCGGTATTGAGGATTTGAGCCGTGCGATGCTGGCCGGTTTTATGGTGCAGTACAACAGCACGATGACAATGCTGCAGGATTCGAGTACCGAAGATTTGCCGCCATCGGACCGTGCGAAGCTGTTGGCCAGCCTGGCCGATGCGTTTACGAAAACCGTATCAGCCAATGCCCGCGTGATGCCGGAAACGTCAAAACTGGCGACGGCTTTGGAATTGATTGAGTTCTTGATGGCGTTTGTGCAAGAAAAACACCCCAAACATTTGCCTGCCTTTGTGGAGGTATTGGAGCCGTTTGGGGCGGAAGTGGAGAAGAAGTTTGGATAAGTTGAAAGTCGAATATACACATAAGGGCTGGTTTTTGTTTTGCCCGATTTGGATTGCCGATTGGGAAAGTGAAACTCCTGCAGTCGCACCACGCTATAAGCTGGAGCCGTTGTTTTGGCTGGCCGACCAGTTTTTTTACTTTATGTCCGCCATGCATGAAATGAAAACGGGAGAGCCACTTCCTTTTTGTTTCAAGGTTTATCCCAAACCGCTAAAAAAACCTGTCGTTCACTATTACAAGGCCGTCTGAAAAAAGGTCGGCTTATCAAACCCGACCCTTTGTATTTCTTTATAAACTTTGCAGCAGATTGATAATTTGAGGAGATGTAACAGCGTCGATGGCTTTCTCGGTAAATTTCGCCAATGCGACATCTCCCATTTTGCTTAAGATGCCCTTTAGTCTGCTTTTTTCTTCCGGAGGGATGTTTGCTTCGTTGATTTTGGCATCCAGTAAGGCTTGAATGGTGTCGCTGTGCAACCTGACCGTGACAACACCAAGAATGGCGGATAGACCACCATCATCGGTAAGGAAATCTATGCCTTTGGCCGTGATTTTAACGGTAGCGCTTAAATTCTTATCGTTGCAAACAACCAAACCATGTTCTGCCAAATATCGCAGATTTGCTGATCGCTTTGCAATATATAGTTCTGCCTCTCCTACTGTTTCTATAACTCCTACAACTTGAGCAATAGCGGCATCTATCCAATATTCATATGTCTTGCTATCAGGATAAATGTTATTAAGCTCTTTTAATATTTCGTGTTGCAGGTTTCTGTCTAACCAATCCATTTTGAGCGCTCCATATGAAAAATAAAGAATTCCTCAAATCCCTTGCCGAACTGGCCGCCAGTCTGCGCCAAGTCATCGAAGCGGAAGTGGACGGCTTTGATGCGTCGCCCAAGGCTATTGCTGCACGCCGTGCCAAGGTATTTGACCCGGTAGGCGGTTACGAGTATTTCGTCAATACCTACTTTCCACATTATATCCGCTCCCCTGAAAAATCCGAACTGCATGAGTTCTTATTCAGCCGTCTACCGGAGATTATCCGCTCCCCTAAAGGGGAAAATGAGGCGGTAGGTGCGCCGCGTGGCGAGGGTAAATCGACGCAGGTTACTCAGTTGTTTACGCTGTGGTGTATTGTGACAGGTCAAAAACATTATGCGGTCATCGTAATGGACAGTATCGACCAAGCGTATCCGATGCTGGAGGCCATTAAGGCAGAACTTGAGTTTAATCCGCGGCTGAAAACCGACTTCCCAGAAGTCTGCGGGCAAGGCCGTGTATGGCAGGCCGGTACGATTGTGACGGCCAATGACGTTAAGGTGCAAGTGGCCGGTAGCGGTAAAAAGCTGCGCGGTTTGCGTCACGGCCCATACCGTCCTGACTTAACTGTTTTGGACGATATTGAGAATGACGAGCAAGTCCGCAACCCGGAACAGCGCGACAAGCTCAATGCGTGGCTGACTAAGACTGTATTGCCTTTGGGCGGGGTTGGTCAGAAATACGATGTGATCTATATCGGCACGATTTTGCATTACGACAGCGTACTTAACCGCACTTTAAATAATCCGTTTTGGCACGGTATTAAGTTTAAGGCGATGAAACGCTGGCCCGACCGCATGGATTTGTGGGACCGCTGGGAGGAACTTTTCCGAAACGACGGCGAGACGGTGGCCGAGGCGTTTTATCAGGCAAACAAGGACGAGATGGAGCGCGGCGCGGTCACTTCTTGGGCGGCTCGCGGCGTATTGGCATTGATGAAAATCCGCGCCCGTGACGGTCATGCGACGTTTGACAGCGAGTATCAAAACGACCCTGTTGCCGGTGATGCCGCGCCGTTTGCGAACAGCCTGAATTTTTGGGTCAACCGTGATTCGGATTGGATTTTCTATGGCGCGTGCGACCCGAGTTTGGGCAAGGCCGGAAACAGCCGTGACCCGTCTGCGTTGTGTATCGGCGGGTACAACCGCCGCACGGGTGTGTTGGATGTGGTGGAGGCTCTGATTAAGAAACGCCTGCCGGACAAGATTATTTCCGACATTATCGAACTGCAACGGCGGTACCGCTGTGTGCTGTGGGGCATTGAGACGGTGCAGTTTCAGGAGTTTTTAAAGACTGAGCTGGTCAAACGCGGCGCGGCTGCCGGTATCCCGATTCCGGCACGCGGTATCAAGCCGAGTGCGGACAAGTTGCTCCGTATTGAAAGCCTGCAGCCGTATATGCAAAACGGTCAAATCCGTTTGCACGCCAGTCAAAGCACACTGATTGACCAATTCCGCCATTTTCCGATGGCAGACCATGACGACGGCCCCGATGCGGTGCATATGCTGTGGGGTTTGGTTCAAAGCAGCGCGACTGTCGGCGGCTATATTGCCGTGCCTAGAGAGCACGGTTTGTCCGGACGGAAGGGGAGCGGCGCATGGTAAAACTGACACGGGATACAGCCTGCTAAGGAGTGGCACGGCTGAAAATGGGGCAAGTTTAACTTGCCCTTTTTTACGTCATGAAAAACCTACTCCGTGCGTTGTTTAGTAAAGCCGCACCTAAAACGCCCGATAAACAATCCCAAACGGCGGATATCGTTAAAAACCGCACTACCCATGAGCATCCGAGCAAAGGGCTGACTCCGCAGTCGCTCCATCGGATTTTGGAAGATGCGGAAAACGGCGATATTCAGGCGCAGTCCGAACTCTTTGTCGATATTGAGGAGAAGGACGGCCATATCTTTTCGGAGATGAGCAAACGCAAGCGCGCGGTAATCGGCTTGGATTGGAATATTGTTCCGCCTCCGAACAGCAGCGAAGCGGAACGGAAGCTGGCCGAAGAGGTTGATGGCTGGCTCAATCAGATGACCGATTTAGAGGATATGATGTTTGACCTTTTGGATGCGGTCGGACACGGCTTCTCCTGCGTGGAAATTGAATGGGAAAACCTTGGTTCGTTATGGTTGCCCAAGGCATTCCATCATCGTCCGCAGGCTTGGTTTAAGGTCAATGCAATGGATGAGGTGTTATTGCGCAAAGACGGCAGCCCAGATGGCGAAAAGCTGTGGGATTTAGGCTGGATTGTCCATAAGCACCGATGCCGTTCGGGTATTTTGGCAAGAAGCGGTTTGATGCGCACGCTGGTGTGGCCTTATTTGTTCAAGAATTACTCGGTGCGTGATTTGGCCGAGTTTTTGGAGATTTACGGCCTGCCGACCCGAATCGGTAAATATGCCTCCGGTGCGGACGACAAAGATAAGCTCACCCTTTTGAATGCGGTGCGCGAAATCGGCCATAACGCGGCGGGGATTATTCCTGAAACCATGCAGATTGAGCTGCTCAACGCGGCCAATGGCAGTGCGGATCCATTTCAGGCAATGATTGATTGGGCGGATAAAACGTCTTCAAAAGCGATTTTAGGCGGCACGCTGACCAGCCAGGCTGACGGCAAGACTGCTACCAATGCGCTGGGGCAAATCCATAACGAGGTGCGCCATGATTTGCTGGTGTCCGATGCCAAACAACTGGCCGGCACATTGACGCGCCAATTGATCCTGCCATTGTTGCAGCTCAATAAAGGCAATGTCGATGTTTCACGTCTGCCGCGCTTTGTGTTCGATACGCAATTGCCTGAAGATTTGACGGTGTACTCCGACTCTTTGCCTAAATTGGTGAAAATCGGCATGAAGATTCCGTTGTCGTGGGCGCAGGAAAAATTAGCCATTCCTTTGGCTTCCGAAGACGAGCCGGTATTGGCTTTTCAAACCGACGTTAAAACGGATTTAAAAAACGCTTCTCTAAGCTACCGCCGTGTGGCTTTGAGTAAAACTGGCGAGATTGTCGGCACGGCGCAGGCAGATTTGGATAATGCGGACTTGAGCAAGGTGGCCTTGCCTGAAATGATTGAGCCGTTTTTGCGCGGCTTGGGCCAGGCTTTGGCCGAGGGCGACAGTTATGAGGATGTGCAGGAGCGCCTGCTGCGCGTTTATCCCGACCTGACTGCCGAGCAATTTCAGACGGCCTTGGCGCGTGTGGTTTTTGTGTCGGACTTATGGGGACGGATGAATGGCTGATTTGAGCTACGCATTCGGCCTTGAGCCTGAACAGGCCGTCAAGTATTTTGAGGGACTGGGCTTTAATGTGCCGTCCGATTGGAAAGTAACGTGGAACGAAGCGCAGGCTAAGGCACGGGCGATTGCGGGCATTCACAAGCAGGATATTGCCGCGCAAATCCACGGTGCTTTGTACGAGAGCCTGAAAAACGGTACGTCATTTGAGAAATTCCGTGATGATGTGGTAGGCCGACTGAAACAGCATGATTGGCAACTGCTGAAAGATGGCGACATCGTGCATATAAACACCGGCGAAGTGGACGGTAAAGGCATTACTGTACACCGCCTGGAAACTATTTTCCGTACGCAAATGCAGTCGGCCTATATGGCCGGGCATTGGCAGGCTCTTGAAGACGGTCGGGACTCTGCGCCCTGGTTGCAGTATTCGGCCATTCTTGACAGCCGTACCCGGCAAAGCCACGCTGCGGCGCATGGTGCGGTGTATCACATCGACGACCCGTTTTGGGATTACTTCTATCCTCCCAACGGCTTCAACTGCCGCTGTACCGTACGGGCGTTTTCAGACCGTGACTTGAAGCGGCGCAATCTGTTGCCGCAAAAGGCACAACTGGAAGATACGGAAGTGGTGGTCAACCGCAAGGGCGATACCCGCCCGGCCAAGGCGGTGAAGCTGGCCGACGGCAGCCGCTTTTATGCTGATGCAGGTTTTCAGAACAATGTGGGTAAAAGCCATTTGGCCAACTTGGGGCAGTTGCAGATGCAGCGTGCGGTGGATTTACCGCCGAAGCTGGCAAGTGTGGCGATTCAGGAAGCTTTAAAAGAGCCAAAATGGAGGGCAGCCATATCTAAACAAGCATCGGAAATGGTTGATCGGGTAAATATGGAGAAATTTGCCAGGGGTGAAATGCTGTATATCGGAGCGTTGGCTCCGTCGGTATTAGAAGCTCTGGCCGCAAAGAATGTCTATCCGCAATCGGCTGTGATCGCGATGAGTGATGAGCGAATATTACACGCGATGCGTAACAGTAAAAATAAGCCGTTGCCTTTGGCATTTTGGAAAGACCTGCCAGAACAGCTGCAAGATCCGGAGGCAATACTCATTGGCACGGCAGGCCGCAATGCCGATGGCCAGCAGTTTCTGTTGTTTGTGTATCCGGGAGTGAATAACAAAGGGAAATTGGTTGTGACTGTGGATTATCAGGCTAAGGCAAGAAACCCCTATACCGGCAAAAAAGAAGCGGTTGCCGTCAATATGGTTAATACAGGGAATTATGCTGAAGATGGGGATATTTATAAAAATGACAGATATGAATTAATCTGGAAGAAATAACCAAGTTGGCGGCTTTGCCTGATTCGAACAGGATAAAACAGCGGATAAACCACCGAGGCCATTCCAGTTGGCGACCCGCCGACAACTTGGTATTAAGGATAATATACTGATGATTGAGATAAAAATCAACACAGACACGTTGCAAAACAGCTTAAACGCCATTGCGCAACGTACAAGCAATACCCAGCCATTGATGACGCAGCTTGCCCGCATCATGCGCAACGCTGTGCTGGACAACTTCGAGGCAGGCGGTCGCCCCGCGTGGGCTCCGCGCAAGTATCCGTCCGCGCGTGAGGGATCGGGGCTGTTACAGGCCAGTGGGCGTTTGCGCAATTCGATTACGCAGAACAGTACGACCACGGAAGCCGTGGTCGGTACCAATGTGGAATATGCGGCCATTCATAACTTCGGCGGACAAACTGCACCGCATACGATATTGCCGAAAAACGGCAAAGCCTTAAAATTCGGCGGACGGTTTGCCAAACGCGTCAATCACCCCGGCAGTAAGATTCCTGCCCGTCCGTTTATGGTTCTTCAACCTGACGACGAACAGGCTTTAGTCGATGCGGTAAATGATTATTTGGATGCCGCTCTCGGCAATTAAAACAAAAGCCGTCTGAAATTGCACACAGACGGCTTTTATATATCTTTCCCTTATCTACCCTTTCCCGAAACGTTTAAATCAATCTGCGAGGGGCTTAAAAGGCTTCTGAAACGGTTTTAAACATACTCTCTTTTCCATTCTCCGCTATTTCTCATTTTTATCCCTTACTGACAGTGATTCAGCCTCTTGTGCCGGCTTGATGGCGCATGATTCGGCAATGGATACAAAAACCTTTCTTGCCGCCTTATCTGCCGCCAAAGTCGGAGGTACGGACGGCCTAATCAAAATCGTACCCAAAGGTCAATTTGCACCGGTTGACGGACGCACCGATACGGGCGTGGCGCACTGGACGATGACTGCATCTTTGGCACAGCAAATCATTGCCGCTTTTGATGCCGGACAAACAGACCTTGTTGTGGACTACGAACACGCCACGCTTAAAGCCGCAGAAACCGGACAGCAAAATCCTGCTGCCGGTTGGATCAGCAAATATGTGTGGGATGACGATCGCGGTCTGATGGGCGAAGTGAAATGGACACAGCGCGCAAAAGACATGATAGACAGCGGCGAATACCGCTATCTGTCGCCGGTACTCGAATACGACACATTGGGCAATGTACGCGGGCTGCACAGTGTGGCGTTGACCAATTCGCCCGCACTGGACGGCATGGCTCTGGCTGCATTGAGCCGCCAAAACTCTATCAACCCAAAACAGGAAACAAGTATGAACAAGGAAGCTTTAATCAAGCTCTTGGGCTTGGCGGCAGATGCCGACGATAAAGCCATTGAAGCGGCTTTGGCCGAAGCACAAGAAAAGCTGGGCGGTAAAACGCTGGCCGAAGCACTGGCCGAACACAAAGACGAACCGCAAGGCGGCGAAGGCGGTAAAGGCGATGCCGGCAAGCCCGAAGACAATCCGCAAGGCGGTAATGCCGAAGACGACGAAGTTGCCGAACTGAAAGCCCAAGTGGCCGCGTTGAGCAAGAAAGTGATTGCAATGGAAGTGGGCGGTACTTCAGACGGCCTGATCCGTGCCGCTCTTTCAGACGGCCGCCTGCTGCCGCATCAAGAAGCATCGGCACGACAACTGGCTACCAAAGACCCAGAGGCATTTAAGAATCTGATGGAAGGCAGTTTGAAATTGGCCGCGTTGAGTAAAACACAAACCGGTGGCAAAGGCGCGGATGGCGGTGAGCCTGCGTTGACTCCGGAAGAAATCGAAGTGGCCAATCAATTGGGCATTTCAGCCGAAGATTATCAAAAAGCCAAATAAGGCTTTAAACAAGGATTAAAGCATGATTATCACTCCAGATACACTGAAAGCGCTGTTTACCGGCTTTAAGAAAAACTTCCAAGACGGCCTGAAAATGGCGGACAGCCAATACAAGGAAATCGCCACCGTCATCCCGTCTTCAACGGCTTCCAATACTTACGGTTGGCTCGGCCAATGGCCTGCCTTCCGCGAATGGGTGGGCGACCGCGTATTCCAAGATATGAAGGCGCACGGCTATGCCATCACCAACAAGCATTTTGAAAGTTCGGTCAAGGTCAACCGCAACGACATCGAAGACGACAATGTCGGCATTTACGCGCCGATGATGACCGAGATGGGCCGTGCTTCCGCCGTTCATCCTGACGAATTGGTATTTGCTCTGCTGAAAAACGCGCACGCTACGTTGTGTTATGACGGTCAGAACTTCTTCGACAACGACCACCCGGTATATGAAAAAGTCGATGGCACCGGTCAATCAACCACTGTATCCAATATTTTTGCCGGTACCGAAGCCGCTTGGTATTTGCTGGATACATCACGCGCCCTGAAACCTCTGATTTATCAGGAACGCAAACCTAAGCAGTTCACTGCCATGACCGCCGCTACCGACGAAGGCGTATTTATGCGCAACGAATACCGCTACGGCGTGGACGGCCGTTGTAATGTTGGTTTGGGCTTCTGGCAAATGGCGGCCAAGTCGCAAGAAAAACTGGATGCCGCAGGTTTTGAAAAGGCTTACAACGCAATGGTCAGCCTGAAAGGCGACGGCGGCCGACCGCTGGGTATCCGCCCGAATGTACTGCTGGTTCCTCCGTCTTTGGAAAACGCCGCTAAAGAATTGGTGGAAGGCGACCGCCTGGCGAATGGTGCGTACAACCCGAACAAAGGCAAATGCAAGGTAATCGTATCTCCTTGGTTGCTGTAACCCTTTAGATAGGCGGGCTCTGCCCGCCGAAAGGATAAGAAATGGCAAAAGTAAAAAACGAAGATGAGAAAACCGAGCAAGCGGTTGGCGCAACTGTGGATGTAAACCCCGAAGACGTTAAGTTGCAGGCGTTTCTTGAGGCTGAAGTCGAAAAATTGAACGTCGAGCTTGAAGCTGCACGTGTGCGTATCGCCGAATTGGAAGCTCAATTGGAACAGGCCGCAAGCCCTGCCGTTGAAGCGGCAGAAACGCAAGAACGCTATCAGGCAGGCGGTGAAGCGGCGGCAGATGCCGAAGTCGTTGCCATCAAATCCAAACATGGCCATGCGTTTTGGCGCAGCGGGTATCACGTTCAACCGCATTTTACCTTTGTGAAACGTGCCGATTTCGAGCCCGAAGCGTGGGAGCGCCTGCTGGCCGAACCGATGGCTGTTGTTTGTGAAGCCTTGCCTGTGGAGCAGGATTAATGGCTTACGCAACGGTTGCCGATTTGGTGGCGCGTTATACCGAGCCGACGATTGCAGGTCTGACTGACCTGACGCGCTTGGGAAGCGTGAATGCCGAAATTGCGCAACAAGGTTTGGATGATGCCTCCGCCGAAATCGACGGCTATCTGGCATCGCGCTATGAATTGCCGTTGCCTGCCCCTGTGCGCCTGTTGAGCCTTTATTGCTGCGACATTGCCGTTTACCGTTTGGCAACGGGCAAGCGCCAGCTGACGGAGGATATGGTGCACCGATATGAGGCGGCGATTGCGTATCTTAAATTGGTGGCATCAGGCAAGGCTGGTTTGGGTGTGGCTGAAAATGCCGACCCTAAGCCGACCGTGCAAGGTGATGCGGTGATGTTTGCCGCCAAGGAAAAGGTGTTCGGCCGTGATAGCGTCTATTGAACAAGCCATCAAACAGCGTCTTTCAGACGGCCTTGGCCAAATGGTCAGCGGTGTGCATACCTACGGTGGCGAATTTGACGGCGAAGGCTTGGCTCAAGTGGTTAACCAGTTCCCCGCTGTTTGGGTCATGTTTGCCGGCATTACCGATAGCGAGCCCCATGATACGCGCCGTACACGCTACCAAGTTACTGGTCACTTTACTGTCTTGGTCGGCGACCGTGCCAGCGGCAGCGAGGCGGACAGCCGCTTCGGCGGTTTACACCGAAACGATGTCGGCACTTACCGGCTGATGCAGGCCGTGCGCCTGTTGCTGATCAATCAGACTATGGGTTTGTGTATAGGCCGTCTGAAGCCGGGCAAAGCAAAAAGCCTGTTTTCTAAACAAATGGAGTTGGACGCAATCAGCGTATTTGCGCTGGATTTTGAAACGCATTGGTTTGAAGACGCACTGCGAGACGGCGATTGGCCACGGCCTACGGTTTCAGATGCTCAACAGGCGCAAGTATATGCCGACGTATCCGAATACTACGGCTGTACCGATCCAGAACATCCTGACTTGAAAGGCGCAAACCTTGAGCTGCGTATCCCGCCCAAAAAACCAAACCAACCCGCCGATATGGCGGCCACCGTTAAAACCGAGGTAAAACATGACTGAAACCATTAAAGTTCGTGCCGCCACAGGTCTGCAAGTACCTATGGCAGGAAAGCCACATGAATATATTACCGACCAAGAAGCGGTCGAAGTGCCGAATGCCGCGTATTACCTGCGCTGTATTCACTACGGCGACTTGGTTATTGTTGAGGACAACCCGAAAGGCAACAAATCATGACTTCCGCAAACGTCAGTTTCGACAAAATTCAGACCAGTACGCGTAAGCCGGGCGTTTACGTCGAATGGAACACCAAGCTTGCTGTACGCAACCTGCCAACCAACAAGCAACGTGTGCTGCTGATTGCGCAACACAGCAATCCCAAGGCGGGCAAGCTGACTGCGCTGGCAAATATCTATTCTGCGGCCGATGTCGCAGCTGCGTATGGTGCCGGCTCTCAGGCGCATTTGATGGCATTGGCCGCTATCAAGGCTTACGCATATGCAGATTTGAGCCTGATTACCGTTGCCGACAATGAAGCAGGCGTTGCGGCCACCGGCAGTATCACGATTACAGGCACTGCCGATACGCAAGGCGTTTTACGCGTCAACATCGGCAATGCCGATACGCTGACCGTCGGTGTCGCCGCCAATGCAACTGCCGCAACCGTAGCCGCTGCCGTCAAAGCCGCCATTGATGCCGAAACATCATTGCCGGTAACGGCGACAGCCTCTGAAGGCTTGGTAACGCTGACGGCTAAAAATAAAGGCACGCACGGCAACCATATCCGTATCCGTACCGGCAATACCGCCGAAGGGATTACCGTTGCGGTCAAGGCAATGAGCGGCGGTGACGCCGATGCCGATATCGGCCCTGCGTTGAATGCAGTGATTGCCGAAGGCCATAATTTGATTGCGGTAGGCTGTACCGATGAGGCGAACCTCTTGAAGTTGCGCACACATTTGGAAACTGTCGGTGCGCCTGAAGAAAAACGCTGGGCATTGGGTATTTATGGCCAAACCGGTGCATTGGCGCAAACAACGACACAGGCAGGCCGTCTGAACAGCGGTTATCTGTATTCGGCCTGGTATCGTAAAACGCCTAGCCTGCCATGTGAGCTGGCAGCCGCGTTTGCGGCCGTTGTGGCCAGCGAGGAAGACCCGGCTCGTCCGCTCAATACCCTGAAGCTCAATGGCGTCGGTGTGTGCGACAGTGCAGACAAGACTATGCGTACCGAACAGGAAAACGCGCTCTACAACGGCGTTACTCCTATTGAAACCAGCCCAGACGGCACATCCGCCCAAATCGTCCGCGCTATTTCGACTTATACCAAAACTGCCAACGGCACGGCAGACGAAAGTCTGCTCGATATGACTACCGTACGCACATTGATTTATGTATCAGGCGCGTGTGCCGACCGTATTGCATTGCGTTTCCCGCGCGACAAAATGACCGAGCGCACCATTGCCCGTGTCCGCTCCGAATTGATCGACGTGTTGATGAAATGCGAAGAATTGGAAATCGTCGAAGACGTTGAAAACAATTTGGCCAACCTGATTGTGGAACGCGATGCACAAAACACCGGCATGCTCAACTGCCGCGTGCCGTCCGATGTGGTTAACGGCCTGCACCAAGTAGGCATGGTTATCGACCTGTATCTGTAAAAAGGAAAGAACATGAGTACAGAATATGTAGGCAGCGTAACGCTGTATGTCGGTGCGACCGAGGTGGAGGTCACCAAGATTGATGTGAAAAACATCACAGGCAAAAAAGAAGTTAAAACCATGAACCGCACACGCCGCGTCAAAGGCTTTACGCGCGGTGTCGGCCAGTATGATATTTCTTTTACCGCCGTCGTGCCGACAGACGGTACGGTTATCGATTGGGATAAAATCGAAGACGCAAAAATCTCGCTGGTCCCTGATATCAATGGTGCGCGCCCAACCTCCTATCTTGGTTTTTGCGCGAAGGAAGCCGGTGAAAGCTATACGGTGGACAATGAATTGGTCATTGATGTGACCGGCTTTGCAACCCGTAAAGTGATTGAGTAAGCCATCCGAAACTGACACCTGTTAAAGACGGTTTAAATAGCCTTTAAACGATAATTGGATTTTTATCCGATTAACCGTTTAGAGGCTTTTATTATGTCTTCAATTTCCAAAGAGCTCGAACATGCCGCAAAAGAGTATGAGCTGGTTATTTCTTCTGACCTGAAAACCGTTTCAGGCCGTCTGAAGTACGGTATCTCTGTTGACGGCGCTGTCCATCGTGATTTTTCCATGCATCTGCTGACCGTGCGCGAAGATATGGCTATTGACCCAACGCTGGAGGGTCAGGCGCGTATGTTGGCAGCCTATTCAGCCTCTCTCGACCATATCGGTACGATTCAGCCTGATGCCTTAACGCTCGACTTCTTGGCCGATGAGTTGGTCTCCACCGATTTTGACGCGCTTTATTTCGCCCAAGAGCTGCTGGCAAAAAAGCGTCTGTCCGTTCAGCCCGTGCCGACCGCTACCGATACGCAGTCTTAAAGCTGGGGAGTTACGGTATCTCTGCCGACGATATCGGCAAGATGACTCAGCCGGAGCTTGATGGATGGCTCAAACAGGCCGATTTGATTGACCGTGGCCGTGCCGCTCCCGTGGTGCTGCCCTGGTTTGCGCCGTCTGCCAAAACTTCAACCCCATCTGCATCTGGCGGACACACTCAAACCTTTATCAGTAAACGGAAGAAAAAATGAGCCGTAATACAATCGAATTAGTTGCCAAGTTCCGAGATGACGCAAGTGTCGGCCTGCGCCGCTTGGCGACCGAGGCCAACCGTACGATGCAGATTCAAAGCCGTGCGGCATCATCTTCCGGCAGGCAACAACAGCTGATGCATGCAGCTGCCGCCCGCTTGGGCATTCGCACAGAGCGTGAAATCCGCCGTGAAATCCAACGTACTCAAGCGGCCTACAACGCAATGGCCAAAAGCGGCCGTGCTTCGCACAATGAACTGGCGCGAGCCGCTCAACAGACGCGCAGCCGTATTCGTGAGTTAAATGCCGAAATGAACAGCGGCAGCCGTTTCAACCGAATGATCCAAGGAGGTAAAAGTTTGGCGCGCGGTGCGACTTCGGTTGCCGCCGGTGTCATGGCCGGCGGTTATGTGTTGGCCCAGCCGGTCAACCGGACAATGGACTATGACACGGAGCTGCGTCACGCGACCAATACCATGTATGCAGGCAAGACTTTGGCAGAAAAACGTGCCGGCATGGAGGAAATTAATAAAACGGTAAACGATGCCGCTTATCTTGGCGGAACATCTAAGGAAGCAGCCTTGCAGGCAATGAATACCATGGTGGCCAGCGGTTCGTTGAGTGATGCTGCCGTGAAGCAGATGTTGCCAACCGTAATGAAAACAGCACTGGCCGCCAATGCCGATGCCGATGATATTGCCAATATTGTGACCAAAGCGAAGCAGGCAGGGTTTAAAGAAGCCGATATTCCTGCTTTGCTTGACCGAGCCATGCAATCGGGCGCGGATGGAGGTTTTGAGCTGAAAGACATGGCGCGATGGTTGCCGCAACAGTTGGCAGCAATGAAGTCCGCAGGTATGGGCGCGACACTGGATAATTTCAGCAGTTTGTTAAATGCAAACCAACTGGCGTTTATGACTGCAGGCAGTACAGACGAAGCCGGTAACAACCTGGTCAATCTGCTGGCGAAAATCAGCAGTCAGGACATCGTTACTAAGGCAAAGAAAATCGACATTAACG
The DNA here is from genome assembly GCF_051956595.1 of Neisseria sp. P0024.S006. Classification (NCBI taxonomy): domain Bacteria; kingdom Pseudomonadati; phylum Pseudomonadota; class Betaproteobacteria; order Neisseriales; family Neisseriaceae; genus Neisseria; species Neisseria sp. P0024.S006. Next base: position 15,397 of record NZ_JBQCXH010000001.1, read on the forward strand.
GCCAAGAGGGTTTTGACTTCACGGCCAGTATGAATAAGCGTCAGGCTGCAGGCATGAACTCGCTGGACGCATTGGTCGATATTGTCAGTGAAATTGTGCAGAAAGATGAAAAGAGTGCTGCCTTAATGAAGCAGATGGCCGCAGCGCAAGGTGATGAGGCTAAGTTGGCTTTACTGGAAAACCAGAAAGCTTTGGTTGACGGTACGGCTGTCGGCCAGTTGGTTTCAGACCGCCAAGCCTTGATGGCGTTGCTCTCTCTCATCAACAACAAGCAAGAAGCCGCACGACTGCAGCAAGGACAAGCCAACGCCACCGGTGCAGTAGATGGGGCTTATCAATTTGTGGCCGAAGGCTCCGGGTTCAAAAAAGAACAGCTCAAAACGGCATACAGCGAAGCTGAATATGGCGCATTCTCAAGCTTTACCGACATGGTGGCCAATAAGCTTAAAGGTATTGCCGACTGGGCCAGAGGTAATCAGGAAGCCGCGCAGACAGCGGTGGCGGCGGGTCAAGGGGCTGCGGCAGTATCCGCAACTGTGGGGACAAGCTCAATGGTAAGCGGCGGATGGCGGTTCTTCCAAGGCGGTCAAGGTGTTGCCGGTGCCGGCCGTTTTCTGCCTTCTACAGGCTCAATGGGGGCCTTTACTTTAGGTGCTGCTCCGTTGGCCGCTATGGGCGGCGTAACACATTTGGCGGCGCAACGAGATAAATATGACGACTGGAGTAAACCGTTGGTGGCCTTCGCCGACCGCTTGCAGTCGTTTTTGCCTGATTTTATGTCGTCTGCCAAAAACGAATACATGAGAAAACGGGAGGAATTAGGTGGGAATAACTCTCCGCTCGACAGCCCTGTTCTCAAAGAGAGTATGGCGCAGCTCAGTCAATCCGCACAAACCAATCAGCAAGCCAGCCAACAGTATGTCACAGCGGCAACTGAAAATCAGGCTGCAACCGCCCAGCTTACCAATGCGGCCTCCCAGATGACTGCGGCGGCGGCGCAAATGCAGGCGGCGGCAGGTAAGCCGATACCTGTTACAGTCACCGTTCAAAACGGCAATATTATGGCCTATATCAATCAAGCGGCGGCGCGTGCGGCAGCTAAAAATTAAGGATCCGTGATGAGTTGGAAAGATACTTTGCTTGATGCCAGTTTCAAGGGTGTCGGCTTTGATGTAATCGATGATACGTTGCGTGGCACGCACGCCTTAGCCGAACACGAATACCCGTTTGTTCAGGGTTCGGATATTGAGGACACGGGCGTATCGGCAATGGATATGAGCCTGACGGCGGTATTGTGGGGGGATGCTTATGAAAGCAGGCTGCAAAGCCTGTTAGGTGTTTTGCGGGAGACTGGTGCGGGCGAATTGATCCACCCGATTTACGGCAGCGTGCCCGATTGCGTGGTGGCTGATTTTGAAGCCGCTCATAATGAAGAAAATCCCGATTACTGTACGGTGCGGATGACCTTTAAGCAAAGTGTCAAAGCCGCCCCGTTCTTTGACCGTGAATTGCCGTCTGCACTGGCCGATGAAATCGACTGGCTGGCAGATTTGGCAGCATGGCAGGGCTTTGAAGTATTTCAGACGGCCTTGGGCAAGATTCAGAAGGCGCAAAGCCGTTGGAACGCATTTCATGCCACAGTATTGACGGCAGTCGGCGTTATGTATGGTCAGGTAAACGGCGTATTCACCGGCTCCATGAATCTTCTTAACAACCCGCGCGTATTGGTGGCCGAGTTGAAATCAGTATTCGGTGTGTTGGCAAATATGCACGTCGTAGGTAAAAGTGGGCTGGATGGCTGGCGCGATATGGTTGGCGGAGTGTCAAAAGCCGCCACTACGCCGTGGCAGGTAAGTCGCGGGACAGAAGGCAGCGTTTCGGCAATCGATTTGATTCAGCGTGCAAAGGTTGAAGATGTCGCTGCTTTCACAGCGTTCACCGCAACTGTTGGAGCGTGTGCTTTGGCAGAACAGGCCGCAGATATTCTGGCAACACAAATTGATGCGCCAACTTTGACACCCGTGGAAATCTCACGCCTATTATCCGATACCCATGCTGCTTTGCAACGCACGCTGGCCGCAAACCGTATTTTGGCGATGATGTTGGCAGATGAGACAAAGGCCGAGAAGATGGCTTATTCCCTGCTAAGGTTGTACCAAACACCAGCAGACAGTGCTGATGAGGTGTATCGCCGCATTGAGGCTGCCGGCCTGTTGCCGCAAACACCATATCTTGAAACTGCCGCCGAACTGACTGAAAGTTTGCGTGATACGGCGCACAAGCTGCAAAAACAGGCTTTTGCCGTTTTGAATATGCGTCCTCCGTTAGTGCAGAAAATTGTAGGACGTGATACCAGCCTGCATCTGTTGGCGTTTGAATGGTATGGCGATTACAGCCGTTTTGGCGAGTTGTTGCGTCTGAATCCACAAATCCGTCATCCGAACTTTCTCAGTAAAGGAGAGGTGTTAAATGCCTACGCCAAATAATACCGTCACTCTGATGATTAACGGCAAAACTCATGGGCAATGGACGAACTACGACATCGTTTCTGACCTGCTCACCCCCGCCGATGACTTTTCAGTCACGCTTGGCCGTCCGGTAGATGCAGTCCCGACTGCAGTAAAAGAAGGCGATAAAGTAGAAGTCCGTGTCGGTGGGGATACGGTATTAAGCGGCCGTATCGACCGTGTGCACACTACGACGGGGAAAGGCAATAAAACGCTGACCATTCAAGGCCGTGATGATGCAGGTATCCTGTTGGACTGTTCTGCGCCGTTGTTTAATGCGCAGGATATGGATTTAAACCAAATTATTGAAAAAATCGTCAAGCCTTTGGGTTTGTCAAAAATCCGTATCGATGCAGCCAAAACCAATAAAACCCATAAAGTTCAAATCGAGCCTGGAAGCCGTGCATGGGATGCCTTGACGCAATATGCCGAAGCCAACGGTGTATGGCCTTGGATGGAGCCTGACGGCACGTTGGTTGTCGGTGGTCCTGACTACACCACGGCACCTGTTGCCGAGTTGGTCTTACGGGTTAGCGGCAACAATAACAATATCAAGAGCTTGGAAGTCGAGCGCAATATGGCCGCTCGGTACAGTGAGGTCACGGTATTGGGGCAAAGTCATACCGGCAAGCACAATATCAAAGCGACGGTGAAAGATGAATCCCTTAAGCTGAGCCGGCCTTTAATTGTGACAGAGCCTGATGTTGACAGTCAGGCGGAAGCGGAACGTAAAGCAAAGAAACGCCTGGCGGACAGCCGCTTGGAAGGCTTGACCATCACGGCGGTGGTACAGGGACACCGAACCGATGACGGTACTTTATGGCAACCGGGTCAGCGAATCAACGTATTGAGCGAACCGGACGGCATCGACGCGGTGTATTTCCTGATGGCGCGTACCTTTGTCGGAGGCAGAGGCCAAGGCACGGAAACCGTATTAACGCTTAAAGAAGACGGTGCATGGGTGTTGGATGCCGATCCGCCTAAGAAAAAACAAGGCGCAGGCAAAAAAGATGGCAAGAAAACTGCACACAAGCCGTCAGAAAATAGAAAAGCCAACGGCCAAACGCCAGTCAAGCCGAAGAAACGCCGTCAGGCTAAAAAGCCAAAACAGGAGTTGCAGGTTATTTAAATGGATATTAAAACCATAGATAAGCGTATCAAACAGGCGTTTAACACAGTCCGGCAAGCCTTTCGCGGAAAGGTTGCCAGAGTCCAGGCAGGTGGCGGTGTGCAAAAAATTCAAGTCGAAGGCTTGGACGGCGAAACCGTGCAAGACTTGGAGCATGCCGAAAACTTCGGCTTTACCAGCAATCCGCCTGCCGGCAGTGATTGCGTTGTTGTGCCCTTGGGCGGTAAAACCAGCCACGGTATTATCGTTACCACGACAAACGGCGCGTACCGCATTACCGGTTTGTCTGATGGCGAAACGGCTGTTTATAACGCCGACGGTGCCAAGATAGTGTTAAAGAAAGGCCGGGTTATCGAAATAGACTGCGAAATGCTGAATATTAAAGCTCCAGGCGGTGTAAATATTAAAGCTGCTGCCGGTGTAGATATTACAGCAAATAATGTGAAATGCTCTGCTCAAGTAACCGCGCAAGGCCAAATCAACGGCAATGGAGGTATGGCCGTGCAAGGCGGTAGCGGTACGACATTTATCGGCAACGTGGATATGATCGGCGATTTGAATACTACCGGCGCATTAACCAACAACGGTAAAGATGTCGGCAGCACCCACAAACACACTGAGACCAACGGTTCGGAAACCGGAGAAGTCATTTAAACTGCTTTTAAAGGCCGTCTAAGAATCCTTATTGGGTTTTTAGACGGCCTTTCTATATTTGTCTGACATCAATCCACTCAAAGAAAGAGCGTCCATATCCGAAAATTCAGGTATGGACGCTTTACTCAACCCACAAACGGGCGGCTATGTGGTCAACCAATCCGCCCAATCCATCGAAAACGAGCTGTATATCCGCTTGGTAACGCCCTTGGGCAGTTACTGGGCAGACCGCACGCTCGGCAGCCGCCTGCACGAATTACGCCGCCAAAAGCATTTAAAGCGCATTGAAGTTCTGGCCAAGCAATACGCCGAGCAAGCATTACAGCCTGTGCTTCAGTCTAAACGCGCCCAATCCATCCAAGTAACCACATCCACACCGCAGCGCGGCTGGCTGAAATTGCATATTGAAGCTGTCGATGCCGCAGGCGATACCGTAACCCTTAGTCACAAAGTGGCCGTGATATGACGCAAGCACTTAATTTCGAGCAAATCCGCGCCAATTATCTGCGCGACCTACAAAACCAAAACCCTACCGCCCATGTGCACGCAGGCAGCGACAACCATGTACGTGCTACCGCTATTGCTGCTGTGGGTGAAGGCCAATACCAGCATCAAGAGTGGATTTTGCGTCAAGCGTTTGCCGATACCGCCGACAGTGCCTACCTCGAAAAACACGCTGCCAAATATGGGATTTACCGAAAAACTGCCACCTTTGCGGGCGGTAAGGTGCGTGTTCGCGGCGCGGTCGGTGCAACGGTGCCTGTTGGCCAACAAATCAATGTGGGCGATAAGGTGTATTTAGCCGCCGAATCTGCCGTTATCGGTACGCTTGGAAGCACCGAGATAGCCGTTATCGCCACTGTTTCGGGTAGCGCTCAAAATCAAACCGCCGAAACCGCGGCTACGCTGCAAAGCGTACCTGCGGGGATTGACAGTTCTGCCGTCTTGCTAACGATGGTTGGCGGTACAGATGCCGAAAGCGATGAGAGCCTGTTGGCACGATATGAAGAACGCCTGCGCCGACCTGCTGCGGGCGGTAACCAATACGACTTCCGCAATTGGTGCTTGGAAGTGCCGGGTGTGGTTGATGCATTTATCTACCCTTTACGTCGTGGCAACGGCTTTGTCGATGCCGTTATTTTGGGTGAAAACGGTATTCCCAGCGCGGAAACACTGGCCGCCGTACAAGCTCATGTCGATGCGGTACGACCTGTTACCCGTAAAAACGGTTTTTTAGCCCTTGCACCCAGTATCCAGACCGTAAATGTGGCCGTCACCATTACCTTAAGCAGCGGCACGGATACCGAAACGGCCACCGCTGCCATCAAATCAGCTGTGAATGCCTATTTTGATGCTTTAAAGCCCGGCGATACCCTAATTAAAAGCCAGTTGGAAACCTTAATCAGCGAAGTGTACGGCGTGCGTGACCGTGTCTTAACCACACCCGTGAGCAATATCAAGCCCCGGGAAAGTGCCGAAGATATTTACTGGCTGCGTGCTGGCAGTATTAGCGTGGAGTACACCACGTGAGCCATCAAGCCTTACTTGCCGCCATGCGCCCGCCTGTCAGCTACGACACCGTAGGAGATACGGCAGAAATCAAAGCTGAAGCGGGTGTGTTTGATATTGTGGCCGATCATGCGGAAGGAGTGAGAAATGCGCCGTTCCCTGACGCGGGAAACGATTACCTGTACCGCTGGGAAGAGCTGCTGGCCATCACCCCGCCCGCCGGAGCCAATACCCAACAACGTACTGATGCCGTGCTGGCCAAACTCAACGCCTTGGGCGGTTTGAGCATTGCCTACTTTACTGCCATTGCTGAATCGGCAGGCTACACCGTAAACATTTATGAAGAAGACCAATTCCGTGCCGGTGAAAGCTGTGCGGGAGATTGTTTGAATACTGAAGATGCTATTTGGCGTTGGTGCGTCGACATCGCCGACGGAAAAGCCACCGCCTATATTTTCAGAGCCGGACAAAGCCGTGCGGGCGACCGCATCAGTGTATACACCGACCCGATTATCGAAACAATGTTCGAAGAATTAAAACCGGCATGGACTTATTGCCGTTTTGAGTATGAAGAAGAGGTATAAAAATGGACTTAATCCAAACCCCGAGTAAGCAATTTATTGACGGCGACCGCCGCACGCCCGGTACGCCCGTGCCTGCATGGTGGTTAAATCAATTGCAAGGCGAGTTGTACAGCATTTTAAACGCGGTTGGCATTGAGCCTAACAAAGCCGACCATGCCCAAGTCTTATCAGCTATTAAAACGCTGGCCGCCAATGCTTCTCAAGTGGCCAGTATTGAGGCTTTGCGTAAATACAGCGGTGATGGTTATGTAAACGTTAATGCCTATCACCCCAATACAACAGTGGGCGGCGGCGTGTTTGTGGCGGATAAAGCAGATAAATCTACCGCTGATAACGGTTGTACCGTTATTGTTTCTACCGACGGCACGCGCTGGAAGCGTGTGTTTTCAGGGATGCTTAACCTGCATGATTTTGGCTATGTAGCCAGCAAAAACAATGCACTAGCAACTTTAAATGCCGCTGAAGCCGCCGCGCTTGGCATTGTTGTCGACTGCTTGGGTTTGTCAATTGATACGGGTAATACCTACCCGCAAAAAAACAAATACACAAACGGCAAGTTTGTGATTAACGGCAAAACTGTCGATGTTCAATACCAGCCTATCAGAAGCGGTATCGGTCGATTCATTTCTGGCTCAGGGGCCGCTGAGAACATTAAATCGAATGAGTGGACTGGTGCTGGAATTGTAGCGATTGGCGAAGGTGCAATGAATCAAACTGAAAAGTGTGTTTCAGCTATCGCAATTGGTGATCGTTCACAAGGTTTTTCCCGTATTAGTCGCGACAATATTTCTATTGGCCCAGACAGTCTTATTAATGTACAGGCCGAAACGGAATGGTACGACCAGTCTAAGATGTCCGGCACGCGCAACATCGGTATCGGCGGTAATGCTGGGCGCGGCATCACTAGCGGCTTTTCAAATGTAGCAATCGGCAGAAATTCAGGTCAAGGGCTGGGAACTGGCTATTCGAATGTGGTATTAGGTTCGGCAGCGTTGGCCGGTGTTGCCCCAATAGGACTGACTGGCGATATTGAAGTATTTTGGCCGTCCCCAACATCTCGCACCGTAGCTATCGGCGAATCTGTTTTACAGATGTACCAAGGACGAGCTGCGCAAACCGCAATCGGTGGAGGTGCTGCAAAAAATACAAAAAAAGCTGAAAAAGTGACCGCGATTGGTGCTTCGGCGTTAGAGAACTTAGAACGAACCAGCGCTCCGAATGGAGGCGATGTGCTATGGACTGGCACTGAGAGCGGAAATTATACCCAAAGCGGCAGTAATATTACTTTGACATTTGGAAATATTCGCGGCGCAGAAGTCGGTTATTGGGTGGGAATCCGCCTCACTTCAGGCGAAGCCAAGACAGTTCAGGGTGATGTAGTGCCTGCTGAAGTGGTTGAAGTAACAGAAAGTAGTATTAAAGTCCGTAGTCCTAAAGAACTTAACGCATCAGGAGTGGCGGAGCTTAAATATGTCTATTCGTCATCATCTTCGGCAGCGAAGAATGAAGAGTTAACAGTGATTGGTACGAATGCACTGAAAGATGCAGTCAGCGGTGCATATTCTACTGTTATTGGTGCAGATGCCATGGTGACAAGCAGTAACCCCCAAAAAGTTGTAGCGGTTGGGGCATCATCATTCAGAAATGGAACGCATTATTCAAGTGTTGCTGTGGGATATTGGTGCGCGCCTACTATTAGTAGTGAGCAGTGCGTTTTTATTGGCGATTCAGCAGGATATCGAAATGTTCAGGGAAATGTTTTAAGCGGGAAAATAACTAATGCCATTGCGATTGGTTACGGTGCGCGAATCAATGGAAGTAACGAGATTCAGCTTGGCGGGTCGGGACAAACATTGTACGCCCCGACAGCGGTAAATATTCGTTCGGATGCCCGCGACAAAACGGATATCGCACCACTGGATATCGGTTTGGATTTTGTTAAAAAGCTGCGACCGGTAACTGGAGTATATGACCGACGAGACGCCTATACCGACGAACTTTTTACCGATTTGCCGCCGGAAGAGCGCGCAGAAAAACTGCGGGAGTGGTGGCGGGCCCCAACCAAAGACGGACGCTACAAAGAAGACCGCATCCAGCATTGGTTTATTGCTCAAGATGTTGCTGCATTAGAAGCTGAGTACGGCAAACTGCCGATGGTGAATTGCAGGATGGACACTTACACAATTGAGTACGAGACATTTGTGCCCGTTTTAACAAAAGCGATTCAAGAAATGTCTGCTCAAATTGATGACCTTAAGAAGCAGATTGAGGAGTTAAAAAATGACAAGATGCGTGATTGACCAAGACGGCTTGTTCGTAGAGGAGCAATATTTTGATGACGGGCGCGCCAGCATCGAAGCTGAAATGCCTGATCTCGCACAATATCAGGCTGCCCAGTGGGATGGGCAAGGTTGGCAGATAATTCCCGACTATCGCGGATGCGTAGTTTTTGTCGGTGAGCAAGAGCAGGTGTGGGATAAGTTAGGTGATTTGCCCGATGGCATCAACCTGACCCCGCCTGAATCGGCAAATATTGACGGCGTAAAATCCGGAAAACTCGTTGCATTAAATGCTGCCGCACAGGCTTTTATTAATAAGCATGCCGGCATCGACAGCGTACCTGAATTTGAGTTTGCAAGTTGGTCAATTCAGGCCTCCGAAGCAAAAGCTTGGCAGTTAGATAAAAGCGCGTCAACGCCTGTGCTTGACGGTATTGCCACAGCTCGTGGTATCCCGGCTGATACGCTTAAGGCTGCTGCGTTGCGTAAAACGCTGGCCTATGAGCAACTTGCCGCCCATGTGGCAGGCCAGCGCCAAGCGCTGCAAAGCAAGATTGAGGCTGCTAAAAAACAATCTGATTTGGATAAAATCGAGATTGCATTCTCCTTGCCGGAGGCCGTCTGAAAATGGCAAAAGTCTATTTGGCTTTATATAAAGGCCGCAAGACGATAAAAACACCCAAGGACTTAGCTTTCCGCATTGTCGAATGGGTAATACGCAAAGTTACCGGCGGTCAATATTCTCACTGTGAAATTGCGGTGCCAGTAGCGTTTTCAGACGGCCTTTTTGACTGCTATTCATCATCTTTTCGTGATGGCGGTGTGCGCTGCAAACGTATGCCGTTGTCTGTCGAAAAATGGGATTTGATTGCGCTGGATAATCAACAAATTGTACTAGAGCGTCTGTTTTCTTTGTGGGGCAACACTAAGGGGAAACGCTATGATTTATTAGGTGTGTTATGCGTGACATCATTTTTCCGTCGTTTTTTGAGGCAGTCTGCAGATAAATGGTTCTGCTCAGAATGGTGCGGTGAGGTAATGGGAGTGACCGAGCCGTCATTACGTTCGCCGGTTGACTTGGCAGAGTTGTCACAAGGTAAAAGAAAGGCCGTCTGAAATGCAGCCGAAAACACAATATTTCACGCTTTATCGTGGTGACACGCACCTGTTTAAAGTGTCCTTGACAGCCGAAAATAAGCCGCTTGATCTATCTTTGAGCAAATTTGTCATGGATATCCGAGCTACTGACGGCTCAATCATCCAGCCGACAATTTCTATTGATGGCAGTGATGTTTGGTTGCTTTTCCCGGCAAGTTTGACTGCCGATATTACTTGGAGCCGTGCTGAATATGACTTACGCGCAGTAACCGGTAATATCGTTAAAACCTATCTGCGCGGCGTTGTGACGGTATCGCCGTCAATTAGCCGTGTAGAACTTGGCGTGGAAGACGGCGTGATTCATGAAGAGGCAGTATCCATTGATGTGAGTGGTCAGGCAATCATTGTTCAGCCAGCAACAGGTACTGCCGTCGATTCAAAAGTTATTGCCGATTTGACCGTTAAAATCACGCGTTTGGAAGCGGCTGTCAAAGATGCCGAAGAGAGTGAAGAGATTGCCGCATTGTCAGAGCGATTGAATGTTGCACAACGTGCTATCGAGCAGGCAGGCTCACTAGAAGGCCGTTTGCTGGCTTTGGAAGCGAGTAAAGAAGAGCTGTCTAATCATGCGAGAGAATTGGCTAGTCAGCGCGCAAATCTTGAATCCGTTCTAACGCGGTTGACAGAGAAAGACCAAACCGTCGCCGCATTGTCAGAGCAACTTCAAGCATTGCGTACCGAAGTTTCCAAAGCAGAAGAAAGTGAGGAAATTGAAGCACTGCATAAGAAAATTGTTGCCGTTACCGCTGATTTGGAAGCCGCAAAAACGGCAGCTGCGGGCGCGGCCGCTTCAGCAGAAGTGTCTGCATTGCGGGCGAAGATTGCCGAATTGGAAGCAGTCGCCGAAAAACAATTTAAACAGGCAACAGAAATCGCTGAGCTGCGAAGCCTTTTAGGTATGAAGAAATGCGAGAAAATCCATTTAACGCAGGAAATGTGGGCTGATGGCGGGTATACATGGACTAAAGTTACCTTCGCTAATACCTATAAAGACCCGCGTGTCACGCTTTCTCTTGAGCATAACAACCTGGTAGTCTTGTTTCTCAATCATGCGATTTGTGCAAAAGACGGCAAAGGTGTATCCATTCGTACCAACTATGATAAGCCTAAAATCGACGTATCCTATTCCGTTTACTTGTATGTCGAAGAGTGGAATGGCTAGTTAAATTTAAAGCCCGTTTAAATCATCTTTAAACGGGCTTTCTTGTGCAAAAGCTGACAGAATTTTAAAATCTCACAAAGTGCAAAAGCTGGCGCGAAATTGTGCAAAAGCCGTCGCCGCCTTACAATAAAGAATGCGCTATAATCCGACTTGTTTACCAAGGTTCTTGCTAAATACCTAATTTAATGTAATAATACTACAATGCAAAAACTGACTAATCAAAATCTTCACATTATTTTGTCGGAACGCTTAAACGATACCGACTTTGTTCTTATCCTCAATGCCTTAATCAAATTTTTGCGCCGGGGAGGCAAAAAGAAGGCCTCCGAACGTTTTGATTTGATTTTATCTACGTTAAAACAAGACGATGCTTTATGCCATCAATTCAGCCTGCGCTTTTATACTTGGCTGTCTAAAGTTCACATTTATCCTGCGCTGATTAAGCTGGGTATTTTCTCGCGCCATAGTTTTACCCGAGAAATGGGCATACGGATTTATGAGCGGTTCAGTCCGTCTTATAAAGATTTTTCCAACTTACGCGAAGTATTTTTGTATCTTTTTCATTCTGAAAACGATGATAAATGGTTGCAAACACTGAGTTTGCGACAATGGCTGGGCATGTATGAATTGTTGTTGGCTAAGGCGGATCCCGCTTTGCTCCAGACGGCCAGCCGACAATTGACAGATGCACGTTTGCGTGCGGTAGAAATGTTGTCTATCTGGATTGCTTCCGAAGCGATTGAGCCGGATTTAATACGGATTGCCCCCCGTTTGTTGGAAGCGGATTCTGCATTTGTCGCTTTACAGCGCGAAGTTGCGAAGATGGTGGAACATTATCGCCATAGTGAAGAAACTTATGACACGGCGCACTTGGAGGTTATGTTTGACCAGTGTGAAAATCAAATTGACTATTTGCGCCGTCGTGGTACCGGAGCCGGGTCTGGTTCGTCAGTAAAAGTTGCCCACTTGCTCGAACGCCTGCAACAAACCATAGACCGCCTGAAATTGTTGACCAATATTCAAATCGAAACCAGCCGCACCCGCTTAACTGTCAATCTGATGAATGCGATGATTTATGCGGCGGTGGAGCAATACAGCACCAGCCACTTGCGTAAAAGCAGTATCCGAATGCTGGCACGCAGTATTACGGAAAATAAAAGCCATCATGGCGAGCATTACATTACGCGCAACCGTAGCGAATATTTCAAAATGTTTTATTCCGCAGCAGGCGGCGGCGTAATTATTGCTTTGATGGCATTGAATAAAATCCATATTGCGTCTTTGGGGTTCGGCGAATTTACTACTGCATTCTTGGCCGGGCTCAATTATGGTTTGGGCTTTATGCTGATTCATATGCTGCATTGCACTGTTGCAACCAAGCAGCCTGCCATGACGGCAGCGAGCTTTGCCGAACAGGTGGACTCGAATGAAGGCAGCAAAGCGGTGGACAATAAATTGGCTAAACTGCTGATTGACGTGTGCCGTTCGCAAAGTGTCGCCGTGTTTGGCAATGTATCGATTGCGGTATTGTTGGCGGCAGGGATTGCTTTGGGCTATGCCCATACGCATGGTCAGCCCTTGCTGAATGAGGCAGTTACGGCCTATCAGTTCAAATCCATTGAGATTTTTACCCAACCGACCTTATGGTATGCCGCTATTGCCGGCGTATGGTTGTTTTGTTCGGGTATTATTGCCGGCTTTTTTGACAATCGTTCCGATTATCTGAACCTGCGTCAGCGCCTGCCGTTTAATCCGTTTTTACGAAAAATCATGCCTCCGGAGCCGCGCCGTCGGTTGGCTGCTTATATTCATAAGCATTATGGTTCGCTTATGGGTAATTTTATTTTCGGTATGCTTTTAGGCATGACAGGCTATTTTGGCCATCTTTTCGGCTTGCCGCTGGATATTCGTCATGTGGCGTTTTCTTCGGCAAACTTAGGTTATGCCGCGATCAGCGACCATGCAGATGTATTTACGTTTATACTCGGCTTGGCAAGCGTATTGGCAATCGGTATGGTAAATTTAGTGGTCAGCTTTTCTTTGGCTTTGGCTGTTGCGCTCCGTTCCCGCGGTACGCGTTTGGGCAGTATACGCAATCTACTGAAAAGCTTTTGGAACCAAGTAAAAGCCAACCCTTTGATTTTGCTGTATCCGGTTCAAGTGAATAATAAAGACAATACGAAGTAGGATTGAAGAAAGGCCGTCTGAATATATACATTCAGACGGCCTTTGATTTAAACCAATAAAGATTAGGCTTGTAGAGATTCGCGGTTTTCCAAAACTTGGTCAATCAAACCGTATTCTTTGGCTTCATCGGCAGACATATAATTGTCGCGGTCGGTATCGCGTTCCAAGTTGGCCAAATCGCGATCACAATGTTTGGCAAGCAAGCGGTTCAGTTTCTCTTTGATTTTCAGCAGCTCTTTAGCGTGAATTTCAATATCGGAAGCCTGACCGGCCAAGCCGCCGCTGATGAGCGGTTGGTGAATCATGATGCGGCTGTTGGGCAGGGCAAAGCGTTTACCTTTTTCGCCTGCAGACAACAAGAATGCGCCCATGCTTGCCGCTTGGCCTAAGCATAAGGTAGAAACATGAGGCTTGATGAAGTTCATGGTGTCGTAAATTGACATCCCGGCAGTAACCGATCCGCCTGGAGAGTTGATATAGAAGAAGATATCTTTATCTGGGTTTTCGCTTTCCAAAAACAGCAGTTGCGCGACAACCAGATTGGCAGATTCGTCTGTTACCGGGCCGACCAAGAAAACGATGCGCTCTTTCAAAAGGCGTGAGTAGATGTCGAATGCGCGCTCGCCGCGACCGCTTTGTTCGATAACGGTAGGGACAAGGTAGTTATTGAAATCGAAGGACATTTTTGTCTCCTGTTAATGATGGAAAAGCACCAAAGCCATTTAAAGCGCTTCGGTGCTTTTGATTGTCTGTTTCAGACGGCCTTAGAGCAATTAAGCTTGTGCGCCCATTACTTCGTCAAAAGAAAGCGCTTTTTCAGTTACTTTGGCTTTGCTCAGAACGAAATCAACAACGTTGCTTTCTACGGCCAAAGAAGTCGGGCCTTGCAGGCGGGAAGGCTCTGCGTAGTACCAGTCGATAACTTCTTGAGGATCTTCGTAGCTTTCAGCGAAGTTGGCAACAACGGCTTTGATTTGGTCTTCAGTTGGCTCAAGTTTGTTTTCTTCAACCAATTTAGCCAAAATCAGACCCAAAGCAACGCGGCGTTCTGCTTGTTCTTTGAACATATCCAAAGGCAGATTCAAGTTGGCAGCGTCAGCCATACCTTGGTTAACGAAGTTTTGTTTCATTTCGTTTGCCAAGCGGGCCGCTTCTTCGTTGACCAAAGCAACAGGAACTTGCAAGTCAGTCGCTTTGAGCAGGGCGTTCATGACAGATTCTTTGGTTTGTTCACCAATGCGGCGTTCAACTTCGCGGCCAACGTTTTTCTTCACTTCTTCACGCATTTTGGCAACGTCGCCGTCTTCAATACCCAAAGCTTTAGCAAAGTCAGCATCAACTTCAGGCAAAGTAGCTTCAGAAACGTTGTTCAGGGTGATGGTGAATACGGCAGATTTACCGGCAACATCTTTACCGTGGTAGTCTTCAGGGAAGTTTACGGTAACGTCTTTGCTTTCACCGGCTTTCATGCCGACAACACCGGCTTCGAATTCAGGCAGCATTTGGCCTGCGCCCAATACGAAAGCGTAGTTTTTAGACGCGCCGCCGGTGAAAGGTTCGCCGTCGATTTTGCCTTCGAAGTCGATGATGACGCGGTCGCCGTTTTGGGCTTCGCGGTCAACATGGTTGAAACGGGTGCGTTGTTTGCGCAGGATTTCTACGGTTTGGTCAACTTCGGCATCGCCAACGGTTGCAGTTACTTTTTCTACTTCTTGGGCAGACAGGTCGCCGATGGTTACTTCGGGGAAGACTTCAAAAATAGCGGCAACTTTGAAAGACTCTTGATCGTCTTGTTCTTCAACGGCTTCAAAGCGTGGGTAACCGGCAACTTTCAATTCTTGAGCAACGGCAACATCGTAGAATTCGCGTTGTACCAATTCGTTGATAACGTCGTTTTGTGCGCTTGCGCCGTACATTTGGGCAATCATTTTGAACGGTGCTTTACCCGGACGGAAGCCGTCAATTTTTGCGCGGCGTTGGGTTTGTTTCAGTTTTTTCTCAGTTTCTGCGTTGATTTTGGACCAAGGCAGAGACAATACTACTTTGCGTTCCAGATTTTCTAAAGTTTCAACAGTTACGCTCATCGTAAGCCCTTAAATTTGTTGTGTTAAACGGTTATCCTTCTGCTTAATCCCCCGAAGGATTTCGGGAATATGCATAAGGTCAAAATTTAGCTGCTTAGTATAACACAATGTTTCACGAATAACATAAAAAGGCCGTCTGAAAAGTGGGAAATTCTTTTCAGACGGCCTTTTTGCCTTGACATTGTTTTTTTAAAGCTGGTCTTTTTGCGCCAGAATCCGTCGGCTGCCGTTGACATCTGCCGGAGAAAGCACACCGGCATTTTCAAGCGCATCTACTAAATTGGCGGCGCGGTTGTAGCCGATGCGCAATTGGCGTTGCAGGGAGGAGATGGAAGTCTTCCGGCTTTCCAATACGAAGGCAACGGCTTGGTCAAACAGTTCATCGCTGTTGGCGTTCGGATTGACAATATTGGTGGTTTCGATGGCCGCTTCACCGCTGAGCAAGCCTTCCACATAATTGGTCGGCGCTTGTTCTTTAATGAAATTGACGACTTGATGCACTTCATCATCGGAAACAAACGCACCTTGCAGGCGTGTCGGTTCTGCGCTGCCAGGTTGCAGGAATAATGAGTCGCCGTATTTGAGCAATTCGTCTGCACCCATTTGGTCAAGAATGGTGCGGCTGTCGATTTTGCTTTGAACCGTAAAGGCCATGCGTGTCGGGATATTGGCTTTAATCAGACCGGTAACCACATCAACGCTTGGGCGTTGGGTGGCGACAATCATGTGGATGCCTGCCGCACGCGCTTTTTGGGCAAGGCGTGCGATTTGTTGCTCAACGGATTTGCGTTCGGTCATCATCAAGTCTGCCAACTCGTCGATGACGACCACAATCAACGGTAGTTTTTCCAGCGGCTCAGGATCGTCAGGATTTAAGCTGAACGGATTGAGTAATGGCTTGCCTGCTGTTTTGGCCTGCTCAATTTTTTGGTTGAAGCCGTCCAGATTACGCACGCCGGCGTGTGAGAGCAGGCGATAGCGTTTTTCCATTTCGGCAACACACCAGTTTAGCGCTTGTCCTGCCTCGCGCATATCGGTTACAACCGGGCAGAGCAGGTGTGGAATGCCGTCGTAAATGCTCAATTCCAGCATTTTCGGGTCAATCATGATGAATCGGACTTCGTCGGGCGTGGCTTTGAAGAGCATGGACATAATCATGCCGTTTACGCCGACAGATTTACCCGATCCGGTCATGCCTGCGACCAAAAGATGCGGCATTTTTGCCAAGTCGCCGACCACAGGCGTACCTGCAATATCTTTACCCAAGGCAACGGTCAGTTTGGACTTGGCATCGGTAAACACGGGCGAAGAGAGGATTTCGCTCAACATGACGTCTTGGCGTTTCTCATTGGGCAATTCAATCCCCATAGTGTTTTTACCGGCAATGGTCTCAACAATGCGTACCGCTTGCAGGGACATCGAGCGTGCCAAATCTTTGGACAGGGCGACAATTTGGCTGCCTTTGACACCTTGTGCCGGTTCGATTTCGTAACGGGTAATCACGGGGCCGGAAGTGGCGGAAACAACCTGTACGCCGATGCCGAATTCAGCCAGTTTGGTTTCAATCAATTCTGCAGTCTGTTGCAATTCATCCGGATTGACGGCAACCGGTTCTTCAGACGGCATACGCAACAGGTTCATATTGGGTTTGTGGTATTCGCCGTTGTTTTTAGGTTCGGTATCGTCAAACAGGGAAGTTTGGATTTTAGGAGGCGGTGCAACGGACACGGCAACGGTTTTACGGTTGCTGCTGCTGCCGGCCAACGGAGCAACCGGAGTAGCGGTAATGGTTTTGGCTTCTTTAACCATGCGGCGCGTATTTTGGGTTTCCAAAGCTTCGGCGCTGACGTCTTCTTTTTTATTTTTGAATTGAGACAATTTTTTCATCAAGCTGCCAAACAGGCCGCCCACATGGCTGCCGGATTTGGCCATGACTTCCAACCATGACACCTGAGCCAGCAGGGAAATGGACAACAGCAACATCACCAGCATAATCAACAGGCTGCCTGATTTGCCCAGCAGCCAAGCCAAGCCTGAGCCGGCCAATAAGCCGACCAAGCCGCCGGCACCGACGGGAAGGGATTCGCTCAATGCGTTGTCAAACAGGAAGTGCTCGATAATCGGGCTGCACACCAGCAGGAGGAACAATGCCAAAGCGGCTACGCCGTGATTGTAGGGCTTATGGTTTTCCTGCTTTTTCATGGGGCGGAAGTTTTTGTAGAGGAAAACGCAAGAGGCGACGATCCACCACCAAAATGACAGGCCGAACAAATAATACCCGACATCGGAAAGATAGGAACCAAAAAGTCCGCCGAGGTTGGCAACATCATGGCTTTTGGGAACGCTGCGCGACCATGCAGGGTCGTCCATGCTGAAACTGGCCAGGGAAATGGCCAGATAAATGGTGATAACCAAACCAAACAGCCATAAGGCATCATTAATCAAGTTGACGACATGTTCGGGGCGCGCTTTTTTTTCTTCGTTTTTTTGCAGCTCTTTGGCGGCTTTCAGGCGTTGGGAGACTTTATTGTCGGCTTGAGTTTGTGTTTTGGCGGATTTGCGTGTGGTCGGTTTGGTAGCCGGTTTGGTGGAAGCACGTTTTTTTGTTTGGGTTTTAGAAGATTTTGCAGTCATGAGATAAAGGCCGGCTGAAAAGACCGGAGGTAATGTGCGTAAAGGGCAAATTATACCGTATTTACCAGACACGAGAAATTGAAACGGGCGTAATCATTATGGGATTCAGGCCGTCTGTATGGCGTGACGAAAATTTTGGATTTCGTTTCCACCTGTTCAGACGGCCTGATGTTTTGATTGATTTGAACTTACATTCTGCCCAGTTCGCGCTGGAGGGCTTGAATGTTTTTCTCCCTATCCAAAACCGCACCTTGCAGCGTACTGATGGCCTGTTGATTGACGCTGCCGCCTTTGGCTGTCCGCGCTTGGCTCAGTTGCTTTTTGGCATCGGCCAAAGCCGCGCGTTCATTGGATAACTCAGTTTCCAAAATAGAGCGGCGGCTGTTGACGCCGGAGGATTTGGGAACCGGAGGAGGAGCCGCTTCAGAAGCGGTGCGGACAGGGGCAGGTTTAGGCGTTGCTTTATGGTTGGATTTTGCCGCCGTATTTTTGCTTTTTGCCGGAGCCGTTTGTGATGTCGGCGCGTTGAGTGTAGGCGCATCGCTGACCGGGGCATCGTATCGGCTGCTGCTGTATTTGCCGACAATCGGCAAATCGTTGACGGCTTGGCAGTTGCCGCTTGGACGTGAGGTATAGACAATCGAGCCGTTGATTTCACAAGTGTAGATTTTTGCGGCATAGGCTTGGCTGTTGAAAACAGCAAGCGGCAGCAGGGATAGGGTAAGCAGATATTTTTTCATGATTCAGGTAGGGCTGATGCGTTGCAGTTGAGCATTTTATTCTTGTTCAGACGGCATGGGCTGCTGTTTTTTGGCTTTTGCACTGTTTTTGTTTTTGCTCGGTTTGTCGGCTTTTTTCTCTTGTTTATCCGATTTTTCCGTGCGCTTCTTTTTCTTGGGTTTTGCATTGACGCGTTCATCAGAGGCATTGAGGCTGCGGATGTTGAGATGATAACCGCTGCCTTGATGGCCGCTGATTTTAGGCAATTGGGCATGTGCGCAAGAGGAGTTGGGCTCGGAGGTATAGCTGCCGTTGCCGCAGGAATAAACTGCGGCGGCTGCGTGAAGAGAAATGCCCAAGACGAAAGAGGATACGAGGAAGTATCCGGCTTGTTTGATAATTGAAGTCATGTTTTTCCGTATTGTGTTTTATTTCAGACGGCCTGATGGCTCTATTTTTATTGGGAAAACTCGGCTTCGACATCAACTTGGATTTGCTCAAGCTCTTCTTGCCATTGCAGCCAGTTTTCTTCCAGTTGCGTTAATTTTACTTTAGTTTCTGTTAATTGTGCGAGTGTCTCTTGCAATTTGGGTTTATTTTCTTCTGAATAAGCAGATTCTTGTGCCAAAAATGCTTCACAGGCCGTCTGAATATCAGTCAAACGCGCGATTTCTTTTTCGGCTTTGTCGATTTTCTGCTGAATCGGTTTACTGCGTTTGGCTTTTTCCTGACGGATTTGTGCCTCGATACGCTTGGTGTCCTTGCGGCTTTGGCTTTGTGCAGATGCAGCGGGGGCTGTTGCGGCGTTTTCTTGTGCCAACCGCCATTGACGGTAGTCGTTCAAATCGCCGTCGAAGTTGTTCAGACGGCCTTTGTCAATCAATAGGAAGCTGTCGGTAGTCGCTTCAAGCAGGCTGCGGTCGTGCGATACGACAATCAATGCGCCTTGGAAACTTTGCAGGGCAAGTGTCAGGGCGTGGCGCATATCCAAGTCCAAATGGTTGGTCGGCTCGTCAAGCAGCAGCAGATTAGGCTTTTGCCAGATAATCATGGCAAGGGCAAGCCGCGCTTTTTCGCCGCCAGAAAAGGGCTCGGTCTTTTGAACCGCCATATCGCCGACAAAGTTGAAACCGCCTAAAAAGTTGCGGATTTCCTGTTCGCGGACTTCGGGCGAAAGCTGTTGGATATGCCAAACCGGACTTTGGTCTGCACGTAATGTGTCCAGTTGGTGTTGGGCAAAATAGCCGATATTGAGTTTTTCAGAGCGGACGATGCTGCCGGAAAGCAAATCGATTTTTCCTGCCAATGCTTTGATAAATGTGGATTTACCGCTGCCGTTAACACCCAATAGGCCGTAACGTGCGCCGCTTTCCAGAGACAAGGTGATATCGTGCAAAACGGTTTTGTCGCCATAGCCCAAGTCGGCATGGTCGAGTTTCAATAATGGATTGGGCAGGTGGGTCGGATTGGCAAACTCAAAGGAAAACTCGCTATCCAAATGAGCAGGGGCGATGCGCTCGAGCTTGGCTAATGCCTTCATGCGGCTTTGGGCTTGTACGGCCTTTGTGGCTTTGGCTTTGAAACGGTTGATAAAGGATTGCAGATGCTTGATTTGCGCCTGCTGTTTGACGTAGGCGGCTTGTTGTTGCGCCAGACGTTGGGCGCGTTCGGCTTGATAGAAATCGTAATTGCCGCCGTATTGGGTCAGTTTTTGTTGCGACAGCTCGATGGTTTGCGTGGTGGTGGCATTTAAGAAGTCGCGGTCATGGGAAATGATGATTTGCGTACAGGGCAGGGAGGCAAGATGGTTTTCCAGCCACAATACGGTTTCTAAATCCAAGTGGTTGGTCGGTTCGTCCAAAAGCAGCAAATCGGCACGGCAAATCAGCGCTTGGGCAAGGTTGAGGCGCATACGCCAGCCGCCGGAGAAGGATTTGACGGGGCGGATATGTTCTTCTTGTGCAAAACCTAAGCCGTTAAGCAGTTTGGCGGCGCGTGCCGGAGCGGTATAGGCATCGATTTCTTCAAGTTTGGCGTGATATTCGGCTTGCTTCATGCCGTCGTTTTGCGCTTCTGCTTGGGCTAAGGCCGTCTGAAAAGCCTGCAATTCGGCATCGCCTTGCAAAACGTAGTCTAAAGCGGAAATATCTAAATCAGGCGTTTCTTGAGAGACGGAAGCAAGACGCCATGTTTTGGGAATCAGGATTTCGCCGCCATCTTGAGTGATTTCACCTTTTATCAGCGCAAACAGGCTGGATTTTCCCGTACCGTTTTTACCGATTAAACCAACGCGTTGGCCGGGGTTGATTACGGCATCGGCTTTCTCGAGTAGGACTTTCAAACCGCGTTGCAGGGTGAGTTTTTTGATTTCTATCATGATGGCGGGTAAGGAGATAAGTAAAACGAAAGGCGTTATTTTACCTGAAAAGACATATAAAAGGCCGTCTGAACAAGTATGAAAACGAAATCAGCGATTTCTATTTCACTTATTCAGACGGCCTTTATGAAATGACAGTCGGAAATGCTTTCAAATTGTCTGTCGTTTCAATTAATTTTAAAGGTCGGCATTGTCCGCACGGATCTGGCGCAGGAATTTTTGTGTCCGCTCATGTTTGGGATGATTAAACAAATCTTGCGGGCTGCCTTGCTCGACAATAACGCCGCCATCCATCACGACGACGGTGGTTGCCACTTCTAAGGCAAACTTGATTTCATGAGTAACGACAACCATGGTCCAGCCTTCTTGTGCCAATTCCTTCATGGTATCCAAAACATCTTGCACCAATTCGGGGTCAAGCGCGGAAGTCGGTTCGTCAAACAGCATCAGTTCAGGCTGAATCGCCAATGCTCGGGCAATACCGACGCGCTGCTGTTGACCGCCGGAAAGCTGGTAGGGGTAGAGGTCGATCTTGTCGCCCAAACCGACTTTTTCAAGCAATTTGACAGCCTCTTCACGCGCTTGGGCGACAGGCTTGCCTTGTACGGCAACCGGCCCTTCCATGACGTTTTCCAACGCAGTTTTGTGCGGAAAGAGGTTGTATTGTTGGAACACCATGCCGGACTTGCGGCGCAGTGCCAAAATATCGTGTTTGCTTGGTTTTTTGGAAAAATCGATGCTTAACGGCTGTGCGTTGTCAAACTCGATCTGACCTTGTTCAGGCATTTCCAAAGCGTTTAAACAGCGTAAAAACGTGGTTTTGCCCGAGCCGGACGGGCCTAGGATAACAACCACTTGTCCTTTGCCGACATCCAAATCGATGCCGCGCAAAATGGTATTTTCGCCAAAGGTTTTATGGATATTGCGGATTTTAATCATGACAACTCCTTATTTGGCGACATAGCGGTCAAAGCGTTTTTCCAAGCGCGCCTGAATCATAAACAGCACTTTGCAGAAGCACCAATAAACCAATGCGGCTTCGATATAAACGGGCAAAAAGTCATAAGTACGGTTTGCTGTCTCTTGGGCAACACGGAAAAGCTCGGTTACCGTTACTACGGCGGCAAGCGAGGTATTTTTGAACAAGCCGATAAACTCGTTGCTCAAAGGCGGTACGGCAACGCGGAATGCCTGTGGCGCGATAATGCGGCGGAACGTCTGCATATAGGTCATACCGATGGAGAAACCGGCTTCCCATTGGCCTTTAGGTACGGACAAGATTGCCGCGCGTATGGTTTCGGAAGCGTATGCGCCGACATTGAGCGAAAAGCCGATGATGGCGGCAGGAATCGGATCGATATAGATGCCGACGGAAGGCAAACCATAGAATACGATGACCAACTGCACCAAAAGCGGCGTACCGCGAATGACGGAAATATAAAATTCTACCAGCTTCAGCAAGCATTTTTGGAAAACACCACCGGAGGGCATGATCCGCACCAAAGCAACTGCTACGGCAATAATCATGCCGATAACGAAAGAAGCGATCGCCAAAGGCAAAGATACTGCGAAGCCGGCTTTGACCATGGGCCAAAACGCGCTGATGAGCATATCAGCGCGTGTTTCCGTCATAAACGGCAGAGAGGCAAGGAAATTATTTAACACTGATGTCTTTTCCGAAGAATTGTTCGCCCAGTTTTTTCAGCGTGCCGTCGGCTTTCAGTTCGTTCATGGCTGTGCTGAATTTAGCCAATGCTTCATCGTTGCCTTTATTGACAATCAAGCCGGAGCCGACTTTTTCGTTAGCCGGTGCAGACCAAACGATTTTCACGCCGGCATTCGGATTTTTCTTCAGGTAGTCCAATACCGCCAATTCGTCGTTCAGAGTTGCATCGGCACGTTTTTGTTCAATCAAGGTCAGGGATTGCGCCAAGCCGTCTACCGGTACAAGTTCAGCTCCTGCCGCTTTGGCTTTTTCGCCATAGTTGCTGGTCAGGGATTGTGCGGTTTTCACGCCTTTGATGTCGTCGATGGATTTGATGTTGCTGTCTTTGCGTGCAACCAATACAGCACCGCTCCAGCTGTAAGGCTCGGATTTGTCAAAAGTTGCTTGACGTTCAGGGCTGGTTAGGCCGACTTGGTTGGCAACCACGTCGAAACGGCCGGCTTTCAAACCTGCCATCATGGAGTCCCATTGTGTTTCTTTAAATTCGACTTTTACGCCCAATTTGTCGGCAACGGCGCGGGTAACTTCGACATCGTAGCCGGTCAATTTGCCGTCTTTATCATGGTAGGTGAAGGGTGCGTAAGTGCCCTCTGTGCCGACAGTGATGGTACCTTTGTTGTTGATACGCTCAATCAGTGAGCCGGAGGCCGCGCCGGATTGGGCCGGTGTAGAAGAAGCTGAGTTGCTGCTTTCGCCGCCGCAAGCAGCCAAAACTACTGCAGCGATGGTGCCGAGTACGAATTTTTTCAACATGGATTTTTACTCCTGATTTTTAGTGTGTCATCTGGTATTAAAGCATGCATTCTAAGCGAAACTGCCCAAAATACAAAATACATCTTAGTTTCTTAAAAGGCCGTCTGAACGCTGATTTGTTCAGACGGCCTTGAGTGGTGTATCAAAATTTCGGCTTATGCAATTTCAAGCCACATGACTTGATAGGGTTGCAGTACCAAATCCTGATTCAGGGAAACGGTTTGACCGCTGATCAAATCGTGTGCTTTAAACGGCATGGCTTGCAGCGTATGCGCACTGATGGTTTGCGGATGTTCGCTGAAGTTGCCGAATGCCAATAGTGCGTTGTTGCGCATATAGCCGATGATGTGTTTATTGTTGGTATTGAAGGTAACCAACTTGCCGCCGTCAAAGCGCGGGTTGCTTTGGCGGATGGCAATCATATGGCGCAAACCTTGGAAGATTTGACCGGCAGTGGTCGAGCTGTCATGGCGTTGCTTGTACAACTCCTCATTATAACGAGGACGGTGTGCCCAGCGGCTGTCGTCGCTCTTATTGCTGTCTTGCGACCAGTCGTCATCATTGAGCGTACCCACTTCGTCACCCAAGTAAATCAGCGGCAGACCGCCGGTACTCAGGGCGATGCTGTACAAAAGTTTGATGCGGTCAACGGCATACGGGTCATTTTGAGCCAAACCGACCAATGCTGCAGCTGTACCGCTGACACGGCAGTCGCCTGTACTTGGGTTGTATTGGAACGGTACACCGCGCGCGAAGCTGCCGTCAAAATGGTTGACGAAGAAGCGGTTGAGGAATTGTCGGTGGTCGTAGCCGTGGATGCCGAACTGCCATGCGTCCTCATCGGCAAATGTCCAGCCGATGTCGTCATGGCTGCGGACGTAGTTGACCCATGCAGTGTGGTCGGGCAGGTTGTGGCGGTAGGTCAATGCCTGATGGAGCAGGTTGACTTCGCGCGTGGCAAGCGTGTTCCACAACAATGCCATTTGCAGCGGGTTGTAACCGATTTGGCATTCGTCTTGGCTGATGTATTGGACAACTTGGTCAGGGTGAACGATGGCTTCGGATTTGAAGAACACGGCCGGGGCGGCAATACGCATGACGGAGTTAAATGCACGAATCAGAGCGTGTGCCTGAGGCAGGTTTTCGCAGCTTGTGCCCATTTGTTTCCAAATAAAGGCAACGGCGTCCATGCGCAGAATATCAACGCCCAAGTTGGCCAGGAACATCATTTCGCCTGCCATAGCGCGGAATACCCACGGGTTGCTGTAATTCAAGTCCCACTGGAAGGAATTGAACGTTGTCCATACCCAGCGTCCGTCTTCCAGTTGGGAGAAGCCACCCGGGTGTTGGTCGGGGAAGATTTCACGCAGGGTGCGGTCGTATTGGTCGGGCATCCAACGGTCAGGGAAAATGTAGTAGAAATTGTCGTAGAGCGGGTCGCCGGCGGCGCAGCGTTTTGCCCATTCGTGTTCGTTGGAAGTGTGGTTGAAGATGAAATCGACAACGGCGGAAATGCCTGCTTCGTGCAAAGCGGCAATGACATCGCGCAAGTCGTCTATCGTACCCAAAGCCGGATTGACATCGCGGTAGCTGCTGACTGCATAGCCACCGTCGCTTTTGCCTTCAGGGCATTTAAACAGGGGCATCAGGTGCAGATAGGTCAGGCCCAACTCTTGGAAATAAGGGATTTTGGCTTTCAAGCCTTGCAGATCGCCTGCAAACAAATCGACATAGCACGCGCCGCCAACCTGTTTGTTGGACAAAATCCAGTCAGGATCGTTTTCGCGCGCGATATCGATATCTTTTAAAGATGAGTTGCGTTGGGAATAGCTTTGCCATGCTTGGGCAATCAGTTGCTCCAGCATGGGGAGGACGGCTTCGTTGTTGTTGTAGACGTTGTCCAGCTCGTGCATCAGTTTTGGAAAGTGTTCTTCAAGCCGTCTGTCAAACTGTTTCCAGTCTTCAGATGCCTCGATGCTTGCACGCTGTTCGGGAGTGTATATCGATAGGGTGCGTTCTTTAAGGTGATGCAAGGTCAAATCAACCTGTTGAGTCTGGGTCAACATAATGCCTACTCCGAAGTTAAGGTGAAATTGTTTTGAAGCTTGGTTTCACTTCTTTTGCAAATCCATGCCGATTATGGGCGGCCAAGACTGTAATTTTGCGTCAAGAAACTGACTTAATGATACTGGAAGTGCTTGAGTGTGCATAGGGTTTTCAAGGTTAATGAACAGGATTTTTCAAGTATTTGATTTTGATTGAAAGTAAGGTTGAATAAAAAGAATATGGCCTTTTGCCTCAGTCATGTTTCAGACGGCCTGAACTTTTAAGAAAAATTTTTATTTTTATTGCCTTAGATATCCTTTGTTCTCATATGGCCGTCTGAAACATAAGCACGGCATAGAGGGTCATCTGTCTTCTCGAAATTTGGGAAATATCGATTATTTTCATGACTTCTGATGTAAATCAAGATTGTATGGTTGGCAGAGTATCTTATTGCAAAGAAGAAACTCAAAAAAATGCTTGTTTATTATTGAATGAATCCATGATTCATCTTATCGATAGTGGTTATTATGTAGATTATCAAGTTAATAAGGGAAAGCCCTCTGTCTGATTTGTCATGCTTGTTTAATATTATTTTTTAAAATTAGACTTGACCCGTTACAAGCAATTACTTAAAGTACCCATCTTAATTTTTACACAAGAAAACGGGTTGTCCCGTTCTAAAAAAATGAGCACAATCAAACCACCACAAATCACTGTATACGACAGCAAGCCGACTGATGTTTATTTCTTCGGTACTTGTGTTCTCGATATCTTTATGCCGGAAGCGGGTATGGATGCCATCACCTTAATCGAGCAACAAGGCATCCGCGTCCATTATCCAATGGAGCAAAGCTGCTGCGGCCAACCTGCCTATTCGTCCGGCCATCCGAAAGAAGCTTTTGATGTGGCCAAAGCCCAATTGGATTTATTCCCGGAAAATTGGCCGATTGTCGTACCGTCCGGTTCTTGCGGCGGCATGATGAAACACCACTGGCCGACTTTGTTCAAAGGTACCGAGTACGAACAAAAAGCCACTGATTGCGCCAACCGTATCATTGAATTTACCCACTTCCTACTGGCCATTGGTTACAAACCTGAAGATAAAGGCGAGCCGGTTAAAGTGGCCGTTCATACTTCTTGCGCGGCGCGTCGTGAGATGAATGTCCATTTGTCAGGCTGGCAGCTGATTGACGGCATGGAAAATGTTGAGCGTATCGTTCACGACCATGAAAGTGAATGCTGCGGTTTTGGCGGTACATTCTCTGTCAAACAAGCAGATATTTCCGGCGCGATGGTAACCGACAAAGTTGCCGCACTGAAAGAAACCGGCGCGACCGAAATCATTAGTGCAGACTGCGGCTGCATGATGAATATCGGTGGCAAAATTGCCAAAGACGAACCGAATATGCCACGTCCGAAACACATTGCATCCTTCCTGTTGGAACGCACCGGAGGTAAAGCATGAGCGCGCGCGAAAATATTTTGGCGAAATTGAAAAAAGCCGATGCCTTACCGATGGAAGAGCCGCCGGTTTTCGATTATTACCGTGAAATGGGCGTATCTTGGGCAAACGATGTCGAACGCTTGAAACATTGGGCGGCTGCCATGCGTGCCGTCAAAACAGAAATCTATTGGGTTACCAAAACCAATTGGCCACAAGTATTCCGCCAAGCAGCCGAAGGCAAAGGTTTGAAAAATATTCTATTGCCATTGGAAACAGAACACGGCCAGCTGGCTCGTGCAGCTTTGGCCGATACCGATATCGAACCGCACGGTTTTGAGCGAAAAATCGACGACTGGAAAAACGAATTCTTTGCCGATATTGAGGCCGGATTTAGCGGCTCTAAATGCGGTATTGCCCGTACCGGTACGATTATGCTGGAATCCAGTCCTCTGGAGCCGCGTAGTTTGAGTTTGGTTCCGCCTGTGCATTTCTGCCTTTTTGACACCAGCAAAATGTACAATGAATTCCATAATGCTGTTGAAGGCGAAAAACTGGTAGAAAAAGGTATGCCTACCAACGTTATTTTGATTTCCGGCCCGTCTAAGACTGCCGATATCCAATTGACTTTGGCCTATGGTGCACACGGCCCGCGCGATTTGGTGGTTTTGGCCATCCTGCCTGATCACATTTCCCCTGCCGATTTGGAGGAAAAAGCATGAGTTCTCAAACCATTAAATTCCATATGAAGCCGGAAACGTTCAAGCAAAACGCCGCGATTTCTTTGCAAGACAAGCCTCTGCGTAAAAGCTTGCGTACGGCGATGGATATGCTGATGACCAAGCGCAAAGCTGTTTTGACAGATGAAGAAGAGCTGCAAAGCCTGCGGGATTTATGTGAACACGTCCGTCAGCGTTCTTTGTCCAAATTGCCTGCATTATTGGAACAATTAGAAGCAAACCTGACCAAGTTGGGCGTTAAAGTCCACTGGGCGGAAACACCGGCCGAAGCCTGCCAAATCATTCACAACATCATTACCGATAAAAACGGTAAGCTGATGGTGAAAGGCAAATCTATGGTCAGCGAAGAAATTGAGTTGAACCATTATCTGCAAGACCGGGGCATCAAAGCGATTGAAAGCGACTTGGGCGAATTTATCGTCCAAATGGCAGGCGAGAAGCCGACCCATATCGTGATGCCTGCCATTCACAAGACCAAAGAGCAGGTGAGCGAACTTTTCCATCAAAACCTCGGCACGCCGTTAACTGACAACGTGGACCAACTGACCGGCTTCGCCCGTAAAGCACTGCGCGATATTTACAGCACTGCCGATGTCGGTTTGAGCGGTGTGAACTTTGCCGTTGCAGAAACAGGCACTTTGTGCCTGGTGGAAAACGAAGGTAACGGCCGCTTGAGCACCACCGTGCCGCCCGTGCACATCGCTATTACCGGTATTGAAAAAGTGGTTGCGAAGCTGTCGGATGTACCGCCTTTGTACAGCCTGTTGCCACGCTCCGCCATCGGTCAGAACATTACCACTTATTTCAATATGATTACCGGCCCTCGCCGTAGCGAAGAGCTGGACGGTCCTCAAGAAATGCACTTGGTACTGCTCGACAACGGCCGTAGCCAAGCGTATGCAGAAGACCAAATGCGCCGCACCTTGCAATGTATCCGTTGTGGCGCGTGTATGAACCACTGTCCGGTTTACACCCGTATCGGTGGCGCGGCATACGGTACGACTTATCCCGGTCCGATTGGCGAGATTATCTCTCCGCATTTGTTAGGCTTGGATGCGACACGCGATCTACCGACTGCCTGTACCATGTGCGGCGCGTGTGTTGAAGTTTGCCCGGTACGCATTCCGATTACCGAACAAATGCAACGTCTGCGCGTTGAAGCACAACGTTCGCCAACAGAAGCCGTTCCTCATCCTATCCGCGGTCAAGGCGCATCGCATACCTTCGGCGAGCAAATGGCATGGCGAACCTTTAACGGCATTTTCAGCGGCAGTAAGGCTTATCGAGCATTTGGCTGGGCTGCTACCAAATTCCGTGCATTGACGCCAAGCAAGCAGTTAAGCTGGACCAATAACCATGTTCCGATGAAACCTGCCAAACAAACATTGCATGAGATGATGGCAGAAAGAAAACGTCAGCAAGAAAAAGTATAAGGCTTGAAAATAAAACCTGGGGGATAAAAGCCTCAGGTTTTATTTTTTATTGAATGTCGCTGGTGTGGCATCGCTATTTTTAAAAGCGATTGATTTGATTGTTTTATCTTGATTCTTTTGAATAAAGAGGCCGTCTGAAAGATTTTCAGACGGCCTTTATTATAGCCCAAAGTTTTTGTCTAAGTCCTTAGAGCAACACTTTCTCCACGCCGCCGTTGTTGGCTTTTTTCACAAACTCGTCCAGCCAGTTTTCGCCGAGGATATGTTTCGCCATTTCGATGACGATATAGTCGGCAGGCATGTCGTTATCGTCGGCGTAGCGGCTCAGGCCTTGCAGGCAGGCCGGGCAGGTGGTGAGCATTTTGACGGGTTCGCCCTGCGGCAGCTCTTTGAGGTTTTTCTCGATTTCTTCCTGTTTGCGGAATTTGACTTGGGTGGCGATGTCGGGGCGTTTGACGGCGAACATGCCGGATTCGCCGCAGCAGCGGTCGCTTAAGACGACTTTCTGCCCCATGAGGCTGCTTGCCATTTGGGTGGCATTCATGGTTTTGATGGGTGTGTGGCAGGGGTCGTGGTAGAGGTATTGCTGACCTTTCACGCCGTTCAGTTTCACGCCTTTTTCGAGCAGGTATTCGTGGATGTCGATGATGCGGCAGCCGGGGAAGATTTCTTCGAAGCGGTATTTTTCGAGCTGGTCGTAGCAGGTGCCGCAACTGACGACGACGGTTTTGATGTCGAGGTAGTTGAGGGTGTTTGCCATGCGGTGGAAGGCGACGCGGTTGTTGGTACTCATTTCTTCGGCTTTAGCTTTGTTGCCGCCTGCGTCTTGCGGATAGCCGCAACACATATAGCCGGGCGGCAGGACGGTTTGTACGCCGACGTGCCAAAGCATGGCTTGGACGGCGAGTCCGATTTGGCTGAACAGTCGCTCAGAGCCGCAACCGGGGAAGTAGAACACGGCCTCAGCATCTTCCGGAGAAGCTGGATTGCGGATGATAGGAATACTCTTGTCGTCTTCTATACCCAGCATGGAGCGCGGAGTTTTGGCAGGCACGCTTTTCGGCAAAGGACGGTTGATGAAGTGGATAACCTGTTCTTTGATTGAGGCGGTACCGACGGTGGCTTTCGGTTCGGCTTTTTGCTTTTTAGTGCCAATCGGAAGAAGCTTGCCGATTTTGTAGGCAAAGTTCTGCGCGGGAAAGCCGGTCTGTATCATGGCGGCGCGCAAGGCTTTGATGGTTTTCGGGCCGGTGGCGTTCAAAAATGCCATACCCATCGATGCGGCAGGCGCGAAGCGTTTGTGGCCGGAGTCGGCAAGGTAGTTGCGGATGGCTACAGTTACGTCGCCGAAGTCGATGTTGACCGGGCAGGGTTTGACGCAGCGGTGGCACACGGTGCAGTGGTCGCCGATGTCCATAAGTTCTTCAAAGTGTTTGATGGAAACGCCGCGGCGGGTTTGTTCTTCGTATAAAAAGGCTTCAGTCAAGAGCCCCACGCCGAGGATTTTGTTGCGTGGGCTGTACAGCAGGTTGGCGCGCGGAACGTGGGTGGAGCAGACGGGTTTGCATTTGCCGCAGCGCAGACAGTCTTTGACGGAATCGGCGATGGTGCCGAGGTCTGATTTTTCCATAATCAGAGATTCCGCTCCCAAAAGCTCGAAGGACGGCGTATAGGCGTTGCGTAGGTCCGAGCCTTTCATCAGTTTGTGACGGTTGAAGGTGTGTTTGGGATCGACTTGGTTTTTGTAGTTCCAAAACGGCTGCAAGTCTTCATCGGTCAGAAATTCGAGCTTGGTGATGCCGATGCCGTGTTCGCCGGAAATCACGCCGCCGAGTGAGCGGGCGAGTTTCATGATGCGCTCGACCGAACGGTAGGCCGTCTGAAGCATTTGGGCGTCGTCTGAATTGACGGGGATGTTGGTGTGGACATTGCCGTCGCCGGCGTGCATGTGCAGGGCGACGAAGACTCTGCTGCGCACGGTTTTGGCGTGGATTTTGCCCAAACCTTCGATGATTTTGGTGTCAGTTTTGCCGCTGAAGATTTCGGCGAGCGGTTTCATTACGTCTTCTTTGACGGACACGCGCAGGCGGAAGTCGCGGAATGCGGTGAAACAGCTCTCGTCGTCTTTGGCTTCGGGCGCGGCATGGACGGTTGCGCCGTAGCGGGCTTTGTAGTCGGCAAGCGGCGTATCGAGATTGGCGAGCAACCAGTCCCAACGTTCTTTAACGGCGGAAACGTGGGCAAGGGCGTGTTTGCCGCGTTCGCCTAAAAGTTCGGCAGTCGGCAGGTCTGTGCCCATTTTGTCGATGGGGAGTTTGCCGGACAGATATTGCTCTAATTCAGCACAGAGTTTGAGTTTGTTTTGGATGGAAAGCTCGATGTTGATGCGTTCGATACCGTCCGAATACTCGCCCAGCCGCTCCAGCGGAATCACTACGTCTTCGTTGATTTTAAAGGCGTTGGTGTGCTTGGCGATGGCGGCGGTGCGGCTGCGGTCGAGCCAGAAGGTTTTGCGCGCTTCGGGCGACACGGCGATAAAGCCTTCGCCGTCGCGGGCGCGGGCAAGTTCGCAGATGTGTTCGGCGGCGGCCTCTACGGCGGCTTCGTCGTCTGAAACCACGTCCGCCAGCAAGACCATTTTCGGCCGCCCTTTACCCGCCGCTTTGGTGGCGTAGCCGACGGCTCGGACATAACGCCAGTCCAGATGCTCCAAACCCGCCAGCCGCACGCTGTCGTGGGCGAGCAGGAAATCGCGGATTTCAACGATAGAGGGCGTTGCAGTGGCGACCGTGCCGAAAAACTCCATACACACGGTGCGCGTGTATTTCGGCATTTTGTGCAACACGAAGGCGACGCTGGTGATGATGCCGTCCGTACCTTCTTTTTGCACGCCGGGCAGGCCGCTCAAGAATTTGTCGGTAACGTCTTTGCCCAAACCAACTTTGCGGAATTTGTGGCCAGGGATTTCCAAGCGTTCGGTCTTAACGATATTGAGGCCGTCTGAATCCAGCGTGTGAACGTCGAACACGGCAGTTTCTTCGTCGTGGATTTTGCCGAAATTGTGGCGCACGCGCTCGATGCGCAGCCATTCGCCCTGCGGGTTGACCATCTGCCAGTAGGCGAGGTTGTCCAGCGCCGTCCCCCACAGCACGGCTTTTTTGCCGCCCGCGTTCATCGCCACATTGCCGCCCACGCAGGACGCGTCGGCAGAAGTCGGATCGACGGCGAACACCAAACCCGCCTGATGCGCGGTTTCTTCCACCCGCCGCGTTACCACGCCTGCGCCGCAATGGATAATCGGATGTTTGCCGTCCAAGCCCGCCAGTTCGACAAATTCCACGCCGCGATGCTTGTCCAGCTTTTCCGTATTGATGACTGCGCTCATCGCATCCAAAGGTACGGCGCCACCGGTATAACCCGTGCCGCCGCCGCGCGGAATAATGACCAAATCCAGCTCGATTAAGGCGCGCACCAAAGGCGCGACTTCCGCCTCCATGTCGGGATTGACGACGACAAACGGATATTCGACGCGCCAGTCGGTCGCATCGGTAACGTGCGTTACCCGCGCCAGCCCGTCAAACATAATATTGTGCGGCTTGGTGATTTTGCTCAAACGCTCCAAAATCTGCCGCCGCTTTTGGCGCGTTTCGTCAAAGCTGCCGTCAAAACGCTCGACCGCCTTTTCCGCCGCCGCAACCAATACATCGACTTGCGGATTGTCATCGCGGCGTTTACGGATTTCGTTCAACCGGTGGCGCATTTCCCGCACCAGTGCGGTACGGCGTTTCGGATGCTCCAGCAAATCATCAACCAGATATGGATTGCGCACGACCACCCAAATATCGCCCAACACTTCAAACAACATCCGCGCCGAACGTCCTGTTTTACGTTGGCCTCGCAGGTCTTGTAAAATTTGCCATGCTTCGTTGCCTAAAAGTCGGATGATGATTTCGCGGTCGGTGTAGGAAGTATAGTTGTAGGGAATTTCCCGAATACGCTGCGGGGCGGTAGTCGTGGTCATGGTTGAGTTCCGTTGATAGGTATAATGTTTTTATATTAAAGGCCGTCTGAAAAATACGATTTCTTCTTGATGGCATGAAGTGTTAATGTAGTGTAATTTTCGATATTTTTCAATGTAAAAGACAATAAACATTTCAATGGGAATGATTTCTAATTGAAACATATTGTTTACAATCTTGACGTGTAACTGGTTTTCAGACGGCCTGACAGATTTTATCGCTTGAGTTTTTCTGTAAAACCGCTATAATGCGTTTCTTCTACGGCGGGTCTCCCCGCATGGTAATTCGGAACACCGGGTCAGGGGCGGAAGCCAGCAGCCCACTCTGATGAGCCAGTGCCGGGGGTTCGGCTCGCCACCTTATTCAAAAATGCCGGAGATGGTTAAGTCTCTGGCATTTTTCATTGTATAAAGCGTAATGATCAAAAGGCCGTCTGAAATCTTATTTTCAGACGGCCTTTGAGTTTATGAGCAAACTATTTATGCTTCTTCTGATTTTGTATTGGGCAAAACACAGTTCAGGATAATGGCCAATACGGCGCACAAACCTACACCGGCGAAGCTCAAAGTACCTACTTTGATAATCATGCCGCCGATACCGGTGGTCAATACGGAGCTGACGATAACCAGGTTTTTCGGCTGCATCAAATCGACTTTCGCATCAATCAATGTTTTGATGCCCAAAGAAGCGATAGTACCGAACAGCAGCAACATAATGCCGCCCATAACCGGCATAGGAATCGAAGCCAAAAACGCGTTGAATTTACCGAAAAACGCCATGAAAATCGCAAAAATTGCTGCCCAAGTCATGATGACGGGGTTGCTGTTTTTGGTAATCATCACCGCTCCGGTTACCTCGCCGTAAGTGGTTACAGGAGGGCCGCCGATCAAACCGGCCACGCACACGCCCAAGCCGTCGCCGGCGAGGGTTTTGTCCAAGCCTGGGTCTTTGGTGTAGTTTTTTCCGGTTACATTACCGATGGCCATAATGCCGCCGATGTGTTCGATGGCCGGGGCGATGGCAACGGGCAACATAAACAAGGCAGCCTGCCAGTTGACTTGAGGCGTTTCAAAATGAGGGACGGCAAACCAAGGAGCGTTGATGATGGCGCTGGTATCTACCAAGCCCATGATCAAAGCCAATACATAGCCGGAAGCCACGCCGATCAGAATCGGAATCAGCTTCATCATTTTGCTGCCGAATACGGAAACAATGACGGTTACCGCAAAGGTAAAGCCGGACAGAATCAGCGAGTCGATATAGTCGATGACCTGTTTTCCATCTGCCTGACCCATGGCCATGCTGCTGGCTGCTGCGGCCACGGACAAGCCGATTACCATAATCACCGGGCCGATAACCACGGGCGGCAACAACTTGTGTACCGCATCCAGACCGCGCCATCTGATCAGCGCGGCAAAGACAAAGTACATGAAACCCGCCGCAAACAGACCGAACATGGTAGAAGGCAGGCCCCATTCGCCGATGGAGTAGATAATCGGCGCAATAAAAGCAAAAGAAGAGCCGAGGAAAATCGGCACTTTACGTTTGGTAACCAATTGGAACAACAAAGTGCCCAAGCCTGCGCCCAATAATGCCAAAGCCGGGTTCAGTCCCGTCAGAAGCGGCACAAGCACCATGGCACCGAATGCGACAAACAAAATCTGCGCACCGGCTACTGCTGTTTTAAGCTGGTCCATAAAAGCTCCGGAGAAAATTCAAACGGCGCAGATTATACTGATTTATCCTAGTCATGAACATTTATTTACAAAAGGCCGTCTGAACAAATGTAACGATGACACCTGTTCAGACGGCCTGGTTCGATAGCGAATGGTTAGTAACTTATCAAAATCGATTAGGAAAATTTTTAGCCGCGTGTTTCGCGCCAAACCAAATAATCGCGCAGAGGCGGCATGGGCGGATTAATGCAGTGCGGACAGATGCCGGTTGTATCCTCATCGTCGCTGTCGATATGGTAGTCGTTTGGATCGAAGCGCACCTGCTGCATGACGGCTTGCGCCAAAGCCTGTGCCTGTACGACATCAAAGCGGAATTTTTCAAGGATTTCGTTTAATAGGCGGATTTCGCCGTCGCTGAAAGATTCGCTGTGTTTGACAATGAGGCGTTGATAATCTTCGTTGCTGATTTTTTCGTGAAGTAAATCGGTCTGGATAGTCATAATTTTTATTGTTGAAATAAGATGGTCAAGGTGCGGATTATAGCGGATATTGTTGCGGCTGTTTCAAAGGTTGTCTGAAAGTTGACGGGCTTTGGCGGATGCGGGGATAAATCTGTTCAATTCAGTATTGACTGCCTGAAAATCGCGGCTATCAAAAAAATCACTGATGCGTATGGTTTTTCCCTGATAATCGAAAGACCATGCGCCTTGTACACATTTTTGGATACGTAAAATATTGGGGATATTGTGAATTTTTCGTTTCATACCATTTTGGTATAGGTTTTCGTTTGGCAACCTCTGTTTCCTTCCTTGTGCAACAGGAGCTTGGGGAATATGGTCACGAGAATGCCATTCGGAGATTTCTGACAACGAGAAACTACGCCAACGCCCAATGGAGAACAAGGTATAACCATGAGACAGCGTATGGTTACGGATCTTGATGTTTTCACGTACGAAAAGTTGCCAAAGAAGGCCGTAAATTAGTGAGCCGACTAGGTAGAAAGTAAAAAGTATATGGGTAAGAATTATTATTGGATCAGTGAAATAATGCTCTTCAAGGTAAAACGGCGCGATGCATGTAAGAGCAAAGGAAAATATAAGAAATAGAGCGGTAAAGCCGATTTCCTGCGAGTCATGTACCACACGTGCTGATACGGTAATGCCGTCGGGCATGCGCTCGATTTTATAACGCGAAGATGCCATCAATAGCCTCCTATTTTTTCAGCCTGATACGCTTTTTGCAGCGGTGTAATTTGTGCTAAGCGTGCATGATCGATTTGTTCGGCAATTAAATGGGCTTTCCCTTGTGCGCGGCACTCGGCGGCAATTTTGCCTGCATCTACTTGATTGGCGGCCTCAAGTAAGGCCAGCCAGTGTTCACGCTGCGGATAAGGCGTGTTTTCAAGATTCAGACGGCCTTGTTTGTCGGCCACGCAGACGTTTAAGGCCGTCTGAAAACGTTCGGGGCGGCGGAATGCATCGGTTTTTTTCAAAACATTCAAAATGGTTTTGCTTTTGAACTGCCCGACTTGATGGAGCATGATGTGCCAACGGCAGACTAGTTCGGCAAGCTCGGCGCAGTGTTTGGGGGCGCGCAGGCGTTGATTGACTTCGCGGACGGGTTCGACGCCGTTGACGTCGTGTCCGTAGTGTTTCGGCAGGATATCGGCCGGTGTTTTTGCCTTGCCTAAGTCGTGCAATAAGGCGGCATAGCGTTCGGCGAGGGAGAGGTTCATTTCTGCGGCTCGTTGTACAACCATCAGCGTATGAATACCGCTGTCGATTTCGGGATGATAGTCGGCGCGTTGCGGTACGCCGAAAAGGGCATCAAGCTCGGGCAGCAAAACTTTGAGTGCGCCGCATTCGCGCAAAACTTCAATCATTCGGCGCGGATTTTTCTCCATCAGGCCTTTGGCCAGCTCCTGCCAGACGCGTTCGGCAACCAAGGCATCCGCTTCGCCGTTTTCTACCATTTGCCGCATCAGCGACATGGTTTCATCGGCAATTTGAAAACCATAACGCGCGGCAAAACGGGCAATACGCAAAATACGCACGGGGTCTTCGGCAAAGGCAGGCGAAACGTGGCGCAGGATACCGGCCGCCAAGTCTTGTTGTCCGCCAAAGGGATCGATGATCGTGCCGTCTGAATCCTGAGCCATGGCATTGATGGTCAGGTCGCGGCGCATCAGGTCTTGTTCCAGCGTAACGTCTTTATCGGCATGAAAGCTGAATCCGGCATAGCCTTTGGCAGTTTTGCGTTCGGTACGGGCGAGGGCGTATTCTTCGTGGCTGTCCGGATGGAGAAAGACGGGAAAATCTTTGCCGACAGGTTGATAGCCTTGAGCCAGCATGGTTTGCGCATCTGCACCGACGACTACCCAGTCGCGGTCTTTGACGGGCAGGCCTAACAGATGGTCGCGGACGGCGCCGCCGACAAGATAGGTTTTGATAGTTTGTGTATTCATATAAAAATCGAACGATATAAAAAGGCCGTCTGAAAAGCCGTATCGGGTTTTCAGACGGCCTGAGTCAGAACGCTATTATGACGCTTTAGGCTTGTTGCTGTCGATAATCTTCAGTCCGGCAGCGGCAACAAACCATATCGTTATGCGGCATATCCTTTATAATAAGTTCATTCAAAAATGGAGCGGCAAATAATGCAGACTTGGCACGAGGCAATTGGTGCGGAAAAAGAAAAGGCGTATTTTCAAACGATTTTGGAGAAGGTGCGCCATGAAAGGCAGGCAGGGATAACCGTTTATCCGCCTGAACGCGATGTATTCAATGCTTTTCGGACGACTGAATTCGGAAATGTAAAAGTAGTGATTTTGGGACAAGACCCGTATCACGGCGCGGGTCAGGCGCATGGTTTGGCATTTTCCGTGCAACCCGAAATTGCGGTGCCGCCGTCGCTGGTTAATATTTATAAAGAGCTGGCGACGGATATTGAGGGCTTTCAGATTCCGCAACACGGCTATTTGCAGCATTGGGCGGAACAGGGCGTGTTGCTGTTGAACACGGTGTTGACTGTCCGTGCCGGTGTGGCGCATTCTCATGCGACCTTCGGTTGGGAGGCGTTTACCGATGAAGTCATCCGACAATTGGATAAGGAACGCGAGCATTTGGTCTTTATGCTGTGGGGCAGCCATGCGCAGAAGAAAGGCGCGTTTATCGACCGCAACCGTCATTTGGTGCTGACCGCGCCGCATCCTTCGCCCTTGTCGGCATATCGCGGCTTTTTCGGCTGCAAACATTTTTCGCAGGCAAACGCTTATTTGCAGGCAAATGATTTAGAGCCGATTGATTGGCAGGTTTAAATAAGATAAAAGGCCGTCTGAAAGCAGATTTTCAGACGGCCTTATGATTTGGTCTCAAATCGAATATTCAATCAGTTCGTTTTGAGAGAAGACATAAACCTGTTTCGGAATCAGGTTCAATTCTTTACCTTCGGCGATTTGGTAACGCGCGGCATCGCTGCCTGCCAGCGTGATATGCACGTCTTGTTTGTCGTGTTTCACCAGAATATGCGTCAATGCCCCGACGGCGTGGATTTTTTCGATTTTGGCACGAATCATCGGCGTTTCGTTTTCGGCGGCAAGCTGCCATTCGTGAGGACGGATATAGCCGATGGCGGTTTGTTCCTGCCATTTGTATTGCGTGTCCAATTTCCATTCGAAACCGTGGTAATGCCAGATGCCTTTTTCGATGCGTCCTTCAAATGCATCGGTTTCGCCGAGGAACTCGGTAACGAAGGCGTTTTCTGGTTTGCGGTAAATGGCTTCGGCGCTGCCGGTTTGTTCGATTTTACCGTGGTTCATGACGACGATTTCGTCGGAAACTTCGAGGGCTTCTTCTTGATCATGTGTGACCAAAATACTGGTTACGCCTAGGTTGTGATGAATGTCGCGCAGCCAGGTACGCAATTCTTTGCGCACTTTGGCATCCAGCGCGCCGAAGGGTTCGTCCAAGAGCAGGAGTTTCGGTTCGACCGCAAGCGCACGGGCAAGAGCGATGCGTTGGCGTTGGCCGCCGGAGAGTTGGTGCGGATAGGATTTGGCGAGGTGGGAGAGCTGCACGAGTTTCAGCAATTCTTCGACCTTGGTGCGGATTTGTTCTTTGGACGGGCGTTCGGACTTGGGCAATACGGTCAAACCGAAGGCGACGTTGTCAAACACGTTCATGTGGCGGAAGAGGGCGTAGTGTTGGAACACGAAACCGACTTTGCGCTCGCGCACATGCTTGGCGGTGACGTCTTGGCCGTCAAAGAGGATATTGCCGCCATCGGCGTTTTCCAGTCCGGCGATAATGCGTAGGAGCGTGGTTTTGCCGCAGCCGGAAGGACCGAGCAGGGAAACAAGTTTGCCGGTGGGGACGTTGAGGTTGATGTTTTTCAGCGCGTGGAAACTGCCGAAGTGTTTGTTTAAGTTTTGAATAGTGATGCTCATGCTGCGTTCCTTTCGGCGGCGGCGAGTTTTTTATCTTGTAATTTGGTAATGATGTTTTGCACCAGCAAGGTGGCCA
The DNA here is from genome assembly GCF_051956595.1 of Neisseria sp. P0024.S006. Taxonomy (NCBI): domain Bacteria; kingdom Pseudomonadati; phylum Pseudomonadota; class Betaproteobacteria; order Neisseriales; family Neisseriaceae; genus Neisseria; species Neisseria sp. P0024.S006. Next base: position 54,735 of record NZ_JBQCXH010000001.1, read on the forward strand.
AGGCTAAAAGTGCCAATACTCCGGAGAGGGCGAATGCGCCGGTGAAGTTGTATTCGTTGTAGAAGATTTCGACCAAAAGCGGGATGGTGTTGGTTTCGCCGCGAATGTGCCCCGATACCACGCTGACCGCGCCGAACTCGCCCATCGCGCGGGCGTTGGTAAGAATGATGCCGTAGAGCAGCGCCCATTTGATGTTGGGCAGGGTAACGCGCCAAAACATCTGCCAGCCGTTTGCGCCGAGTATCAGCGCGGCTTGTTCTTCGCTGTCGCCCTGCGCCTGCATTAAAGGAATGATTTCGCGCGCGACAAAGGGGAAGGTAACGAACAGGGTTGCCAAAATAATGCCGGGAATGGCGAAGATAATCTGTATGCCTTGCGTTTCGAGCCAGCCGCCCAACGCCGTGTGTGCACCGAACAATAAGACGAACATCAAACCGGCTACCACGGGCGATACGGAAAACGGCAAATCGAGCAGGGTAGTCAGCAACTGCTTGCCGTGAAAGTCGAAGCGGGTCAACAGCCACGCCATCGCCACGCCCAAGACGGCATTGACGGGAACGACAATCAGCGCGGTAATCAGCGTTAATTTGATGGCAGACCATGCTTCGGGATCGGTCAGAGATTGCAGGTACAGATCCCAACCGCCTTTTAAGGCTTCATAGAATACGGCAACCAAAGGCACGACCAGCATCAGCAGCAGAAAGCCCAAGGCGGTAGCGGTCAGCAATACGCGCAGCCAACGCGGTTCGCTCAAATTTGGATTGGTGGAATGGGTTTTCATGGTAGGGTAGTCTCGATTTATTCTTGTATCTGTTTGGGCCGTCTGAAAAATGTTTGCTTAATGTTTCAGACGGCCTGTTGTTTGTTAAACCCTCGCTCCGGCGCGGCGGCTTAAAGTCCATTGCATAATGTTTAAAATCAGCAGGATGACAAACGAAATCATCAGCATAAACAGAGCAACGGCAGACGCGCCCTGAGCATCGTATTGCTCCAGCTTGCCGGTAATAATCAAGGGCAGGATTTCAGACACCATCGGAATATTGCCTGCGATGAAAATGACCGAGCCGTATTCGCCGGTAGAGCGGGCAAACATCATGCCTGCGCCGGTCAACAGGGCCGGCGTGATTTCAGGCAAAAGGACACGGCGGAACGTAGTCCAACGGCTTGCGCCCAAAGTTGCCGCCGCTTCTTCATACTCGCCCGATAATTCTTCTAATACCGGCTGCACGGCGCGGACGATAAAGGGCAGGCTGACAACAATCAGCGCAATCCAGATGCCGGTAGGTGTAAAGGCGATTTTGATGCCCAAAGGCTCGAAAAAACGGCCTATCCAGCCATTGGGCGCATATAGGGTTGCCAACGCAATGCCTGTTACCGCCGTCGGCAGCGCAAACGGCAAATCGACCAAAGCGTTTACTAATCCTTTGCCCGGAAATTCATAGCGCACCAATACCCAGGCAACCAATGTACCGAATACGATATTGGTCAACATCGCATAAAATGACATTCGCAAGCTCAGCCAGACAGCCGCCAAGACATTGGGTTCGGTAATCGTGTTCCAAAATCCGCTCCAGCCGATTTCCGCCGCTTTGGCCGCCATCATGGCAAACGGCAAAACCACCAAAAGCGACAGGCATAAAACCGTCAAACCCAGGCTGAGCTTGAAACCCGGCAATACAGAAGGCGTTTTGAGTAACAACATAATGGCAACCGTCAAAATTTAATACGCGCTTACTTTAACAAGGCCGTCTGGAAACTGGAAAGAATGCTTTGTTTGGTATAAAGACGATTTTGTTATATTGAAGACATGAAAAGGCCGTCTGAACATCAAATTTCAGACGGCCTTGCTGGTGTGGTAAGGATCAATAGGCAACAGGATCTTGAGAGGCAGGCTGGCGTTGCGCTGCTTCGTAGTTTTCCTGAGCAGAGCGGACGGCTTTTTCCAAACCGTTGATCCGTTCGAGATAGCGGGCATAGTTGCGTTCATTGCCATAACGCACTTTTTTGCCTTCTTCCAAATTTTTCTTAGCAGTATCCAAAGCACGCTTGGCCGCGCCGACGTCAGCCGGATTGACCGGTGCGACAGCTTCTTCCGCCTGCTCGATTTTGCTGGGGGAAATCGACGTTGCCGGTGTTGAAACAGGTGCAGAAGTATATACGGACGGTTTGCCGATATTGCTGGCTTTACAGTTTTTGCCGCCGGCTTGGGTATAGACTTTGCGGCCGGCAGAATCGGTACATTCAAAAATAGGCGCGGCAGAAACCGCAGTTGTCAAAGCGAGCAGTAATGTGCTAAACCAAAGTTTGTTCATTTTTTATTTTTCCTTAAAACCATTTCCACCAAACAAACAAAGCCGCAATCATGATGATGTTGGCGAAGAGGATGGGTTTCCACTGTCTGGGCGCGCGCCGCAATTCAGCGCCTGAGCGCGTGCGGCGGATATAGAAAAACGGACTGAGCAGCATGGAGGCGGCACATACCAAAATAATCACTGCGTAATAGATTTTGTGCGTTTCCATATCGTTCCTCCGTTTCAGACGGCCTGAGATGCTGACTGCAACGCGTTTTGGCGCGAAGCGTTGCCTGTTTTCATCTTGCATCGGGTATTGGGCACATTTGCCATGGCCTCAATCCTGAGGTCTTTGCAAAAATATGCTACAATCGCGTCCGATTATAACATTCTATTTATAAAGGTTTTACGAATAATGATTTCTACCAACGGCATCACCATGCAGTTCGGCGCAAAGCCGCTGTTTGAAAACGTATCCGTCAAATTCGGCGAAGGCAACCGTTACGGCTTGATCGGCGCCAACGGCTCAGGCAAATCCACCTTCATGAAAATCCTCGGCGGCGATTTGGAACAGACTGCCGGCGAAGTAGCGATTGAAAACGGCGTGCGTTTGGGTAAATTGCGCCAAGACCAGTTTGCCTACGAAGACATGCGCGTGCTGGACGTGGTGATGATGGGTCATACGGAAATGTGGGCGGCGATGACCGAGCGTGATGCGATTTACGCCAACCCCGAAGCCACCGAAGACGATTACATGAAAGCCGCCGAACTGGAAGCCAAGTTCGCCGAATACGACGGCTACACCGCCGAAGCGCGCGCCGCCGAGCTGTTGAGCGGCGTGGGTATTTCCGAAGATTTGCACAATGCGACCATGGCGGAAGTCGCTCCGGGCTTCAAGCTGCGCGTATTGCTGGCGCAAGCCCTGTTCTCCAAACCTGATGTATTACTTTTGGACGAACCGACCAACAACTTGGACATCAATACCATTCGCTGGTTGGAAGGCGTGTTGAACCAATACGACTCCACCATGATCATCATCTCGCACGACCGTCACTTTTTGAACGAAGTCTGCACCCACATGGCGGATTTGGACTACAACACTATCACCATCTATCCGGGCAACTACGACGACTATATGCTCGCTTCCGCCCAATCGCGTGAGCGCGCCCTGAAAGACAACGCCAAGGCAAAAGAGAAACTGCAAGAGCTGCAAGAGTTTGTCGCCCGCTTCTCTGCGAACAAATCCAAAGCCCGTCAGGCAACCAGCCGTCTGAAGCAGGCCGACAAAATCAAATCGGAAATGGTCGAAGTCAAACCTTCTACCCGTCAAAACCCGTATATCCGTTTTGAAGCCGATGAAAAAGCCAAGTTGCACCGTCAGGCAGTGGAAGTTGAAAAACTGGCCAAACGTTTTGAAACCCAGTTGTTTAAAAACCTGAACTTCATCCTTGAAGCAGGCCAACGCCTCGCCATCATCGGCCCGAACGGCGCAGGTAAATCTACCCTGCTGAAACTCTTGGCCGGCGCATACAACCCCGAATATTCAGACGGCCTGTTGCCGGACGAAGGCACCATCAAATGGGCGGAAAAAGCCAGTGTCGGCTACTATCCGCAAGACCATGAAAACGACTTCGACGTCGATATGGATTTGACTGAATGGATGCGTCAATGGGGTCAGGAAGGCGATGACGAACAAGTCATCCGCGGCACTTTGGGCCGCTTGCTCTTCGGCAGCAACGATGTCGTGAAAAAAGTGAAGGTTCTCTCCGGCGGTGAAAAAGGCCGTATGCTTTACGGCAAACTGTTGCTGTTGAAACCCAATGTCTTGGTCATGGACGAACCGACCAACCACATGGACATGGAGAGCATCGAATCCTTGAACATGGCGCTGGAAAAATACAACGGTACGCTGATTTTCGTCTCGCACGACCGTCAGTTTGTATCTTCACTGGCTACCCAAATCATTGAATTGGATGGCAAAGGCGGATATGAACACTACTTGGGCGATTACGAAAGCTATCTGGAGAAAAAAGGAATTGTGTAGGAAATAGCATGAATGCAAACCTTAAAAAACTACTGCAAAACCTGTTTGCACTAATCATATTGCCTGTACTGGGCTGGTACATTACGCTTGGAGACGCTGTAAATGTTGTCGACACTGAACATGCTTCTCGTAAAGGCCGAGCAGTGGCTTGGTTATTTAATGAGTTTGGCGCAACCGGTGTTTGGGGCTTCTTGGGCATAATTTGGATTGCCTGCCTGATTTTAGCCATTCGTTCATACAAAGCATGGCAAAAGGATAAGTCACAGTAAATTAAGGTTCTAGATAGTATGTACTTGCTAGAAGAAAATATCCATATGAATCATTGGATTGAATGATGCATCTGAATATAAACAGGCAATTGAAAGCTATCTGGAGAAAAAAGCCTGGCTTAAATCTTTACCCACAATCTAATAAGGCATTGAGATGCCGTCTGAAAATTTCTATATTTTCAGACGGCATTTTCTTTTCAAAATTAAACAATAGCATATTGAACTTTTATGCCAAAATTATGACTAATAAAAGCTTTTTTGCAAAAGAATAATTCAATATTACGACATTTTTGAAGGAATATATTAAATGGTAAACATTAAAAAAGCAGTACCCGATGCCTCTCAATATGGTGCCAAACTTGGCTATACGACTTATGAGGCAGAACAAGGTGAACTGAAAAACGGTGTTGTTAAAAATGCCCCTTCTTCAGAGGCAGAACACGCAACTGCCCGTGAAGCAAGTGGTCAGGCATATGTTGATTTGCCGACTAATGCATCTGTCTCATTTATTGCACAAGCAGATGCCAATGCCGTAACCGTCCGTTATACCGTTCCTGACGGTGAAAGCGGTAAAGTAGAAGTCAAAGTCAATAATACAGTGATCGGGACTTTGGATTTATCTTCCAAATCCAACTGGCAATATTTGGATAACTATACATATCATCCGAATGGCGATATTAAAGTTCATGATACGCCTGCGGCAGATAGGCTTGCCCGCTTCCAATTTGACGAAGTCAGCCAATTATTTAAAGAGGCCAATATCAAGGTAGGGGATAAGGTTACCATCACTAATATCGACAGCACGCCCGTAGGCATTGACTTGGTTGATTTGGAAAAGGCACCGGATGCTATTAAACAGCCTGAAAACAGTGTCAGCATTACTGATTTTGGCGCAGTCGCCAATGATGGCTCGGATGATTACCAAGCATTCATGGCTGCAATTGAATCTGCCAAAGCATCTAAAAAATCTGTTTACATTCCTGAAGGTCAATTTGATTTTAGTGAACAACTGCACATTTACGCGCCTGAAGGTGTAAAAATTAGCGGAGCAGGCCAATGGCACACTAAATTGCATTTTACCAGTACTAAAATAGGTGGCGGTGGTATCGTGTTTGAACACGGCACCAACAAAATTGATTTTGGAAATGTTTCCATGGATTCGGATTTAACTTCTCGCTATAACGAAGGCGCGAACTATAAAGGTATTTCCGGTACTTTGGGTAACGGTTCATCGATTCACGATATCAAAATTGAACATTTTGAAGTAGGTGCCTGGATTGGTGATTATGCCCCAGCATCTGATATGCACTACACTGATGGTTTGACTATTTCTAATGCTACTATTCGCAATAACTTGGCAGATGGCGTTAACTTTGCCCAAGGGACCAGCAATTCCACCGTTATCAATTCCAATATCCGTGGCAATGGTGATGATGGCTTAGCAACATGGTCGAGCATTCATGAAAATACTAATGCCCATGTTGCTGAAAATAACCGCTTTTTGAATAATACCGTTGAATTAGGCTGGCGTGCAGCAGGTATTGGTATCTTTGGCGGTAAAGGTCATGAAGTAGCCAATAACCTTATCAAAGATAATGCCAATTGGGGTGGCGTACGCTTAAACACTGTATTCAAAAACAGCCATAATTTTGATTTCAATGATACGGGTATTTCCGTTCACGATAACTTACTGGTAAACAACGGGACTAATGCCGACACATATGGTCGTGTTAAAGGTTCTATCGATTTGGAAGAAGGCAGGGATTATGCTACTCCCGAAAAAGATATTTTGGGAGAACTCAACAATATCAAAATTGAAAATAACACTATTGTGAATAATCTTTCCGAGCAAGAAATTACCAAAACCCGTAATCCTAAAGAAGGTAATATTCCGGAGTCTGTAAACGAGACTACATTGACCATCGAAAATAATCACAGCCTTTCGGTAGCAGAAAATAATTCTGCAAAAAATGTAGCGGAAGTAGATGATCACAGTCTTACCCAAGCCTCGCTTCATTTAGGGGAGGATAACATCATAACCATTACGGACAGCAGCCATGCTCTTGTCAGTGGCGGCGATGGCAATGACCGGATCAGAGGTGGTTTGGGTAATGATACGATTAACGGTGATTCAGGCGATGATGTCATTTTCGGCTATGATGGAGACGATCGTCTTAATGGCGGTATAGGTAATGATTCTGTACATGGAGGTAATGGCAACGATACCTTATGGGGAGAAAGTGGCGATGACCGTTTGAATGGCGGTGATGGCGACGATGTTTTATTCGGCGGACAAGGAACCGATTACTTGGTTGGCGGCAAGGGTGCCGATACTTATGTTTTCAGCCTTGGAGAAGGTAAGGATACGATTATCGATAATGTGGGCGAACACAATGCGTTGCAATTCGGCCAAAATATCTCTGTTAATGACCTGCACATTGATGTTGCCACCGATGTTCGAGGCAATACTGATTGGAAAATTACCATCAAGGGATCAGAAGGGGACAGCATAACCATCAATGACCAATTCGTTTCCGGTAAAACTGATGCTGTGATTGATACCTTCCGTTTCGATGAAGGTACATTGAGCCTGCAAGAGGTGATGGGTAGATTGTCAGGTAACGGCAATATCAGTCATTTGTCAGCCGTCAATACGCACACTGAGCGCATGAGCTACTCGTCTGTCAATACGGCTGATGTTCACGATGACGCAGCATCTGCCGCCAACGCTGGAATCATTTAATTAGCTGTCTTTTAGGCTGAATAAAGGCCGTCTGAAAACTGGAAAACAGATTTCAGACGGCCTTTTTGTTGCTTATCTTGTTATGGTTGATTGTTTAGAAGAGAATTAACTGAATAAACCTTTAAACCACAACTCAATCGCATCCCACATACGGCGCAGCCAGCTGCCTTCTTCCACACCGTTTAGCGCGACGACGTCTTTTTCGGCAATGACTTTGCCGTCTTTCATGACTTTCAGTTTGCCCAATACTTGGCCTTTTTCAATTGGGGCGAGGACGGGCTGAAGTGTTTCTAAGATTGGTTTGACGTTTTTGCCGGTATCGTGGGGGATGGTAATGTAAACATCGTCCAAGAAACCGATGTCTACGGCTTTGGTGCTGCCTTTGTAAACTTTGACTTGGGAAATTACTTCTCCGCCGTTATAAAGTTTGGGCGTATCAAATGCCTGCAACGCCCAGTTGAGCAGTTTGCTGCTTTCACTGGCGCGCGCTTCGGTGGATTCTGCACCGGCAAGAATGGAAACGATGCGGCGGTTGTTGCGTTTGCTGGAAGCAGCAAGGTGATAGCCTGCGCCTTCAGAATAGCCGGTTTTCAAACCGTCGATACTGCTGTCGCGATAGAGCAGAAGGTTTCGGTTGGGCTGCTCGATATTATTGTATTTGAAAGATTTGTTTGCAAACAAAGGATAGTATTTTGGATAGTCGTTGATCAGTGCGGCTGCCAAAATGGCCAGGTCGCCAACGGTTGAAACATGGCCGTTAGAAGAAATGCCGGTCGGGTTGTTGAAGTGGGTGTGCTTCATGCCCAAGCGTTTGGCTTCTTCATTCATTTGTTTGACGAATTCATCGATGGAGCCGTTGCCGATGGCTTCTGCAAGGGTGATGGCGGCATCGTTGGCCGATTGGATGGTTGTCCCCTTAATTAAGGAGCTGACGCTGACAGGCACTTTGGGGTCGAGGAACATACGCGAACCTTCGACTTTCCATGCGGCATTGGAAACGGTCAGCATTTGGCTTGCTTCAAGTGTACCGTTTTCTAATGCTTTAAAGGCAAGGTAGGCAGTCATCATTTGTGTCAACGCGGCAGGTTCGATAGGCGCGTCGGCATTGTTGGATGCCAAGGTTTGCTTGCTGTGCAGGTCGGTAACGATGTAGGCGGTCGCCGCGATTTCCGGCGGCGTTGTCGGGCTGTTGATGCTGTGCAACAATGGCTGCGGCTGTGCCTCACCTTGTACGGCAGGTGCGGAGGCAACCGGGTCGGCGGCAAGGGCGTGGGTATTCAGGAGGGCAGCAAAAATTAAGCTAAGTAGCGTTTTTTTCATCATTTTGTAAATTTGAATATGGGTGGATACTGTTATTGAGTAAACAGTTTGGCATACTAAATAGATAGTAAGCGGACATTATACCGTTTCATTCAGGCTTTGCTAAGATTTTTCTTGCCTTCAGACGGCCTCAGGGGTATGGTTTTAACTTTTTCCTCAGGCCGATTCGGCCGAATGACAATTTATTTAGAACACTGAATACCATGAACCATCCTCTTCCTCTTTCCGATTATCTGACCCGTATTTTGACCGCTTCCGTTTATGATGTGGCCATAGAAACGCCTTTGGACTTGGCGCGCAGTCTGTCAGGCCGTCTGAACAATCAGGTTTTGCTCAAGCGCGAAGATTTGCAGCCGGTGTTTTCGTTCAAAATCCGCGGTGCGTACAACAAAATGGCGAAGCTGCCGAAAGAAGCCTTGGATTGCGGCGTGATTGCTGCCAGCGCGGGTAACCATGCGCAGGGTGTGGCTTTGTCGGCGCAATATTTGGGTTGCCGCGCCGTCATCGTGATGCCGGAGACAACGCCCAAAATCAAAATTGACGCGGTAAAGAGCCGCGGTGGCGAAGTGGTATTGAAAGGCGTGTCTTACAATGATGCCTATGATTATGCGATGGAGTTGGCTGAAAAGGAAAAGCTGACTTATATCGCGCCGTTTGATGATCCGGATGTGATTGCCGGTCAGGGAACCATCGGCATGGAAATTCTCCGCCAACACCGCAATATCAATGCGATTTTTGTTCCGATTGGCGGCGGCGGTTTGGCAGCAGGCGTAGCGGCATTTATTAAACAGGTTTGCCCTGAGATTAAAGTGATTGGCGTGCAAACCGATGACTCTTGCTGTATGAAGCAATCGGTAGAAGCAGGGGAAATCGTACATTTGAAAGATGTCGGCCTGTTTTCAGACGGCACGGCGGTCAAGGTTGTCGGTGATGAAACCTTCCGCCTGTGTAAAGAGCTGCTGGACGAGATTATTACGGTCAATACGGATATGTTGTGCGGCGCGATTAAAGATATTTTTGACGATACGCGCAGCATTACCGAGCCTGCGGGCGCATTGGCACTTGCCGGCCTGAAGGCTTACGTTGCGAAAAACAATATCCAAGGCCAAAACCTGGTTGCCGTTACCAGCGGCGCCAACATGAACTTCCACCGCTTACGCCACGTTTCAGAGCGCAGTGAGCTGGGCGAGGGCAACGAAGGCATTTTCGCCGTTACCATTCCCGAAGAAAAGGGTAGCTTCCTGAAGTTTATCAATTTGTTGGGAAGCCGGAACATTACTGAGTTCAACTATCGCTACGGCAGCGATAAAAATGCGCATATTTTTGTCGGCTTGCAAACCGCCGGTGCGCAAGACTTGGCCGTCATCAGCGCACAACTGACTGAAGCAGGCTTGCCCAATGTCGATTTGACCAATGATGAAATTGCCAAAATCCATATCCGTTACATGGTCGGCGGCCGTACGGAAAAAGTAGCCAACGAACGTTTGGTCAGCTTTGAATTTCCTGAGCGCCCGGGTGCGTTGTCCCGTTTCTTGAACCATATGCGTGCCGAATGGAATATTACTTTGTTCCATTACCGCAACCATGGCGCAGACTATGGCCGTATTTTGGTCGGTATCGATGTGCCGGAAAGCGACAATGAGGCTTTTGCCGACTTCTTGGATAGCTTGGGTTATGTCTATAAAGAAGAAACCGACAATCCGGCCTATAAACTTTTCCTGGCTTAATCAGTAAGATAAAAGGCCGTCTGAAACTTTTCAGACGGCCTTGTGTTTTAAGTTTTGAATTATTTTTTACGGAACACCAAGTCCCAAACGCCATGACCCAATCGCTTGCCTCGGGCTTCAAACTTGGTTTCAGGACGATAATCAGGCGTAGGGGCGTAATTGGCAGCTGTGTTCTGCAAAGAGTCGAAACTGCTCAAAACCTCCAGCATTTGCACGGCGTATTCTTCCCAATCGGTCGCCATGTGGACATAGCCGCCGCTTTTGAGTTTGGGCAGCAGCTTTTCAACAAACGGCACTTGTACCAAGCGGCGTTTATTGTGGCGTTTTTTGTGCCAAGGGTCAGGGAAGAAAATATGAATACCGTCTAAAGAATTGTCTTCCAGCATTTTTTCCACCACTTCCACCGCATCATGACGCATCACGCGGATATTGGAAATGTGTTCTTCCTCAATCAGCTTCAAGATATTACCGACGCCCGGGCCGTGAACATCAATCGCTAAAAAGTCAGTATCAGGCAAACGTTTGGCGATTTCCACCGTTGCGACGCCCATACCGAAACCGATTTCCAAAACTTTAGGGTTATCCCGTCCAAAAGCGCGGTTCAAATCCAAAGGGGCTTCTTGGAAGTCCACACCGAATTGCGGCCACATCGTATCGATGGCGCGCTGTTGGGCCGCGGTCATATGGCCTTGGCGCAAAACGAAACTGCGGATGCTGCGTTTGTGTTCTTCTGGAACGGTATTTTCGGGCGTATTTTCTGGAATGTTTTCAGACATATTGTTTTAAATCAGTGAAAAATCAAATAAAAAGGCCGTCTGAAAAATCAGACAACCCTGCTTACAAATCGGCGTGATTATAGCGAATAAACGCTTTATCTGAAACCTTTCTACAACAAGGTTTCAGGTTTCAGACGGCCTTTTTAAGACAATTCCGGTTGCGGTACTTTGTGTTGCACCGCATAAACCGCAGCTTGAACGCGGCTGCTTAGATTCAGCTTGCGCAACAGGTTTTGAACATGCACTTTGACGGTAGACTCAGCCAAGTTTAAATGGCGGGCAATGATTTTATTGCTGTGTCCGGCGGCAAGGTAGCCCAAGATTTCCATTTCGCGCGGGGTCAGCTGAGCCAGCAGGTGGTCGGAGCGGGAAGGAGAAGGGGAAATCAGCGATTGCACCAAGCGGCTGGTCATTTCAGGGGAGAAGACATTGTCGCCATCAACGGCTTTACGGATGCTTTCCAAGAGGAAGTCAGCGTTGATGTTTTTCAGCAAAAAGCCTTTTGCACCCATACGCATACATTCGGTCAAGTCGTCGCTGTCTTCGGAAACAGTCAGCATGATGACGGTCAGTTGCGGATTGATGCTCAAAATTTGAGCCAGTGCTTCGCGGCCGTTCATGACCGGCATATCCAAGTCCAGCAAAACTACGTCAGGCTTAAGCTGTTCGACCATTTTTACGCCGGCCAGGCCGTCTGAAGCTTCGCCGACGACTTCAAAATCGGGCTGGCGGGAGAGCAGGGCTTTGATGCCGCTGCGAAACAGGGTGTGGTCGTCAATAAGGGTAATTTTAATCGTCATGATGCTGTTCTCATTTGTTGCGGCAAAGTCAGCATCACTGCCGTACCTTGCCCAATCTGCGATGTAATGGCCAATTGTGCGTTAATCCGTTGGGCACGTTCCTGCATAATGCCCAAGCCGACATGTTCGCCTGAAGGCCGGTTTGATAAGTGTTCTTGATTAAAGCCTGCGCCGTCGTCCTGAATCTTCATGACAAAATCGCCATGGTTGGCAATTTCGACGCTGACATGCTGCGCACGCGCGTGTTTCCGGATGTTGGACAGGCTTTCCTGCAAGATGAAGATGATTTGCAAGTGTTCATCATAATTCAATGCCTGTCCATCGTCCTGCCATTTTAAATCAACCGGGATACCGGTTTGCCGTTCAAAACGCGCCAGCAGCGATTCTACCGCTTCAGGAAAATCTTTATTACTGATTTTAGTTCGGAAATTCATCAGCAGCTCGCGGACGTCTTCATAGCATTCCTGCACGCCGTCTTTAATGAAGCTGATGTTTTCTTCAGCCTGCTCGCGTTGGTTTGAAGCAAACGCGCTTTCCAACATTTGCACCTGCAAATTCAAAAAGGTCAGGGCTTGTGCAATGCTGTCATGCAAACCTTGTGCAATCAAGTTGCGTTCCTGCAAGACGGCAAGCAGGCGGCGTTCTTGTTCCATGCGGTTGTTGGCGATGGAAATCCCCAGCTGCCCGCTTAAAGTCTGCAACAATTTTTCATCTTGCTCATTGGGCATATGGCCGTCTGAAAAATACAGGGCCAATACACCGAGCTGTTCGTCTTGGTAAACGATTGGGAATTCTACACGATTTCCCTCTTCGGTTTCACCAACGCTTGCCGCCAAGTCAGAGCGTTTGCGTTCTTCATCGGAAAGATAAACCGTACCGCCCAAGGCGGAAAACGCTGGAAGAATCTGAGCCAAGAATTCTTCTGCGGCCTGTTGCGGCGTAAAGGTTTGGTGCAGGTTGCGCGTAGTCTGGTAGAGCAGGGTCAAATCACGGTTTTGCCGGGCCAAATCTTGGGTTTGTTGGGCAACCTGTCCCTCCAAATCCGTATAAAGCGTTTTCAGACGGCGGCTCATTTGGTTGAAACCCTTGCTGACTTGGGCGAATTCACGAATTTGGTCTGTATCGATTTGTACCCCGAAACGGCCTTCGCTGATGGTTTCCACCCCGTCGCGTAATTTTTCCAGCGGCCGGATGATCCACGAATAATGCCAAACAATCATCAAGCCGGCAGCCACTAAAATCATCAGCATCATCGCCATTTGAAAACGGCGCAGCCACAAAGTATTTTGCTCGTTGGCGTTTTCCATCGCCTGTAAAAACAGCTCGATATTGCCGGCAAAACGGTACAGGCCGATTTGGGTCGGCCGCTCGTAATGTTGCAAAGAAGGCTTGATGTTGGATTCCCAATCAATCAACAGCATCGATTGGATCAAATCGTAAGCCAACGGCATTTGTGACGGAATCAGCGGATGAATGGCATCGCTTTGCGTTACATTGGCCAGCGTACGTTCAAATTCTTTGATTTGGTTGTCAATTTGTGCATTGGGCGTACGGACGCTTGCCATATAAGCCAAGCGATACACCTGCATTTTCAAGCTGCCCGCATCTTCAATCGTTTTGGCCGCGTTTTCCAAACGCCAAGAAAGCAGCAGGGTAAAGGCAATCGATAAAAAAGCCGAGCCGACCCATAATACAGTCAGCAGTTTTAAACGCGAGGACAGGCTCAGGCCGTCTGAAGATCCGGAGAATAAACGCATAAAGCACGCAGGAAGACTAATCCGATAATCTTATAAAAATATCATTCTTTTGGCCTATAAACAACCTGTCTAAAATAATTGTATGGTTATGATAAGAAAAAACAGGGGTTTAATGTAAAATCATGTTATGATAAAATTCATCTTAAGTGAATTAAATCACAAAACCAGGTTTCAGACGGCCTGAAGCCTTAAAACTTATTCCATAAATACAACATCGCGAATAACACTTACACACTCTGCTTTGCAAAGGACTACCAAAATGAAAATTTTTGCACTGATATTGGCCGGCGGGCAGGGAAGCCGGATGGGAGGTGTCGATAAAGGGTTGGTGCAGTGGCACAACAAAGCCTTGATAGACCACGTTATCGAAAAAATCCGCCCGCAAGTCAGCCATATCGCCATCAGTGCCAACCGCAATCTCGAATCCTACGCCCAACGCAGCGCGCACGTTTTCTCCGATGCGCGCCAATGGCAACATTACGGCCCTTTAGCCGCCTTGTGTACCGCCGCCAACGATTTGCAAATTGCTACTGCAGACTGGCTGCTTATCGTCTCCTGCGATATGCCCCGCCTGCCTGAAAACTTGGTTTCCCAGTTTGAGACCATCGCCAAACGCACACCGTTGTGTAATGCATTTTACGTTGAAACCCCGTCCAGACCGCATTACAGCGTGATGTTTATCCGTCCGCAAATCCTACAAAGTACCGTGCCATACCTTTATTCAGGAATGCGCAGCATACGCGGCTGGTTGCAGCAGCAACGCGCACGGGTCGTTCCTTTCCCTCATGAGCAGGATTTTATCAGCTACAACACGGAAAACGATTTGGCTCAGCCTTTGTAGTTGGGTAGGTAAGGGGACTAATGTTCAGGTAGAGATATGCTAAATTGATGATTATTTAATATCTTTTAATAGGTAATAACTATCTTGTAATCAGTCCCCTTATAAATTATTCAATCCGTGTATTCGGAAGAATGATACGTTTCTCGTTGCAATAAATTTTAGCTTTTCCCTATTGGCTGTTTCTTTTAGGTCATTTAGTCTACCTAAGTTCAAATTATCTACGAACAAATCCTCGTAAGACAGTTGACCGAAAAAATTCACGGGATATTCTGATTTTGCATTGCATGGCTTAAGATGTGCAGACGGCCATATTTTCAAAATAAAGGCTAAAACGGCATAATAGCAGCCCCCTTTTGTTAGAATTGCCTGGTTTAGGAGAGTGAAATGAATATTTTATTATTGGATGGCGGTAAAGATTTCGGACATTCACATGGCGAGTTGAACCACACGCTTCATAAAAAAGCGAAAGAAGTTTTGACCGCACTTGGACACAATGTAAAAGAAACCGTGATTGATGCCGGCTATGATGTTGAAGCAGAAATCGAAAAATTCTTATGGATGGATGCTGTGATTTGGCAGATGCCAGGTTGGTGGATGCACGAGCCTTGGACAGTGAAAAAATACATAGACGAAGTATTCACCACGGGACACGGCAAGCTTTATCAAAGTGATGGTCGTCATCGTGTCAATCCAACCGAAGGCTACGGCACTGGCGGTTTGTTACAAGGCAAAAAACACATGCTTTCACTTACTTGGAATGCGCCAATTGAAGCGTTTACCCGTGAAGGCGATTTCTTCGAAGGAAAAGGCGTGGATGCTTTATACATGCACTTCCACAAACTCAACGAGTTCATCGGATTGACCCGTCTGCCGACATTCTTATGTAACGATGTGATTAAAAATCCGCAAGTTGAACAGTACTTGGCAGACTACCAAGCCCACTTGGAAAAAGTATTTGGCTAATTGCAAAATATGGGTTTGGAAGGTGGGCATTTACCCACCTTTTTTCATTTTTTGTTTATGCTTACTGTGTGTCTAAAGACAAGCAAGTTTGCACGAAACGGCATAGTGTCAAATTCCTAAATGGAAACTTATAACATACCTTTATTGATGCTAGAACCCGTCAATAGCAATGTCTGAATAGGCCGTCTGAACAACAGACGGTCTTTCTTTCTTGATTTTAAGGTTAAACAGTTATCAGCCGATTTATAGGCAGTCGGCAAAGTTTTCAGCTGCCAAAGGTTCTCTTCCCAATAAAGCTGCAAAATCAGAATAATCGGCGCATGAACCTTGCTTGAGCAGGGCAAAGCTGTCATGGCTGATGATGCCGTTGCTGAGGAGGTTGGCCAACGGCAATGCAGGGTCAATCAGGCGCAGGGGAACGGGCAGGATATGTTGCGGCGGTTTGTGGTGCAGGGTTTGGCGGAGAGTGGTCAGGTATTCCGCCAAGGTCAGGGTTTGGCTGCCGGTCATATTGATGATGCTGTGGTCAGTGTCGGTTTGGGTGGCAAGTTTTGCCAAGCCTTCGGCAACATCGGCAAGATGGACGGGCTGCAAATGAAAGCGGCCGCCTTCCGGCAGGGGAAGCAAAGGGAGGCGGGCTAATTTGATGAACAGTTCGCAGCTGATTCCCCCACGCCCGTAAACGACGGATGGTCTGGCTATGGCAATCGGTATGCCGCTTTGGGCGACGGCATCATCTCCACGTCCTTTGCTGCCGACAAAGTTGATGGATTGAGATGGGTCGGCACCCAGTGCGGATAGTTGCACCCAGCGTTTTATGCCTGCTACTTTTGCCCATGCAGCGAGCTGTTTGGGCGTGTGGTGGTGTACGGTTTCGAGTATTTCGGCATGACGGCTCATGATGCCGATGCAGTTGATGAGGACATCTTGCCCTTCCAATAAACGGTGTGCGGCGGTTTCGTCGGGATGAAGAAAATCGAAGGCGCGGCGGTCGGGCGTGCAAACTTGGTGACCTTGTTCTTTGAGGATCTGAGCGGTACGGCTACCGATGAAGCCGCTGCCTCCGAAAATGATGATGTTCATATGTTTTTCTTTATATTATTGCTGAGGCCGTCTGAAAATCTTTAAATCGGTTTCATCACCATCAGGAAGTAAATCACGATAGTGGCGCAAAAGGCAGGGTAGCCGAGCAATTCCCAGCGTCTGGCATAACGCCAGTAGGGCTCCGGAATGGTGTCTGCGTTTTCTTTATGCGCTTTTTCGGCAATCTTGGCCATGCGGATTTGCAGCCAAACAACAGGCAGCCAGCAAATGCCTGAAAAAATGTATAAGGCCAGCGTCATCCATACCCAATTTTGTTCCAGCATGGTGGCAACAGTGTAGCCGCGTTCATACAGCATCCATAAGCCGGACAATGGTTGGAAAATGACGGCGGGGGTTGTAAACCACCAATCTGCTTTAATGACCCAATGCGAGACGACCGACTGCGCGGCAACCGAACCGCTGCGGTTTGCCCAAAAGAGGTAAAACGCTGTACCAAAACCGGTGCCGACCATTAAGGTAGCCGAGATGATATGCAGGGTTTTAACAATTAAATAAGTGTTCATTTTTTATCTCCTACGGATTGATACAGGAAAAACAAAGTAGCCATAATCGGCAGGTTTTTTAACAAAGGTGCAAATGGATGAGCCCACATTTCGGGCAGTCTGAAAGCAATGATCAGGCTGTATGCCGCGACGGTTATCAATTGCAGCAGCCATACTGAGGAATGGGAACGAAGGCGGCTGAAGCATAAAAAAGCAAAACCAATGTCCAGCAGAGAAGCGGCGATTAATGTAGGCCATTGCAACGGATTGGGAATACCGACCGAATGCAGCAAATCCAATGACATTTCAGGCACGAAAAACAGAGGTTGGGTACCGCTCCACAGCCATAGCAGCCCCATCGAGTAAGACAGGTAGGCGGGTAGGGTGTGCGTAGTGTTGTCGGACATGCTGGTTTCCTATTTTGTTTTGGTTCAAATATATAATTAGTCTGTAATTTCTATAATTTCTGTTAAAAGAGAAATTATAGGGCAAAAAATTTTAAATAGGCTCCGGGATTGTTTCTTTGGGTGGGAAATCCATATCCAGTGATTCAAAATCTACCAAAGAACATCAAGCTTCAGATAAATATGCCCATGCAAGGCTGCCATGAGTATGTTTCCGTATCCTAAATAGGATTGGCTATGTTTATTGAGAACAAGTCCATTGCCATCATCGGAAAAATTTTTGTATTCCAGCGCCTATTTTCAAAATTTTTACCATGGTTGAAGTAGAAAGCTTCAGCATTTCATTTGCCCACACGGTCAGCGTACTGATGAAATCATGGGTTTGTTGGATTCTCTGCTTGGCAGTTTCATTTTCCTGACTAAATTCAGGGCTGTCGATCAGGCTTTGCAAAAATTGCCGCGTCGGTTCTATTTCGCGCTGCATACGCACTTCAGCAATGGTGCGGAATAAAGTCCAGACATCATCCGAAGTTTCAAAATGATCGCGCCTATCGCCCAAGATATGCACGGTATGCACCAGTCTCAGATTTTGCAACTCTTTAATACTGTTGCTGACATTGGAGCGCGCTACGCCGAGCGTTTCGGTAATTTCCTCGGCATTCATCGGTCTGCCCAAGATATAGAGCAGGGCGTGAATTTGCGCAACGGTACGGTTGACCCCCCATTTGGTACCCATTTCGCCCCAATGGAGGATAAATTTTTCAGTGGTCGGATTCAGTTTCATAGTGATGGTATTCTATTTTTATCTTTTATTTCTGTCAATACAGAAATAAAGAAATTTTTTTGCCGTCTGAAATAAAATGTTCAGACGGCCTTTTGAATCACCCCTTCTTCTATATATTCTCTCAGAATCTTCAAACCTTATCAGTCATGATTTCTTATGAGGAAAAGATGTTATTCATAAACCGGTATTTTTTGAATAAAAATTTGTCCGTACAATCCGCTGTATCAAATAACGAGGAGTAAACCATGAAAAAAATGCCTGTATTGTTTGTCGGGCATGGCAGCCCGATGAATGCCTTAGATAAAGAAAACCCGTTCAATCAGAATTTCAGCCTAATTACGCAAAAGTTTGCCAAACCAAAAGCCATTTTGATGATTTCAGCGCATTGGTACAGCAGTCGTTTGCAGGTTACGTCTGGTGAACATCCTGAAATGATTTACGATTTCTACGGCTTTCCTGAAGAGCTCAGCCAAGTGCAATATCCTGCGCCCGGTTCGCCTGAGTTGGCGGCGCAAGTGAAGTCATTATTACAGCCGGAAAAGGTCGAGCTGAACCCAACGCGTGGTTTTGATCATGGCGCTTGGGCAGTGTTGAAATTTCTTTATCCCAATGCCGATATTCCTGTGGTGCAACTTAGCCTTAACCGTTTGCAGTCGGCAGAATGGCATTTCAATTTGGCGAAAAAATTATTTGCCTTGCGTGAACAAGGCGTGCTGATTATCGGCAGCGGCAATATTGTGCATAATCTAAGAGCGATAAGCTGGGAGCATATTGATCAAATCGGTGCAGGGTATGACTGGGCGTTTGCGTTCCGTGAAACGGTCAATCAGGCGATTGCGACACGAGATGATAAAACTTTGGTGCATTATGATCAGCTAGGCGAAAAGGCCGAGTTTTCTGTACCAACGCCGGATCATTACTTACCGTTGCTGTACATCATGGCATTACGCGAACCGCAAGACAAGATTACATTTTTCAATGATAGTTTGATTGCAGGTTCGCTCAGTATGACATCAGTTTTGGTGGGATAAAAAGGGAAAAATCTGAACAAAATGAACCATTCTTTATTTGTTCGAGCCACTTTGCAGATGGTGTCAAGTTGTTTCAGACGGCATTTATGCCTATATAAAAGCTACAACCTATATCGGAAAAGATGAGATTAAGCCTGTAAGTTTTAATGTAAACAATTTGGATAGAAAAAGTGGTTGGATTTTGAGGGCGATTTGAAAAGGCTTTGTAAATTGGCGGCTCTTTGTAAAAGAAAGGGTGATCTGAATTCTAGACGGCCCTTAAAATATAAGGCCATCTGAATATCAGACGGCCTTTCTTTAATGAGCAAAAATTATTTGATAATTGAATCAATAAAATCATCAAAACCAGAACGATCCTGAGCAGGGCATTTTTTTAGGAAATTGCGTCGTGCGGTAATCGTATCGTGTCCATGTTTATGCTTGATAGAGTGGAACTTTTTCAAAGCAGATTGACATTCAGATGGTTGAGATGCCGGATTGACCAAGCACATAAGCGCTTCGCAAGCCAAACGCTCGTCACCCCCCATTTTCGGAGGATTGAGGGGATTGGCAGCCATAGTGGTAACTGAAGAAAAGCCCATTACCAAGGCAATAATTGTTGAAATGAATTTCATAATTTACTCTGTTATTGAATGGAGTTTGAAAGGGAAGTAGCTGAAATTTCAGACGGCCTTTGTCTATTAAAATCTAGGCATCGAACAGCCTTCTGAAGCAATAATTTTACATTGTGCTTTTTTATTCTTTTGACATTTTTTCAAGGCTTCATCTTCAGCAAGACCAGGAGCAGTTGATCCAAAAAAAAGCGTACCATTTTGATCTTGGGCAACGGCAAGACAACCATTTCGGACCCAAGCGTAAATTTTACACGGTTTATTTCTTCCCCCTTCTTCACAGGTTCTGATCGCTTGTCTTTTAGCAGCTGCAAGTGAATCCATATCGAGTGCCCCTCCTGATATGCCTGTTTTAGGATTAGCTGCCCAAGCCCCGTATTTTGAAGGGACATTGATATTAATGATTTCCGTAGGTCGTCTTTGTTGGCGGTAACTAGCCGAACCACAATTAGGGTTGTATCCGTATTGACACAAGCTAGGGTCATTCTGTAATGCACCTCTTGTTGCATCATAAGTAGGATCTGCTGCATAGATATTCAAGCTTGTCAGCCCTAACAATACAAAAAATAATTTTTTCATTTTAAGTCCAATTTGTTGGTTATTTGAACCTTTACACATCTACTATTGCAATAATACTAAGGTTTGTCATCTTTTTAACGCGGCTGACCAGGCTGTTTTATGGTATCAGTGGTTGTGCTTCCAGGTTGGCTGCCACCGGTTGTCCACATATTTCGTTGACTAGGTTCTATTCTTGCATCATTGGAAAGATCGTCAATTTTATTTTGAACATTATAATTAGCCCGTTGACTTGCCCCACCATCCAAATGCGGAGGAACTTCTTGGCGATTTCCATTGCCAATGACTGAGTAGGCGCTGAAACCAGCCATCATGCCGTTAAACCAGGCACCTGCCATAGGCGGTACGGTAATCAATAGGGTAGAGAGCATCAGGCCCAAGCCCAGCTGTTGGGTAACTGTCTGCATAATACCGCCGACGTTTCCACCGATCAGTGCCGAAGCAATATTGGATACTGCATCGGTAATGGCGATATTGCCTACTAGATCCATAGAGATTTCCGCCATGACGCCAAGCATCACGCTGGAAAAGATGGTTGCCAGTCCATAGTATAGCCATTTTTGAAACAGGGGTGCTGTTTTTTTGAACAGAAGGCATAAAATAAAGATGGGCGCAAAGCCGATAAAGAGAGCCATGGCGATGCGGAACATGATCAGCATGGTACCTGCTACGATGGCAGGCCCTGCGGTACCGACGCCGACAAACCATCTTGCCTGTGTCACTTTCCCTTCGAGATATTCGCTGTCGGCGGTATCGATACCGTCAAGTATGCCCATCATGCTTTGGGTTGCCGTCAGGTTTTGGTCTATTCGGCAGCCAATAATGGATTTACTGTCTTGTGTCAGACACTTACTGCCGACATCGCTGTCGCCGGTCATGATTTGGGAAATGCCGTCTGAAAGAGTATCGGTCAGAACCCGTACGCTGAAATCGCCGCCGGCCGCCACACCCAGTGCAACGGCTACAATGAGGTAGGTCTTGCCGAGACCGTACACAAAGCCTTTCAGTCCTTCCTGGCTTCTGCCGGTTGCAATCAGATAACCTTGGATCATTATCCATAAAGTCAATAAGGCAACGATAATGGTAAAAACAAGCGTTAGGTTTTTAGACAATACATGTTCAGTAAAAAAGCTTATTCGTGCATAGATATAGTCACGAATACTGGAATAAAGGAGAAGATCCATCATGATGATGTTTTCCTGTTAAATAGTTTGGGTCAAAATAACATTAAAATTAGCGGAGTTTATAGCCAGTGCTGATGGCTCTTTTTGCTTTTGCTTCATCGTGGAATTTTTTTACCTTACTTTGTAAAACGAACGAAGCTGACGCTTTGGTCAGGTTGCTGTTGTTCGAGCCAGAGAGCTGGTCTTTGGTCAGATTCACCCTTGCCCATTTGTATTGATCAAGCATTTGGTCGATAGAGTTTATTGCTGATTGGTAATTTTTTAGTTTGATTTCCAACTGCTGCAATTTCGCAATGACTTCAGCTTCGGCAGAGGCTGCCGTATTACTTTGTCCTTGGGCATTGGAATTTTGTTTTTTAATCGAAGTCTTATTTATTTCTGAAAAGGTCTCATTAATTTTTGTTTCCATCTCTCTTAAAAGTGAGAATTTTTTCTCTTCAAGAGTTACTGTACCAATACATAAATTTTTTGATGTTTGGTTAGCAATTCTATTACAGCGATCCTTACGGTTTTGGAACATTTTTTTGATTGCGTTTTCTTCTTTTTTATCGAGTAGAGCTTTCAATTCTGGAATCTGTTCCATTTGACCGCGTACCCAATGTTGCAACTGGGTACGCCAGTTTTGCAGCTGCTCTGCCCAGTGAGATAGTGTCATGGCGCGGTCTGCCGCATCCATCGCCCAGTTGATAGCATCTTGCATCATTTTGGCCCCATCAACAACAGGCAATACATATGAATTAGCTATCGGCATGGAAGTAAGCATTGTCGCCCCCACCAAAACTGAGGCGATTATCCGTTTTATTTTAGTTTTCATTACTATTCAATCTTTCTTCAAATTGGTTAATTTTAAAATATTTAAATTTTCTGTCTTAGGGTTGCCTGAAGACTTACTGTCTTTAGATAACCCTATCTCATTTTTAGTCAAATCGGCTTAATCTGCATTACGCATCATATTAGTAGCCGACTTCTTGCCGGAACCTTTACGCTCATCGTAGAAGGTCTGCAACCAATCTTCTGGTTTCACAGCATCGATGCCAATGCCAAGGCGTTCGGCCGTTTTCTTGATAATGCCGTCCATGATGTCGATGTTGTCGGTACTGGCGGAGATGACAGCCAATTCGTCGTCAAATCCACGCAGATTAAGCTGACAAACAGCTGACGCATGACCTTGTTTGACCAAGAAGCAGCGGCTACGCTCATCCAGGCCTTTGACTACTTGAAACTCTGAGTCGGTCAGTTTCAAGCCGTCGATATAGTCTTTTTTATCTGCATTCGGATTTGGCAGCAATATCATGGTAGCTGTCTGCTCAATCAGTGCGGCGGAAATATCGCTTTTGAGGGCGTCTTCCGGTGACTGGGTAGCGAAGATACCCATACCGTTTTGCTTACGGATGGTTTTTTGTTTGTTTTTGGCAAACTCTTTCAAACCGCCTTCGCCATCAAGGATTTTCCAGAATTCGTCCATGATGTAGATGAAGCGGCGGCCATCGATAAGCTCTTCCATTCGGTGGATAAGGTAGCCGATGACTGGATCGCGTACCTGAGGGTTTTCAATCACATCGGTGTAGTCGAAGCCGATAATATTGGCTCCGCTGAAGTCGATTTTGTCCTGAGGGTTATCAAAAACCCAGCCAAGGCTGTTTCCGCGGGTCCATTTGCGGATATTGGCATAGAGGGAGTCATCGCCTGTATTGGGCAGAGATTTTTGGAAGTTGGAAATGCTGCGTAGCGCCGGCGGAGTGTCGAGCATGGCCCGAACGGCGCGCAGGACGTCGTCGTCTTCTGCGGCAGAGTAGTGCGCTTTGCCTCCCAGTTGTTTCATAAGGCCGCAGAGGAATTGGACATTTGCCTCTGTATTTTCGCATTGGAAAGGGTTAAAGCCGGTAGGTTGGCCGCTTTCCAGTGCCATATAAGCACCGCCGCAGGCTCTGACGAAAATTTCAGCACCACGGTCTTTGTCGAAGAAAAAGATAGTGGGTTTGGGATCGTATTTTTGTACCTGACTGAGGAGGAAGTTGATAAGGGCTGTTTTACCTGTACCGGACTTACCAATAACCATAGTATTGGCAATGGCTTTTTCTCCTTCGGAGTCTTCGCCTTCGAGGGTTGCATGGAAGTTGAAGTAATAGGGCTGGCCATTGGTCGTCTGAAGAACGGTAACGCATTGTCCCCATGGGTTGCCCTCACGTTTGCCGGCGGCAAAATTGTGTAGTGGGCAGAGACCCAAGAAATTTAACGATGAGAGATTGGCGATGCGGGTGCGGTAGTTCCAGTTACCCGGAAGTTGGGCATAATATGCGGCGCAGACGGCCAAGTCTTCTTTTGTTGTTACAAAACCTGCATTGGAAAGCTCTGCTCGGGCGGCGGCAATGTTTTGGGAAAGCTGCTCTTGGCTGTCGGCATAGATAGCAAGACTGAAGTGGTAGCCGCCAAGAACGAAATTGCCGGATGCGAGTTGGTCCATTGCATGATCAAGTTCTGCAATTTGGGTAAAGGATTTATCGCCGGAAGAGATCATCATGCCACGGGTACGCTCAAGGGTTTTCATGGCGTCGTATCGGCTCATGGGGCTGAAACTATGAGTGATAACGTATTCGACATCCAAATATTTGAGCCCGTTAAGCACGCCGGGATAGGTACCGTCAGGGTATTCTTTAAGGTTAAGTATGGCACCGTAGTGATTTTTACCTTCAGGGGTACGGACGATATAGTCGCCGGTTTTGGCAGAGAAAAGATGTCTGCTAAGGGGTAAGTAGTTGTAAACAGGAGCGGGCAGTACGGGAACCGGCTCGTTTACACGGTTAAGGATGTAACCGAAAAGTTCGAGTGTTTCTGAGAATACAGTACCGTTTTTGCCTTCGTACATACCGAGTCGGTAGGGGTGGTAGTCTTTGAGGACGGCTTCAAGGTTGGTTGCTAATTCATTTAGCGTACCGATAGCTTGTTCCTGTTCGGCCTTCAGACGATCGATATTGCCTGATTTATCAACAAACTTTTTGCCGTCAACAACGGGACGGTAAATCATGGTCAAGTAAAGCTCGTTGTTCATGAGCTTTTCTTTAGAAAGTCGGGAAAAATAGCGGTCGGAGAGGCTTTGATTGAAAGACTCTTGGAATTTTGGGCGCAAATCGATGCCGCGGTGGCGGCGAATGTCATGTACCCAGAAGGCAACATTGACATAGTCCGGAGCGCGTAAGGATTGGAGTAAACGATTAAATGTGTTGTGTTTGTGTTCGAGCTCCCATTCTTCTCGACCCACAAAAGGAAGGCCGGATAGATGCCATGTTGTCAGGTAGTCCCCACCAGTGGTTTTAATAATGGTTGGGGAAACATGGGTGGAGAGGGATACGAATTGACTGATTGATGCGTCAGGAGTAAACATTTTATTTGTTTTTTGTGTTGAAATCGTCCGACAGACAAAGATGTCTGTCGGATGTTTTGTTGTCATTGTTTGGGAGGATTGTTGCGGTATTCATTAGGCGAGAAGCACCACGTATCAGGAAACTCCTCTCGGTTTCTGGCTTTAAGTCTAAATTTCAGACGTAAACCTAGAAAACGAAAAATCATATCATCCCGCTTTGCCATCTGCCTCATAATCAGGATGATGAAGGGAATAGTCAATAAAAAAAACATATTGAAGTACATTCCCATCAATAATCCTGAGCCAGCTCCTATAAAGAAAGGTATATAGGGTACACCGAGAAAGGTCGCCGGACGCGTACATCCTCGAAAAACGATGTTTTTCTGCATGGTGTTAATTATGCAAAAAATTGCAATACTTGGAGCATTGCCGCAGTTGTACCTGCAGAGCAAGAGTCTGCATTACCAACCAGCATTTTTGCGATTTGGCCGGCCGCACCAATCAGTACGCCACCAATTAAAATAGGAGCGACGTCAGAAATGCGTTTGTGTGCAAAAGCAATTTGGTAACCGGCAAAGATAATGGCGATGGTTACAACAGCAACGGACATTAAGTTCAATACGGTATGGATGTTTTTAATGAATTTACAGGCACCACCAGAAGCTGAAGTAAAATCATCGGCTGCCATACCTACAGTCGGTGCTAAAAATGCTGCAGCAACAAATGCTGCTGTGGCAACGTTTTCAGCGGTAAAGCGGGATTTTTTTTGAATCTGAGTGTTTTTCATTTGAAATTTCCTATGTTTATTACAGGTTGATGTGGAAAAAAACTATCTAAAAGACTGCTGCGCTATCTTTATAAGTATTGCTTTTCGCTTGTGCAGTACTATTATCTTGTAGGGAATGTTGGTTTTTAGAGACAGTAGCCGAGTGTGGTTGTGGATTAGCGGTAACTGTCAAATTTGGGCGGTTAGCTTGTTGTGCTGGCATTTGACCCATAGAGCGAGGGGTATTCACAGTATTGCTAATGACTGGAATGGCATTTTGTGGGATTGCTCTCCCTTTCCCCATGGATGAAAAAATTTTTTGCACATAGCCATGCTTATAACCGGTTACAAAGTTACCGGAATAATAACAGCTGAAAGATTTACCCCAGTCTTTTGCACGATTGTAGCATTCTCGCAATATGTGCGAGCCTGCTTTGACGTTTGGGCACACCTGGAATGCATGTTCGTAGGAATGCAACCCGTATTTTTTTAAATTGTAACGGTTAACTTGAGCTAATCCTAAGGAGAAGTTAAATCCCTTTTGTTCCAACATTTTAGCAGTAGCGACTGCTTCAGCTAAATTTTTAGGCTGTCTTTGTAAGCGTCCGCCTACAACACCTATGGCGTATGGGTTGCCTGAGGATTCAACTCTCACGACATGATGCATAATATCATGCGGAACAGCTAAGTCGGCGCAGGAAAAAAACATGATGTTGAGATGGAAATATGAATTTGTATTGACGTGAAATTTAGCACAGATTAAAATAATTAACAAGATTTTAACCAATAAAAATAACCAAACATGAATTGTCTTTTCTTCATTTTTAATTAAGACGCTTTGGTTGTAACTTAAGTTGTTTTATAAGGTGCTATGTATGTTTCTTTTAAGAACGCTGTTGCTGTCTGCTAGTGTGGGCGCGCTAATGGCAGGTTGTGCAAATCAGTCTGCTCCAGATTTCCCAAGTTCATGGAAGCCATTAAATGAATTACCTGATCAGGTAACTGAGATTCCTCTTGTCAAACCTCATGTTTATCAAGTAACACAACTTGATACAACTGTAAAAGGTTTGTTGGAGCGTTGGGGAGAAGAGGCAAAGATGCCTGTTGTTTATGACCATACGCTTGATTTTACTTTGTATAAGAAAGTATCAACAATACGAAATACCGAGCTTGATAATGCCTTGAGTGAATTATCTAAACTTTATGAAGATAAAGGGATGGTTTTCTATGTTCAAAATGGTGTCATTATGGCGCATAAGAAAATGGATGTTGCTGTGAAAAACAGTGGGAAGAAAAAACATGAGAGATCAGCAAAAGTTGATGTAAAAACTCAAGATTAAAATGGAAATATATGTTCAAATCAAGTAAAAATAGTACTGATGGCAATATCCAAAAGGCTGTAAAAAGATCTTTGGATTTTGAAACGACCTTGGTCGATATCCGCAAAAAAAGTGAGAAAAGGGCATGGATTGTTGCCGGTATTTCTACCTTCTCTTCTTTGTGTCTACTTGGCGGATTATTTTATATTTTGCCGCTGAAAGAAAAAGAACCTTATCTTGTTATGGCTGATGTCTATACGGGACAAGCTACTGTTGCTAAACTAGCCGGTGATTGGAATAATTTAGATATTACTAAAAATGAAGCAGTAAATAAGAGTAATATTTCTCACTTTATTATTGCTAGAGAATCTTTTGATAGTCAGATTATTTATGATAATGACTGGGCTACAGTTTATTCTATGTCGGTTGCAGGGGTATCTGACAGCTATCGCAATCTGATGAATAAAAGTAATCCGAATAGCCCATTTAATCTTTATGGGTCTGCTCAGTCAATTCGCGTTAAGATTTTGAGTATCGTCCTTAATAATAGTGGAAAGGCCGATGGTCGTGATGCTAGCGCAACAGTAAGATTCCAAAGATTTTTATTAAATAAGAGTACTGGCATATCAAGATTTATGGATAGCAATGTTGCTACTCTGACCTATACTTATAATAGCAATTTGAAGATGGATGAAAAGTATAGGTTAAAAAATCCCCTGGGATTCCAGGTATTGTCTTATCGTGTTGATCCTGATGCTAGTGAATCACCTGTTCAAGATTTATCTTCAGATTATCTTTCTGCAGGAACATCATCTGGAAGCCAGGCTCAGCAACAAGTACAAAGTGTACCCCAGCCCCAGTCAGAAGCTCCTACATCTGTAGATAATGATGTTCCTAATGCTTCCCCTATATCTGTTGAAAGTGGAAATCAATAATGTTAAGAAAAATGTTTTTAGCAACAGCAGTATCATGTTTGTTGCAAGGAAGCGTCTATGCTGCAGCTATTCAAGAGTATACGTTTCAAGAAAATACAACTTATCCCGTTCATACGGCACAAGGCGTAGTCACACAAATTGAACTTGATTCTCGTGAAAAGGTTAAAGATTTTGGTGCAGGCCTAAGTGGTGGATGGGATTTGGTACGTAGAGAAAATGTATTTTATCTGCGTCCAAAGGCTGATGCAGTTGATACTAATCTTATTGTTCGTACTCAGGCTCACCAATATATTTTTGAGCTTAAGGTTTTGAAGAATGTTGTTGGCAATTTGTCAGAAGCTTCAGACAAAGGGGTAAATTATCAAGTTAAATTCAGATATCCCGATTCTACGGATTTCAGTCTTCGTGCTAGTACTTTGGCTGGTTATAGCCTGAAATATGATTCTTCTAAAATCTATAATACTAATTATGATGTGGCTGCAAATGAAAAATCTCGTTGGCTAGTTCCTTTAAAAGTCTATGATGATGGCAGATTTACCTATATCTACTTGAATAAGGGCAAGTTCACAGGTGATTTTCCTACTATTTATGGCAGAAAATCAGAGAAAGGAGCTGAGTTTGTTTTAAACAGTAATGTTGAAGGTAATGTAGTTATTGTCCATGGGACTTATCCATTCTTAGTTTTGAGACATGGAAATGATGTAGTTGGATTAAAAAGGAATTAAGAATGTCTGATAAGCTAAATAATGAACATCACAAAGATAGTGAATCATCACAAAATTTATATTCAAGTCAATACGAACAAGAACAATTGGCGGGACTTGAGGAGAATGCTCCTCAACTAAATGCTCCTGTTGACCGTACAGTCAACAAAAAAGCTATTGCGTTTATTGTAGCTGCAGGTTTTGGGTTAGCTGGACTAGGGGCATTTGCCTATCATCAATTTAGTGGTTCTGATGAAGCTCCCCCTCCAGAACGTCCTCAGGTAGTTACTGTACCAGATTTACCTGCTCCAGATCCTCAAGTTACGGAACCCCCTTCAATTGATTTAGCAGAAGACAAAAAGCCCGAATTAGAAACGGATAATACATCGAATACAAAAACAATAGAAGTAACTACTCCACCAGTAGTGGAGACCTTGCCACCTATAACTCCATCAACTCCAACAACTCCAACAACTCCTAATGTTCCTATACAGCCGATTATTCCAGCAGGAGATATGTATGCTAATATGAATTCTGCATTTGTTCAGGACGGGGAGGCTGCTCAAAAAGAGTCGGGAGTAAGTACAGCTCAGGCTAATGCTGTCCGTTATATGCATAATAGGGATAAGTTGCTTCAACAAGGGACTTATTTGCGTTGTGTATTAGAAACTAAAATTATTTCTGAGGTAAAAGGATTTACATCTTGTATCATTACTGAACCTGTATATTCTGCAAGTGGAAAATATCTCTTATTGCCGAAAGGTTCAAAAGTAATGGGGCAATATGGTTCCAGTAACCCTACTGGCCCACGGATGGAGGTCATTTGGAATCGAGTTATAACACCCGATGGTATCGATGTAACACTGGAATCTCCTGGAGTAGATAATCTTGGTGCAGCAGGTCATGTCGGTAAATTTAAGTCTCACTGGGGATCACGTTTGGCATCGGCTTTATTGATTAGTATGATTTCAGATGCTTTTAAATATGCTGCTACTGAATATGGTCCACAAGGACAAACGGTTTCAACCATGACATCAACTACTACTAACCCTTATGAAAGTGAGACAGCCAATACATTGAAACAACAGGCTATCAATCAGCTTGAACGAAATAATGCTCGTCCTAATACAGTAACAATAAATCAAGGTACTTTGATTAATATTTATACTGCCCAGGATATTGATTTCAGTTCGGTAATGCAGTAACCATAAAAGGCCGTCTATTTTTTCAGACGGCCTAATTATTAGGCCTTATAATAAGGAGGAATTATGGATAAAATCTTTATCATGCTGCTGTCGATAACTCTCTATGATTAAATGAGAATATAAGAGTTTGTATAGAGAAGATAGCATAAGAATTCGCTCGTTGGTCTTAAGAATAGTCTTTCTTAAATGCAAGATACTAAAAACTATCTGAAAATTTACATCTTAAATAAAAATTCAAAATAATTCAATTATTTAACTTACAGGCATTATAATGACTCTAAAAAACAAATCTATTGTTACGGTATTTCTATTATTAATCTCTTTGTTATTGGGTTGTTATCTATCAGGTTTTATCCTACTGCAATGGTTAGGCTTAGATAAAACCCCTTTGCTGCTCACAACATGGTTTAAATACTATAATACATTAGATATTCCTCAAGTTGCCAAATACTCGTTACAGATTAAAACTTCAGGAATTATTGGATTTGGTTTAACCTTTTTGATTGGTCTGATTGGTTTAATTCCCATTTGGCGTACTGCCTCACAAAGTCTTCATGGAGAGGCACGATTTGCCGGAATGGCTGATTTGTCAAAAGCTGGATTTTTTAAACAGACAGATACTTCAATTGTTGTTGGTAAATACAACGGTAAATTATTACATTACAATGGCCAGCAATTCGCCTTATTAGCGGCTCCAACTCGATCTGGTAAAGGTGTCGGCATCGTAATACCGAATCTATTAAGCTATAAAGGATCGGTAGTAGTATTGGATATTAAACAGGAAAACTTCAACTTGACTAGTGGCTACCGCAAAGAGGTGCTAGGCCAGGAAGTATATCTATTTAATCCATTTGCCGAAGATGGTAGGACGCATCGTTGGAATCCGTTTACCTACGTTTCTTCCGATCCGGACCAACGAGTGTCAGACTTGATGTCGATAGCTGCAATGTTGTATCCGGATGGAGATAGTCGTGATAAGTTCTGGGTGGCGCAGGCAAGAAATGCATTTTTGGCATTTTCACTTTATTGTTTTGATGAGCATGAAGCAATGGCTGATTTTTCTGTGGAGGGCAAAGAAAATGAGCCAGCCTGTACATTAGGAAAAATATACCGCCTTTCATCAGGTAATGGAACAGAGCTTAAGGAGTATTTTACATCTTTATCGCAACAACCATATCTCAGTGAGGCTACAAAAACAGCTTTTTCTGGCTTAATTTCTCAAGAAAAAGAAACTTTCGGTTCTATCATGGGGACATTTAAAGAACCTTTAAACCCATGGATTAATCCCGTCATTGATTCCGCTACTTCAGCTGATGATTTTCTGTTAACTGACGTACGTAAAAAGAAAATGACCATCTATATCGGCATTCTTCCCAATAAACTTGCTGAATCAAGGGTCATTGTTAACCTATTTTTCTCTCAACTTATCAACCAGAATACGAAAGAGCTACCTCAGGACAACCCAGATTTGAAACATCAATGTATGCTATTGATGGATGAGTTCACAAGTATTGGTAAAGTTGAAATTATTGCTCATTCCGTCAGCTATATGGCAGGTTACAACATTCGCCTATTTCCGATTATCCAATCAGTCGCCCAGCTGGATGCTGTTTATGGCAAAGAATATGCGCGTACTATTATCACTAACCATGCTTTGCAAATCATCTATACTCCTAGAGAACAGCAGGATGCAAACGAATACTCTGAAATGCTGGGTTATACCACAGTGAAAAGAAAAAATGTCAGCCGTGGACGAGAACGTAGTGTATCGGAAAGCGAAGAACGTCGCGCACTGATGTTGCCGCAAGAGTTAAAGGCAATGAGCCAAGATAAGGAGATTATCCTTTACGAAGGTATGTCACATCCAGCGCAAGTAGGGAAAATCCGTTATTACCAAGATGGGACATTTACCAAACGATTGATGGGGTCAGTAAAGGTTGCCTCGTTAAAAGGAAAACGGTAATAGTAATGAAAGTTTGAGGCCGTCTGAAAATGAAATTTGCAAAATGACTAAAAAGGAATTTATATGAAGCTATCGGCAATTACAGCCATATTAACAGTATGTTTGATGACTTCCTGTACTCCTCAGATTAGCAATAAAAATATTAAGGATTCTTCTAAAACACAAAATATACAACAGGAAACAACTATGGAACAGGTGCGCAATCGTTGCCGAAGTATGTTGCACAAAGTGGAAAATCGGGATGATTTAATTAAGCAGATGTATGATACGGCATTTAAAGATGACTGCCTTTATACGATGTATGCAAGTGAATTACAAGAGATTTGGCAAATACCCGTAATTGAGGCATATGATGATATGCAACATAATCAAGATATTAATTCACCTATAGGTATGTATGTCGTTTTCATGCATACTGAAATTAAATCTAGTTTATATATTACTCAAACAAAAGAGCACCTAGATAAAATAGGTAGCATATTTCCTGAAAATGCATTTCCTAATTTTTTTCCAAAACCTATGACACATAAAATGCCTGAAGGTTCGTATTTAGATTTTGAATATTCAGCCAAAAGAAAAGATAATGATTTAATAAAAGAAAGACTAGATTACTATTGGAGAGAATCAGGCCGTGAAATAATTGCTACTAATTCTGGGGGAGGTGCAATTTTAGCTTTAGAGTTTTGTAGCAATCTTAAAATGAGCCCAATGCCATAAGGAATTTTAGAATGTCAAAGATTATACTGAATAAAAGAGCAGAAGCAGAATTGATGACGCTTGGTTTTCATAAAATAAGATTCAATAATCAAATGTCTGAGCTAGATAGAATAAGACAAAACTCAGAATTAGTGGAGCAAATTAACCATTTCACTAGTAAAGGGGGGCATATTAAACCTGCTCCAAAAAACCGTGAAGGAGCGTATTATGATCCTGAAAATAGAAGTATTCATTTTGAACAAGGTTTCCGATACAGTACCGCTAGAATAATGTCTCATGAAGTAGGACATGCATTAGGTAAACATCAAGCTAAAGCAGCGAGTTACTACAATACTGCTAAGGCTTATGCTCAAGCACGAGGCTATGGAGAAGCTGAGGCGATCTTTAACGAAGCGCGTATGGTCGCTTACGAAGAAAGATATAATGGTAGAGCATATAGTACAGGAATTAGTGGTGATCTTTACCCATACGTTAAAGGTAAGAGTTTTGGAGAGGTTAAAGATCTAATTGCTCGTCAGAATATGTATGGCATGTACCCAAGTAATGGAACTGGATCGATCGGAATGACTTATTATGAAACTGATATTGAATATTTCCTGGATACTCGTACCAATTTTGCCAAAGACTTTTCTGAGGCATTCTTAAGGCCGGAAGATAAACAAGTATTTGTTAAACATATGGCAAATTATGACACTTTTGGAAATAAGGGTAACAATAAAGTCGTTGCTGATGGATCATATAGTCGTGATAGTTTATTAATAGGCAGATCTAAGACTTTCTTAAAAAGTGGTGCATATATGTATGGAGATGCCGGTGATGATATTCTAAAAGGTACTAATCAAAATGACATTTTATTAGGCGGTAGTGGTAATGATGTATTAATTGGTGGTAATGGTAATGATGTTTTAGCCGGTAATTCCGGAAGAGATAAATTATTTGGTGGTAAAGGACATGACAAATATCGTGCTGACAATTCAGATATTATCCGAGATTCAGACGGCAAGGGTGAAGTGTCATTAAATGGCCATATATTACAGGGTGGTGTACGCGATTTATCTAAGCCAGACCGTTTTGTTTACCGCAGTTCTAGAATGGTATATGAATGGGATAGAAATACAGGGACATTAGATGTAAATGGTCTCAAAATTGAAAATTTCAAAAATGGTGATTTAGGAATTCATTTAAAAGAACAAAAAACAGGCCAATATAATGATGTTATTAGAGTACATTCTGCTACGGGAATAGATGGTATTAAGATTTTGCGTCAACCTCGGAATACCAACATGGCTCATGCTCCAGCTCCTAGCAATGGGGATGATATGTACACTAATCAGCCTTTGAATTTGGAAGCAATCCCACAACATGCCCAAAATATCTATCAGCAGAGTAAAAAAATTTTTACTGAATTCTGTAATAAAAAAGATATTATCTACGATGAAAGAAGCTTAGATAATATTGCTATGGCACTGGCTGCTGAAGGGTACGCAAACAAGATGAGAGGTGCATCTCTCATTAATATTAAAGAAAATGGGCATATTCTTATTGGTGATAAGGCTCCTGAATTAAGAACTGCTTCGGTGGATATGCAGAAAGCTGCGGTTACTCCGATAGAGGAGAGTATTATTAAAGTACAAGCAACAACTCAGCAATTTGAATTAGAAACACAACAAAAGCAGTTAACACAAGCCAGAGGGCTGAGTATTTCTTAGGCTAAAATGAAAAATACACCTAAAGTTCAAATATATTGTAATTAAATTTTTGAATAAACTTATTTTAAACATGGATGAATTAAACTCAACAATTTCAGCAGATTTCTTAGATTATCAATACGAAGTATTGGGAATTACCTCTTTCCTGAAAGATCCTGATGTTACAGAAATTTGTATTAATAGGCCGGGAGAGGTATTTCTTGAGACTTCTCGAGGTTGGAAAAAGGTAGAAGTAGATACGCTAAACTTTGATAGGGCACGTCAGTTCTGTACAGCTGTTGTTAATGAAAGTAATACTGGTCAACGAATTACAGAAGCAGAGCCAATGGTGTCATTAACATTTCCAACAGGCCAACGGGCACAATTTGTAATTCCTCCTGCCTGTGATGCAGGAAAAGCTTCAATTACAATCCGTCTACCATCAAAACATACTAAGAGCTTAAGCCAGTATAGCAAAGATGGTTTCTTTAGTCAGATTATTGAATTAAATGGAGAATTGTCTCCTCAAGATAAGGAATTAGTTGAACTGAAAAATAATCGGAATTACGAGGAATTTTTTAAAAAAGCCGTTGAGTATAAAAAAAATATTGTTGTTTCAGGTGCAACTGGTAGCGGTAAGACTACTTTCATGAAAGCGTTAGTTAATCATATTCCTTTAAGCGAGAGACTAATCAGTATTGAAGATGCTAGGGAACTATTTATTCCACATGAGAATGTAGTTCATTTACTTTACTCAAAAGGTGGACAAGGTAGTTCAAATATCACAGCAAAAAGTTGCATGGAGTCCTGTTTACGTATGAAACCAGATAGAATTATTCTGGCCGAGTTACGAGGAGACGAATCGTTTTATTTTATTCGAAATTGTGCATCTGGACACCCAGGATCTATTACAAGTTGTCATGCTGGTAGTACTGAACAGACTTGGGATCAGCTGGCACTAATGGTAAAGGCATCACCGGAAGGAAGTGGTTTAGAGTTTGAAGTTATAAAAAATCTACTCAGGCAAACCATTGATATTGTAGTACATATTAAGGCTTATTCTGGACAACGTTATATTACAGGTATTGATTTTAACCCTATCAAAACTTGATAAAGGGTTTAAAAAGATATATTTTCTGACCTAAAACCTTTATAAGAATCCTCTAAATTATCACTGAGAATATTTAGGGGATTTTTTATAAGCAGCTTCCCCAATTAAGCCATTTGAGCTATGTTTGCTAATTTCATTTCATTTCATTTCATTTCATTTCATTGAAGATAGCGCAGATATTTCATGAGCGGTCGAGTCGATCAGTAGGATCGCTTGATTGATGAGGCCATCTAAATAAATTATAAATTCAACATAATATAAATTATTTTCCTTTTTCCTATTTTTCTACTAATTCCGCTTTTTGTTTCTATCTTTCAAATGAGAATTAATAATACTGATAGTATGTGCATAGTACTTTAAATTTTATTATATAATCAATAGTTTTTAAGAGAAATTAGACTGTTTAATTTTACTGTAATTCTACTTCTTAATTGTTAAGTAGTAGAATAGGGTAAAGAGCAGGAAGCTTAGTATGACCAAGTACCTTTATCTCGCTCTATCACTGATTGGGACTTAATAGAACGGGGCGTAGTAAAGTTTTGAGTTGCCTAAATCCTAATATTTATTTAGTATTCTTTCCGTTAATCACTATTTATCCACCTTTCAGCATTATCTTAGTTAAGATGTCTGGATGCTGTTATAATATAATTCAATAACCACTATTTAGAGTAATGTGGTAAATGCGTTGAAGCATCAAACAGAATGTATCCTGATCAAGTTATCTTAAATTAATATTTAATTTGCTCATGATATTGAATAAGGATTTTACTGATGAAACCTTTTATCCTGCTGCTATCTGCAGCTTTATTGTCAACTTTTAGCCTAAATGCTTGTACGGAGAGAAATAATATGAGTGTCCAAGAACAAACAGAAGCACGTTTCAAATTGAACCCCGAGCCGAAACAACCATACAGGGTCAAGGTTAAGATTAATAATGCACCGGGGCCGATGAAACCTATAAATGATATGTATATTGGTTATGCAGCAAGAAATTGCTCTTATACCATTAGTCGGTTGGCAGGCGCAAAGGCATCTCCTGAAAAAAATATTCCAATCAAAATGAATTTGGTTGGACATGATGAATACGAAGTACTCTTCTATGCTGATGCTGTACTGGATGAAGATTATTTTGGAGAAGGTGTCTGCCAATGGAAACCTGAAAATTTTGGAGCTTCATTTAAGGCGACAGGTAAAAAGGAAGAAACTGAATTCAATATCAGCGATGTAATGGAAAATCTTGAAAAAGAAAAAACACTGACCAAATATTATTGGAAGCGAGGGTATCCGTATCATAAAAATGAAGACGGTTTACCAGATGAAAGAATAGCCCCTGATTTTGGAGAAAATACTTTGGAAGGTTATGGACCGGGACCTCATAATGACAATGATTTTTTTAGTATTACCGTTACTTTAGAGGAAATTAAACCATGAGCCAACTAAGCAAACAACAACATGCCGACCTTGCACAAGATTCCTATGAAAACCGTGTGGTTACCCCTCCTAATAAAACCTTACTTATTGGTGGAAATCATTATAGAGTCCTAGCTGTCCACAAAAATCCGACAACAGACTACCAAGGTGTAGTTTATCAAGATGTCCGTACCAATGAGATTGTTGTCGCCCATAGGGGGACGTCATCTCTGATGGATGCCAAAGTTGATCTGAAAATGGTTATACATAAGGCCAATATCCAGGCAGAAGATGCCGCAAAACTGACTAGGATAGCGCTAAAAGCAGCTAAGGAATTTCACGATGATCACCCTGAGTATAACACCCCTAGAATCACACAAGTTGGTCATTCCTTAGGTGGAACGTTAGCTCAAATTCAATCTTATCGTTTCAAGCAGGAGGGAGTTACCTTTAACGCCTATGGTGCAGCATCTTTAAATGGGATTCCCAAAGGGGGGGATAAAGTAATCAATTACTCATTGGCGTCAGATGCGGTATCAGCTGCATCGCCTCATTACGGTAAAATGGTTATTCTAGCTAAAGAAAAAGAATTAATTATGCTGAAACTTAATGGGTACAGTAATCACGGCGGTATACCTTACTTAAAGGAAACTGTTTCACCAGCTGCTGGATCTCTGTTGTGGTCACACGGTATTGCTAATTTTACCGGTATTAATTCAATACTCTCAGAACGCAATTATCAGCCTGCTTTGGAATTGGCAGAACGCAATAAAAAATTGATAACTGATTATAGGGATGATGTTAATGACTACCGTAACACGTTACATAAGATAGGCAAAGGTTTAAGCAAAACCCAAGAAATGTACCATAAGGTCCGGAAAAATAATGAAGATCCGAACCTGATGTCTTGGAATGATAAGGAAGAGCAGTACAATTTTATGCAGACAGTTGCTTCATTTAACCCACAATCTCTTCCACCTGAGGCACAAAAACTTTTTGATTCTGTCAAAGGGCATATGACCGCTTACCATGAGAAAAACGGTTTGCCTATTGATAAAGAAAAATTCCAAAATTCCGTAATGGCTCTTACTGCTTCAGGGATATCACAAGGAATGACTAATGCCACTCTGTTCAGTGTGCAAAGAGGTCAATATCTAATTGGTGAGCTCAACCCCCATCTAAATCGTGTTGGAATGCATATAAATGAATCTGCATCTATACCAGCAGTAGAAAGTTTGAATCAAATTCAACAAGCTACGCGGCAATTTGAATATGATGAGCAACAAAGACAAGTGGCGCAATCACAGACACGAGGTATAACTTTGTCGTAAGAGAAACAGAAGGTCGTCTAAGTTTTTCAGACGGCCTTTGCTTTATTTTCCTTTGAATATGTTAAGTAGAGAAAACAGAAATTATCAGACTAAAATACCATCAATTTAATTTAACATAATATAAATTATTTTCCTTTTCCCTATTCTTCTACAAATTTCGCTTTTTGTTCCTATATGTCAAATGAGAATTAATGATACTCTAGAAAGAGTGCTCATAGTACTCCAATTTTTAGTATAAAATCAATAGGTTTTAATAGAAATTCGGCTGGTTAATTTTACTGTAACCTTACCATTAATTGTAGCCTGGTGAAATAGAGTAGGGTAAAGATAGTGAATTGTGCCAACTTTGTTTGAACTTATTCAAAACTGTTCAGATGGTCTTATTTCATTAATCCTAGCTTTTTTCTCTCCACAAAATGCAAAGACCATTGTTGATTAGTTATTATCACTTATAACTACTGTCAATCCCTGCATTTTAGTTTCCACCGTTTCTCCTACTTTCTTTCAATCTTTCCTTAATCATGTGTGAACCTTTTCTTTTTCAGTCAATGACGTTTTATTTATTGGAGAAAAGTTTTCACTATCAGCCTTAACAATCACTTTTAAAATGTGCTCCGATAGTCTGTCTCCGCCTGTATGCGGCTTGGGCGACGGTGAGGCTGCATTCGAGCAGGTTGCGGTTTTCGTATTCGGACACGGTGTGCGGCTCGGCTTGGTTTTGTTTCCAAAGCCTCAGTTGGGCGATAGCGCGGCGCAGGTCGGTATCGTTGCGGAGAATGCCTAGATGGTGTTGGTTGAACGCTTGCAGGGTGGGGCGGCTGAATGTGTTTTGAAGGTCGTCTGAAAAGATACCCGCTTCGGAGTAGGGGCGTTCAGACGGCCTTTGGGACGGTACGGCTTGGAATGCTTGTCCATCTGCGACGGGCTGGTATGCCTGCCAGCTTTCGGCGTAGCTGCGGATGAGGTAAGCGTCGTATAAATCGTGGCTGAAGAACGACCAGAACACGGGTTCGTCCTGATAAGTCAGGCTGATGCCGTCGGGTGTATGGAGTTTCAGGTAGCCTTGCGTTTGACGGTCGATATGCAGGGCGAGGCTGTTTGGGGAGGAGGGATGGTGGGGCAGGCTGCTGCTGTATTGTTCCAGAACGGCGTTGAGCGATCGGTAGTGCATGGGGTATCCTTTGAAAGGCGTTCAGCAATAACTGATGACGATCATCGTACTGCCGTCTTTATTGTAGTAATACGCGCCCGCATTGCCCCATGTAAATCGGCGGCATTTGCCTGCTGCCGATGTTTCAATGGAGCAAGGGGCATCGCCCAGCTGCTTATCCAGCCATCGATCAAATTGTTTTCTGCGTTGCAATTCGCGCTCCTCCGACCATGCTGTCCAGCTATTGTCCTCGCCTATCGGGTAGAAGAATATGGATAAGCGCTCCAGCCGCTGCTGCTCGAACCGGGCGGTAAGGGTGTATTGTTCGGATTGCTTGGTAAATGACAAACCGAAAAATGTTATTCCCGTTTGCAGATGATTCGGGCTTGATTTTGGGAAACATGCAATCCAGTCATCAAGCGTGGTTCGTGCACTAATAATATTGCAGTCCGGCAGGATGATGCTGCCGTTTTCAGGGTTTATCTTCATCGGTTTGAATTTCCAAATGTAGTTTTCAGACGACCTGAAGGCAAGCGGAAACAGACGATGAATGTCGCTTGAGCCTTCTTGATTTTTAGGTAGCCTCTTTATCATACATTTCCAGCAACACCTCCGTCAGCCAGTTGAACACCTTTAACACGCGCCCGGAAGTTACTGTGCGTTGCGGGCAGTAGATATAGGGTTGCCACGGGCGGCGCGGGATTTCGGGGAAGAGTTCCACCAGTTTGCCGTTTTGCAGGTGGGTTCGGCACAGATGTTCTGGGATATAGGCGGCAACGCAGCCTAACCAGCGCAGCGGCGAGTTCGTTGGCAGGGTCGTCTGTGATGAAACGGATGTTTTTTGGAAAAACGTGCATTTCTGCGTTGAGCGGCCAGCCCCACGGGCGGTTGGTGTTGGCGTTAATGAGCGACGATGCGGGGAAACGGCCGGTTAATTCGTCTAGGCTTTGCGGCGTGCCGTGGCGGGCGAGATAGGCGGGGGAGGCGACGATTTTGTCGGTGGTGTCGCAGATTTTGCGGACAATCATCAAATCTTCCGCCTGTGTCCCGATGCGGATGCCGATGTCGAGTTGGTTTTCCACCGCGTTAAGTTTGGCGTCGTTGCTGCGCCAATCGATATAAAGTTCGGGATAGTCGGCGCATTTTTCCAGCAGGCGGGCGAGTATGCGGCCGTTATCGTTCCACTGCGGTACGGTAATGCGGACGATGCCGCGTATCTCGTCTTTTTCTCTGGCGGCAGAAAACAGGTTTTCGCTGTCGGCAAGGAGCTGCTGCGCGCGCGGCAGGAAGGCTGCGCCAAACTCGGTCAGGTGGATATTGCGTGTGTTGCGGGTAAAAAGCTGTTCGCCGAGGTGTTGTTCCAATTCGGCAATCACACGCGTTACCACCTGCGGCGAAACGGACAGGCGCAGCGCGATCTCGCGGAATTGCAGGGTCTCGGCGGCGGAGCAGAAGTATTTTAGGGCGTTGAGTTTGTCCATTTTGGATTTTGCAGAATCTCAAATCTTAAGTTTTCTTAAATAATCTACCAATATGTGGACTTTTGTAGAAGGATTTGATTCCTCCTCACTTTCAGCAGCCTTCAACGATTTTGCGGCATTGCTTAACGCTATTTCTAGCTTATCATGTAAAATTTCATATAGATTTTCTGTGTTTTTTTCATACTCATTGCCAAATACCTTTTTCCATTCAGCGTTCAAAGTAGCAACACAGTTATCCCCCGAACTTCTTGTACCACTTCGTGTTATTGGAGCCCGAGAATATTTGAAATGGCACAAATACCAATATTCGAAACTGGGATAAGAAATAATAAGTTCCAGATTCTTATCTTTAATCATGTTCACAGCATTAGAGAAATTCTTATGTTCATCCCTATCTACTACACAATAAACCTTATTAAAAGGCAGATATTCCTTTTGATCCTCTACTTCCTTTAGGGCAGTTTTTATTACTGAAACTGGGTCTGACCCCGTTCCTGAAATAATCTTAATGTTTACTGATGATAACTTTTCAAACTTAATCAGGCTGCGAAAATAAAACTTTTCTGTCTTTTCTCCTTCGCAAACAATTAAAACCAAGTCATAGGCTTCCTTTTTTGGTTCTTCACGCTCCAAACTACGGTTTTTACGTCTTGACATGATTACTCACTCTCCCAAAAATCCTTGGGAAATTCAAAATTACTAATCATAGGTTTTGCACCATAACGACCATGAAGGTAATATTCTTCAATATCTTCGCGGTTAATATGGGGCTTAAAGTCGGTTAATGGATATAAATGAGTTCCTCTATCCTCCTCTTTTTCACAAAACCAAATTTGATCACGACGCAGCAAATCTTTTCTTAATACAGAAGTTTCATGCGTTGTAAAAATTAACTGAGCATTTTTCTTATTGAGTGGAGAGTTGAATAACTTAACCAAGAAACGTACTAAATCAGGATGTAGACTTTTATTTAATTCATCAATTATTAAAACATTTCCATTATGTAAAACAGCTAAAATCAGTCCGGCAAATTCAAATAATTTTTGAGTCCCGTCTGATTCTTCATGTAAAGGAATTTCTGGTGGATTGTCAGTACCATCAAAATATACAAAGAATGTTTCGGTTTTGGCAACAATTGCCTCTTCTATTTCTTTAAGAATTTTATCTTTTACAATCTCAGGGAGTTCCTTTGGAAAATCTTCATGTCGAATTTTAGGTTTTCTAAAAGTAATATCATCAACTTCAATACCTGCAGATTTAAGCAGAGAAATTAAAATAGTTTTTTCTTTATCTGAATTTTTGCATAATGATTTAGATAGTTCATTGCTAATTCTATCAGTACGAACTATTAATATTTCTTCTGAAAGTGATTCATAAATCGGTTTTAATTGTTCACTATTCAAATGAACTGCGCTAGAAAAAAACAACTGGTCCGGACGGGTTTGATTTTTCCAGCTTTCTCTTTCTCCTTTGAAGTAGGTGGACATTTTCCAATCGTAGTCAGATTTTTCTTGCTTGTATTCACGATGAAACCAGTTCTGCTCTTTTCCTTTGGGGTAAACGCTCAACCATTCTTCATAAACCATATTTTTATCGGCAACGAATCCGTAATCTACCCGAGTTTCTTGCAAACTACCTTCTTCATTTGTCAGTGGAACAATAATAGAAATATCATAAAGTGTCGGTTCATTACGGGAAAGCGCATCAAATAAAAAACTTTCCGTTTCAATGGGTCTATTTATCTTTTTACTAAACGAATTTTGAATAATATGAAGCATAGATCCCAATGCCTTAATAACATTGGATTTACCAGAAGCATTAGCACCATAAATGACCGCAGATTTTAATAATTCTGGGGTTGCCGCAGCGGTAGTCTGGAAAAAATTGTCAGGCATTTCATTTCCTGAGCTGCGTACTAAGGACAGGGTTTGCTCCTTTTTAAGGGAGCGAAAATTTTCTGAGATAAATTGAATTAACATGGGCTAAACCTCAAGACAAAGCTATTTTCAGTAAATTTTACCTAAAATTTGGATAATTCTATCACACTAAAACAATTAGAACTAAATTTTTAGGTAAGACATTATTTTTCTGAAGACAACAATGTCACCTGAACCGACTTCAGACGACCTTTCATCTGATTGTTCCATATTCTAGAATTGACAATTCAGATTTTATTCATTGTTTGCCAAACAGTCCATGCGTCGGCAAACACTTTGATTTTCTCATTGACGGCGGGCACTTCGGGAATATCGATGCCGTCGAACAATGCCGCCGATTCTTTGTTTTGTTTGTCTATAAACAGCAGCCGCGCCAAATCCGGGCGGCCGCGCAGAAATTCGGGATTTTGGCGGTAAAGCTCGCGGTATTTCGCCAGCGCGGCCTTCAAATCGTCGCGGAACACCGCCTGATTGGCCTCGGCAAACAGCACTATATCGGGATCGTAAACATCCTGACGGCGATAAATGTCCAACAGCTGAGCCGTTTCCTCTTCGTTTTGCGCGTTGACCGCCTTCATCAGCGACAACGCCAAATCTTCGCCATCCTGCATTTCTCCCGCGCTGAACACAATCGCCGTATTGTCCGCTTCGTTCCTTTCCTGCTGCGCGCGGCGGAGTTCCGTCCCCTGTTTGAGCTGCATGAAGCGGTCTTCCCTGTCGTCGGCAAACGCGTAGGGCAGCAGGCTGATAAAAAAAGGAAGGAGCAAAAGGCGTTTCATAAAATTCTTTCCTGTGTGTCGGACGGCTTTGTTTTTCAGACGACCTTTTCAAAGAAAAGCTGACATTTCATCTTTACCGAGCAAGAGCATTGTTTATTTGAATGAAAGCACCTG
Source organism: Neisseria sp. P0024.S006 (assembly GCF_051956595.1). NCBI lineage: Bacteria > Pseudomonadati > Pseudomonadota > Betaproteobacteria > Neisseriales > Neisseriaceae > Neisseria > Neisseria sp. P0024.S006. The sequence goes on from NZ_JBQCXH010000001.1 coordinate 98,413, forward strand.
CCGGGTCGTCTGAAAATGAGCTTCTCAAGCCCATCGAAACAGCACGCCTTCAAACTCACGGGCCGTTCGGAAAATACCGGCTTAAACGCATTGCGAAGCCCGATATTTCCGAACGGCCCTGTACGATGTGTATTGTGTGTCGGATGATTTGTGTTTTATAGACGGACGGAATGGGAAACGACAAAAACCGTCCGCCTTATCGCATTATGATTCATTATTTGCCGGTTTTCGTACCGCCAAAGGCAGTGTTATAGGCATGGTTTCGACCAAACTCAGCCACACCCGCAATCGCCGCGCCTTGGTTGCCGAAGAAGTGGCCGCGCGTTGCACCTGCTGTTCCGTTTGCCGTAGCATTGCCTGAGAATGAAGCCTCAGCCGTTTTGATAGCGGCATTGTTAATGGCAATAGTCAAACCGGAGTTTTTCAAACTGCCGCTTAGTTTATTGCTGCTAAAGTCGGCTGTCAGCGTACCGTTCAAGACGGCAGAATTTTGCGCGTGGTATTGGTTGATACCTTTGACCGTATAAGTGGCAGTACCCGTAGTCGGCAGATTGGTGGTTCGACCCGTGCCGCTGTAGAAGGCGGTGTAATTCGTACCTTTTGTACCGACAGCCGCACCGGAAGGAACGGCAGACCAGTCGCCGAAGTAAACATCCATATTACCGACTTTGGAATAAGATAAACGGCCTAAATGGGAATGGTCGGGCATTCTTGGAATATTGTCCCAAACAATACCTTTCATACGGTACAGATTCGCGACCGTAACGCCGTTTTTGTCTTTACCCAAAATGCTGTGAGCGAACGTTTTGACAAAAAATCGATTTGCCGTCGCATCAATTTTAGCAAAAGAAACAGGCTGATTATTAGCAAGACCATTTTTATTTGTCGTTTTTGCATTTGAGTCAACCACATTAATGGCTGCTTTACCGAAATTCGCGTCGTTTTGGTTAGTCTCCACTGTCGGGACAATATGCTTAACCCCTTTTACATTATTTAAAGAGAAGCCTGAAGCTGGATTGGCAGCAAACGCAGAAGAAGCGGCAAACGCAACACTCAATACCGCAACGGTTTTTACGAGTTTCATAATTCACTCCAAAATAAAAATTTACAAAATCAACGAATTTTCTTAAGAAGAATCTGAATCAAACTTACAAATCTACCCTCTTGGAAAAGTAAGGTAAGTATGTTCCTATTTTATAAAATAGAAAAATAAATTATTATCATTCCTGAGAATTTATATTTTGCTAATATCAGAATTTCGATAATTGAATCTAGAAACTATTTTAGAACTTGCCCGTAATCCCTATCCTGATGGTTCTACCTGGTGCAGGCAGGTAAGAACGGCTCATCGGGTCGAGGTAGTAGCGGTTGGTCAGGTTGCTGCCCACCAGTTCGGCAGTCAGGTTCTTGCCGATTTTGTAGCGCAGGTAGGCATCCCATACCGCAACAGGCTGCCAGCGCATATCGTTATATTGGGGTTTATGATTAGTTCCCCTATATTGATTGAATATGTTGTAGTGAGGCTGCCATGCATCGTTGCGGTTTTCATAGACGCGGCTGTGGTAATGAAGGCGCACGCCTGTTTCCAGCCTGTTGGCAAGAAAGCGGCTGCCCAATTCGGCATCTATCGACCAGCGCGGTTGGAGCGCGCTTGCCAGATAGCCCGAATCGCTCAAACCTCCGTGATTGCAGACAGGGCGGCTCATGGTTTTGCCTGTTTCGGCAAAATATGTTGCATCGACATCTCCCACTGTTACAGACGACCATTGGAAGGTTTCGTCGCACATTTTGTTTTTCAGACTGCGGAATACGTTCAGGCTACCGAAAACGCGTCCGGTATCGAAGCGGGTGGACAGCTCGGCACCACTGCGGATTTGCCTGTCGAATTGTTCGAATTCGAGATTGTCATCCCTGTCGATAACGTTTTTGGTCTTGTTATGGAAGTAGTTAATGCGGAAATCCGCTTTTTTCATTTTCGGTAACAGTCCCGTCAAATCATGAATGTAGCCGACTTCCCAGTTTTTGGCGTGTTCAGGCCGCCAGCCATAGCCCATGCGGTTGAATGAACCGGCAGCAGTAGAAAAGCCGTAAGTCCCTTCAAAAATGCTGGGGTAGCGAAGGGTTTCGGTATAGCGCAAATAGGCGCGGCTGGAGTCGGTAAAATGGACGGTGGCGGAAAATGCGGGAACCCAACCGCTGCCTTTCTGCTTCATTGCCCTCTGTCTCTCTGCTTCGGTCATTGGTGTTGTATAAACAGCACCATCGACACCGTAATATTTGGGCACGAATTGGGGGCTGTCGGGAATGGTGGGATCATAAACAGGGTTTGGAACTTGAGCGTGCAGATCGGGAATGCTGCCGTTGGTAAGGGGATGGTCTTTCATATTCAGACGACCTTTATCGTCTTTCAACCAATAGAAATCCACCTTTTCATTAGGATTGACCCATTTTTCGCGTTCAACTGTCAAAGTCGGAATAAATTGTGAATTGACGCTGAACTGGTTTAGCGAAATCTGCTTATATTTTTTCAATTGTTCTGCATATTCATCTTTGGCATATAAGTCTCCCCAATCCAAACTGCCGTCTGCCAACGCATCGTCAATTGCCTTGTAATCCGCGTATTCTTGCGGAGTCGCCACCCTGCCGACCGAATATTTCATCCCCCTGTTCATTTCCAGCGGGCGACCATATTTGTTCTTACCGCTTTCCAAGCGTTTGCTTTTGTCCTAAAGCTGGAAATTCGTGTACCGTCCTCCCGCCGTCAACGTCAGCCAGCGGAACGGCTCGTAGCGGAAATTGAAGCCCAGATTGTATTCACGCCGCTTGCCGTTTCGAGGTACGCCATATTGGTTCAATTCATAATTTGCCCTGATGGTGCTGTTTTCGAGTTCTTCACGATATTTGTCGTATCCTCCCCGCTCCAGCTCGTCTGAAAAATCATTGCGCGACGTCAGTTTTTCGTTTTGAAAATCGCCCATCAAGGTCAACGACAGTTTGTCGTTCAATTTCATACGGTTGGAGAATTGAAAACCTGTACGGTTGTTACGGGCGTAATAGGCATTGCCTTCAATGGTGTTGAAGCGTCCGTTGGTATTGGGCGTTTCGGGTTTGGGCGGTTTTGGGGCTTCAAAGCCTGCATCCAGCAATTCTCGACGTTCTTCGGGCGTAGCTTTTTGCCATCTGTCGTACTCATCCCATGCTATTTGAAATTTGTTGTCCTCATAAACGGTATCGCCGGGCGAGCCGCCTGCGGTATTGGTTTTGGAATTGGTGCGAGTTGTCCAAAGCGTGGCATCGAAATCTATCCAACGGCTGCCCTCGGGCTTCCACGAATAGTCGATATTGTAGGAACGCTGTTTTACCCATGCCTGCGGCCATTCGGCAATTTTGTTGAGGACGGACGCATCCCAACTGATGGGGCCGATAATGCGCGAAGGCATGATTTCGCCGAACGTGGAATCGGTATGGCGCAGGCCGAATTTGAGCGTTTGGCGGTTCGGCAGACGGAAGGTGGTTTTACCTACCCATGATTTGGTTTCGAGCGAAGTATTGGTTACCTCTCCGCCCGGATGATAAAAAAGTCCGATACGGGCAATATCGGGCGCGCCCAGCATGTTTTCACTGCCGTAAAATTTTTCGCCCTTGGCAGCGGCTTCTTCTTGACGACGTTTTAATTCGTCTAAAGTTTCTTGTGTCCAAGGACCGATATAACCGTAACGTTCCGCCCCTTTTTTGCCGGAAAAATAATTGCCTTTACTGCGGTAGGCATAGGCGAGCATGGCATCGAAATTGTCCTGCTTGGTGGCGGCGGCAATGCGGTAGGCTTTATCCTCCCCAAATTTATTGCGTCCGTTGAAACGCTGGTCGATTCGGTCGGTATCGTCAAAAAACGAACGCCAAATACCGCCTGTTGCTACTGCGGGAACAGGCAAGGTTCGATAATCGACTGAATGTTCATAAGCGTTCTCACGCCTTGTGATGGAATTATTGGCAGCCTCCGCCTTCACTTCAAATCCGTATTTCTGCTCTTCGGGGACAATATCGTCGGCATCGATGGTTTTCAGGGCGACGGAGCCGCCTATGCCGCTTTTCATATCACGGCTGAACGAAGGGCCTTTTTCGATGGAAACGCTGCTGATGATGTTGGGGTCGACGTAGTTGCGGTTGTTTGCGCCTGCGTAGCCGCGCCAGACGGTAATCGCCTGCTCGGTGCCGTCGATGGTAACGGGAATCCGTCCCTGCCCCTGCACGCCGCGTATATTGGGATCCAGCGCGCCGCTGTTGCGCGCGTCGCCGCTGTACACGCCGGACATACCGCTTAAAAGGTCGGATACGGTGTTGCCTTTGAAGGTTTCAACTTCGTTTTTGCCTTTGTAAAGATTGACGATTTCGCGGGCATAAACTCGGTTTTTACCGATTTCGTCTTTATTGCGCGTGCCTTTGACAGTGATGGTATCGAGAATAACTGTCGAATTATCTGCAGCATAAACGGTAGGTGCAAAACCAATGGCGGCGATACAGGCGGAGAGGGTAGTAATTTTGATCGGTTGCATAGAATGTATCCATATAGCTTGATTGCTAAGGCCGTCTGAACAAGACAGACCGAAAATAGATGCGATTACACTCTGACTGAATGTATGTAAATAAGTTTGATTATTATTTATAATTTTGTGAAATTCTAACTAATTTTTAATAATATGGATATGTTTTTTGAGTTTGAAGTAAATAGAAGGATGAGGGATAAGAGGAACAAATAAAAACTTGTTTGAAAATTTCAGATAGCTTTTGATTCGGATTTCAAATGCAACACTCGGGCACCAGTGGTTGGAACATATTTAAAAATAAAATACTTGGCGTTTCGTAAGCTAAATGTTTTTTCGGCGATGAGCTTTTCTGATTTTTGCCGATGAAGGTGTCGGCTTCCCAATTGTCGATGTGAGATTTTTGGTCAAGATGGCGGATGGGTTTTCTACGCCGACGAGGTCGGGCACTTTGCCCCTGGTTCATGAATTACTGATTTAGCTGCGTCATACTATATTTTGCGATTCGAAATGGTTGTTAGTGCTGTCTTACGGTTTCTAAACTTGCAAAAACCGCCTATTTGTTTTATAAATAAAAACCATTTTTATTCAAATAATAAGGTTATGTAATGAAAAAGAAAGCGATTGCCTGTGTAGTAGGGGCAGTTTTTTCCGGACATTTATATGCGGCTCAGATGCCGGTAGAGCAGGCCGAAATAGAGCCTGTGGTGGTCACGGCTGACCGTAATGTGCAAACCTTGGATAAAGCCGCGCCGAATGTGTCGGTTATCGGACGCAAAACCTTGAATCAAGCCTCGGCGCAGAATTTGGACGATATTGTAATGTACGAACCCGGCGTCAGCGTGCCGTCTGACAACAACCGCCGTGGCCATGCGGGCATTAATATCCGGGGCATAGACGGCAACCGCATTCTGATGATGGTGGACGGCGTGCGTATTCCCGAATCTTATGCAGGCGGCGGCTCCAACGGCGCGATTTCGGGGCGTGATATGGTCGAAAGCGACACGCTCAAGCAGGTCGATATTGTCAAAGGCCCTTATTCAGCGCTGTACGGCAGCGACGCGCTCGGCGGTGTGGTGAACATGGTGACGCTTTCTCCGAGTGATTTCGTCGATGAAGGCAAACGCGGTCATTTCGGTTTGAAACACGGCTACCGCAGCCGCGACCGCAGCCATGGGGTTACGGCGACTGTGGCAGGTTTCCATGAAAACGCCGAAGGTCTGCTGATGCTGACGCGCCGCCAAGGTCATGAAACCGAAAACATGGGCAGCGATACCAGCTACTCGACTGCGCGTACGGCTACCAACCCGCAGAAAAACAATGCCTACAATATCTTGGCGAAAGGCAATATCGGCAACGAACACCACCGCTTTGAAACTTTGTACGAACAGTATTACCACGCCAACGATACAGTATTGGCAAACGGCTTGGGTTCGCAATCGCGCGGGCCGGTAACCATCGCAACATCTGAGAGCAACGCCCGAGACCGCATCCGCCGTCAACGTATCGAAGCAGGCTACCGCTACACTGGCGAAGGCCGTCTGAAAGAAGCAAACCTGATTGCCTATCAGCAAAAACTGCGTACAGAAGACGATACCGTCGATATCAGCATGACGCGCATGGGCGCGCGTCTATTAGGTAACTCGACCCGTTATTCCGACTACGGTTTCAATCAGACCATACGCGGGCTGAACGGGCGCGGCGTGTGGGAATTTGACGGTGCGGTCAAACAAAGCGTCGTTGCCGGTGCCGAATACAAACACACTGAAACCGCCCGTCCGCGTGACAGCCTGACAGTGGACAACCTGACCGGCGCCGTCAGCAAAGTCTATGCAGGCAGCACCTATCCGAATAAAACCTTCCCCGACAGCAAGCGCAAAACGTTTAGCGTTTACGCCCAAGACAGCCTGACTTTCGGTAACGGAATCGTCCTGACCCCGGCCCTGCGTTACGAAAAAGACAAGCTGAACACTTCGACCGATCAAGCCTATCTCAATGCCAACCCCAGCGGAACAGCGACACGCTTCAGCGATTCCGCGCTCACGCCCAGCCTGCGCCTGAGCGTACCGATGGGTGAGCAGTTCACCGGCTTTGCTACTTATTCCCAAGGCTTCCGTACGCCGCCGTTTGACAGCGCGACCATGGCGTTTGCCAATACGACCTACGGCTATGCCGTCATCCCGAATGCGAATCTCAAATCTGAACGCTCCAACAGCTTCGAACTGGGCATGAAGTTCAAAAACGAACGCGCCCGCGCGCAAGTTACCGCGTTCTACAACCGTTACCGCAACTTCATCGACCGCACCGAAGTCGGTACTTCCATTATAGGCGGCCGCCCAATTATCCAGTACCAATATCAAAACCTGGATAGGGTCAAAACCTACGGCGCAGAAGCCTCTGCCGCCTACAAATTCCTGCCGGGCTGGCAGGTTTCCGGCAGCATCGCTTGGATGCGCGGCAAGCAGCAGGACGGCACGCCTCTGGATTCTGCTTATCCGCTCAACGGCGTTTTGGGTTTGGATTACACGCAGGAAAAATGGGGTGTCGGCACCAAGCTGCGCTGGTTGAAAAAACACAGCCGCGTCAGCAGCGACACTGTTTTCCAAGCGCCGGGTTACGGCGTATGGGATGTCGGCGCGTGGTATAAGCCGTTTAAAAACCTCGAAATCGGTGCAAACATTTATAACGTCGGCAACAAAAAATACTGGCAGCACGCAGATGTTGCCGGCATGAGCCGCTCAAGCGTGATGGACTTGTACACCGAAAGCGGCCGCAATTTCGCCGCAACTGTACAACTGAAGTTCTAATGTGATTCAACCGTTTTCAGACTGCCTGAGAAAGCGAGCAGGCCGTCTGAAAGCATTCGACAAGGAAAAACAATGAAACTTAAACTCCTCCTGCTTTCCGCGTTTATTTCGTTGGCCGGCACTGCACACGCGCAACGCATCGTTGTATTAACCCCCGATACGGCAGACATTGTTGCCGCGCTCGGCGCGTTGGACGAAATCGTTGGCCGCGATCAGACCGTTCAAAATCCGGCGTTGAAAAACAAGCCCAGTATCGGCATTCATCGCCGTCTGACGGTTGAACCGATTGTAGCCGTCAAACCCGACATTGCCATCGGTTCATGGATGGCGCAGCCTGCCGATATTTTTGCCCACCTGCAAAAAGTAGGCATTAAAGCCGTCAATGTCGCACCCGACGACAGCATTGCCGCCTATCCGCAAAGTATCCGCAACATCGGTCAGCTTATCGGCAAAAGCGCACAGGCGGACAGGTTGGCCAGCAAGTGGCAGGCGGATATGAAACAGCAGCCTTCCAGCGGCAAACGCTACCTCTTCAGCTACGACGGGCGCATCGTATCGGGCAAGAATACTGCTGCTGACGAAATCATCCGCCGTGCCGGCGGTATCAATGCCGCAGCCGCCATTGACGGCCTCAAACCGATGACGCGTGAGGCATGGATTGCGGCCAAACCCGACATCATCATTATTGCCGACCACAACACTGCCATGATAGGCAACGTCAAAACCTTTGCCGCACGTCCCGAAATCGCCGGCTTGCCTGCCGCGAAAAACGGCAAAATTTATTTGTGGAAGGCCAACGATATGTTCCGTTACGGGCTGGATACGCCGCAAGTGATTCAGCGTTTGCACGGTTTGGCGAAATAAACGCGCCTGATTTGAAAAAACTGCCCGATTTTTGTTTTCAGACGGCCTTGATGTGTTCCTTCTTGTTGAGGAGGCAAAACGGCTGTCTTAAAAATGCCGTCTGAAACCGTTCCTCAATCCGCTTGAACCGCATGATGTCATGAAACCGCATACCCTTACCCTCTGCCTGCTGCTTACTGCCGCCGCCGTTTATTTGTGCTGCGGCATCGGTTTTGGCGCGTGGGAGTCGCCGCTGGCGATGGATGAAACCGTCCGCCAAATTCGTTTACCACGCATCTATACCGCGCTTTTGGTCGGAGCCGGTTTGTCCGCTTCGGGGGCGGCATTGCAGGCTTTATTTGAGAACCCGCTGGCCGATCCGAGTTTGATCGGGACATCGGGCGGTGCGGCCTTGGGCGTGATTGTGCTATTGGCTTTGGGCGGTGGCGCGATGGGTGTGCCGGCGGCGGCTTTTCTCGGTGCATTGGGTGTGTGCCTGCTAATTTTGGCGGTGCACAAACTGCTCGGCGGCGGTACTTTGGGATTGCTGGTGTTGGGGTTTGTGTTGAGCGCGTTTTCGGGCGCGGTGGTCAGCATGATTTTGTTTTTATCTGACGATTTGGTATTGCGCAGCGCGACCACATGGCTGTCGGGCAGCCTTGCCGAAGCTGGTTTCTCATCGCCTGTCGCGGCAATCGCGGTCATGTTGCCCGGTTTTCTGATTTTGCTGTCCGCAGGCAGGCGGCTGGACGTTTTGATGACGGGAGAAGACACGGCTGCCAGTATGGGGGTGTCGGTCGGGACATTGCGTGTACAAACCGTAATCGGCGCGGCATTGATGACGGGGGCGGCGGTATCGCTTTCGGGCATCATCGGTTTTCTCGGCATGATGATCCCCAATGTACTGGCGCAAACCGTCGGCGGCAGCCGCCGCAAACTGATTGCGCTGTCGGCTTGGTTGGGCGCAGTGTTTTTGATGGTGGTGGACGGAGCGGCGCGCTGGCTGACATACCCTGTCGATCTGCCGGTCGGTATCGTGATTGCCTTATTGGGCGGACCGTTTTTTATGTATTTGTTTATCAAGCCTTTGAAAAGCCGTTGATGCCTGAATAGGCCGTCTGAAACTTCATTGCCCATATCTTTTGCCATGCACACCTTATTTCAAATCCGTAATCTCTCCGTCCGCGTCCAAGACAAAACCCTGCTTGAAATCGACCAACTGGATATACCTTCAGGCATGACCGTCATTATCGGTCCGAATGGTGCGGGCAAATCCACTTTGCTGCGGGCCTTAATCGGGCAAACAGGGCAGGGGGAAATCACGCTTTTCGATGAGGCCGTTGCGCCGCAAATCCGCACGGGCAGGGTGGCATGGGTCGGGCAGCATGGCCGTTACAACATGCCGATGACCGTACGTGAATACATTGCGTTGGCGTCATTCGTACAAAAAGGCCGTCTGAACCATGAATGGGCGGACGAGTTGCTCGATTATTTTGATTTGACGGTCTTGGTGGATAAGCGCATCGGCAAGCTCTCAGGCGGCGAACAGCAACGCGCCAACATCATCCGCGCCCTGTTGCAAAACGCGCCAGTCTTGCTTTTAGACGAACCGTGCAACCATCTCGATATCCGCCATCAACACCGCCTGATGCAGTATTTGGTCGGGCATTCAAACCGTGCCTCATCAATAATGGTATTACACGATTTAAACCTCGCTGCGCGTTATGCAGAACATATTATTTTGATGAATAAGGGAAAAGTAGTTGCATCAGGCAAGGTGGGAGAAGTGATGCGCCCTGATTTGCTTGAATCGGTTTACGGTTGGCAGATACGCCGTTGCGAAGATGAGGCAGGGTTTTATTTCAGAAGCTGAGCGCCAACAGGCCGTCTGAAAAACGATAAAGAAAATTTATTTTATCGTTCAAAAATAAAACGAGATGGGAGGATGTTCCCGACTTGAAGAACCAAATTTTGCGCATTTCACAAGTAAAATGCCGATTTTCATCAAATAGAAATATATTTTATTATTTATAGAATACAATATTTTAAAATAATACTGATTTTTAATTACACAAAAATATTGACAAGAAAATGATGATGGTTATTTAATATATAAATCTTATTAATAATTTTTATTAATCACTATCATGGTACAGCAGCTTGTTTGGACTCCGAAACAATCCGCGCCCAAGGCATTTCCCGAACGTCAGGCATTAATGCCCGTTTGGGGCGGCGTTCCAATGCCGCGTCCCCAGTGGCAGAACATTTGGAAGAAAAAGCTTCCCCATGCCACCGATGTGGATGCGCTTGCTTATCTGCATATTCCATTTTGCGCCAACCATTGCGTTTTTTGCGGCTTCTACCGTAATGCGTGGAAGGACAGCCAAAGCAGCGTGTACACCGACAAAATTATCGAAGAAATGGCCGCTGAAGCCGAAGTTCGTACAGGCAAGGGCAAAATCCGAGCCGTTTATTTCGGGGGCGGTACGCCGACCGCGTTGCTTACGGAAGACCTCGTCCGCCTGATTCGTGCCTGCTACCAATATCTGCCGCTTGCCGAAGACTGCGAGTTCACCATCGAAGGGCGCATGAGCCATTTCGATTTGGAAAAAGTACAGGCTTGTCTCGAAGCCGGGGCCAACCGCATTTCCATCGGCGTGCAAACCTTCAATACCGCCATCCGCCGCCGTCTTGGCCGTAAACACAGTGGCGACGAGGCGTTTGAATATTTGGCAAAATTGTGCGAACTCGATGCCGTGATTGTGGCCGATTTGATGTTCGGCTTACCCAATCAAACCGATGAAGTTTGGCAAAACGATATTGCCCGCGCCGCCGAGCTGCCGCTGTCCGGTTTGGATACATACGCGTTCAACCTTTATCCCATGCTGCCTATCAACCGCATGATTGAAAAAGGTGCATTTCCGACACCACCGGGTTTCGATATTCAGGCAGACCAATATGCCTACACGGTTGAAACACTGCTGGAAAAAGGCTGGGAACAGGTCAGTAACAGCCACTTCGCCTATCCCGGCCGCGGCGAACGCAACCGCTACAATACCCTGATCAAATCCGATATTTCCTGTTTGGCGTTCGGCTCCGGCGCCGGTGGTAACTTCGGCGGTTTCAGCTATCAGGTGCAGGGCGATTTAGAGAGCTATCTTGCCACGCCGAAAGGCGAGAAAAACATCGCATTTATGAGCGGTCATAGCCCAAATAAAGCACTTCTCAGCAAAGTCCAGCACGATATTGAAACAGGCCGTCTGAATCCATCATTGTTCGACGGCAACAAAGCAGCGCAAAAGCTGATTGCCCAATGGCAGGAAATGCAGCTTTTTAAAGAACCCGATTCAGACGGCCTGATCCGTTTGAATACCAGCGGCCGTTATTGGTCGCCCACCCTTATCCGCAAACTCATGCTCACTCTTCCGACTCAAGAAAAGGATCAAACCATGCAAAAACTTTCAGCCGAACAACAAACCATGTTGCGCCAATCATTAGAAAAAAATCCCGGCCAAGTGCTGGAAATGCTGGCCGCGCAAAACCAATGCAGTTTTGAAGACGTTATCCGCTGCCTGCCTGAAGAGAACGTGCGCCAAACCGAAGGCAGCCGCATTGTCGAAATTCTCCAAGCCATCGCAGCATGGGATGAATCCGTTACCTTCATCGCCCACACCCCCGACGCCATCGTCGAAGTCAGCGGCAAACTGCCCGGCGGCAAAGTCGGCCGCGGTTTCTACAATTTTGACCATCCCGAAACCGACGGCGGCGTACACGGTCATATCTATTACGAAAACTGCGCCTCCATCTACCTTTTGGAACGCCCGTTTATGGGTAAAGCTACTTGCTCGCTCAACTTTATCAACCGCAACGGCGGCGCCATGTTTAAAATTTTTGTCGGCCGCGATGAAGCAGGCGAGTTGAAACAACACCAAATCGAAGCCATGCGCAAATTGTTTGATGCCGCTTAAACGGTTTCAGACGGCCTGATAATCCGTTCCTTGTTGCATAGAGGAGCGGATTTTCTAACAACAAACATCTACCATACAAAGGAACCCCAAACATGCAACTCATCTTCGGAGCCAACGGCCCATCCGGCCGCGCCTATATCCGTACATTGACCAATTCAGCCGATGCCGTCGCCATATTGAGAAAGCCGTCTGAAGACAGCTTTTTTGCCGAACACAATATTCAAACCATCGTCGCCGATGCACTTGATGCCGACGCACTCGATAAAGCGTTGGCACAATACCGTCCCGATACCGTGATCAGTTTTGTCGGTGGTAAAAACGAAGAGGGCATCCGCAGCGATGCGTTGGGCAATATCAACATTATTGCCGCTACGAAAGCCGCCAATCCGCAAGCCCGCTTTGTACTGATTACCAGCATGGGTTGCGGCGAACAATGGAACATAATGAGCGAGCCGTTCAAACAAGCACTCGGCGAAGCTGTTCGCGCCAAAACAGAAGCCGAAATCTATCTCAAAAAAAGCGGTTTAAATTGGACCATTTTACGCCCCTGCGGCCTTGCCGATGGCGAAAGTAATGCCTATACCTTGACACAAAACGCCCAAGAAATTCCACAAAAATACATGACGCGCAACGGCTTGGCCGCCGCCGTTGCTGCTATTGTCGGCCAAGCGGACAGCAAGTGCGAAACGTATAGCGTTGGTACGGCATAAACGGATTGAGTAGATTGCCCACTTTCCATTGTTAAAGTTGGAGTAGGTAATTGATTAGCAGCCGATCAAACAATAAAGGATTTGCTGAGAAAAGACTGGGAGATATAAATAAAAGGCCGTCTGAAAAATTTCAGACGACCTTTTACTTTTGAATTCTGTAAGTGATTGAACTACTGAGCAAAACAGGAGTTAGCAGGCTAAAATACTAGTATTATGAATTTAACATAATATAAATTATGCGAATCTAGACTGATTGATCAAAAGGCTTTTCTACAATTCACTTATAGCCACAACCAAGCCCATGTGCTTCGGCCTTCGCCTTGCAGTAAAACTAAAGTTCGGCAAGCTGAAGCTGTGTTCATGCATTCGAAGCCGATTCCGTAGGCTGATAAGGCTGCGGCAATTTTGGGATGTATGAATTGTTGTTTCGCTCCGGTACCGATAATGATGACTTCAGGACGGTTTTCTGCTGCTTCAATTGCAGATAAAAAAATTTGTTCGTTTAATTCTCCGATGGTCGCTTGAGGAATGATGCTAATTTTGCCATCTTGCCAGCAAATAGGTTTTGAGTATGTTTGTTCACCAATTTGCAATACACCTTGCGAGGGTGAAAAAAATGATGTGGCTTCGGCGAGATGGTTTTCTGTAATTTTCATGGTAATTCCTGTTTTTATGGCGGAACAATTTTTCAGACGGCCTCTGGAAACTTGCAAAAAAAGGTGCAAAATCAAGCAATATCAGGTAGGATTCAATGTTTGACCTTGTGCATTGATGTTTTGCTCTGAATTGACGATTGCAAGCGATTATAACAAGCCTTGGTTTTTCGTGATTATTTTAAAGTATCGGCTCAAAAGGAGACACAATGAAGCCAGTAAATATCGGTCTTTTAGGTTTGGGTACAGTCGGTGGCGGTACGGCTACTGTATTGCAGGACAATGCTGCGGAAATCAGCCGCCGTTTGGGACGTGAAGTCCGTATTTCTGCTGTTTGCGATTTGAGCGAAGAAAAAGCCAAACAAATTTGCCCGAATGCTGCTTTTATCAAAGATCCGTTTGAGCTGGTTCAACATCAAGATGTTGATGTTGTTGTTGAATTGTTTGGCGGTACCGGTATTGCCAAAGATGCGGTATTGAAAGCGATTGAAAACGGCAAACACATTGTTACTGCCAATAAAAAACTGCTGGCTGAATACGGCAATGAAATTTTCCCTTTGGCGGAAGAAAAAAATGTCATGGTGCAGTTTGAAGCTGCTGTTGCCGGCGGGATCCCCATTATCAAGGCTTTGCGTGAAGGTTTGGCTGCGAACCAAATTCGCAGTATCGCCGGTATTATTAATGGTACCAGCAACTTCATTCTGACTGAAATGCGCGAAAAAGGCAGTGCGTTTGCAGACGTACTGAAAGAAGCTCAGGCTTTGGGCTATGCTGAAGCTGATCCTACTTTTGATATCGAAGGTCATGATGCCGGCCATAAAATTACGATTATGAGTGCATTGGCATTTGGTACGCCGATGAACTTTTCTGCCTGCTATCTGGAGGGCATCAGCAAACTCGACAGCCGCGACATCAAATATGCTGAAGAACTCGGCTACCGTATCAAATTGTTGGGCATTACCCGTAAAACCGACAAAGGCATTGAGTTGCGCGTACACCCTACTCTGATTCCTGAAAGCCGTCTGTTGGCTAATGTAAACGGTGTGATGAATGCCGTCCGTGTCAATGCCGATATGGTTGGTGAAACCTTGTATTATGGTGCAGGCGCCGGTGCATTGCCGACTGCTTCTGCCGTGGTTGCCGATATTATTGATATTGCCCGTCTGATTGAAGCAGGAACTGACCACCGTGTCCCTCACTTGGCATTCCAACCTTCACAAGTTCGAGCGCAAAATATTCTGCCTATGGATGAAATTACCAGCGGCTACTATCTGCGCGTTCAAGCAACCGACGAGCCGGGTACTTTGGGTCAAATTGCCGCCCTCTTGGCTAAAGAAAATGTTTCTATCGAGGCTTTGATTCAAAAAGGTGTGATTGATCAAAGTACTGCCGAAATCGTGATTTTGACTCACACAACTGTGGAACGTAATGTCAAACGTGCTATCGCAGCGATTGAGGCACTGAGCTGCGTAGATGCTCCGATCACCATGATCCGCATGGAAAGCCTGCATGACTGAGCAACAAACAGACAGGCCGTCTGAAGAACAACTGGCGGCTAGAAAGAAAGCCAAGGCAAAAATCCGTACCATCCGCATTTGGGCATGGGTAATTTTGTCTTTGCTGGCTCTGACCGCCCTGCTCTCACAATGCGCCATGAACAAGCCGCAGATGAAACAAAATGTGGTGGAATCTTGCGTGAAAAACATTCCTTTTGCTGAAAAATGGCAAGCTGATTTGAAAGCAAAAGGTTTGGATGCGCAAAACGAGAAATTGGCTCAAGACTATTGTGTCTGCATGTGGGATCAGCCTTTGAGCAAACTCTCTGACGAGCAAATCCGAAACTTCGGCAAAATCAGCCCTGAGGAGCAACTCAAGCTCTTGGGTGGCGCGGAAGCTTTTGAGGCACGCGATAAGCAATGCGTGGCTGATTTAAAGGCTGAGTAAACCAAGTATCGGTTTAAATCAAAGCTACAAGGCCGTCTGAAATTCCAGACGGCCTTTCTTATATTGAATAAATAGTAATAAGAATTGATTTCATTATATTTTAAGTTTAAGATAGCTTGGTTAATTGCTTTTCTATGGTTATTGCCATGCGTTACCACTTTCCTATTGCCGTTGATATTTATGATTTTTTGTATACCGGCCGATTTGATTATTTGGAAATCGGACAATCTGCGGAGTCTATTTTGCAGATGTTCCCTGCGCCTGATTGCGTCCCTAAAGGCTTGTTGGTACAAAAAGGCTGGAATATTTGGCTTTATGGCGATATCGAGCTGCATTTCTCCGATAATCGGCTGACACAGATTCGTGCTGATTTTCAGCCTGATGCTGCCTTAAGCGGCGGCCGTTGGGTAAAGTTGAATCCGTGGTTTTTTGCAAATGGCTGCCTTGATGTATATGCCGTCATTCAACGCTTGGTGCAACGCAATATCGATTTTATTAAAACGGAAACGCATACCAACTTAATTTTGCAACTACAAAGCGGGGTCGAATTGATTTTTGAAAAATGTCGGGGCATGCAACTTGCCTCGTTCCGCAAACAAAAAGCCTCCCTACCCCATTGGGCGCGTGAAACGGCTTCTTAAATAAAACAATGCCGTCTGAAAACATCATTTCAGACGGCATTATCAGTTACAAACCATTCAATAATTGTCGGATTTTCGTCATCGCAATAGAAGTCTGTTCATCACAGCCCGCATTCCCTACTACGCTATCAAAACAATCAATACTGCTGACGCTGCAAAAGTGGGCATAGGCCATTTTTAGTTCCCTGGCCAAAACGGCTTCTGGCATACCGGTCATCCCGAGTACATCTACGCCATCGCGGCGATAACGGGCGATTTCTGCGCGGGTTGGACGGCGCGGGCCTTGCAGGCAGCCATAAACGGCTGAGTCGTAAATCGGCACATTGTGCGCTTTCGTGATATTCAATAATTCTTGTCGCAATTCATCGCAATAAGGGTTGAAAAAATCAGTATGGACAACCGGACATTCTTGGCCTTCAAAAAAAGTATCTTTACGGCCATAGGTATAGTCGATCAAATCGTCCGGCAATACCAGGCTGCCGTTTTCAAAATCAGGATTGATGCCGACGACTGAAGAAATGGCAATGATGTTTTCTACGCCTAAAGAGTGTAGCGCCCAGATATTGGCGCGGTAGTTGATTTCATGCGGCGCGATGGTATGGCTGAAGCCGTGTCGGGCAAGGAAAACAATGTCCAAACGCCCCAACCTGCCGAATAAAATAGGGCTGCTGGTTAAGCCGTATGGAGTGCGGACGATTTTTCGTTCGGTAATTTCGAGCTCTGGCAGTTTGGTCAAGCCGCTGCCGCCGATGATGGCTAACATATAGACTTCCTTTGTTATTAATGGCCGTCTGAAACTTGCATTTCAGACGGCCTTAATGATCGATTTATTTATGTTTGTAGAAATGGCTGCCGAAATAAGCAGATGCACCTTCACGCAACAGAACCAGCGTAACGGCGGCAAGCGGCAGGCCGGCAAGCATACCAACGAAGCCCATCAGTTGCCCGAAAGCCATCAACGAGAAAATTACCCAGAACGGAGACAAACCAATGCGGTCACCAACGATTTTAGGCGTAATGAAAAAGCTTTCCAAGAATTGTCCGACACCGAACACGGCCCAGACCATCAACAAGTCCTGCCATGTGTTGAACTGCAAAAGCGCGGCAACTGTGGCCAGCAAAAGGCCGGTAAATGCGCCCAAATACGGAATAAACACCAAAATACCGGCAATCATACCGATGGCAAAACCGGAATCCAAACCGACCAGCATCAAGCCCAAGCCATAGATTAAACCCATAATCAGCATAACCATCAGCTGACCGCGCAGAAATTCGCCCAATACTTCGTCCATATTGCTGCTGATACGCGTGTAGGTCTCGATAAAACGGCGTGGAACCAGTTTGCTGATTCCGGAAGACCAGCGTTTCCAATCCAACAAGAAGTAATACAGCAGTAAAGGCAGCAATACCAAATTGCTGACGCCGCTGATCACGTTGCCGCTCTGACGCATCAAGGTGGGAATCCATGCTTTGAGCGTATTGCTCAACTCATCCGTATGCGACTGCAACCATGCAATAATCGATTCTTGATCGATTTGAATATAATCCCCGCTGACGCTGTTGAGCCACGGCAGCAGTTTGTTTTGAACAAAGCCCACGATTTGCGGCAGGCGTTCGGCCAGATTGTTAAACTGGTTCAACAACATAGGCACAATAATCAGCACTAACGACAGCAATACCAGCAAGGCAAACGCCATAATAATCATGGAGGCCGGTGCGCGGCGGATACGCTTCAATTGCAGCCATTCGACCAAGGGATTCAAAACATAGGCCAAAACGGCGGCCACGATAAACGGCGTCAAAACATCGCCCAAGGCATATAAAAGCCAAATAAAGGCTGCAACGACGCAAGCCATAATTACCCACGGTTTTGCGCCACGCTCTTTCTTTTGATACATAAAAAGGTATTTCCCAATTAATGTTTAAGGTTTTCAAAATAAATAAGCAGTATAACAGATTCACAAAGGCCGTCTGAAAGTGCGGCACCAATCAAGGCAAAATAAAATTGTTAACAATAACGCCAAAAAATTCAGCCTGAATCCTCTAATTTAAGATAAAATACGCTCCGACAATCTACCCATACCCGAATAAGGAAATCCAATGAGCACTTCTTTGAGCTATCGTGACGCAGGCGTGGATATCGACGCAGGCGATCAACTGGTCGAAAACATCAAACCTTTTGCCAAGCGTACTATGCGCCCTGAAGTGTTGGGTGATTTGGGCGGTTTCGGCGCTTTGGTCGAAATCGGCAAAAAATACAAAAATCCGGTATTGGTTTCCGGTACGGACGGTGTCGGCACCAAGCTGAAACTGGCATTCGACTGGGACAAACACGATACCGTCGGCATCGATTTGGTTGCCATGAGCGTCAACGATATTTTGGTTCAAGGTGCAGAACCTTTGTTCTTCTTGGACTATTTCGCTTGCGGCAAGCTGGACGTTGCCCGCGCGACTGATGTGATTAAAGGTATTGCCCAAGGTTGCGAAGAATCCGGTTGCGCTTTGATTGGCGGTGAAACTGCCGAAATGCCGGGCATGTATCCCGAAGGCGAATACGACTTGGCCGGTTTTGCCGTCGGCGTGGTTGAAAAAGAACGCGTGATTAACGGCCGTAGTATTCAGGCCGGAGACGTTGTTTTGGGCTTGGCTTCCAACGGCGCACACTCCAACGGCTACTCTTTGGTACGCAAAATCATCGAGCGCGACAATCCCGATTTGGACGCGGAATTCGACAACGGCAAAACCTTGCGCGAAGCCATCATCGCCCCTACCCGCCTGTATGTGAAACCTATCCTTGCCGCTTTGGAAAAATTTACCATTAAAGGCATGGCCCATATTACCGGCGGCGGCATTACCGAAAACGTACCTCGCGTTTTGCCTGAAAATACCGTCGCACAAATCGATGCCAAAGCGTGGGAATTGCCTAAACTGTTCCAATGGCTGCAAAAAGCAGGCAATGTGGAAACCCAAGAAATGTACCGTACCTTCAACTGCGGTATTGGTATGGTCGTTATCATTGCCAAAGAAGATGCCGATGCGGTACAAGCATTCTTAAGCGAACAAGGCGAAACCGTTTACCGTTTGGGCGCTGTTCGTGAGCGCAACGGCGACGAACATCAAACCCAAGTGGCTTGATTGAGTTGTAATTAAAAAAGTGCGGATGATGAATCCGCACTTTTTATTGTTTATGATTTAGGGGAATCTTCGCCCTAGCCTGCTTCTTCCATAAAGCCGGCCAACTGAGCCGTATCGTGGGCAATCATCAGCTCTTCATTGGTTGGAACGACCAAAACAGCCGGAGAGGAATCGGTCGGGCTGATAATGCCTGAATTGCCGTAGCGTTTTTCCATATTGGCTTTGGTGTCGATGTGTAGACCCAAGAAATCAAGATAGGAAACGGTTTTGGCACGGATGTTACGCGAGTTTTCGCCGATACCGCCGGTAAACACGAGTGCGTCAACGCCGCCACAAGCCACAGCCATCGAAGCAATGTATTTGGCAAGGCGGTAAGTCATTACTTCCAAAGCCAAACGTGCGCCTTCATGACCTTCGTCCGCCGCGATTTCCAAAGAGCGGCAGTCGTTGGAAAGTTCAGAAATACCGAGCAATCCTGATTTTTTGTTCAACATTTCATCAACTTGGGCAACATCCAAACCAGCATGGGAAGTCAGATAGCTGTATACGCCCGGATCGATGTCGCCGCAACGTGTACCCATTACCAAACCTTCGATCGGCGTGAAGCCCATACTGGTGTCAACGGATTTGCCGTTTTTAATGGCGGTAATGGATGCGCCGTTGCCTAAGTGGGCAATAATCATACGGATGTCTTCCAGCGGTTTGCCCAAGATGCGTGCGGCTTCAGGGGCAACGTAACGCATACTGGTACCGTGGAAACCGTAGCGGCGGAAAGCGTATTTTTTACGCAATTCGCGTGGAACGGCGTAAGTGTAGGCGCGCTCCGGCATGGTTTGGTGGAACGAAGTATCCATCACGCCGACATTGGGCAGGCCCGGGAAGTGCTCTTGCGCAGCCAAAATACCGTTGATATTGGCAGGGTTATGCAGCGGAGCGAGCGGAATGCAGGCATTGAGTTCGTCCATTACTGCTTGGTCGATCAAAACAGATTCGCTGTATTTTTCGCCGCCGTGGGCAATGCGGTGGCCGATGGCTTTAATGCGGTCGTGCAGGCCGTGTTTTTCAAGCTCTTTCAACAGCATACCTACGGCACCGGCATGATCGTTACGCCCGGTCAAGGCTGTTTGGCATTTTTTGCCGTCTTTGCTGAACGTAATGACTGCTTCGGGCGTACCCAAACGTTCTCCGAGACAGCTTAAGAGAACTTTACCGTTTTTACGGTCGATAACGGCACCTTTGAGCGAAGAGCTGCCGCAGTTCAGCACAAGAATGAGTTGGTTGGACATGGTGTTTCTCCTTTGAATTTTTGATTGTTTTTTTTTGGCTTCAGGCCATCTGAAAAGAGCACGAACATTTGAGAGCTTTCCAGATTGCCTTTGGTTTGGTGTTTAGTCAGGCTTCATGCCCAACCCTAATCTCCATTGCAGGTATCGCTACCTGACTAAAATTTGCTTATTTGGTTTTCAGACGGCCTTGTTTAAGGCTGCGGCCGTCTGAAAACTTAAAAGCAATCTTCCGGCACTCGGACTTGTCCTTCCATAATCACGCGTGCGCTACGGCTCATAACCGCTTTGGTGGCTGTCCATTGTCCGTCCTGACATTCGGCGGCTGCACCGACACGCAGCGTACCTGACGGATGGCCGAAACGAACTTCTTTACGCGCTCCTCCTCCGGCTGCAAGGTTGACCAGCGTACCTGGCACGGCGGCGGCGGTAGCGATGGCAACTGAAGCGGTGCCCATCATGGCGTGGTGCAATTTGCCCATGCTCAGTGCGCGTACCAATAAATCGATGTCGGTAGCTTTGACGGTTTTGCCGCTTGAAGCGGTGTAATCGGCCGCAGGGGCGACAAAAGCGACTTTCGGAGTATGGGCGCGGGTGGCGGCTTCGGATACATCGCTGATCAAGCCCATTTTCAGCGCGCCATATGCGCGGATGGTTTCAAATTTTTCCAGTGCCGTGGCATCGTTGTTGATGTCGTCTTGCAACTCTTTGCCTGTGTAGCCCAAATCTGCGGCATTCAGGAAAATGGTTGGAATACCGGCATTGATAAGCGTGGCTTTCAGACGGCCTATATTCGGCACATCAATTTCATCAACCAAATTGCCGGTTGGGAACATACTGCCTTCGCCGTCGGCCGGATCTAAAAATTCGATTTGTACTTCGGCTGCCGGGAACGTTACGCCGTCAAGCTCAAAATCGCCTGTTTCCAAAACTGTGCCGTTTTGCATCGGTACATGGGCAATAATGGTTTTGCCGATGTTTTTCTGCCAGATTTTGACGGTACACAGGCCGTCTGAAGGGATTTTGGATTTATCGACCAAACCTTGCTCGATGGCAAATGCGCCCACGGCGGCGGTCAGATTGCCGCAGTTGCCGCTCCAATCAACGAAAGGTTTGTCGATGGAAACTTGTCCGAACAAATAATCGACATCGTGATCGGCGCGTTCGGATTTGTCCAAAATCACGGCTTTACTGGTGGACGAACTAGCGTTGCCCAAACCGTCTATCTGTTTGCCGTAAGGGTCGGGACTGCCGAGTACGCGCAAGAGGATTTTGTCGCGTGCCTCGCCTGCTTCCTGCGCAGCGGCCGGCAGATCGGTGCGTTTGAAGAAAATGCCTTTAGATGTACCGCCGCGGTAGTAAACGGCTGGAATTTTAATTTGCGGCATTTCGGGTTCTCCTTTGTATTTTAGTATGGTTTTTTCAGACGGCCTCTCAAACATTCGAGGCCGTCTGAAAACCTTTTTTAGCGTAGCCCGGACATTTTAACTATGCCCGATTTACCTTACGCTGCATTTCCTTCTAAGAAGTCTTGTGCGAAGCGTTGCAACACGCCACCGGCTTCATATACTAATACTTCTTCTGCGGTATCGAGACGGCAGGTAACCGGAACTTCAACGGTTTCGCCGTTTTTACGATGAATCACGAGGGTCAGGTCGCAGCGCGGTGTACGTTCGCCAACAACGTCGTAGGTTTCCGTACCGTCCAGTTGCAGGGTGTGGCGGTTGGTACCCGGTTTGAACTGCAACGGCAACACGCCCATACCGATCAAGTTGGTGCGGTGGATACGCTCGAAGCCTTCGGCAACAATCGCTTCCACGCCCGCCAACCGTACGCCCTTCGCCGCCCAGTCCCGGCTGGAGCCTTGTCCGTAGTCCGCGCCGGCGATGATGATGAGCGGCTGTTTGCGGTTCATATAGGTTTCGATGGCTTCCCACATGCGCATGGTTTGGCCTTCGGGTTCAACGCGGGCGAGCGAACCTTGGCGTACGCTGCCGTCTTCGTTTCTCACCATTTCGTTAAACAGTTTCGGATTGGCGAAGGTAGCGCGTTGGGCGGTGAGGTGGTCTCCGCGGTGGGTGGCGTAGGAATTGAAGTCTTCTTCGGGCAAACCCATTTTCGCCAGATATTCGCCTGCCGCACTCGCCGCCAAAATCGCATTGGAGGGCGAAATGTGGTCGGTGGTGATGTTGTCGGGCAAAATCGCCAGCGGACGCATACCTCTTAATGTGCGTTCCCCTGCCAATGCGCCTTCCCAGTAAGGTGGGCGGCGGATGTAGGTGGACATCGGACGCCAGTCGTATAGCGGGCTCGGGGCTTTTTGCGCTTTGCCGGTGTCGAACATCGGTACATACACGTCGCGGAACTGCTGCGGTTTCACATATTCGGCAACGACGGCATCGATTTCTTCGTCGGTCGGCCAGATATCTTTCAGGCGGATTTCGCGGCCGTCTGAAATGCCGAGTACGTCGTTTTCAATATCGAAACGGATGCTGCCTGCCAGCGCGTAGGCAACGACCAACGGGGGCGAAGCGAGGAAAGCCTGTTTCGCATACGGGTGGATGCGGCCGTCGAAGTTGCGGTTGCCCGACAATACGGCGGTGGCGTACAAATCGCGGTCGATAATTTCTTTCTGGATTTTCGGATCCAGCGCGCCGCTCATGCCGTTACAGGTGGTGCAGGCGAAGGCGACGATACCGAAGCCGAGTTTTTCCATTTCAGGCAACAAACCTGCTTCTTTCAAATAGATTTCGGCTACTTTTGAACCCGGGGCAAACGAAGATTTCACCCAAGGTTTGCGTTTCAATCCAAGACGGTTGGCATTGCGTGCCAAGAGCGCGGCGGCGACAACGTTGCGCGGATTGGAAGTATTGGTACAGGAAGTAATCGCAGCAATAATCACTGCTCCGTCAGGCATTTGGCCGTCTGAAGGCTCTTCGTAAGGCTTCGCCAGCCCTTTTGCCGTCAAATCGACGGTGGCAAAACGCGCGTGCGGGTTGCTCGGGCCTGCCATATTGCGCGTTACGCTGCTCAAATCAAATTTCAATACGCGCGGATAAACGGCGGTTTTCAAGGCATCTGCCCACAAGCCTGCGGTTTTGGCGTAGATTTCTACCAATTTCACTTGTGCGTCGTCGCGTCCGGTCAATTTCAAATAATCAATGGTTTGCTCATCAATAGCGAACATCGCGGCAGTCGCGCCGAACTCCGGCGTCATGTTGGAAATGGTTGCGCGGTCGCCGATCGACAGGCTTCTTGCACCTTCACCGAAAAACTCGACAAATGCGCCAACCACGCGCTCTTTACGCAAGAATTCGGTCAGTGCCAACACGATGTCGGTGGCAGTAATGCCCGGCTGGCGTTTGCCGGTCAGCTCAACGCCGACGATATCAGGCAGGCGCATCATGGAGGCACGACCCAACATCACGGTTTCGGCTTCCAAACCGCCTACGCCTACGGAAATCACGCCCAATGAATCGACGTGCGGCGTATGGGAGTCTGTACCGACGCAGGTGTCGGGGAACGCCACACCGTTTTTGACTTGGACGACGGGCGACATTTTTTCCAAGTTGATTTGGTGCATAATGCCGTTGCCCGCCGGAATCACGTCCACATTTTCAAAGGCGGTTTTTGTCCAGTTGATAAAGTGGAAACGGTCTTCGTTACGCCGGTCTTCGATTTCGCGGTTTTTGCGGAAGGCATCGGGGTCGTAGCCGCCGCATTCAACGGCCAAAGAGTGGTCGACGATGAGCTGGGTTTGCACCACAGGATTCACTTTGGCAGGATCGCCGCCTTTTTCAGCAATCGCATCGCGCAGGCCTGCCAAATCCACCAACGCTGTCTGACCCAGAATATCGTGACACACCACGCGCGCCGGATACCAAGGGAAGTCGATTTCCTGTTTTCCCTCAATCAGCTGACCCAACCAGCTTTGCAGCGTAGGCAGGTCGACTTTGTCTGCGCGGTTGACCAAGTTCTCAGCCAAGATACGGCTTGTATAAGGCAGCTTGTCGTAAGAGCCTGGTTTGATGTCTTCACACGCCTGACGCGCGTCGTAATATTCCAAATCCGTACCGGGTAAAGCTTTGCGGTAGCGTTGGTTGGCAGTCATGTCGGTTCTCCTAAAATCTATTCTTTTTTTGGTTTTGGGTTTCAGACGGCCTGTTGATTCGGACCTTAAGGCCGTCTGAAACCATAAATTCTGTTTTATTGCTTGTTGTCTGAAATCTATTCGCGGTATGAAAAAAAATTGCTGCTCCGCTACCATCATTCCCGTATAGACGGAAATCCAAACTTAAATTTTTCAGCACTCTTTACAGCAGAACATTTCAACTTTTGAATTTCTGCCTGTATGGGAATGACGACAGCAGAGCAGCATGTTTTCCAAACGGCCGGCTCTCTCTCTCGCATACTGCACTAGGCCGTCGAAAAACGAAAACTTAATTTATTCATTGTTTTCAAACGGCATTTCGAGATGGGGCGGGCTGGCGGCCCACCCTGCTGTTACGCGTATTAGCGGTTTTCAATCTCCACGAATGCCAAATCTTCAGGGCCTGTGTAGTTTGCGCTCGGACGGATGATTTTGCCGTCTTTGCGTTGCTCGAGAACGTGTGCACTCCAACCGGTTGTACGGGAAATTACGAACAGCGGTGTGAACATAGCGGTCGGTACGCCCAATTTTTGGTAGGAAACGGCGGAGAACCAGTCCAAATTCGGGAACATTTTTTTCTCTTCCCACATCACGCTCTCCAAGCGTTCGGCAATGTCAAAGAGGCGCATATCGCCGGTTTCTTTGCTCAAACCGCGTGCCACTTCTTTAATGACAACGTTGCGAGGGTCGGAAATGGTGTAAACCGGATGGCCGAAACCAATCACGATTTCTTTGCGGCCGATGCGTTCGCGGATGTCGGCTTCGGCTTCGTCGGCATTGCGGTAGCGTTTTTGAATATCGTAAGCCACCTCGTTCGCACCGCCGTGTTTCGGACCTTTCAACGCGCCGATTGCACCGGTAATGCTGGAGTACATATCAGAGCCTGTACCGGCAATCACGCGGGCGGTGAAGGTGGAGGCGTTGAACTCATGCTCCGCATACAGAATCAGTGAAACGTGCATGGCTTTGATGTGTGATTCGCTTGGGCGTTTGCCGTGCAACAGGTGCAGGAAATGGCCGCCGATGGTGTCTTCGTCGCTTTCAACGTCAATGCGTCTGCCGTTGTGCGAATATTGATACCAATACAACAAGATGCTGCCGAGGCTGGCAATCAGTTTGTCGGCGATGTCGCGCGCTTCACTTTCCGGATGGCTTTCGCGTTCGGGATGAACACAGCCCAGCATGGATACGCCGGTACGCATCACATCCATCGGATGGGTATGTGCAGGCAGGCTTTCCAACACTTTAATCACACGGATAGGCAGGCCGCGCATGGATTTGAGCTTGGTTTTATAAGCGGCCAACTCGAATTTGTTGGGCAGATGGCCGTGAATCAGCAGGTGGGCGACTTCTTCAAACTCGCATTTTTGTGCCAAGTCCAAGATGTCGTAACCGCGATAGCTCAAATCATTGCCGGTACGGCCGACGGTACACAATTCGGTATTACCGGCCGCAACGCCGGAAAGCGCAACGGATTTTTTAGGTTTGAAAGTCGGGGTTTGCGTAGTTGCAGTCATGGTATTTCTCCTTTGTATTTTTATGGGTTTTATTTTTTCAGACGGCCAATGCGGATTTGCTGAAAGGCCGTCTGAAAGCGGTTAATCATTTTTGAAACAATTTATCCAGTTTTTGCTCGAAGGCATGATAGTTCAGATGCTCGTACAGCTCGGCACGGGTTTGCATGGTATCTACCACCGCCGCCTGAGTGCCGTCGCGCATAATCGCCTCATAAACATTCAGAGCGGCTTTGCTTGCGGCGCGGAACGATGACAACGGATACAGCACCAGCGATACACCGTTTTCAGCCAGCTCGCTTTGGGTATAAAGCGGCGTTGCACCAAATTCGGTAATGTTGGCCAATACAGGTACTTTCACTGCATCTGCAAATTGGCGGTACATTTTCAAATCGGTCATGGCTTCAGGGAAAATCATGTCTGCACCAGCTTCCACGCAAGCTTGGGCGCATTCGATGGCGGCATCCAAACCTTCCACCGCCAGCGCATCGGTACGCGCCATAATCACGAAGTTCTCATCAATGCGCGCATCGACGGCAGCTTTGATACGGTCGACCATTTCATCTTTAGAAACAATGGCTTTGTTCGGACGATGACCGCAGCGTTTTTGCGCTACCTGATCTTCGATGTGAACCGCTGCAACGCCGGCGCGTTCAAAGTTGCGAATCGTACGCGCGATATTGAATGCCCCGCCCCAACCCACATCAATGTCTACCAGCAAAGGCGTATCCACATTGTCCGTAATCCGCCGCGCATCGATCAGCACATCTTCCATTGTGGTAATGCCCAAATCAGGGATACCGCAAGAACAGGCTGCCACGCCACCGCCGGACAGATAAATCGCCTTGAAACCGCTTTGGGTGGCCAATCGCGCAAAATAAGCATTGACGCAACCGACGACGGCAAGAGGATTCGATTCTTTCACGGCTTGACGGAAACGCGCTCCGGCAGAGTGTTGGCTCATCATATTTCTCCTTTATAGACTTTTATCAGTATCAATCGGACGGCTCGGTTTTCTCCAAACCAGAAACGAACCGTTTAAAAAGAAACAATCGTTTCAAAAACTGTTTTCAGACGGCCTGTAAAATTTCCATTATCAACCATCTAAAAATTTAAAATTAATAAAAACAAATAGTTATCAAAACTATTGAATACAATAAGGCTGAAGCGGAGGTATTTGTTTTTTAAGTATTATTAATCAGTATATGAATGTAAACGGGGACAAGAAGTTTTAAAACCCGAAGTGTTTGTGGAAATGCGGAAACTGGATTCGGGTTGAGAGCCTTCAGACCGCCGCGACTGGCAATAAGCAGACGACGACGGGATCGGCGGAGAGGGGAGAAAATCTATAACAAGAGAGAGTGGTTTGATACAGATTCATGATGATGTTCCTTTGTAGTGCGATGTAGTTTTTATTTATGGAAACAAATTTAAAAAATAAAACAGGTCTTGTCAAACACTTTTTTCAAAAATTTTATAAAAAATTCAGTTACTAATAAATGATTCTTTAGCAACAAACATAAAAAACGGACAGTCCCTGCTACATCAAACCCTGATGTAGCCTGGCTTCTGTCCGTTTTGTATTTTTGGTTTATAGTCAGAATGATTGTAAACAATCCATCAAAAAATAATTTATAATTGATTCATTTATAAGGTATTTTTAAATACGTTATCAAAAAAATTAGATTTTTTTAGCTTATGGCCGTTTAGACGGCCTCTATCGGATGGCTACTTCGCGCTAAATGCCGTCTGAAAAGTCTGTTTGCCGACGGTAATATCGGCAGTGTAATCATGGCGGCCCTCGACACAAAACGGCAAGCGGATTTGCAAAGCCTGCCAGCTTTGCGGAGATCGTTGCGCCAGATTATAGCGGTTGAAGCCCATGTCCATGTTTTTCATACTGAAACTGATACTGACCGCGCCCGTATTTTGCGGAACATTCTCTATCACGATATCAAACGGCTCGTGCGCATTGATGGATGTTGCACGCACTTTTGAACCGTCAGGCAGGACGCAGCCCTGTATTAAATTACATTCGACTACTTTTGTTTTTGATTGCTGTTGCTGCCACCAATCCAAGAGCAGCAGTTTGGCCGCCGCAAACACAATCAGTAAAACAGCGGCAATCAAAAGCTTTTGATTTTTACTCATTTCAGACGGCCTCAATGTCATTATCGGTCAAAACGGCATGCGCACCCATGCTCTGCCACTGTTCGCGATAAATGGAAACCAGACTTTCCGGAGCTGCCACAATCAGCGGCATCGCCACGCCTTGCGCCAAAATATCGGCAACTTGCCCGGCAGCCGCTTCGTCAGCCACTTTCCAAACAACGGCATCCGCATTTTGCACCTGCCGCCATTGTTCAGCATTTTCAATGATTGGCCACACGCCGGACGCTTCTTGCAGCTTGCCTTGTTGCCAATCGGCAAATTCCAGCAATACGGCAGATGCGGTTTGATGAGCCAATCCATATGGCGCAACATGATATTCGCCCATACTGTTTTGACCACTGAAGCCGCTTTTCAGACGGCCTTGAAGCCGGCGCGGAATGGATAGGGAGCGTAACAATGCGCTATTGGCAGGCAGCATCGGCGCAACGGTAAAATCCCCTGCCTTTTGCCATGCCCATTTCTGCCCTTCCCTCGATTGGATTTCGCCCGTCCATTGGTCGGCTTCCACCCATAAAAAATGCAGGCGTACATGTGCGTGTTCGTAGGAATGGACTTTAGTCAGCCACGGCGTAGCGGCAAGGATACGGATACCGAGTTCTTCTTCAAACTCGCGTTGCAAGGCTTGAAAATCGCTTTCGCCTACCTCAACCTTGCCGCCGGCAAATTCCCAATAACCGGCATACGGTTTACCCTCCGGGCGGGAACTGAGCAGGTAGCGGCCGTTTTTGTCGAGCAAAATTCCGGCAACCACCTGCACCAATGGACGTGTGTCTTCAGTCATCATGAGATTATTCTTAATATGCGGCAGGCAGTGATACCTGCCGATTTGTGCGTAAAAAAAACGATGTCGGGCTTATACGCCCGACCTTCAACAAATATCTAACCCTTCAGGCCGTCTGAAAAGGATGTTCTATTCCAGAATACTTAAATGGCCTTATTTTTCCGCAATGACAAAAGCCATGACGGTATCTTCTTCATCGCTCATGCTCAAATGACAGCCGCGGATGCCCTGCTCTTCCAGCCATTTGCTCAAAGCCGGTGCAAAAAACAATTCAGGCTTGCCCAATGCGTCATGCCCGACACCGATATTGCGGAAGGACACCACGCCGCGTATGCCCGTCCCGACGGCTTTGGCAAAAGCCTCCTTGGCGGCAAAGCGTTTGGCAAGATAGTTGACCGGTTTGCCTGCCTGCGGAAACTCCAACAGCTCTTCCGGACTGAGAATGCGTTGCGCAAATGCCATTCCGAATTTTTTGTTCAGGCGGATAATGCGTTTGAGGGAAACAATATCCGTGCCTATTCCGTAAATCATGGGTCTGCTCCTTGTGTAAATAGTCAGGCCGTCTGAAAATGCGGCTACCGGTCAAAGCAAATTGCCTTAGCCGGTATGACTGATGCCCTTAAGGCAGCATTCTGGCTCTGAACATGACTTCCTTCATTTGGCGGACCGCTTCTGGCAAGCCGAGGAAGAGTGCTTGGGAAATCAGCGAATGACCGATGTTCAACTCACGGATGGCGAGAATTTGAGCAATCGGCGTAACGTTGTGAATGGTCAGGCCGTGTCCGGCATTGACGACCAAACCCAAATCGCTGGCGTAATGCGCACCGTTTTGAATGCGCTCGAATTGTTTCATCTGCTCGGCGTGGCCGTGTGCATCGGCATACGCACCGGTGTGCAACTCGATAACGGGTGCGCCGACATCATAAGCGGCTTGGATTTGCGCGTTGTCGGCATCGATAAACAAGGACACGCGGATGCCAGCGTCGGTCAGGATTTTGGTGAACTCGGCCACTTTATCCTGTTGCGCCAATACGTCCAAACCGCCTTCTGTGGTTACTTCTTGGCGTTTTTCAGGCACGATGCACACATCTTCCGGCATCACGTTGAGCGCGTTTTCCAGCATTTCTTCCGTCAGTGCCATTTCTAAATTCAGGCGCGTGCGGATGGCGTTTTTAACAGCAAACACGTCCGCATCTTTAATATGGCGGCGGTCTTCACGCAAGTGCATGGTAATCAAATCTGCGCCGTGGGTTTCCGCAATCAGCGCCGCCTCGACAGGGCTGGGATAAATCGTACCGCGCGCATTGCGGACGGTGGCAATATGGTCGATGTTTACACCTAACAACATAATAATGTCCTTTCTTTAAAGTTTCAGACGGCCTGAGCCTGCTCATATTCACAGGCCGTCTGAAAAATTCAACTGCCCAAACCAAACTGCTGCAACTGTTGCAAAACCTGCCGAGACTTGATGCCCTCGGGGAGAAGGTTGTCAATCAAAAGTCGCGTTACTTTCAAAGCCTGCCCCAGACTTTCCTGATGAACGAAACTACCTTCCCTCAAATCGATTAACGTCGCGCCCAATACGGCAACGCCCTTATTAAGCGCATAGAAACGGTCGGCCTCGGCCAGGGGAACCACAGCCTCTTCAGGTGTGAGCCAATACGTTTCTTCGCCATTGATTTCATTGCCGTTGCCGTCATGGAACAAATCGGGGGCAAAGCCCAAGCGTGTCAACAGCATCCATTCAAAACGGCGCAAAGCGGCAATGTGGTTGGCCTCGCAACAAATGGTTTTCATGGTTTCCGCCAAAACATCGTAAAGCTCGGGCAACGGATCTTCGCGGACGGTCAATTTCAGCATCAACTCGTTCACATACAATCCGCTGAACAAAGCCCTGCCCTGCGGCTGCGGCCAACCGCCTATCCATTCGGCGCGATGCAGGGTCTTCAACTCTTGCGAGCCATACCAAGACGCGCTCACCGGCACAAACGGCACCAACACGCCGCGCAACTCGCTCTGCCGTTTGCGTGCGCTTCTGGCCAACAAAGCCACCCGCCCATAACGGCGGCTGAAAGCCTCCACCCACAAGCTGCTCTCGCGCCACGGGGCGGAGGCAAGCAGAAAGATAGGTTCGTGGTTGATGCGGTTTGGTTGCGCCATAAGGGTTTGGAAAGATAAAGATTGTGTCGATTATAACGGAAAATCGATGCAAAAAGGCCGTCTGAAAGTCTACCTTCTATAAAGGCCGTCTGAAAACCTTTATAATCCGTTTTGAATGAATAACCGACTTTCCTGTGTTTATGCCGAAATTCCCTTTTAAATCCGCCCTTTCCCTGCTCTCCGCAGCCCTATTATCCGCCTGCTCGCTGGTAAAATATCAACCTATCGCCGGTATTGATACGGTCGACCTGCAACGCGGCTACCGCTTTGAAACCAGCCGGCTTCAGCGCAACGACGAAGACGATACGCTTATTGTGTTGATGTTCTCCGGCGGTGGTACGCGCGCGGCGGCCTTGGGTTATGGCGTGTTGGAGCAGCTTCATAAGCAGCAGATTACTATCGGAGGCAAAAAACAGTCTTTGATGTCGAATGTCGATGTAGTGGTCGGCGTATCCGGCGGCTCGGTTTTGGCAGCTTATTTTGCACTCAAGGGCGAAGAAACCATTCCCTTGTTTTATAAACGTTTCCTACACCAAAACTTCCAACGCCAAGTCGTCAAACAAGCGTTTTCCATGTCCAACCTGCCCCGACTGGCCTCGCCTGAATACGGACGCGGCGATCTGTTGCAGGAGCAGTTTGAAAACTACCTTTTCGGCAAAACCACTTTCCGCGATTTGGAAAAAAATGCCAAGGGCCCGTTTGCCATCATTTCCGCCACCGATATGGGCATAGGCGAGCGTTTCAATTTCACGCAGGAATATTTCGACCCGATGTGTATCGACTTGGGCGACTTGCGACTTGCCCGCGCCGTCGCCGCATCCAGTTCCGTCTCCATGGTCTTTGCACCGATCACCCTAAACAACAACGGCGGACGCTGCAACTACACGCCGCCGATCAAAATCGAAGATGCAGACGACAGCGAAACAGGCAGACAACAAAGCCGCACCATAAAAGAATTTTACGAGCGCTTCCAAAAATACGCAGACGGGAAAAACCGACCCTACATCCACCTGATAGACGGCGGCCTGACCGACAATCTGGGTATGCGTAGCCTTTTGGATATGACGGAAATGTACCCGGAAAAAATCCTGACAAACAAAATCCTGCAAAACAACATCCGCCATATCGTCGTCATCAACGTCAATGCGCAAAACCAAGTCAGCAGCAATTTGGACAAAACTGCGGCCGTTCCCGGTTTCCGCGACGTCGTCTCCTCCATCGTCAATATCCCCATTGACCAAAACTCGCAAGAATCCCTGCGCCGTTTCCGTGCCTTCGTCGATCAGTGGAATAAAGACAAACAAACCGACGGCATCAGCTTCTCCTTCGTCAGCCTCAACCTCAAAGACCTCCCTCCTTCCGAGTTGAGGGAAAAAGTATTGAACATTCCGACCAGTTTTTATCTGCCACCAGAAGATGTGGACAACCTGCGCACCGCCGCGGCCGAACTGATGAAGCAGTCGCTGGACTATCGCAACCTGCTGGCAGAATTTGCGGCACACCCCAATCCAGACACCATCTTCGCAGCCCCGCCTCTGGATGAACAAGAGTTCAAGCCATTGAACGAAAAGAAAAAGCAGTAACAAACTGTTCCATAAAGTATTGCTCTGTTAAAATAGACAAATAGATTTCAACCCCTTCAGACGGCCTCAGAGATAAAGGCCGTCTGAAAAAATATCAAAAACAGAATACAACCATGACCGAAAAAACCACGCCTATCGTTACCGATATTGACCGCCCTATTCTCGTTCCGCCCGGCGGCCATAAAAAAGTCCTGCTGCATTCCTGCTGCGCCCCATGTTCCGGCGAAGTGATGGAAGCCATGCTTGCCAGCGGCATCGAATACACCATTTATTTTTACAACCCCAATATCCATCCACACAAAGAATATATGTTGCGCAAAGAAGAAAATATGCGCTTTGCGGACAAATTTGGCATCCCTTTTGTCGATAAAGACGATGACTACGAAAACGACCGTAAAGAATGGTTCGCCAAAGCCAAAGGCATGGAATTCGAACCCGAACGCGGTATCCGCTGCACCATGTGTTTCGACATGCGTTTTGAAAAAGCGGCGCAATACGCCCATGAAAACGGCTTTCATGTCTTCACCAGCTCACTGGGCATTTCACGCTGGAAAGACATGAAACAAATTAACGGCTGCGGCCATCGCGCTGCCGAGCCGTACGATGACTTGGTTTATTGGGATTTCAACTGGCGCAAAGGCGGCGGCAGCGCACGCATGATTGAAATCAGCAAGCGCGAGCATTTCTACCAACAAGAATATTGCGGTTGCGCCTACTCCCTGCGTGACTCCAATGCCCACCGCAAATCGCAAGGCCGCATCCCCATCAAGCTGGGCGTGTTGTATTACGGTGATGAATCCACCCAATACGAGCCTCAAGCCGAAAACAAAATCATTGTTGAGAAATAAATATCAAAGGCCGTCTGAAACATTCAGACGGCCTTTGTTTAAATCAGACGATTAACGGCGGCGGAATTTGCCGTGATCAAAATCATCAAATGCCTGATAAGCAGCTTGGCATTGAATTTTTTGCTCGGCATAAGACAAACCGCGGAACGCTTTTGCCGCTTTACGGTTTTCCCTCAACTCGGCCTTATTGCCTTTGTAGCGATACCAAGCGGCACGGCGCTCAAGGTATCTCTTACAAGCAGGATGCAATTTGTTTTTCTTTGCCTGCTGGTGTTTGCTCACATGATGGCCATGCGGTTTGGCCGCAACTTCGGCAGAATAAGTACCCAAGCTCAATACGGCAACCGCCGTCAGTGCGGAACCTAAATTTTTCAACATTAACATGATTCGCCTCCTAAATAGTTTTTCCATTATATGTTTCGCCAGGGCACCGGCAAAACGCCCATTTTTTACATGACAAAAATGTGGTTAATTACTACATCATACTACTTGCTTTGCAAAATTTAACACTCCTTCCATTTAGACGAAACCTGAATATAAATTTCTTTATTTCATAAGCCTCTAGAAAAATTTTAAACAAATGTGATGCAAACACAAAATAATGCCTGACCGCCACAAACCCACATAAAACCTAGCCTGAGCCATTCCCCTCTTTAATCAACCCCCGAAAAAAGCGCATTGTCAAGTCTAGTTAAACAAAGAAAAATACATTATATTGTGCCGTTCAAAGCAATCAAATACCGTATCTTGTGTTTTTTAATGGGAAGACTGAATAATGAATGCAGCAACGAATATTAAAGTAACCAAACGCGACGGACGCTTGGAAGATATCGATTTAGACAAAATCCACCGTGTTGTTACTTGGGCGGCGGAAGGCTTACAAAACGTCTCCGTATCGCAAGTCGAGCTCAAATCACATATTCAGTTTTACAACGGTATCCGTACCGACGACATCCATGAGACCATCATCAAGGCCGCGGCCGACCTGATCTCACAAGACACGCCTGATTATCAATATCTGGCTGCCCGCCTCGCCATTTTCCATCTGCGCAAAATCGCTTACGGCGAGTTCGAACCGCCTCACCTCTACGATCACGTTAAAAAACTGACCGAAGCAGGCAAATACGATCGCCACATCATCGAAGATTACAGCCGCGAAGAATTCGACGAGCTGAACGCCTATATCGACCACAGTCGCGATATGACCTTCTCTTATGCTGCCGTGAAACAGCTGGAAGGCAAATATCTGGTTCAAAACCGTGTTACCCGCCAAATTTATGAAACGCCGCAATTTTTATACATTTTGGTGGCCATGTGTCTCTTCAGTAAATATCCGAAAGAGACCCGTTTGGATTACGTCAAACGCTTTTACGACGCCGTTTCCACATTCAAAGTATCGCTGCCTACGCCTATCATGAGCGGCGTGCGCACGCCTACCCGTCAATTCTCAAGCTGCGTATTGATTGAATGCGACGACAGTCTCGATTCCATCAACGCCACCACCAGCGCAATTGTGAAATACGTTTCCCAACGTGCGGGCATCGGCATCAACGCCGGCCGTATCCGCGGCTTGGGCAGCGAAATCCGTGGTGGCGAAGCGCAACACACCGGCTGTATTCCGTTTTTCAAAATGTTCCAAGCAGCCGTTAAATCCTGCTCGCAAGGCGGGGTACGCGGCGGCGCGGCAACCTTGTTCTACCCCTTGTGGCATATCGAAGCCGAAAGCCTGTTGGTATTGAAAAACAATCGCGGCGTAGAAGACAACCGTATCCGTCAGCTGGACTACGGCGTACAAATCAACCGCCTGCTGTACACCCGCTTGATTAAAGGCGGCAACATTACCCTGTTCTCGCCGAATGAAGTTCCGGGTTTGTATGATGCCTTCTTCGCCGATCAAGACGAATTCGAGCGCCTCTACACCCAATACGAGCAAGATCCAAACATCCGCAAACGCACTTTGCCGGCAACAGAACTGTTCTCCACCCTGATGCAGGAGCGCGCCGGTACCGGTCGTATCTACATCCAAAACGTTGACCACTGCAACACGCACAGCCCTTTTGATCCACGCGTCGCGCCCGTGCACCAGTCCAACTTGTGCATGGAAATCGCTCTGCCGACCAAACCTTTGGACAACATCAACGATCCGAACGGCGAAATCGCCCTATGTACCTTGTCCGCCTTCAACTTGGGCGCGTTGAACAACTTGGACGAACTGGAAGAACTCGCCGATCTGACCGTACGCGCACTTGATGCCCTGTTGGATTATCAAGACTATCCGGTTGCAGCAGCACGCACCGCAACCATGAACCGCCGTACACTCGGCATCGGCGTCATCAACTACGCCTACTATCTGGCAAAAAACGGCGTACGTTACAGCGACGATTCCGCGCTCGGCCTGACCCACCGTACCTTTGAAGCCATGCAGTATTACCTGCTCAAAGCATCGGTAAACCTTGCCAAAGAATACGGCGCATGCCCTCTGTTCAATCAAACCGTTTATTCGCAAGGCAAACTGCCTATCGACACCTACAAAAAAGACTTGGACGCCGTGTGCAACGAGCCTTTGCACTACGACTGGGAAAGCCTGCGCGCCGACATCGTTAAATACGGCTTGCGCAACTCTACCCTGACTGCACTCATGCCGTCTGAAACCAGCTCGCAAATTGCCAACGCCACCAACGGCATCGAACCCCCACGCGGCCTGGTCAGCGTTAAAGCATCAAAAGACGGTATTTTGAAACAAGTCGTACCGGAATTTGAAACCCTGAAAGATGCCTACGAAACCCTGTGGCAGCTTCCCGGCAACGAAGGCTACCTGAAACTCGTCGGCGTAATGCAAAAATTCGTCGATCAATCGATTTCCGCCAATACCGCCTACGACCCGAACAAATTTGAAGGCAGCAAAGTTTCCATGAAACAAATGCTCAAAGACCTGCTGACCGCCTACAAATACGGCGTCAAAACCCTGTACTACCATAACACCCGCGACGGCGCGGACGATACGCAGGCCGATATTCAAGATGACGGCTGCGCTGGTGGGGCTTGTAAGATTTGATAAAGAAGGAGTTCAGACGGCCTTTTGCATTTAAACTGCCGTCTGAACATAAGAAGTTTTCTAAAAAATGAAAATAGCTTGATACACGCCAATGTATCAAGCTATTGAAAGATTTTTAACGTACGCCAATACGTTAAAAATTTCTTTAGGTCATTCATGAGAAACCTAAAGACCTAACTCAATCGTATGATTTCATTAGATTTATTGCTAGAATTCGAATGATACTGCGATTTTAAGGTTAGTACAAGCTAATTCTCGTGAGCTCAATATAAGTGTTTATTTTTTGTAGAGTTTAGTTTTCTACATAAAAAATACACTTTGTGTTTTACGAAGGGAGCTTGAATGCGCGGGAAAACTGTTCCTGTAAGAGCTTATCGTCGTTTCCGTAATGGCAACTTCGAACATGTTCGCAAGCATTTTCGCCGACCACCATTACGGTAATCGGTTATAATAACCAGTTCGCAGTTTTTTAACTGCGGGCTGGTTTTTTTATATTTAAAGGATTTCTACAATGTCATGCGAACATTTATCTATGTCATATAGTACTTTTTCCAAGACTAAAAACGACGCACTTAAAGAGCCGATGTTTTTTGGTCAGCCGGTAAATGTCGCCCGCTATGACCAGCAGAAATACGAAGTATTTGAGAAACTGATTGAAAAGCAACTGTCGTTTTTCTGGCGCCCGGAAGAAATCGACGTGTCGCGCGACCGTATCGACTACGCCAATCTGCCCGAACACGAAAAACATATTTTCATCAGCAATCTGAAATACCAAACCCTGCTCGATTCGATCCAAGGCCGCAGCCCGAATGTTGCGTTCTTGCCTTTGGTGTCTATTCCCGAGCTGGAAACGTGGATTGAAACGTGGAGCTTCAGTGAAACCATCCACTCGCGCAGCTACACTCATATTATCCGTAATATCGTGAATGATCCGTCAGTCGTGTTCGATGATATTGTGCAAAACAAATACATCATCGCCCGTGCTGAAGACATTGCCTGCTATTACGATGATTTGATTGAATACACTCAGTATTACAATCTGTTGGGAGAAGGTTCGCACAATATCGGCGGCAAGCTTGTTACCGTATCTTTGCGCGAGTTGAAGAAAAAACTCTATCTCTGCCTGATGTGCGTCAACGTATTGGAAGCCATCCGCTTCTACGTTTCATTCGCCTGTTCGTTCGCCTTTGCCGAGCGCGAATTGATGGAAGGCAACGCCAAAATCATCAAGCTGATTGCCCGCGATGAAGCCCTGCATTTGACCAGCACCCAGCATATGCTCAACCTGATGCGTGCCGGTGCCGATGATCCTGAAATGGCGGAAATCGCGAATGAATTGCAGGAGGAGTGTTTCAAACTCTTCAAAAAAGCAGCCGAGCAGGAAAAAGAATGGGCTGCCTATCTGTTTAAAGACGGCTCAATGATTGGCCTGAATAAAGAAATTTTGGCTCAATACGTTGAATACATTACCAATCTGCGTATGCAGGCGGTTGGCCTGCCTGCCGGATTTGAAGGTGCGACCCAAAATCCGATTCCTTGGATCAACGCATGGCTGTCTTCTGACAATGTACAGGTTGCGCCGCAGGAAGTGGAAATTTCTTCTTACTTAATCGGTCAGATTGATTCGGAAGTCAGCGCGGACGATTTGGGCGATTTCGAGCTGTAAACCGCGTTTCAGACGGCCTTTGGGCGTAACCGGCCGTCTGAAAATCTCTTTTCAATCCTCAAGGTATAACCAAAAATGAAGATTTATGGCGACATTGCGGTAAAAGCAGTTGAATCATATTCTAAATATGAAGATATGGAACAAGCTTGGACAGAGATTGCGGCATCATTTCCCATCAAGGAGTCAATTAGAAAAAAAGGATGCCCAAAGAATGCATTTTTGGGATTGTGTCGTGCGGGGTTGGTTAAAGGAATCAACCCGGAAAAAGTCAAAACCAAGCATTCCAAAAACGGAGAATATGCCGTTGCAGCGGTCAGCCTTTTAAAAAATGATCCCGAATGGGCAAATCAGAAAAAATCCGTTTTCTGGCGCGAAATTGTGGGTAATGAAAAAAAATATAACAGCCAGCTTCATGTCGTTTTGGCCTTGTGGGAAAAAGGCTTGATTATTTGAATTTATATATTTAAGGCCGTCTGAAACATTGTTCAGACGGCCTCTATGCCCTAAAACACACATGGTACTCATTAGCACACACGACAAAACCTTCCAACTCCAACAAGGCGAAACCTTATTGGAGGGCTTGGAGCGCACTGGACACGAAGTTGAATACCAATGTCGCAGCGGTTATTGCGGTTCATGCCGGGTTAAAATCTTGGATGGGAAAGTCTCTTATGATAATTTTCCACTCGCTTTTGTCGCGCCCGGAGAAATTTTGCCGTGCTGCTGCCGGGTTACTGAAGACATCAAGCTTGATTGTCGTGAGCGCATCAAAGAGCCGGATTTATTTGATGTCGATTTATTTGAAGACAAATAAAAAATGCCGTCTGAACATTGTGGCCGAAATCTTTAATTTCATTTCCACTGTTCAGACGGCATTTTGTTTAAGCAACCTTATTTACGTTCGCCAATCGGCAAAACCGTCTTGCCGAAAGATTCGTTGATGACCTCTGCCGCTGCCAAGTAGAACGCACCAAGTGCAGTTACCAAGCCTAAGCAACCGCCGATATGGACGATGCTATGATTTTCCATGCCATCGCCAATGCCCAGGGCAAAGAAAGTCAGTGTCAAGAAAAAGAAAATACCGCTCAATACTTTAGGCTTGGTCAAGGTGGCCACAAACATCATCAGCGAAAACATACCCCATGCGCAAAGATACCAGCCGATAAATGCCGGGGCTGTTTCACCTTTAAAAAAGATGGTAAACAAAGCCCATGTCCACCAGAAGGCGCCATAGCTGATAAAAGCGGTAAAGCCAAACGTATTGCCTTTCTTGAACTCAAACATACCGGCAATAACTTGGGCGATACCACCAAAGGCGAGAGCCATGCCCAAAACTAAGCCGACACCCTCTTGAGCAGTAAAAAAGCCGCCGTTAATCAGGCTGAGCAGCCAAGTTGTCAATGCAAAGCCACACAAGCCTACTGGACCTGGGTTCGCCAGGTTTTCTTTAGTAGTAGTAGTAGTCATTTTATTTCTCCTCTAGTTATTAAAATAGGAAGCCCATTGTTACAGGTTTTATTTAAAATTAAAAGAAATAAATTCAAAAAAATCAGGCCGTCTGAAAAATATTTTTCAGACGGCCTTGAATATTAATAATTAAACTATCCCAAAATTGCCAAGATTTTCCTTAATTCGTTGGCATCAATTTGGCCGGGCGCCGACGTTTTTTGTGCTGCACCAAAGGTAACAGCCGAGCCGAAAGTCGAGCCGGCCAAGCGGCTGACAACTCCGGTTTTACCCATGGACATAGTAATAATCGGGCGGTCGATAATTTGTGAAACATCATATGTTGCCTGCAATAAAGTCAATACATCTTGCGGCGATTGCGGCATAACGGCAATTTTGCAGATATCCGCGCCCCACTCGGCCATTATTTTCAGACGGCCTGTAATGTCTGCCAAAGACGGCGTGGCTTGAAAATCGTGATTGCAAAGCAAGGCGGCAGCTTGATACTCATGCGCCAAAGCAATGGTTTGTTTTACGCCGCTTTCCTCGGCAAAAAGCTCGATGTCGATAATATCGGCTTGTTTGGAACAGATAATTTTTTCCAATAATTCAAAATAATAGTCGTCCGAACAAGGCGTATTGCCGCCCTCTTGCGCCCTTCTAAACGTAAACAGCAAAGGCTTGGCAGGAAAAGCCTGTCGGACAATGCCTAATTGCTCGGCAATAAATTCGGCATCAAGCGCCTCTTGAAAAAAATCCGCACGAAATTCAATAATGTCAAAAGCCGTCTCTTTCAATACGTGCAAAGCCTGCGCCAATTCCTGCGTATTGGCGGCCACCAGCGGTACGGCAATTTTAGGCAGGCCTTTGCCGATCTCGATATTTTTGATGATGACAGATTTCATATTGTTCCTTTTTGCTGTTCAAGCCAATCAGTGCAGATGATCGTAAATGGTTTCCGCCAAGGCTTTGCTGATACCTTCCACTTTTTCCAAATCCTCGCGGCTGGCTGCAATCACGCCGCGCAGGCCGCCGAATCGGGTGAGCAATGCTTGGCGGCGTTTGCTGCCGATACCGGGGATTTCGCTGAGTGAGGAGGTAACGCGTGCTTTGTCGCGTTTTTTGCGGTGGCCTGTAATCGCAAAGCGGTGCGATTCATCGCGTACGGTTTGCAATAAATGTAAAGCCGGGCTGTTGGGCGGCAGGTGGAAAACTTCGCCGGTAAAAGGCAATATGAGTTCTTCCATACCGGCTTTGCGTTCTGGGCCTTTGGCGATACCGACCAGAGGGATGTGCAGCCCGAGTTCTTCCCATACCGATACGGCTACGCCGATTTGCCCTTTACCGCCGTCAATCAACACGACATCCGGCCATTTGACGGCTTCGCCGTTGGCTTCGGCTTCCTGCATTTTGCCGTAACGGCGCGTCAACACTTCGCGCATAGCGGCGTAGTCATCGCCGGGTTTGGCGGTCGTGATGTTGTAGCGGCGGTATTGC
Source organism: Neisseria sp. P0024.S006 (assembly GCF_051956595.1). NCBI lineage: Bacteria > Pseudomonadati > Pseudomonadota > Betaproteobacteria > Neisseriales > Neisseriaceae > Neisseria > Neisseria sp. P0024.S006. The sequence continues at coordinate 139,810 of NZ_JBQCXH010000001.1, forward strand.
GAAGGCTGGATGTTTTGTTCATCGTACACAACACAAGACGCAATAGTAGCCTCACCTTGCGTGTGGCTGATATCGAAACATTCAAGGCGGTTGAGGCTGTCTGAATCCATGCCGAGGATTTTGGCCAGTTCGTCGATGCGGTGTTGCTGGCTGCTTTGTTGTAGTCGGCGTTGTGCAATCGCCATTTGTGCATTTTGCTCCGCCATTTTCAACCAGACTTTGCGTTCGCCTATGGTTTTGGTCACGAACTGCATCTGCTTGCCGTGTTCGCCTTCCAAAGCCTCTTTCAGCGCATCGGGAACGGGAAAGTTGCTGATGATGATGTCGGGTTTGCTTTTGCCCAGATAGTGTTGGGCGACAAAGGCTTCGGCGTAATCTTGTCCGTTTGGCTCGGGATCGTTTTTGGTGTCGGGGAAAAAGCTTTTATCGCCGACGTGCCGCCCGCCGCGTATGCTGACCCAGTGCACACAGACCAGGCCGTCTGAAACCGCCAACGCAAGTAAATCGATATCGTTGGGGTTGTTCGGATTTTTGCTGTCGATAAACTGATTACTCTGCATGATGCCGAGCGCTTGGATTTGATCGCGGTAACGGGCAGCTTCTTCAAATTGCAAATTCGCGGCGGCGGTTTGCATTTTGTGTTGCAAGGTGCGTGTCAGTTCGTCGGTTTTGCCATTAAGGAAAGTCGCGGCTTCACGCACGCTGTCGCGATAATCTTCTTCGCTGATGTAGCCGACGCAAGGCGCGGTACAGCGTTTGATTTGGTACAGCAGACAAGGACGGTCGCGATGCTCGAATACGCTGTCTTCGCAGGTACGCAGCATAAAAACTTTTTGCAACACCTGAATGCTGTCGCGCACGGCGTTGCTGTTGGGATACGGGCCGAAATATTGATTAGGCTTTTTCAGCGTGCCGCGGTAATACGCCATTTGCGGATATTGATGGCCGCTGAGCATCAAATAAGGATAGCTTTTGTCATCGCGGAAAAGGATATTGTATTTCGGCGACAAGGCTTTAATGAAGTTGTTTTCGAGAATCAGCGCTTCGGCTTCGGAACGCGTGATGGTGGTTTCGATATGGTGAACCTGTTTTACCATCAATGCGATGCGCGGAGAATGGTCGTTTTTTTGGAAATAGCTGGAAACGCGCCGCTTGAGATTGACCGCTTTGCCGACATACAAAACATTATTGTCTTCGTCAAAAAAACGGTACACGCCCGGTAGATTGGGCAGATTTTTCAGAAAAAGAGGTAAATCGAACGGTTCGGTTGCGCTCACGGGATTTTCTTTTGGAATAAGCAGGCCGTCTGAAAACTTTTCAGACGGCCTTTTTCATTGACGTTTAAGATTCTTGAGACGGAGTATCTTCAGTTTCTACCACTTGGTTTTCAGCTGCATCGCTTTCCAAAGCGGCTTCATCTTCAGCCTCTTCAGCCACGCGTTCCAAGCTGACCAAGGTTTCGCCCTCATCCAGATTAATCAGGCGGACACCTGCGGCAGCACGGCCGGTCTCACGGATTTGCTCAACTTTGGTACGAATTAAGACCCCGCCACTGGTAATCAGCATCAGGTCGTCGGTTTCGCTGACCAAAGTCGCGGCAACCAAATCTCCGTTGCGCTCGCCGGTATTGATGGCGATATTGCCTTGGCCACCTTTGTTTTTACGGCTGTAATCGGCAATCGGCGTACGTTTACCATAGCCGTTTGCCGTAGCGGTCAATACTTGTAGATCGCTTTGCTCGGCTTCAGGGGCGAAAGTAATCAGGCTGACAATCTTGCCATCGGTCGGTAGGCGCATACCGCGCAGGCCGCCGCTGCCGCGACCGGACGGACGGACACCGTGTTTGCCGCTTGGCAATGCGTTTTCGGCATTTTCATCATCCATGCCGTCTGAATCTTCATTTTCGGTTTCGATATCGGCATCTTCTGCTTCGTCGCTGCCAGATTTTTCCCAATATTCGTTAAAGCGGATGGCTTTGCCCAAGTTGGAGAACAACATAATATCGTCCGCACCGCCGGTTTGCGCTGCGCCGACCAAGTAATCGCCTTCTTTAAGCGCGATGGCTTTGATGCCTTGACTGCGGACGTTTTTAAACGCAGACAGCTGGACTTTTTTCACCATGCCTTGTGCAGTGGCGAAGAAGACGTATTGGTCTTCCGGGAACTCGCGGACGGCCAAGATGGCGCTGACTTTTTCGCCCTCTTCCAATTGGATAACGTTGTTAATCGGACGACCGCGGCTATTACGGCCGCCTTCCGGCAGTTTGTAAACCTTAATCCAATGGCATTTACCCAAATTGGTGAAGCACATCAAATAATCATGCGTGTTGGCAACAAACAGGGTTTCGATAAAGTCTTCGTCTTTGGTGGCCGCTGCCTGTTTGCCGCGACCGCCGCGACGCTGCGCCTGATAATCGGTAGTCGGCTGGGTTTTAATGTAGCCGCCATGAGTCAGGGTAACGACCATTTCGCGCTGCGGAATCAGGTCTTCATCGGCAATATCGCCACCAAACGGATTGATTTCGCTGCGACGCTCATCGCCGAAGTTGGCTTTAATGTCTGTCAATTCTTCGCGGATGATTTGGGTAACGCGTTCAGGTTTGGAAAGAATATCCACGAAATCAATGATTTTGCTCATCAGATTTTTATATTCGCCGACAATTTCTTCCTGATCGAGGCCGGTCAGGTTGCGCAGGCTCATGCGCAGGATGGCATCGGCTTGCAATTCGCTCAGATAATAGCCTTGACTGTGCAGACCCAAATTTTCAGGCAAGCCTTCAGGGCGCATCATGTGCAGGTCCAAATCCGTGCGGCTGAGCATATCTTCAACCAAGCTGCTGCGCCATGGGCGGGACAGCAATTTTTCTTTGGCTTCCGGCGCATTGGCAGATTCTTTGATCAGACGGATGATTTCGTCGATGTTGGACAAGGCCACCGCTTTACCTTCGGCAATATGGCCTTCATGACGCGCTTTTTTCAGGCGGAACAGGGTACGGCGGGTAACGACTTCGCGACGGTGGCGCAGGAATTCTGACAGAATTTGTTTCAGGTTCAGCAAACGCGGCTGGCCGTCAACCAAGGCCACCATGTTGATACCGAAGCTGTCTTGCAGCTGGGTCAGTTTGTAGAGTTGGTTCAAAACAACTTCGGCATTTTCATTGCGTTTTAATTCGATTACAACACGCATACCGGATTTGTCGGACTCGTCGCGCAGATCGGATACGCCTTCCAACGTTTTTTCGCGCACCAATTCGCCGATTTTCTCAACCAGCTTGGCTTTGTTTACTTGATATGGGATTTCATCGATTACAATGGCTTCGCGCTCGCCGTTTTTGCCGATAGGCTCGATATGGGTTTTACCGCGCATGACCACGCGGCCGCGGCCGGTTTTATAGCCTTCGCGCACGCCGCTCAAGCCGTAAATAGTCGCGCCGGTCGGGAAATCGGGCGCTTGGATGATGTTAATCAGCTCGTCGATTTCAGTTTCAGGCTCATCCAACAAACGCAGGCAGGCATTGATGGTATCGCCCAAATTGTGTGGAGGGATATTGGTCGCCATACCGACGGCAATACCGGATGAACCGTTTACCAACAATGCTGGGAAACGGGTCGGCAACACCAGCGGCTCATGTTCGCTGCCGTCATAGTTGGGGCCGAAGTTGACGGTTTCTTCTTCAATATCCGCCAGCATTTCATGGGAAATTTTTTCCATGCGGATTTCGGTATAACGCATGGCTGCCGCGGCCAATCCGTCAACGGAACCGAAATTGCCCTGACCGTCGATCAGTACATAACGCATGGAGAAGTCTTGCGCCATGCGGACGATGGTGTCGTAAACGGCCGTATCGCCGTGGGGATGGTATTTACCGATAACGTCGCCGACGATACGCGCCGATTTTTTATAGGCGGAATTCCAGTTGTTTTTCAACTCGTGCATCGCGTACAACACGCGGCGGTGTACCGGCTTGAGACCGTCGCGGACATCCGGCAGGGCTCGACCCACAATCACGCTCATGGCGTAATCGAGGTAGCTCTTGCGCATTTCGTCTTCAAGGCTGACAGGCAGGGTTTCGAGTGCAAATTTATGGTCGTTGCGGATGGTTGCGTCGGTCATGATTATCTGTAATTTCTTATGGCAAAAATCTTTTTGATTTTACCACAAAACAAGCGGTTTATGGCTTTTGCGTGAAGGCCGTCTGAAACAGGGTTTCAGACGGCCTTTATTCTTTCTAAGCAATCATTTAAAGGCTGCAAGAAACTTCGTTGGAAGCCTGAAGGCTCAACGCTTTGCGTTTTTTGGCCTTTTCATAACGGCAGCGTTGGCGCGGTGTATTGATTTCCAATGGCGGTACGGCAACCGGTTTGCCGTCTTCTACGGCAACCATGGTGAAGTAGCAGCTGTTGGTATGGCGCACTTCGCCGGTGCGGATGTTTTGCGCTTCAACGCGGATGCCGACTTCCATAGAAGTGCGGCCGGTGTAGTTGATGCTGGCGTAAAAGGTTACCAGTTCGCCGACATGGATAGGCTCTTTAAACAAAACTTTATCGACAGACAAGGTAACGCAGTAGTTGCCGCTGTATCGGCTGGCGCAGGAATAAGCGACTTGGTCGAGCAGGCGTAATAATTCGCCGCCGTGGACGTTGCCGCTGAAGTTTGCCGTATCCGGCATCATCAGTTCGGACATGATGAGTTCGTGAGAAGGAAGTTGGCGTACTTGTTCCATGGTTTGGCCTCTTGAAGTGGTTTGTTTTTAAGGCCGCCTGTTATTTCAGACGGCATGTTTTGAAGGAATTTTGATTCTACCGTTTTTGAGTGGAAAAATTCAATCTGACACACATGATCATAGCCATTTTCTACGGGAGAAGAATATCAACAGGCAGATGATGATGCACAGCATCACACCCAAAACCATGAAATAGCCGTAATGCCAATGCAGCTCGGGCATATTGTCGAAGTTCATGCCGTAGATGCCGGTGATGACGGTCAGCGGCATGAAGATGATGGTAATAACCGTCAACACGCGCATTTGCTGGTTCATGCGGTTGGATTGGAAAGAAAGATAAATGTCCATCATGCTCAACACCATATCTCGAGAGGCATCAAGCGATTCGATAAGCTGCATATTGTGGTCGTACACGTCGCGCAGATAGACGGTCGATTCGCCTTTGAAAATGGCGAAATCGCCGCGTACGGCCAGCTGGTAAAACACATCGCGCAAGGGCAAAAGCGTTCGACGCAGGCGGACGGCATCGCGCTTGAGGCGGTGAATCTTACTGAGAATATCGCTGTTTTCATTTTTAAACAGGGACTTGTCTATGGTTTCAAAACGGTTGTTGTACGATTCCAAAACGATAAAATAGTCGTCCACAATGCGGTCAAGCAGGCAATACGCCAGAAACGCTGTGTTTTTGTTCAAAATGTCGTGCGGATTTTCGTGCATCTGCCGGCGCAGCTGGCTGAACAAGCCCAGCGGTTTTTGTTGGAAAGACAACACAAAATCTTTGCCGATAATCACATACACTTGGTCGGAATGGAGCTTGCCTGTGGTGGTGTAATGGTAAACCTGTGCGGCAGTAAACACATAGTTGCCGTAGTCTTCGATTTTCGGACGCTGCTTGCGGCTGAGAATGTCTTCAATAACCAGCTCATGGATGCCGTAAGGCTCAAGCGCGTGTTTGAGCAAAGCAGCATCGTTGATGCCGACAAAATGCAGCCAGTTGATTTGGCCTTCTTGCGGGTGTGCAATATCGGGCAAAGCCTTTCCGGCAAGATAATCATGCTGAACAAAGGTATCGGCGGAATATAAGGTTTGATGAATGGCAGAACGCGGCGCATTATCCGTATTGCTGCGCTGCATGGCCTGCTCTTGCAGATTGTCGTTTGTCTCAACAGGATTGGCTGGTTTATTCATAAAAAGAAATCATGTTTATTGGTTTGAATGGATTGTACAGACATAAAAGGCCGTCTGAAAACTGATTTTCAGACGGCCTGATGACATTGATTAATGTTTTATTAGGCTTGAGGCGCTGTTTGTTCCAACTCTAATGCGGCGGCGAGTAAGGACAAGCGTGCCATTACGCCGTAAACGTAGAGGCGGTTGTGTTCGTTGTCCACGTCGCAGTCTTTCTCGGAGCGTGGCATACCGAGCGAATCCCATTGTTCGAATACGCGTTTGCAGGCTTCGGGGGCTTCTTGGGAGTTGTCGCCGCTGCCGGTGGGAATGCTGTTGGACAGCGGGACGAACACCATGCCGCCGGCGTTGAGGTTTTCATCCGCGCCGCGTCCTTCGTGTACACGGAAGAAGCCGCCGATGACGAAACGGTCCATCATATACACGACAGGTTCACTGACGGCGCCGTTCATGGTTTCATAGGTATAAATACCTTCTTGGACAATGACTTCGCTGACTTCCAAACCTTCTTTGACTTTTGCCATTTTATTGCGGTTTTTACGGTTCAATCCGCGAACTTCATCGGCGGATTTAACACTCATCACGCCCATGCCGTAAGTGCCTGCGTCGGCTTTGACAATCACGAAAGGCTGGTCGGTAATACCCAATTCATCGTATTTGGCTTGAATTTTCGCCAATACGCGCTCTACCGCGCCTGCCAACGCGTCCTCGCCTTCGCGCTCTTGGAAGTCCAAACCGCCGATTTTTTCGAAATACGGGTTAATCTGCCATTCATCGACGTCAATCAGCTTGGCAAATTCGGCGGCAACTTGGTTGTATGCACCGAAATGCTCAGTTTTACGGCGAGTCGTCCAACCGCCGTGCAATGGCGGCAATACGGTTTGGCTGATGCCTTTGAGAATATCGGGAACGCCGGCGGACAAGTCGTTATTCAACAAAACAACGCAAGGCGAAAAGCCGTCTGCAAGATGTACACGCTCACGGGTACGCAATAAAGGCTCAAGCAAAATTTTGTCGCCTAATGCGGTTTCAAACTCGGTTGGCTCAGTCACTTCAGGATTCAAGCTACCCAAGCGCACTTCGTATCCTGCCGAACGCAAAATCTCGCTGAGGGCGTAAACGTTTTGCAGATAGAATGTGTTACGTGTGTGGTTTTCAGGAATAATCAATACAGATTTGGCCGTTTCGCAGGCACGCTGTACCGCATCTTGCGCGGCAACCGCCGCCAGCGGGATAAAGTTTGGATTCAAATTATTGAAGCCGCCCGGAAACAAATTCATATCGATAGATGAAATTTTGTAACCGGCATTGCGGATGTCAACCGAACCATAAAACGGCGGACGGTGTTCGTTCCAATGCGAACGAAACCATGCTTCGATTTTGGCATGATTGGCAAGAATTTTTCTCTCGAATTCCTGAAATTGAGTCAGGTACTCAGGAGCCAGAACCGGTAATTTCATTCTCTATACCTCTTGGTAAATGTGGATATTGAGTGAGAATGATAGAACTTTTTAGTGCATTTCGACAAGCATTCTTTCAGATAAAATGCATCTTTTTGTCAACAATTCTACAATTTGTCTAATTCTCGATAAGAATTTTTGAAACTTTACGACAAATTTTAAAAATTGGACAAATTTCTATTGCACAGCCCCTATAAAAAGCCTAAAATCCGCCCATAAACACAAACCATCATTCATACTTACCAATTAGCAAAGAAACTCATCATGAGCGCACAAACCCTTTACGATAAACTTTGGAACAGCCACGTCGTCCGCGAAGAAGAAGACGGCACTGTCCTGCTTTACATCGACCGTCATTTGGTTCACGAAGTTACCAGCCCGCAGGCATTTGAAGGCTTGAAAATGGCCGGCCGCAAACTCTGGCGTATCGACAGCGTGGTTTCCACCGCCGACCACAATACCCCGACCGGCGACTGGGACAAAGGTATCCAAGACCCGATTTCCAAACTGCAAGTCGATACTTTGGACAAAAACATCAAAGAGTTTGGCGCACTCGCCTACTTCCCGTTCATGGATAAAGGCCAAGGCATTGTGCACGTTATGGGCCCGGAACAAGGTGCCACCCTGCCTGGCATGACCGTCGTTTGCGGCGACTCGCACACCTCTACCCACGGCGCATTCGGTGCATTGGCTCACGGTATCGGTACTTCCGAAGTCGAACATACCATGGCAACCCAGTGCATTACCGCAAAAAAATCCAAATCCATGCTGATTTCCGTTGAAGGCCGTCTGAAACCCGGTGTTACCGCTAAAGACGTAGCGCTTTATATCATTGGCCAAATCGGTACGGCCGGCGGTACAGGTTACGCCATCGAGTTTGGCGGCGAAGCCATCCGCAGCCTTTCTATGGAAGGCCGCATGACCTTGTGCAATATGGCGATTGAAGCCGGTGCGCGCTCAGGCATGGTTGCCGTCGACCAAACCACCATCGACTATGTAAAAGGCAAACCTTTCGCACCTAAAGGCGAAGCATGGGACAAAGCCGTTGAATACTGGCGCACGCTGGTGTCTGACGAAGGCGCAGTTTTTGATAAGGAATACCACTTCAAAGCCGAAGACATCGAGCCTCAAGTAACCTGGGGCACATCGCCCGAAATGGTTTTGGACATCAGCGGCAAAGTGCCGAACCCTGCCGAAGAAACCGATCCGGTCAAACGCAGTGGCATGGAACGCGCCCTAGAATACATGGGCTTGGAAGCGGGTACGCCATTAAACGAAATCCCCGTCGATATCGTCTTTATCGGCTCTTGTACCAACAGCCGTATCGAAGATTTGCGTGAAGCCGCCGCTATCGCCAAAGGCCGCAAAAAAGCGGACAATGTACAACGCGTGTTAATCGTTCCCGGCTCCGGCTTGGTTAAAGAACAAGCCGAAAAAGAAGGCTTAGACAAAATTTTCATCGATGCCGGCTTTGAATGGCGAGAACCGGGCTGCTCGATGTGCCTCGCCATGAATGCCGACCGCCTGACCCCGGGACAACGTTGCGCCTCCACTTCCAACCGTAACTTCGAAGGCCGTCAAGGCAACGGCGGACGCACCCATCTCGTCAGCCCGGCTATGGCAGCCGCAGCCGCGGTAACCGGCCGTTTTACCGACATCCGCACTATGGCTTAAAACATGTTCAGACGGCCTTTATTCATCAGGCCGTCTGAAACAATACATTGCCCAATTAAGTTTTCCCATTGCGCAAAACGTTTGAAAACCTTCTCAATCAATCGATACCTTGAAAGGAATCTACTATGAAAAAACTGTTTGCATTGGCTGCCGCAGCCTTCATCCTGACCGCTTGTTCCAGCACTTGGTTCGGCGCAAAAGAAGACACCAACCGCAACTGGGATAAAACCAAAGAAACTGCAGAACGTGTAGCCGACAAAACCAAAGAAACCGCTGAACGCGTAGCCGATAAAACTGAAGAAGCCGTTAAAAAAGGCGGCAATGCAGTAGGCCGCGGCGTCAGCCATGTCGGCAACAAAATTGAAGCAGCTACCGAATAATTCGGTAAGGTGGGCCGTCTGATCCTCCTGAAATCCGTTTCAGACGGCCTGTTTCCCTACTATTCAGACATCCTAAGATTCCCTGCGAAAGAAGAAGCAATGAGTAATCCGTCAAGCTGGTTCGGCATCCACGCTCAAGATTTGGATCGCGCTAAGGCCTTTTACGAATCCGTATTTGACAAGCCCTTGCAAGACGTTGGCGGCAACGGATTCCGTTTCATCATTTTTCCGGCCGATTACACCCAACACGGCACGGCCGGCATGATTTGGCACGACAGCAATGCCCAACCCGGCCACGGTGGAACGACCATTTTCTTCAATTGCCCGGATTGTGCCGAAACCGCAGAAAAAGCCGTTGCAGCAGGCGGCAAACTGTTACAAGAGAAATTCCGCATTGCCAACGGCTTTGCCGCATTTATCGAAGATACAGAAGGCAACCGAATCGGTTTGCACAGCACGCGCTAAGCCGAATAGCCATAAAATTTCCCATTATTACTATAAGAATCTGACATGAAAGCCTTTACCAAAATTACTGCTATCGTCGCCCCGCTCGACCGCAGCAATGTCGATACCGACGCCATCATCCCCAAACAATTTTTAAAATCCATCAAACGCAGCGGCTTCGGCCCTAATGCCTTTGACGAATGGCGTTACCTCGACCACGGCGAACCGGGCATGGACAACAGCAAACGCCCGTTAAATCCGGATTTCTCCCTAAACCAACCACGCTATCAAGGCGCGCAAATCCTGTTGACGCGTAAAAACTTTGGTTGCGGCTCTTCACGCGAACACGCCCCTTGGGCATTGGACGACTATGGCTTCCGCGCCGTCATCGCCCCCAGTTTTGCCGACATCTTCTTCAACAACTGCTACAAAAACGGCCTTTTGCCTATCGTTTTGACAGAAGAACAGGTTGACCAGCTTTTCAAAGAAGTTGAAGCCAACGAAGGCTATCAACTCTCCATCGACCTTGCCGAGCAAACCGTGACCACTCCTAGTGGCGAGACATTCACATTCGACATTACCGAACACCGCAAACACTGCCTCTTAAACGGCTTGGACGAAATCGGCCTGACCCTTCAACACGCCGACGAAATCCGCGATTTCGAAGAAAAACGCCGCCAAAGCCAGCCTTGGCTGTTTAACGGTTGATATACCAAAGGCCGTCTGAAAAATTTAAGTGTTTCAGACGGCCTTTACTGAATGTTTTGGGATAGTCCATGAGATCATTCGACGAATTAATCCAAACCCAAGACCCTGCATGGCCATTGATTCAAGAGTGGCTTGCGGAAGCGACAAACAGCGTTGAAGTCCTGCCTCGTACACTTGAAAAGGTACAGGAAGAACTTGTCAAAACCCAAGTAACGATACGTTCGTTTATGGGTGCTGTCGTTTATGAAACCGGCGGCATCCTAATTGATGACGGCTGGTTGCGGATACTGGGTTCCGGCAGTACGAAGCTACCCCGTGGTTTGGGAAGTTGGAATCTGGGCCGCACACAATCCGAGCCAGCAGGCCCTGCTCCCTATTATCTGTTTGCCGATGATGCCGCGGGCGGCTACTTTGCAATTAATGGTGGGGGATTAGATGGCAAAGTAGGTAATGTTTTCTACCTGCCGCCGGATACCTTGGAATGGGAAGATTGCGGTAAAGGTTATGGTGACTTCTTAAATTGGGCATTGACCGGCGATTTGCAGTTGTTTTACGAAAACCTGCGTTGGGAAAATTGGCGCAAAGAAATCCGTGATTTGAATGGCGACAGCGTTTACACGTTCTTTCCGTTTTTATGGACTGAAGAAGGCAGCGATATAAACCAAGTCAGCCGCAAACATATTCCTATCGCGGAACATTATGCTTCCACTTTGGATCTGCAAAACACAACTCCATAAAAAGCCTTTTCAGACGGCCTTGTTGTCAGAATCCCAATAAAGCGTCCTTAAAACGTATTCTTCACATCCTGAAGTTTAATTTCTACCTAACCACACCATGATTACCGACACCATAAGCAATGCCACCCGCTACGCTGCCTTGCATCCCGACTTTGCCGAAGCCTTCCATCTGTTGCAAACCTTGGATTTTGCCAAGCTGCCGGACGGCCAAGTGCCATGTGAGAATCCCAATATCCGTATTTTTATCGGTAGCGAGCCGATGAGGACGAAGGGAGAAGCCCGGCCTGAAGCGCACTTAAAACATATTGATATTCAAACGCCGATTGATGGCAGCGAAACATATGGCTGGATAGACAGAGGCCGTCTGAAAAACGGTTTAGGCTACAACGAAAAGCGCGATATCGAGTTTTTCGACTGCGAGCCTGAAACCTGGCTGACCTTGGAGCCAGGCGAATTTGCGCTATTTTTCCCGAATGATGCGCATGCCCCATTGGTTGGCGACAGGGCAAACATACGCAAAGTTGTTTTTAAAATCCGTGTTGAAACCGAACGTCTATAATTTTTCAGACGGTCTTATCCCCTTATTCAGGACAAAATATGTCTTTTTTCAGCAGGTTGTTCCGCTCCAAACCTAAATTAATGACTTGGCAGGAATTTGTCGAATACTTTGCTCGTCGCATTCAAGAAGAATTGCATCTTGAGGCAAAAATCGACTGGGGCGAAACTATTACGTCTTCGCCTATCATCGTCCATTTTTCCGAAGACGATGAAGCATCGTTCAGCACATATTTGAGCAACCATTACACAAGTTATCTGCAAAATCCCGAGGCCTTGGAAGCTATTGTTGCTGCCAATTTAGCGGTTATCGATAAGATTCAAGATACTGATGCCAGTGTTTCAGCACAACAAATTCTCCCGACGATTAAAAATACGATTTATCTGGAAAACGCCAGACTGATTACAAATACGGACGAAGCCGAACCTGCCGATTATCTGGTATACAAACCGATTGCGGGCGATATCATGGTGCTTTATATGGTAGATACGGAAGAATCCATGCATACGCTCAATCGTGAGCATATGGAAGAGGCCGGTATTGAAGATGAAGACGCCTTATATCGTACCGCCATGGATAATTTGCGCCAACGGATGAATGGACTTGTCCAAATTCATCATGCCGAAGGTTGGTCATTGGCTCAAATCCATTTGGACAACGACTATGATGCTTCCCTGATTTTGCTTTTAGACGAAGTACTTAAAGATGATCCTATGCTGCCGGCCAATCCTGTTTTTGCAGTCCCAGCGCGCAACGCCCTGCTCGTTTGCAGCCCGTCCGATGAAGAGGCTTTGCAGGCGATGGCGAATATCGTCCTGCAGGCATTTGAAGACTCTGCCTACGCGATTTCTACCCAGCTTTACCAGTACCATAATGGTACAATCAGCGTTTTCAGAGCAAATTGATTTAAGGCCGTCTGAAAGCGTAACTATCTAAATAGATTTATTTAAATTACTAGGTTATTAATAAATGATAAATACAAATACAATTATTTATATACATGATTACTTAACTAATTACTTTAAAGATCTAGAAGATCCAATTCAGCCTCCTGGCATAAAAAATAGGGGAGGCATTGAATCAGCAGCAAGTCGCCCTGACTTAAATCCCGAGTATGACTCACCCTACTTAAAGGGAGCTGCTTTATTTCATAGTATAATTAACAATCACCCATTTCATAATGGCAATAAAAGAACGGCTTTATTATCCACAATTTATTATTTAGGAGAATTTGGCATTCTAATTGAACGATGCTCAGATGAAGAACTATATGAATTTACAAGACGTGTTGCCGCTCATGAGATTTGTGAAAATAGGATTGATGAGGTTGCTATCATAGCAGAACAACTTGAGAAATTTTCTCGTACTCAAAGTAAAGGAGATAGACCACTAAAATTCAGGAAACTTGAAGCAATATTAAATGAGTTTGGTTTTACCCTTATTGACTATGGCAAAGTTTGTAAGATTAGGAATCAAGATACTAATAAAACAATAAAAGGGGTTACAGTCAAAAAGAAAGGGAAAAATGGAAAAGAAGATTTTGATCCACAATATATATCAAAACTAAGAAAATTATTAAATTTAACTCCTGAAAATGGTATTGATAGTATGAGATTTTATGGGGAAGAAGGAGTTTCAGAAGATTTAAATAACTTTATGAAAATTAGAATAGAGGTTATGAAAAAACTGGCAAAAACTTAAATTCTATCCACATATTTATAAATTACTTTTACTTAGAAAGAGGTTATAAATGACCAAACATATCGCTATCTTGCGCGGCGACGGCATCGGCCCTGAAATCGTTGCAGAAACCGTCCGCGTACTCGACAAACTTATCGAACAAGGTTTGGATGTCAGCTACGAATACGCGCCTTTGGGCGGCGAAGCCTATGACGAATACGGCCATCCTTATCCAGAATTCACGCAAAACCTTTGCCGCAAAGCCGATGCGGTCCTGCTTGGTGCAGTCGGTTCTCCTCAATACGACAATCTCGACCGTCCGCTGCGCCCTGAGCGCGGCTTGTTGGCCATCCGTAAAGACTTGAATCTGTTTGCCAATTTGCGCCCTGCCATTTTGTATAAAGAGCTGGCCAATGCTTCTACTTTGAAACCGGAAATCGTCGCCGGCCTCGACATCCTTATCGTACGCGAACTGACCGGCGATATTTACTTTGGCGAACCGCGCGGCATCCGTGTTTTGGAAAACGGCGAACGCGAAGGCTACAACACCATGAAATACAGCGAAAGCGAAATCCGCCGCATCGCCCACGTTGCCTTCCAATCTGCCCAAAAACGCAGCAAAAAAGTCTGCTCCGTCGGCAAGGCCAACGTATTGGAAACCACAGAACTGTGGCGCGAAATCTTTGAAGAAATCGGCAAAGAATACCCTGATGTCGAGCTTTCCCATATGTACGTTGATAACGCAGCCATGCAGTTGGTACGCGCGCCCAAACAATTTGACGTGATTGCCACCGGCAACATCTTCGGCGACATCCTCTCTGACGAAGCCTCCATGCTGACTGGCTCCATCGGTATGCTGCCTTCCGCTTCTTTGGACGAAAACGGCAAAGGCCTGTACGAACCGTCTCACGGCTCCGCTCCAGACATTGCCGGTCAAAACAAAGCCAATCCGCTGGCAACCGTTTTATCCCTCGCCATGTTGCTGCGTTACAGCTTGAACGACGAAGCCCGCGCGCAACAAGTTGAAAACGCCGTACAAAAAGTACTGCAACAAGGCTTGCGTACCGGCGACATTTACGAAGAAGGTACCAAACTGGTTTCCTGCTCCGAAATGGGCGATGCCGTATTGGCTGCTTTGTAAGAAGGCCGTCTGAAAAAAAGCGTGGGACCAATCCCACGCTTTTTTATACGCGAAAACTTGAAACCATAAAAAAGGGCGTGTCTTCACACGCCCTTATGTCTTTTTCAGACGGCCTTAAGATTGAAAAAATCAACCTCTTTTGTGTTTGCCGCCAAAGCTGTCGTTAGACTTGCGCTTGCCTTTAAAGCCTTCGCCGCCTTTTTTGAAACCGTCAGCTTTTTTGAAACCGTCTTTCTTAAAGCCATCTTTCTTGAAACCGTCTTTTTTATGACCTTCGCCACGAGCTTTACCGCCGAAACCTTCTTTAGCCGGTTTCTTATCGCCGCGCCAACCGCCGGATTTACGATCGCCCCAGCCGCCTTTACCTTTCGGTTTGCCGCCGGCAGATTTGCGTTTGCGTGTCGGCTCCATGCCTTCAATGGTCAGCTCAGGCAATTTACGGCCGATGTATTTTTCAATTTTGTGTACTTTGACATATTCGTTCACTTCGGCAAAAGTAATCGCAATACCGGTACGGCCTGCGCGGCCAGTACGGCCGATGCGGTGAACGTAATCTTCTGCCTGTTTTGGCAAGTCATAGTTGATAACGTGGGTAATGGTAGGCACATCGATACCGCGTGCGGCTACATCGGTGGCAACCAAAATTTTGCAGCGGCCTTTGCGCAAGTCCATCAGCGTGCGGTTACGCCAGCCTTGCGGCATATCGCCGTGCAGGCAGTTGGCGGCAAAACCTTTTTCGTACAATTCATCCGCGATGACTTCGGTCATGGCTTTAGTGGATGTGAAGATCACGCATTGATCGATATTGGCATCGCGCAAGATGTGGTCGAGCAGGCGGTTTTTATGGCGCATATCGTCACAGTACAGCAGTTGCTCTTCGATTTTGCCTTGATCGTCCACACGCTCAACTTCGATGGTTTCAGGGTCTTTGGTCAGTTTGCGCGCCAGTTTACCCACCGCGCCGTCCCAAGTGGCGGAGAACAACAAAGTCTGACGATCGCTCGGTGTCGCTTCCACGATGGTTTCGATGTCGTCGATAAAGCCCATGTCCAGCATACGGTCGGCTTCGTCCAGAATCAGCACTTCTAAACGTTCAAAATCAACTTTGCCGCTCTGCATCAAGTCCATCAGACGGCCCGGAGTAGCCACAATCAGGTCAACCGGTTTGCTCAAAGCACGGGTTTGGTAGCCGAAAGATGCGCCGCCGACAATGCTGACAGTACGGAACCAACGCATATTTTTAGCATACGCCAGCGCGTTTTTTTCCACTTGCGCCGCCAGTTCGCGGGTCGGCGTCAACACCAAAGCGCGCGGGCCTTTGCCCGGTTTTTCGCTGCGCTTGGTCAGCCGCTGCAACGTCGGCAGCAGGAAGGCGGCGGTTTTGCCTGAACCGGTTTGTGCAGAAGCCATAATGTCGCGGCCGTCCAAAGCAAACGGAATCGCTTGCGCCTGAATCGGTGTCGGGCTTTCGTAACCCTCGCTGCGTACCGCAGACAAAATGTTTTTATCAAGGTTCAAATCGGCAAATTTAATAGACATGGCTATCCTAAAGAGACAACAACGCGCACGCCTGAACAATTTCAGACGACCTGAAGCAAAGGAAAGTAACGATACGGGAAATGTGAAGTTACAGGGTTGTCGCAAGCATCTTGCTTGTGGTTAACATCGACGACAACCTGCACAGAAAAGGCTTTGCAAATATGCAAGCAATAAAAGAAACGCGCCCGAAACGGCGGTTTAGGTTGGATGACGATGGCTTCGTATCAAAAGGCGAACGGCGGATAATAAAGGAGAAAACTGCCCAGGTCAAGCAAAACAGGCTGCAACTGCAAAATCAAGCTATAATGCCGTTTTATTGAATCAGCACGGATGAATCCGACATGAAGTTTTTCAAAACTGCCGCCTTATTACCTGCACTTGCTGCCGCTTTGTTGCTCGGCGCGTGCAGCGGATCGGAGAGTTATCGCGGCGAATGGAAGGCCGTTGCATCCGACGGTAGCAAAGCCGAAATCACCTTTGCCGAAAAAAGCTTTACCGTCAAAGACGAAAAAGGCAAAGAAACCGTTTACGAATACACTCAAAACCAATACAAACTAGAAAGCGGCAGAACCAGCTACGGTATCGACATCAAAAACGCCTCAGAAGCACGAATCGTGTTCCCCTTTAAAGGCAAGACTGACCGCGCCACCATGGTTGCGCCTGACGATACAATTCTCTATATGCTTGACCGCCACGCCTACGTCCCTGCTGATCAATTCTGGAAACTTCCCCAATAAGGCCGTCTGAAACCATGACCGACATTACCCCATTTGCCAACCGCTTGGGCAAAAATATCAAACATCTTATGAAATGGGCCAAACGCAACGGCATCGAAGCCTGGCGCATTTACGACCGCGATATTCCCCAATTTCCCTTTGCCGTCGATGTTTACGGCAACCAAATCCACCTTCAGGAATACGATACCGGCTGGCTGATGCAGCCTGAAGAATACGAAGCATGGCTTGCCGAAGTATTGGAAGCCATTGGTTTTGTGACCGGTTTTGCGCCCGAACAAATCCACCTCAAGCGCCGAGAACGCCAAAAAGGCTTGCAACAGTACGAAAAAACCGGCAAAACCGGCGACGATTTCGTCATCACGGAAAACGGCCGCAAGTTTTGGGTCAACCTCGACAAATACCTCGACACCGGCCTTTTCCTCGATCACCGCAACACGCGCAAAAAAGTCGGCGACACCGCGGCGGGCAAACGCTTCCTCAACCTGTTTTCCTACACCGGCAGCTTCACCGTCTATGCCGCCACCGGCGGCGCGGCATCCAGCGAAACCGTCGATTTGTCCAACACTTATCTCGATTGGGCGAAACGCAATTTCAAACTCAACGGCATCGACACCGAACAACACAAAATCGTCCGCGCCGACGTGTTCCAATACCTGCAAAACGCCGCAGACAAAGGCAAAAAGTTCGACCTGATCGTCATGGATCCTCCCAGCTTTTCCAACAGCAAAAAGATGCTCGACATCCTCGACATCCAGCGCGACCATAAAAAGCTGATTGACGACGCAATGAACCTGCTCGCTTCAGACGGCATTTTGTACTTCTCCAACAACTTACGCAGCTTCGTCTTGGACAACTCGGTATCGGAACAATACGCCGTCAAAGACATTTCCAAACAGTCCGTTCCCGACGATTTCCGCAACAAAAAAATCCATCAATGCTGGGAAATCAAGCATAAATAAGCATTAGGCCGTCTGAAAGCCAGTTTTCAAACGGCCTGATTGCCATATTGAATCTCTCAATCAATAGGCGCATAATTCAAGAAATTGTTGACAATATCAAAAGGAAAAGAACATGCAAAACTACCTGACGCCCAATTTCTCATTCGCCCCCATGATTCCGGAACGTGCGCTCGGCAGCCGGGTTTGGGATACCGAAGGACGAGAGTACATTGACCTGTCAGGCGGTATTGCAGTGAACGCGCTGGGGCATTGTCATCCCGATTTGGTCGCGGCCTTGGCCGAACAATCGCAAAAACTCTGGCACATTTCTAATATCTACACCACCCAACCGGCGCAAGAATTAGCTAAAAAACTGGTCGAAAACACCTTTGCCGATAAAGTGTTTTTCTGCAATTCCGGCGCAGAAGCCAATGAAGCCGCGTTGAAACTGGCGCGCAAATACGGCCGCGATCATTTTGGCGAACACAAAACCGAAATCATCTCCTGCCTCAACAGCTTCCACGGCCGCACCCTGTTTACCGTATCCGTCGGTGGCCAGCCCAAATACAGCAAAGACTACGCGCCGCTGCCGTCAGATATTACCCATGTTCCATTTAATGATATTGCCGCATTGGAAGCAGCCGTCGGCGACAAAACCTGCGCCGTGATTATCGAGCCGATTCAAGGCGAAAGCGGCATCCTGCCTGCCACCCAAGAATATCTGCAAGCCGCGCACCGTTTGTGCGACAAACACGGCGCCTTGCTGATTTTGGACGAAGTGCAAACCGGCATGGGCCATACAGGCAAACTGTTTGCCTACGAGCATTACGGCGTGACACCCGATATTCTCAGCTCTGCCAAAGCCTTGGGTTGCGGCTTCCCGATTGGCGCGATACTGACCACCGATAAAATCGCCCCAACCTTCGGCCCCGGAACACATGGTTCAACCTTCGGTGGCAATCCGATGGCGTGTGCGGTCGGCAGCCGTGCGTTTGACATCATCAATGCGCCCGAAACATTGGCACACGTTCAGCAACAAGGCCAAAAACTTCAGACAGCCTTGCGTGAAATAGGCGAAAAGACCGGCGTATTTAAAGAAGTCCGCGGCATGGGCTTGCTGCTTGGCTGCGTGTTGGCAGACAAATACGAAGGCAAGGCATCGGAAATTACCGCCGCCGCTTTAAAACACGGCCTGATGGTACTGGTTGCCGGTGCCAATGTGGTGCGTTTCGCCCCCAGCCTGCTGCTGAACGATGAAGACATGGCCGAAGGCTTGAAACGTTTTGAAGCGGCCTTAGCCGAATGGTTGGCCTGATTTTTAAAACCCAATAGCCAAATCAGCCGACAGCTTAGCGAAGGCCGTCTGAAAGACCGTTTAAGTTTTTCAGACGGCCTTTTTTCAATATTGAAAACAACATCCGCCTACATGCTTTGTCATTTGATGTTTGTTAAAAATCGTACTGCCTCTTCGTGCTACGCTTGTCAAACATTTTGATTTTGCGAAGAAAAGGAGCAGGAGATGGTATCGTTGAAAACCCAAATCGCCGGTTTTTCTTTTGACAACTGCCTGATGAATGCGGCAGGCGTGGCGTGTATGACTGTTGAGGAATTGGAAGCCGTCAGACAGTCTTCGGCAGGCACTTTCGTTACCAAAACCGCAACGCTTACCCCGCGTCAAGGCAACCCCGAGCCACGCTATCATGATGTTCCTCTCGGCAGTATCAATTCGATGGGATTGCCGAATCAAGGCATTGATTACTATCTGGATTACCTGCTTACCCTTCAAGAGTCTCATCCCAAAAGGGCTTTTTTCCTCTCGCTGGTCGGTATGTCGCCCGATGAAACGCATATGTTGTTAAAAAAAGTGCAAAACAGCGGGTTCAACGGCATTACCGAACTCAATCTTTCCTGCCCAAACGTCCCCGGCAAGCCGCAAATCGCCTATGATTTTGAAACCACCGAGCGGATTTTGAGCGAAGCCTTCAGCTACTTCGATAAACCTTTAGGTATCAAATTACCGCCATATTTCGATATCGTCCATTTCGATCAAGCGGCGGAAGTGTTCAACCGCCATCCCTTAAAATTCGTCAACTGTGTCAACTCCATCGGCAACGGCATGTATATCGAAGATGAATCCGTCGTCATCCGCCCGAAAAACGGCTTTGGCGGCATTGGCGGCCAATACATCAAACCGACCGCTCTTGCCAATGTCCACGCGTTCTATCAAAGACTGGATCCGTCTATCCAAGTCATTGGAACAGGCGGCGTTTACAGCGGCCGTGATGCGTTTGAACACATCTTGTGCGGCGCCAGCATGGTGCAGATCGGCACGGCGCTACACCAGCAAGGCGTAGACATTTTTGAACGGGTTTCCCTTGAATTAAAAGCCATCATGGCGCAAAAAGGCTACGAAAAACTGGAAGACTTCAAAGGCAAATTGAAATATTTTGCATAAGGTTTACTCTAAAAAACGCCCAAGGCCGTCTGAAAATTTCAGACGGCCTTATTGTATAATTGCTCCCCACATTACCCGTCTTCCCCTTCAATGAAACTCAACCCACAACAGCAAGCCGCGGTCAAATATCTAGGCGGCCCCCTGCTCGTCCTTGCCGGCGCAGGCAGCGGCAAAACCGGCGTGATTACGCAAAAAATCAAGCATTTGATTGTCAATGTCGGCTATCTGCCGCATACCGTCGCCGCGATTACCTTTACCAATAAAGCTGCCACGGAAATGCAGGAGCGCGTCTCTAAAATGCTGCCCAAGTCGCAAACGCGCGGGCTGACGATTTGCACGTTCCACTCTTTGGGCATGAAAATTCTGCGCGAAGAGGCGAACCATATCGGTTACAAAAAAAACTTTTCCATCCTCGATTCCACCGACAGCGCGAAAATCATCGGCGAACTTTTGGGCGGTACGGGAAAAGAAGCCTTATTCAAAGCGCAGCATCAGATTTCCCTGTGGAAAAACGATTTGAAAACGCCCGAAGACGTACTTCAGACGACCTCCAACGCTTGGGAAGAACAAATCGCGCGCGTGTATGCGAGCTATCAGGAAACCCTGCAAAGCTATCAGGCGGTGGACTTCGACGACTTAATCCGCCTGCCCGCCGTACTGTTGCAGCAAAACAGCGAAGCGCGCAACAAATGGCAGCGGCGGCTGCGTTATCTGTTGGTTGACGAATGTCAGGACACCAACACCTGCCAATTTACCCTGATGAAGCTCTTGACCGGCGCGGAAGGCATGTTTACCGCCGTCGGCGACGACGACCAGTCCATCTACGCATGGCGCGGCGCAAACATGGAAAACCTGCGCAAAATGCAGGAAGACTATCCGCAGATGAAAGTCATCAAACTGGAGCAAAACTACCGCTCCACTGCGCGGATTCTCAAAATCGCCAACAAAGTGATCGAAAACAACCCCAAGCTGTTCACCAAAAAACTTTGGTCTCAGTTTGGCGAAGGCGAAATTGTCAAAGTCGTTGCCTGTCAAAGCGAGCAGCACGAAGCCGACTGGGTTGTCAGCCAAATCGTCAAGCAGAAACTGGTCGGCGGCGACAAAACCCAATACGCCGATTTCGCCGTGTTATACCGCGGCAACCATCAGGCGCGGATTTTTGAAGAAGCCTTGCGCAGCGCGCGCGTTCCTTATCAACTCTCCGGCGGGCAAAGCTTTTTCGACAAAGCCGAAATCAAAGACGTTTTGTCCTATTTGCGCCTGCTTGCCAACCCCAACGACGATCCTGCCTTCTTGCGCGCCGTTACCACACCCAAACGCGGCATCGGCGATGTAACGTTGGGCAAACTCAACACCTACGCGCACGAACACGAATGCAGCCTATATGAAGCCGCGCAAACCGAAGAAGCACTTGCCCTGTTGAACCATACCAACCGCCAACACCTGCAAGCCTTCATGGATATGATTGAAAGCTATCGAACCAAAGCCGAAACCAGCGAAGCAGGCGAGCTTATTCATAACCTACTGAAAGAAATCGACTACGAAAACCACCTGTTGGCCAACGAAGAAGGCAAAGCAGGCGAAATCAAATGGCGCAACGTTACCGACCTGACCGGCTGGCTGGAACGCAAAGGCGAACAAGACGGCAAAAACATCATCGAGCTTGCCCAAACCATCGCTCTGATGACGCTTTTGGAAGGTAAGGGCGAAGAAGAAGTCGATGCCGTCAAACTCTCCACCCTGCACGCTTCCAAAGGTTTGGAATATCCCTACGTTTTCCTTGTCGGTTGCGAAGAAGGTATCTTGCCGCACAACGACAGCATCGAAGAAGACAATGTCGAAGAAGAACGCCGCCTGATGTATGTCGGCATTACCCGCGCCAAACGCCAGCTTACACTGACCCACTGCCTCAAACGTAAAAAGCAAGGCACATGGCAATTCCCTGAGCCGAGCCGTTTCATAGACGAAATGCCGCAGGAAGACATCAAGATTTTAGGCCGCAAAGGCGGCGAGCCGATTGTGAGCAAGGAAGAAGGAAAAAGCAATCTGGCAGGTCTGCTGGATATGCTGGGAAACAAAAGAAAAGGATAAGGCAAGGCCGTCTGAAAACAAGGTTTCAGACGGCCTTATTGTCAGCAAAAAATCACAAACAACCATCCAATAATCCTCACTTTATGTCGTCGCACCTATCCGACCCCATTTCGCCCAATCCTTCAAAAATAAACAAAAATAACTGAATAATCAGATATAAAATAAACAAAAGGACGGAAAGACGGCTTCTTCCGCCTTCTGTTCATAAGTAAAAATTGTCAACATTTTAAGTATAAATTCACAAGCAAAATCGCATTTTTCAGGTATAATAACGAATTCCCCAACTGCATTTTGTGAGCTGAATCCATGTCTGTTGTTCTGCCCTTGCGCGGTGTAACCGCCCTTTCCGATTTCCGTGTTGAAAAACTCTTTCAAAAAGCAGCCGCACTCGGCCTGCCCGAAGTCAAATTAAGCAGCGAATTTTGGTATTTTGTCGGTAGCGAAAAAGCACTTGATGCCGCGACAGTCGAAAAACTGCAAGCCTTACTGGCGGCGCAAAGCGTTGAACAAACGCCCAAAGCGCGCGAGGGCTTGCATTTATTTTTGGTAACGCCCCGTTTGGGCACCATTTCGCCTTGGGCTTCCAAAGCAACCAATATCGCCGAAAACTGCGGTTTGGAAGGTATTGAGCGTATCGAACGCGGCATGGCCGTATGGCTGGAAGGTGCGCTTACCGACGGGCAAAAACAACAATGGGCAGCCCTGTTGCACGACCGCATGACCGAAAGCGTGTTGACCGACATCGATGCAGCGGCGCAACTGTTCCACCACATCCAATCGGAAACCTTCTCCAGCGTAGATGTATTGGGCGGCGGTAAAGAGGCATTGGTCAAAGCCAATACCGAAATGGGCTTGGCGCTTTCAGCCGACGAAATCGATTATCTGGTTGAAAACTATCAGGCTTTAAACCGCAATCCGTCCGATGTGGAGCTGATGATGTTCGCGCAGGCAAACAGCGAACACTGCCGCCACAAAATCTTCAACGCCGATTTCATCCTCAATGGCGAAAAACAACCAAAATCGCTTTTCGGCATGATTCGCGACACGCACAACGCGCATCCCGAAGGCACGGTCGTTGCCTATAAAGACAATTCGTCCGTGATCGAAGGCGCGAAAATCGAGCGTTTCTATCCGAATGCGGCGGAAAACCAAGGCTACCGTTTCCACGAGGAAGACACGCATATCATCATGAAAGTGGAAACGCACAACCACCCGACCGCCATCGCACCGTTTGCGGGTGCGGCAACGGGTGCGGGCGGTGAAATCCGCGATGAAGGCGCAACAGGCAAAGGTTCGCGTCCGAAAGCGGGCTTGACCGGCTTTACCGTCTCCAACCTAAATATCCCTGGCTTGGAGCAGCCTTGGGAACAAGCCTACGGCAAACCCGGCCATATTGCTTCCCCTTTAGACATCATGATCGAAGGCCCGATCGGTGGCGCAGCGTTCAACAACGAATTCGGCCGCCCGAACCTCTTGGGCTACTTCCGCACCTTTGAAGAGAAGTTTGACGGCCAAGTTCGCGGCTACCACAAACCGATTATGATTGCCGGTGGCTTGGGCAGCATTCAGGCTCAGCAGACGCACAAAGACGAAATCCCCGAAGGCGCATTGCTGATCCAACTGGGCGGCCCGGGTATGCTTATCGGCTTGGGTGGTGGCGCGGCTTCCTCCATGAATACCGGTACGAACGACGCGTCTTTGGACTTCAACTCCGTACAACGCGGCAATCCCGAAATCGAACGCCGCGCGCAAGAAGTCATCGACCGCTGCTGGCAGCTCGGCGATAAGAACCCGATTATCTCCATCCACGACGTCGGCGCGGGCGGCTTGTCCAACGCCTTCCCCGAATTGGTCAACGATGCCGGACGCGGCGCGGTATTCAAGCTGCGCGAAGTACCGCTGGAAGAACACGGCCTCAGCCCATTGCAGATTTGGTGTAACGAATCGCAAGAGCGTTATGTATTATCGATTTTGGAGAAAGATTTGGGCATCTTCCGCTCCATCTGCGAACGCGAACGCTGTCCGTTTGCCGTGGTCGGCACGGCGACCGACGACGGCCATTTGAAAGTGCGCGACGATTTGTTCTCCAACAATCCTGTCGATTTGCCATTGAACGTTTTACTCGGCAAACCGCCCAAAACCACGCGTACCGACAAAACAGTTACGCCGTCTGAAAAACCGTTTAACGCCGGCAATATCGACATTACCGAAGCCGCCTACCGCGTTTTGCGCCTGCCTACCGTAGCCGCCAAAAACTTCCTGATTACCATCGGCGACCGCAGCGTCGGCGGCATGACCCACCGCGACCAAATGGTCGGCAAATACCAAACTCCGGTAGCCGACTGCGCCGTGACCATGATGGGCTTCAACACCTATCGCGGCGAGGCGATGTCTATGGGTGAAAAACCGACCGTCGCCCTGTTTGACGCACCTGCCTCGGGCAGAATGTGCGTCGGCGAAGCCATTACCAACATCGCGGCAGTCAACATCGGCGATATCGGCAACATCAAGCTCTCCGCCAACTGGATGGCGGCGTGCGGCAACGAAGGCGAAGACGAAAAACTCTACCGCACCGTCGAAGCGGTTTCTAAAGCCTGTCAGGCATTGGATTTGAGCATTCCCGTAGGCAAAGACAGCCTGTCGATGAAAACCGTTTGGCAGGACGGCGAAGAGAAAAAATCCGTCGTTTCGCCGCTAAGCCTGATTATTTCTGCGTTTGCGCCAGTGGAAGACGTACGCAAGACTGTTACGCCTGAGTTGAAAAACGTCGAAGACAGCGTATTGCTGTTTATCGATTTGGGCTTCGGCAAAGCGCGCATGGGTGGCTCGGCATTCGGTCAGGTTTATAACAACATGACCGGCGATGCGCCTGATTTGGACGACACAGGCCGTCTGAAAGCGTTTTACAACGTGATTCAGCAGCTTGTCGCCGAAGACAAACTCTTGGCATACCACGACCGCAGCGACGGCGGTTTGTTTGCGACGTTGGTGGAAATGGCGTTTGCTGCACGATGCGGCTTGAACGTGGATTTGACCTCACTGGTTGCCAATCAAACCGATGTCAACGAAGCCAGCATCTGCGCATTGTTCAATGAAGAGCTGGGCGCAGTGATTCAAATCGCCAAACAAGATGTTGCGGCAGTAGAAGCCTTGTTTAAAGAAGCTGATTTGGCACTGCATACCGTTGCCACCATCGGTACTGACGAGAAAATTGTTATCCGCAACCAAGCAGGCATCGTATTGGAACAAAACCGCGCCGACCTGCAACGCGCATGGCAGGAAACCAGCCACGCCATCCAACGCCTGCGCGACAACCCTGCCTGCGCAGACAGCGAGTTCGCCCTGATTAGCGACAACGACCGCAGCGCATTGTTTGCCGACGTGAAGTTTGACGTAAAAGAAGACATTGCCGCGCCGTTTATCAACAGTGGCGCGAAACCCAAAATCGCCATCCTGCGCGAACAGGGCGTAAACGGACAAATCGAAATGGCTGCCGCGTTTACCCGCGCCGGTTTCGATGCCTACGACGTACATATGTCCGACCTGATGGCAGGCCGCGTCCACCTTGCCGACTTCAAAATGCTGGCGGCTTGCGGCGGCTTCAGCTACGGCGACGTACTCGGTGCGGGCGAAGGTTGGGCGAAATCGATTCTGTTCCACCCTGCTCTGCGCGACCAATTTGCCGCCTTCTTCGCCGACCCGGACACGCTGACATTGGGCGTGTGCAATGGCTGTCAAATGGTCAGCAACCTTGCCGAGATTATCCCGGGCGCAGAAGCATGGCCTAAATTCAAACGCAACTTGAGCGAACAGTTTGAAGCGCGCCTGAGCATGGTTCATGTTCCAAAATCTGCGTCGCTGATTCTGAATGAAATGCAAGGCTCCAGCCTGCCTGTCGTGGTCAGCCACGGCGAAGGCCGCGCCGACTTCGCGCTTCACGGCGGCAATATTTCTGCCGATTTGGGCATTGCGCTGCAATATGTGGACGGTCAAAACCAAGTGACCCAAACTTATCCGCTCAACCCTAACGGCTCGCCGCAAGGCATCGCCGGTGTGACCAACACCGACGGCCGCGTTACCATCATGATGCCGCATCCGGAACGCGTGTACCGTGCCGCACAAATGAGCTGGAAACCGGAAGACTGGACGGAACTGTCCGGCTGGTACCGCCTCTTTGCCGGTGCAAGAAAAGCTTTGGGCTAATGAAAAGCTTGATTTGATTCAGGTTTAAAGAAAAGGTCGTCTGAAAACGATTTAGCGGATTCTGTTATATCTGTTTTCAGACGACCTTTATATATTCTTTTACGTATAAGACCGAACCAATGCGTATGAAGACCGAACCAACCGCCGTCATTCCCGCGCAGGCGGGAATCCAGACCTCTGCATTTCAAAAATATTTAAAAATTACTGCAAATCCAAACTTCTGGATTCCCGTCTACGCGGGAATGACAGCCTAGATTTTTTGTCCCGAACCTATATATACAAACAAACTTAATTGAATTTATAGAAAAGATTTGGAGAGGCTTATGTCTGACATAGTAATTTTTAAAAACAGGCCGAATGATGATGAATTTATTGAATGGATTGAAGAAAACTCAAATGGATTTGTATTAAATATAGATCAAACTAAAGACCCTTCTAAGATTTATAAAGATTTTCCCAAAATACATTTTGCTAATTGTAGCCAACTGAATAAAAGACCGGGGCGCACAACTGGAAAATATTTCAAAGTTTGCTCAAACTCAATTGAAGAACTTGAACAATGGAGCTGGGTCAAATATCAAAAAGGGCTAAATCCATGCAGAATCTGTAAGGAAAAAGGATTACCGGTAGAACAGCTCACAGGAATACAAAATTTTCAGGCAGCTTCTGCCCTATCCTTAAAATCTGATATAGACGAACTCAAAAAATGTTTATCATCCAAGACTGACCCAGAAAAGCGAACTGAAATCGAAACCTTAATAAAAGCTCGTCAAGGGCAAGGCAGATTCCGGCAAAAACTACTCGAACTGTATCCGAACTGCCCGCTAACAGGCCTAGATGTTCGGTCTTTACTTATTGCCAGCCATATCAAACCTTGGAGCAAGTGCAATAATGAAGAGAGGTTAGATCCCTTCAATGGTCTGATGCTCGCACCCAATGTCGACGCATTATTCGATAGCGGTCTGATTACGTTTGATACCGACGGTACGATAAAAATCAGCCCGACAATCGATTCGGAAAATCAAGAGCGGCTTGGAATTTCTCGCGATATGAAATTAAAAATCGAACCTGAAAGCGAAAAATATTTCGAGTATCACCGCAACCATGTTTTCCAAAAAGAAGAATAAATAGTGTTGAACAGTCCGTTGATTTAAGGTTGTCTGAAAACGATTTAGCGAACCTCGCTATATCCGTTCTCAGACGACCTTTTTGCGTCCTTTTGCGTATAAAGACCAAACCCGTCGCCGTCCTTCTGTATAATTCCCACTTTTAAACTATAATCGACATATTCAGACGGTCTTTCCCGACATTATGACTCGACAAGCCTTTATCCTCAGCGATTGCGAATTTCCCGAATGTGGCGAAAAGCCTTACGCCCTGTTGACCGCGAATCCGACTAAGGAGCACCACTTCGTCGCCCAGACCGAGCAACGGCAGCACGCGCATAATCCGCAGGTCAGCCCGCAAAATCAGAATGTTTACAAGCTGTCTTTGTCCATGTTCCATCCTGGCGAAAAAGCCCGCGGCAAAGAACAAAACCGCAGCGAAGCGATAAGCGTTAACATCATCGGCAATTTGGCGGCAAAAAACCTCTATACACTGACCTTTGTCGAAGACTCCGCCAACCAATACAATCTGGAAAGCTGGTTCAACCGTCATGAAAGCGGCTACGAAGATGCCTGCAACCACCTGCGTACCCTGCCTGCAGGCCGTCTGAAAACACCTACGGCAAATGCCGACACCGTCAAAGTACCGGATGCCTTGT
The DNA here is from genome assembly GCF_051956595.1 of Neisseria sp. P0024.S006. Classification (NCBI taxonomy): domain Bacteria; kingdom Pseudomonadati; phylum Pseudomonadota; class Betaproteobacteria; order Neisseriales; family Neisseriaceae; genus Neisseria; species Neisseria sp. P0024.S006. The sequence goes on from NZ_JBQCXH010000001.1 coordinate 168,229, forward strand.
GGCGGATATTGCGGCTGAAATTCCTCGGTATTCTGCGCAATCCGCACAACCATAAAAACCTGTTTGTCCACCGCCTGCACCAAACGCTTCGGGCGCTGCTGCCGGAAGTCGGTTTTGAATTTGTCCGCTTGATCAGCAAACGCGATCCCAAGCGCATCGAAGCCATTATGCAGGACTACCGTTTCACTTTTCTCGGTTATGTCGATTGGCTGGGCGGGCTTTACGGTATGTTGAGCGAAGGCGTGGCGCAGCCGTCGTTGTTTGAACGGTTGTTTTGCAATATCTTTGCCGAACCCGAAGCCGTGAAAATCGAATTGTTCCGCTATCCGGAAAACACGGGGCTGTGCCTGTTTGGCGACAGCAGTTTCTGCCTGCAAGCCTCGACCAAGCTATTGAGCGTCGGCGTCAATATTTCGCACGATATGTTTGCCGTCGTCCATCTGCAAGCTGACCGTTGGCACGCGTTTAAAAACACCTTTCATCACGACGCGCCCAAACTGCAAGGCCAAGTGCGGATTATCGACGGCGACCAAACCCAAAGATTGCTGTTCAACCGACTGAGCATCCAGCAAGCCCATGAAGCCGTATTCGGCCAAAGCCCGAATATCAAAGATTATTTAGAGGCCGTCTGAAACCCCAAACCAGAAGAAAGCATATGAAAATCACACCAATCCAAGCCCTAAACGACAACTACATCTGGATGATTCAAGAAGGCAACCATGCCGTCTGCGTCGATCCGTCCGATGCCACGCCGGTCTTAAAATTCCTTGTTCACAACCACTTGATGCTGGCGCAAACATGGATTACCCATCCTCATCATGACCATATCGGCGGCGCAAAAGCGCTGCACAACGGCTTCTTAGAATCCCCAATCTATGGCGAAAGCGACATCGACGTGGCGACGCATACCGTCACAGCAGGCACGCAGTTCCCGTTTGGTGAAGGCTTGGTTACCGTCTGGGCTACTCCCGGCCATACCGACCACCACATCAGCTATCTGTTGGAAAATTCAGACGGTCTGCACGTTTTCTGCGGCGATACCTTGTTCTCCGCCGGTTGCGGCCGCGTATTCACCGGCACAATCGAGCAGCTTTACGACAGCTTCCACCGATTCAACCAACTGCCCGAAGAAACGCTGTTTTATCCGGCGCACGAATACACCACCTCCAACCTGCGCTTTGCCCAACATATCGAGCCGGACAACACCGATATTCAGACGGCCTTGGCCACAGCCGAACACACGCCGACACTGCCTGTCAGCCTGGCGCACGAACGCAAAGTCAATCCGTTTTTCCGCGTACACCTGCCCCAAGTTCGGGTACGCGCCGAAGAATTGAGCGGACGAAAATTAAACAGCGAACTCGAAGTCTTCGCCGCTTTGCGTGAATTGAAAAATCAATTTTGATTGGGCTTAGTCCCTAAAGAATAAGGCCGTCTGAATAAGCGTGAAACCATGAATCACGCCTGTTCAGACGGCCTTAAAGCCTTTATCAATATCATAACCATAAAAGCCTACGGCTACTTTTGATGTTTCACACATTCCGCAGCATATTGCTCGCCCCAACGGTGCATTGCTTCGATCACAGGCATCAGCGTCCGCCCAAACTCAGTCAGCGAGTATTCCACCTTCGGCGGTACCTGCGGATACACTTCCCGATGAACGATACCGTCGTTTTCCAATTCGCGCAGCTGCAGCGTCAACATCCGCTGGGTAATGCCCGCAAGCAAACGCTGCAACTCATTGAAACGTCGGGTTTTTTCATTTAAATAATATAAAATCAATACCTTCCATTTACCGCCGATAATATCCAAAGTATTGACAACCGGACAGCAAGAGCCGTGTGCGTGTTCTGTTTCCGACATACAAAATCTCCAAACAACAGTATAAAAAATGTGCGTACTTGTTATAAAGTTTGTACCCCCTATAATACAAGCATTCTGTAACAAAAGGCCATCTGAAAGGCTTCAGACGGCCATAAAAAGAAGGAACTTTATCATGCGCAACATCAAACAAATCTACCGAGCCGACGGCCAACACTGGGTAGGCAATGGATTCCTCGTGCAACCTTTGTTCTCCCACATGGCTGACGACCGCGGCACCAACCCGTTCCTGATGCTGGACTATGCCGCACCGTATGAATTTGCACCCAACGAAACGCACGGTCCGCGCGGTGTCGGACAACATCCGCACAAAGGCTTTGAAACCGTTACCATCGCCTACCACGGCGAAGTAGCACACCGCGACTCCAGCGGCGGAGGCGGCATTATTTACGAAGGCGACGTGCAATGGATGACCGCGGGTTCAGGCATTATTCATGAAGAATTCCACTCTGAAAACTTCAGCAAAAAAGGCGGACTCTTTGAAATGGTCCAACTTTGGGTCAACCTGCCCGCCAAAGACAAAAACACGCCGCCACGCTATCAGCATCTTGCCAAAGCAAATATTCCCGTCGTCGAATTTCCCGACGAAGCCGGCTACTTACGTCTGATTGCAGGCGAACATGACGGCGTAAAAGGCGCGGCGGACACGTTCACCGAAATGAATGTTTGGGATATTGTGCTCCATGCCGATAAAGAAGTCGAATTGGAAGTACCCGACAATCACAATCTGTCTATGGTTGTCCTGCGCGGAGCGGTGACGTTTAATGACAAAGAACAGGCGACAGCCGGAGAATTGGTCAATTTTGAGCAAACCGGCGGTAAAGTGCGCGTAAAAGCCGGTAGCGAAGAAGTCAAAATCTTGCTGCTTTCCGGCGTTCCGATTGATGAACCCGTAGTCGGCTACGGCCCATTTGTGATGAATACTGCCGAAGAAATCCGACAAGCCATCAGCGATTTCAAAAGCGGCAAATTCGGCCGTATTGATTAAGATATTTGCTTAAACCGCTAACGGAAAGTTTGCTGATTGATTTCATTGTATGCGTTAACCAAGCTCATCAGTGCAAAAAAGGCCGTCTGAACAATATCTGTTCAGACGGCCTTTATTATTTAGGGATTATTCCCACTCAATCGTGGCAGGTGGTTTGCCGCTGACATCATAAACCACGCGGTTGATGCCTTTGACTTCGTTGATGATGCGGTTGGACACGCGGCCGAGTAGCGAGTACGGCAGTTCTGCCCAGTGTGCGGTCATGAAGTCGCTGGTGATGACTGCGCGCAGCGCGACGACGTAGTCGTAAGTGCGTCCGTCGCCCATTACGCCGACGGATTTTACAGGCAGGAATACGGCAAAGGCTTGGCTGGTCAGGTCGTACCAAGATGTGCCGTTTTCGTCGGTAGTATTGCGCAATTCTTGAATGAAAATATCGTCTGCTTGACGGAGTAAGTCGGCGTATTCTTTTTTCACTTCGCCCAAGATACGCACGCCTAAACCAGGGCCCGGGAACGGATGACGGTACACCATTTCACGCGGCAGACCCAAAGCGACGCCCAGTTCGCGTACTTCGTCTTTGAACAAATCACGCAACGGCTCAAGCAGCTTGAGTTTCATGTTTTCAGGCAGGCCGCCGACGTTGTGGTGCGATTTGATGGCGTGGGCTTTTTTGGTTTTCGCGCCTGCGGATTCGATTACGTCGGGGTAAATTGTACCTTGCGCCAACCATTTGGCGTTGGTGAGTTTTTTCTCTTCAGCGTCAAATACTTCGATAAATTCCGCGCCGATGATTTTGCGTTTTTTCTCTGGATCGGTCACGCCGGCAAGTTTCGCCAAAAACTGCTCTTCGGCATCAACGTGAATCACGCGTACGCCCAAGTTGCGAGCAAACATATCCATCACCATTTTGCCTTCGTTCAGACGCAACAGACCGTGGTCAACAAACACGCAGGTCAGTTGATCGCCGATGGCACGGTGAATCAGCGCCGCCGCTACGGAAGAGTCCACGCCGCCGGACAAACCCAAAATCACTTCGTCGCTGCCGACTTGTTCGCGGATTTTGGCAACGGCTTCTTCTATGTAGTTCGGCATGGTCCAGCTTGGTTGTGCGCCGCAAATATCCAAGACAAAGCGGTTCAACAGCGCGCGGCCTTGTTTGGTGTGGGTCACTTCAGGGTGGAATTGGATGCCGTAGAATTGTTTCTCAGCGTTTTCCATCATGGCAATCGGGCAAGACGGCGTATCGCCGATGACGGAGAAGCCGGTAGGCAGTTTGGAAACTTTATCGCCATGGCTCATCCAAACGTCGAGCGTGTTTGGCGCATCGTCTTGAATGCCGTGTGTCAGCTCGCTGTCGATGGTTTTAACTTGCGCATAACCGAATTCGCGTTGGTTGCCCGGGCTAACTTCGCCGCCCAAGTGGTGCGCCATAAATTGCATACCGTAGCAAATGCCCAAAACCGGAATGCCCAAATCAAAAATACCGGTATCGGCTTGATAATCGGATTCGTAAACAGAATTAGGACCGCCGGAGAGGATGATGCCTTTCGGGTTGAAGGCTTTGATTTCTTCCAAAGGCATGTCGAAAGAATGCAGTTCGCAGTAAACGTGGGCTTCGCGCACGCGGCGGGCGATCAGCTGGGTAACTTGCGAGCCGAAGTCGAGGATGAGGATTTTGTCTTGAGTCATGGCGGAAACTTTGCAAAATGTAAGAAAACGGTGCGGCCGGGAGGGTAAATTTCAAATTTAAACCACAATAAAAAAGACCGTCTGAATCGGCGGATTATACCATTGTTCAGACGGCCTTTATAGGGTAAAACCTAAATCTCTCATCTTTCTATTTTGTGTGTTTCTCAGGAATCATATCGCTGCGCGAGAGTAACAGCAGACAACCCAACACGACCATGCCGATGGCCAGCAACGGCGAGAGGTAAATCCAGTAGCTCATGTGCAGATAAATAGCTGTACCGATATAAACCAGCATCGGGCCGGAAACGATGGACTGTTTGTTGATGCCGTCCATAATCAACACGGCAAAGCCCAAAATAATTAATGCACCGGCAATCATTGTCGATGTTGCAGGCAAAATATCCGTGGCGCGTAAAAACCAAACTGCGCCAAAGATAATCAAAAATAAAGGCAGAAAAAGTGAAGGACGGGACATAACAACGCTCCGTAAAGGTTTCAGACGGCCTGTATTATTGGGTGCGCCGGTCATACAGACAAGATATAAAAATGCAATCTTGTGTGTAATTATGCAAAGGTTGGCACAACAAAAAGGCCGTCTGAACAACGGCAAACCGAAATCAAATATTTCAATTTATCCTGTTCCAGACGGCCTTTCAAATCATCAGGCTTTGCCGGTGCTGCCGAATCCGCCTTCACCGCGCTCGCTGGCGGCAAACTCGTCCACAACCTTAAACGCAGCTTGGACAACCGGCACAATCACCATTTGCGCGATACGCTCCATCGGCTCGATGGTAAACGCTTCTTTACCACGGTTCCACAAAGAAACCTTTAATTCGCCTTGATAATCCGAGTCAATCAAACCGACCAAATTACCCAAAACAATACCGTGTTTATGACCCAAACCGGAACGCGGCAACAAAACGGCTGCATACGCAGGGTTGGCCAAATGCACCGCCAAACCGGTCGGCACGAGATACACATCACCCGGCTGCAACACAACGGCTTCATCCAGGCAGGCACGCAAGTCCAAACCGGCAGAACCAGGCGTTGCATATGCAGGCAGGGAATCGGCCATTTTCGGATTTAAGATTTTCAGTTCGACTTCGGTTTGCATGACAGAACTCCGTATTGTTCTATATTGGAAAGGGCTACGATTATACACAATGCCCTTGAGGCCGTCTGAAAAAACGGAGTATGATTCAGTCAGACCTAAGGAGAAAAATCATGGATCTGCACAATATCCGCGAAGATTACAGCAAACGCGAGCTTTCTGAAGCCGAGTGCCATGCCGACCCGATTGTCCAATTCGAGCAATGGCTGAACGAAGCGATTCACGCCGAAGTCAACGAGCCGACTGCGGTCAACGTTGCCGCCGTAGGTGAAGACGGCAGACCCAACAGCCGCATGGTGCTGCTGAAAGAAGTCAACCCCAAAGGCTTTGTTTTCTTTACCAATTACCACAGCCGCAAAGGCCGCTCCTATACGGCACACCCTTTTGCCGCCATGACTTTTTTCTGGCCGGAACTCGAGCGCCAAGTGCGCATTGAAGGACGCATCGAAAAACTCGACGCCGCCGCTTCGGACGAATATTTTGAAAGCCGCCCCTACACCAGCCGTATCGGCGCATGGGCAAGCGAACAAAGCGAAGTGATTTCCAGCAAAGCCGTTTTAGTGGCCAAAGCCGCAGCCGTCGGCGTCAAACATCCTCTGCATGTTCCCCGCCCGCCGCATTGGGGCGGATACCTCGTTATTCCCGACCGTATCGAATTCTGGCAAGGCCGCCCGAGCCGCCTGCATGACCGCATCCAATACCGCCTGGTTGACGGCAACTGGATACGCGAACGCCTTTCGCCATAATTTTCGGATTTTCAAACAAAAATTTACTGGTTGAGTTACAATACAGCCTTTCATCGGCAGGCCGTCTGAATCTGATTTTCAGACGGCCTTTTCCCCCAATCCAACCCCTGCCGCAACCGCCGCAGAAGAACCGCTTTGTCAAGCGAGTTAGGAAAAATCATGTCCAAACAGCCTTCCAGCAAACGCCAATGGCGCGACGGCGTATCATCTACCGCCAAAAAACCTTCCAAACCGGCCAAATCCTTTGCCAATAAAAAACGTCCAGACAACGAACGCAAAACATCAGGCAAACCTTACGGCCAAAAAGTTTCAGACGGCCCTAAAGCTCAAAATACCGTGCCAAAACAACGTGCCGCCAAAGCCAAAAAACTGGTGGTCCGCAACCCCAACCAAAAAATCATGGAACACGCCCGCGATTTGAAAGAACGCCGCAGCGACCTTTCTCGCTTCGAACCCGAGCGCCTGCAAAAAGTCCTGGCCGCTTCCGGCGTCGGCTCACGCCGCGAAATGGAAGAATGGATCAGCAACGGCTGGGTAACGGTCAACGGCCGCGTCGCCCAACTGGGCGAAAAAGTTACGCCCGATGACCACGTTACCGTCAAAGGCAGCATCATCAAACTCAAATGGGCCGACCGCCTGCCGCGCATCATCCTCTACTACAAACAAGAAGGCGAAATCGTTTCCCGCGACGATCCGCAAGGCCGCATCAGCATTTTCGACCGCCTGCCGCAAGCAGCCAGCAGCCGCTGGGTGGCCATCGGCCGTTTGGACATCAATACCAGCGGCCTTTTGATCCTGACCACTTCAGGCGAACTGGTTCAACGCTTTGCCCACCCCAGCTTTGAAGTCGAACGCGAATACGCCGTGCGCGTATTGGGCGAGTTGACCACCGAACAAATGCGCATCCTGACCGAAGAAGGCGTCATGCTCGAAGACGGTTTGGCAAAAGTCGAACGCATCTACGAACAAGGCGGCGAAGGCGCAAACAAATGGTACAACGTCGTCATCAAAGAAGGCCGCAACCGCGAAGTACGCCGCATTTTTGAAAGCCAAGGCCTGACCGTCAGCCGCCTCGTCCGCGTAGGCTTCGGCCCTATCGGCCTGCCAAACCGCCTCAAACGCGGCCAGTTCTACGAACTCAATCCGGCAGAAGTCGCCAACATCATCAAATGGGCGGATATGCTGCTGCCTGGCGAACGTCGCAGAAAGAAAAGTTAATGTAAGATAAATCGGGGCTGAGGCCTTTACAAAATCGTCTCAGCCCGACAAAATCTTGCCTAAGTCATAAACATAGTGGGTTAAGTTTAGACCAGTACCGCATTGCTCCGCCTTGTCCTGATTTAAACTTAACCCACTATTCACACATTAAAATCTAAATAAAAAGTGACTCTGCGCTCTCGTTGAATCTGCCAATACACTGCCATCAACACTTTCAACAATCAGCAAGAGATATTTCTATGGAGCTCGAATCATGCCCCGTTTTTTCCTAAAAACCGTTTCCATACTCACTTTGGCAGCTTTAACCGCGTGTTCTGAATCAAAAGAATACTCAAATCCCTCTTTTGGTCCCTCTCTAGGATTCAAGGAAAGCCAAATTGTTGCCATACAGAAGGTTAAAATACCTGCTGTCAAGGTTCAAAACACCGAACGCTACCAAGACCAACCCGACCAACCGGTTAAATCCGTTGCTCAAGAACCTGTTTCCACATTCAGCATTGATGTCGATACCGGCAGCTACGCCAACGTCCGCCGATTTCTGAACAACGGCAAACAGCCGCCCAAAGATGCCGTGCGCATTGAGGAAATCGTCAATTATTTCCCTTACAACTATCCACTGCCTACTGATGGCCGCCCATTTGCCGTTCACACTGAAACCATTGATTCTCCATGGCAACCGGAAGCCAAGCTGATCAAAATCGGCATTCAAGCACAAGACACGGCAAAGAAAGACCTGCCGCCCGCCAATCTTGTGTTCCTCGTGGACGTATCCGGCAGTATGGCTGCAGAAAATAAACTTCCGTTGGTTCAAAAAACGTTGCGTATCTTGACCCAACAATTACGCCCGCAGGACAAAGTTACCCTGATTACCTATTCATCAGGCGAAGAGCTGGTGCTTCCGCCCACATCAGGTTCAGATAAAGAAACCATCCTGAAGGCCATCGACAAGCTGAAAGCCGCAGGCTCGACTTCGGGTGAATCCGCTTTACGCATGGCCTACGAAGAAGCGCAAAAGGCCTTTGTACCCAACGGCATCAACCGCATCCTGCTGGCGACCGATGGCGACTTTAACGTTGGCGTATCTGATACCGAAACGCTCAAATCCATGGTTGCCGAAAAACGTAAAACCGGCGTTTCACTCAGTACGCTAGGCTTCGGTACGGACAATTACAACGAAGACATGATGGAACAAATTGCCGATGCAGGCGACGGCAATTACAGCTACATCGACAACGAAAAAGAAGCGAAAAAAGTCCTGCAACAGCAGCTGACCTCCACACTCGCCACCGTTGCGCAGGATGTCAAAATCCAAGTTGAATTCAATCTTGCCACCGTCAAAGAATACCGCTTGGTCGGCTACACCAACCGCACCCTGCGCAATGAAGACTTCAATAATGACAAAGTAGATGCGGGTGATATCGGCTCAGGCCACAGCGTGACCGCCATTTATGAAATCATTCCGGCAGGCAAAAACGGTTGGCTGAACGAATCACGCTATCAAAAAGCCCCGGCCGCCAAAGGCAGTAAAAACGAATACGCCTTTGTCAAAGTACGCTACAAACTGCCTGGGGCAAAAGACAGCAAGCTGATGGAACAAGCAATTCCCGTTGGTAGCAAACCGCTGGAGCAAGCCGATAAAGACACCCTGCTCGCCCTTGCCGCGGCTTCCTATGCCCAAGCCCTGCGCGGCGGCGAATACAACGGCAAACTTGGCTGGAGCGACATTGAAAAAATGGTACAGCAAGTCCAAGGTGATGATCCGTTTGAGCTGAAATCGGAATTTCTCCAATTGGTACGCATTGCCGCCGGTAATGAAAAGCAATCAGGTCCTTTGGTTAAAGAATAAACCTGAAAAAGGCTGTCTGAAAAACATTCAGACGGCCTTTTAATTACACTTTTTATTTTTCCGATTTCAACACGCGTTGACGGCGGGTTTCGCTCAATACCATGCCTGCACTGACGGAAACGTTCATGCTTTCAACTGTGCCAAACATCGGAATCGATACCAGCATATCGCAATGTTCGCGCGTCAGACGGCGCATGCCTTCGCCTTCGTTGCCCATTACCCAGGCCACACTGTCGGGCAAGTCGCAGTGGTAAAGGTCAGAGTCGCCGCCCATGTCCGTGCCGACAATCCAAATGCCGTATTCTTTCAGCTCACGCAAAGTACGGGCAAGATTGGTTACAGTAATATACGGCACAGTTTCCGCTGCGCCACAGGCAACTTTGCTGACGGTCGCATTCAGGCCGGCACTTTTGTCTTTAGGTGCAATCACGGCATGTACACCCATCGCATCGGCAGTACGCAGACACGCGCCGAGGTTGTGCGGATCGGTAATGCCGTCCAATACCAGCAAAAACGGCGGTTCGCTCAGGTTTTCCAATACATCTTCCAAGTGAACATGGTTTTTGGAAGCATCGATAAACCCGACCACGCCCTGATGACGCGCCCCTTTGCTGATGGCATTCAGGCGGTCGGCATCAGCAAAATGCACGCGTACGTTTTCAGAGGCCGCTTTATCCAATACATCGCGGGTGCGCGCATCGGATTTGCCCTCTTGGATATAGAGTTCGGTAATCGATTTCGGGTTTTGCCACAAACGGGCATTGACGGCGTGAAAGCCATAGATGAGTCGTTGGTTTGCCATGTTTTTGCTTTATCAAAAAATTCAGACGGCCATTATAACAAGTAAGGCCGTCTGAAAATTTTTTATTTCATCAAATAACCGAGTATGCCCGAAGTACCAACGCCGATTAATACCGTCACCAACATCGAAAACCGGCTGGCGGCCAATACCGTCAAAGCAATGGCAATCAGCTCATGCGGTTTGTCCGACACAAAATAAGGCGCAATCACAGAAATCAACACGCAACCCGGCGCGGCCTCCATCACCACTTGCGCGCGACGGCTCAACGTACGGTTGCGCAATGCAAAAAAGCCGATTAATCGGGTTGAATAGGTAACGGCCAACATGCTTAAAAACAGCAGAAACGATTGCAGCGACAACAAATCCTTCATTTTTGCTCTCCCCACAAATACGCCGCCAACAAACCCGACAACGCTCCGGCCGGAACATACCATGCGCCGTCCACGGTCAAATAGATTGCGCACGCCACAATCAGGCTGACAAACCAAGGGCGTGAAGCCGCAAAGCTCTTCCACATACCGCGCAGCAACACCAAAAACACCGCAGGAAACGCCATTCCGAAGCCCCAAGCAGCTACATCGCCGAACATCGGACCGACTGCCGCGCCAAATGCCGCAAAACCAATCCAAGTTACATACAAAATAAAGCACACGCCGGCATAAAACGGCATATTGAACGCAGGTAAACCTGCCGCCTTACGCTTTTGAATTTCAGCAAACGCCATTGCCCAGCTTTCATCACACATTACAAACAGCGCGGGCATCGCCTTTTTCAGCGGCATATCCCTCATATACGGAGCAATCGCCGCACCCATCAGAATATGGCGCGAATTGATCATAAACGTTACCGTTGCAATCAGCAGAATCGGCAAAGGATTTGCCCACAAATTGACTGCGGCGAATTCCGAACCTCCGGCAAAATTCATGCCCGTCATCAGCAGCATTTCCAGCCAACTCATGCCCTTCTGCCCACCCTGCATACCCAAAATCAGCGCCCACGGCAACAGACCGATCAACATGGGCGAGGTTTCTTTGATACCACGCAGAAATTCAGATTGGGGAGAAGCAGTGTGATTCATTTTAATTGAAACGGTTTATTAAAAAGAAGCGACGTATTATAAAGCATGCCGTCTGAACAAGGGTATAATACGGAAAAATAGATTTATTACGGAAACCGATATGACCCACACCGTCCATCTGCAGTTTGAAGAAATTGACAATACCGTATTGCAACGCCTGTGCGGCGCGCTCGACAGCAATCTTGAAGCCTTAGGCAAAGCCCTTGATATCCAAATCAGCCGCCGCTTCGAACATTTCACCTTCATGGGCGAACTGGCACACGCCGGTCGTCGTGCCTTGCTGTCGCTTGCCGAAGCCGCAGAAAAAGGCGACTTGGACGACAACGCCATCAGCCTCGCGGCCGTCGAAGCCAAAACCGCAGATGAGAAACACGAAGAAAAACACCACGACCAACAATACTATTTCCGCACCAAACGCGGCAGCATCGGCGGCCGCACACCGCGCCAAAACGGCTATATCCGCGCCTTGCTCAACCACGATGTCGTGTTCGGCTTAGGCCCGGCCGGTACGGGCAAAACCTATCTTGCCGTTGCCGCCGCCGTCGATGCCATGGAAAAACACCAAATCGAACGCATTGTTTTGGTGCGCCCTGCAGTCGAAGCAGGCGAAAAATTAGGCTTCCTGCCGGGCGATTTAGCACAAAAAGTCGATCCCTACCTGCGACCGCTTTATGATGCGCTTTATGACTTGATGGGTTTCGACCGCGTGACCAAACTGATGGAAAAAGGTTTGATTGAAATTGCGCCGCTGGCCTATATGCGCGGCCGCACCTTAAATGGCGCATATGTCATTTTGGACGAAGCGCAAAACACCACCCCCGAACAAATGAAAATGTTCCTGACCCGTATCGGCTTCGGTGCCAAAGCAGTCATTACCGGCGACATCAGCCAAATCGACCTGCCGCGCAACATCAAATCCGGCTTGAAAGATGCACGCGAAAAACTGCGCGACGTAGAAGGCCTGTATTTCCACACCTTCACCAGCGAAGACGTTGTCCGCCATCCTTTGGTGCAAAAAATCGTCGAAGCCTATGAAGCTGCCGAAGAACAAGCTGACAAGAAAAACGACGAATAATCTTTTCAAATACTTAAGGCCGTCTGAAAATCAAATTTCAGACGGCCTTCCTACATCATTCGGCACATAATACTGCTATAATCCGAAAACCAAGTAAAACAACGACTTCAAAAGGAAAAATATGACCCTCAAGCCACCCGTCCGAATCGCCGTAACCGGCGCGGCAGGGCAAATCGCCTACGCCACCCTCTTCCGTATCGCCGGCGGCATCATGCTCGGACGCGACCAACCCGTTATTCTGCAACTGCTTGACCTGCCACAGGCGCAACAAGCATTGCGCGGCGTGATTATGGAAATGCAGGATTGCGCCTTCCCCCTCTTAGCCGACATCTTCGCCACAGACGATCCTGAAGTCGCCTTCAAAGATGCCGACATCGCCCTCTTGATTGGTGCACGCCCGCGTACACAAGGCATGGAACGCGCCGACCTGCTGCACGCCAACGCCGAAATTTTCAAAATACAAGGTGCGGCGTTGAACAAAGTTGCCCATCGCAACGTCAAAGTCCTCGTCGTCGGCAACCCCGCCAACACCAACGCCTACATCGCCATGAAGTCCGCACCCGATATCCCGCCGGAAAACTTCACCGCCCTGATGCGTCTCGACCACCACCGCGCCGTCAGCCAAATTGCCGAAAAAATCAACCGCCCGATTACTTCCATCGAGCAAATGTGCGTCTGGGGCAACCACAGCCCGACCATGTACGCCGACTACCGCTATGCCACCAGCAACGGCGAGTCCGTCCAAGACATGATTACCGAACCCGACTGGAACACCGAAGTCTTCATGCCGAAAATCGCCGGACGCGGTGCCGCCATTATCGCCGCGCGCGGCTCATCATCCGCAGCCTCCGCCGCCAATGCCGCCATCTACCACCTGCGCGACTGGCTGCTCGGCAGCAGCGGTAAATGGGTAACGATGGGCGTTCCGTCAGACGGCTCTTACGGCATTCCCGAAGGTTTGGTTTTCGGCTTCCCCGTCATTTGCGACGAAGGCAGCTACCGCATCGTCCAAGGCTTGGACTTGTCGGACGAATTCAGCCAAAACCGTATTGCCGCCACACTGGCCGAATTGGAAGAAGAACGTTCAGCCATCCAGGATCTACTCTAAAACAAAGGCCGTCTGAAAACCAAATTTCAGACGGCCTTTACTGTGCAGCCTTATTCCGCTACATCAATGCACAAATATTTCAATTCTAAATACTCGTCCGCACCGTATTTACTGCCTTCACGTCCCAAACCGCTGCGTTTCACACCGCCAAACGGTGCTACTTCATTACTGATTAAGCCCGTATTGATGCCGACCATGCCGTATTCCAAGGCTTCTCCGACGCGCCATTGACGGGCGGTGTCGGAGGTAAAAAGGTAAGCTGCCAAACCGTATTCTGTATTGTTAGCAGCCGCGATGACTTCGGCTTCGGTTTCAAAACGGAATACTGGACACAACGGCCCGAAGGTTTCTTCGCGCGCCACCGCCATTTGCGCCGTAACGCCGCTTAAAACAGTCGGCTCGAAAAACGTTCCTCCCAACGCGCTGCGTTTACCGCCGGTCAGACAACTTGCACCTTTAGCTAATGCGTCGGCGATGTGTTGCTCAACTTTTTCTACCGCTTTTTCCTCAATCAGCGGCCCTTGGTTGACGCCTTCATCCAAGCCGTTGCCCAATTTGAGCGCGGCTACTTTTTCGCTTAATTTGCGGCAAAATTCGTCGTAAATGCCGGATTGAGCGTAAACGCGGTTGGTGCAGACGCAGGTCTGGCCGCTGTTGCGGAACTTGCTGGCGAGCGCGCCTTCGACGGCTTTGTCCAAATCGGCATCGTCAAACACGATAAACGGCGCGTTGCCGCCCAGTTCCAAACTGAGTTTTTTAATGTCCGCCGCGCTGTCGGCAAAAATTTTCGCGCCGACTTCAGTCGAGCCGGTGAAGCTGATTTTGCGCACGGTCGGGTTCGTAGCAAATTCATGGCTGATTTCCGAAGCATGACCGCTGACAACAGGCAATAAATCCTGAGGCACACCCGCTTCATAAGCCAGTACGGCCAACGCATACGCACTCAAAGGCGTGAGCGATGCAGGTTTGACGATCATCGCGCAGCCCACCGCCAAAGCAGGTGCAGCCTTACGCGCAATCATTGCGGACGGGAAATTCCACGGCGTAATCGCAGCGGTAACACCGATAGGCTGTTTCAACACAACCAGTTTTTGCGATGCTTTCACACTTGTCAGCACATCGCCGTCAATCCGCCGCGCCTCTTCCGCAAACCAGCGCACAAACGAAGCCGCATAATCGATTTCGCCGCGCGCCTCGGTCAGGCTTTTGCCCTGCTCCATCGTCATGATGCGCGCCAGTTCTTCTTTGTTTTCCTTAATTAAGAAATACCAACGCCACAACACATCGGCGCGTTCCAACGCAGTTTTTGCCGCCCACAATTTTTGTGCCGCCTCCGCCTTTTGAATCAAAAGCTTCAGGCCGTCTGAATCAGTCTTACGGACAAACGCCAAAGCCTCACCTGTTGCAGGATTATCAACTTTAATAGCATCTGGAATCAGAGAAAAGGAAATATCGGGATGGTTGAGCAAGTGGGCAAAATCTTTCATAAGAAACTAGCTTTCTAAAATCTGGAATATGTGTTCATTATCATATTCATACCATGAAAGCGCAACTGAATCGCAAAATAAGACAACAGCAAAGGCCGTCTGAATATCTTACAGACGGCCTTTGCTTTAGCGACATCATATCCATCTTAATTACGAATGAAATACGATGATTAATACTCTACCTCAAAAGGATAGGACACATATATGACAACAATTTGCTATAATACAAAACTCATTTCGACCCTCATTCGAAATTCCATTTTCAGACGGCCTTTGTCTGTTTATAAGGCCGTCTGAAATGTTTTCCGTCCATCCTCTTCTGCCGAGCCATGATTCCATCTGATTTCATTGACGAGCTTTTGTCCAAAGTCGATATTGTCGATATTATCGACGAGCAGGTTCCGCTGAAGAAAGGCGGGGCGAACTATATGGCCTGCTGTCCGTTTCACAAGGAAAAGACGCCGTCGTTTTCGGTCAGCCCGACCAAGCAGTTTTACCATTGCTTCAGTTGCGGGGCGCATGGTTCGGCAATTGGTTTCGTGATGGAACATCAGGGGCTGTCGTTTCCGGAGGCGGTACAGTTTCTTGCCGACCGTGTGGGCATGACGGTGCCTAAAGTTCGCGGGCAGGAAGACAACCCCGAAATCCGTGCCGACCGTAAGAAAAAACAGCAGACTTTGGAAGAAACAACGGCAGCGGCAGCGGATTTTTATGCGCAACAGTTGAAATTCAATCCGGCAGCGAAGGCTTATTTAGACAAACGCGGCTTGAGTGCGGAAGTCATCGCGCATTATGGTTTAGGCTATGCGCCTGACGGTTGGCAGCCTTTGGCGCAAGTGTTCCAACCCTATCCTAATACTGCATTGGTGGATACGGGCATGGTCATCAACAACGAAGGCAAACATTACGACCGCTTTCGCCATCGGATTATGTTCCCTATCCGTAATCCGCGTGGGCAGGTTATCGGATTTGGCGGCCGCGTATTGGACGACTCCAAACCCAAATACCTGAACTCGCCGGATACGCCTTTGTTTGACAAAGGGAAAAACCTTTACGGACTATATGAAGGGCGTGCTGCCGTAAAAGAGGCCGGACGGATTTTGGTGGTCGAAGGCTACATGGACGTGGTCGCATTGGCTCAGTTCGGCGTCGGCTACGGCGTAGCGGCTTTAGGTACGGCAACCACGGCGGAACACGTCAAAATCCTGATGCGTCAGGCAGACAGTATTTATTTTTGTTTTGATGGCGACAGTGCGGGACGTAAAGCGGCTTGGCGCGCGCTGGAAAATGCATTGCCGCAATTAAAAGATGATAAATCGCTGCATTTTTTATTCTTACCCGAAGAACACGACCCCGACAGCTACATCCGCGCCTACGGTAAGACGCAATTTGAAGATGCCTTGTTAAACCAAAGCAAGCCCCTATCGGAATACTTTTGGGAACATCTTTCAGACGGCCTCAACCTCAATACGCAAGAAGGCAAAGCAGAATTGGTCAAAACCAGTTCTCCGCTTTTAGCGCAAATTACCGCGCCGGCATTGGGCTATCTCCTGAAACAAAAACTCAGCGAGTTGGTGGGTATTGATCCTGACAACCTCGCCCAGTTACTCGGACAAGAAGCGCCGAAGCGGCACGTCAAACAAAAAAGTTACAAACTGCCGCCCATTTCTGTCAAGCAGCCAACCATGCTGACACTGGTGCAAAGACAGATACGCAGCCTCTTGATAAATCCGGCTTGGGCTTCATATATAGACCTGCCCGATTATCTGGCGTTAAGCGGCGACTTTGCCTGCCTTGCCAATCTGGCCGAAACCATCAAGAATCACGCCACGATTCCGGCAACGGCACAAGTGCTTGAATATATGCGCGGTTCGCCCTATGAGGAAACCGTCAATCAAATCTTTTTATCGACCCTTCACTCTGAAGAAATGGAAGGGGATGACGAAGAAGATTGCGAAAGTTTCCAAATTGGCATGAAAAAGTTGTTAAATGAATTAAAATACAGTCAAATCGAAACTTTAAAGCAAAAAAGTATTCAAACCGGTTTGACCGAAAATGAAAAAAGACTATTGCTGTCGCTTTTGACGGCAAAGCAAAACTAACCCCTCAGGCCGTCTGAACAATCTAAACACACGCTGCGAAGCATGACACGCAGAACACTCCATCCGTAATATTTTCAGACGGCCTCAGAGTATTAAAGTGAAATCTGATTTCACAACAAAAAGCTCTGCTCCGCCTTCAGGTACGGCCACATCACCGTAAACCGTCGGCATCCTATCAACCTAGAGAGCAATCCATGTCTAAAAACCAAAACTACGAAGAATACCAAGACCAAGATGACAACCGTCCCTTGAGTATCGAAGAGCAGCGCGCCCGTCTGCGTCAACTCATTATTATGGGTAAAGAACGCGGCTACATCACTTATTCCGAAATTAACGACGCGCTGCCCGACGATATGTCCGACGCCGAGCAAATCGACAACATCGTCAGCATGATTTCCGGCTTGGGTATCCAGGTAACCGAGCAGGCTCCTGATGCTGAAGACATCCTCTTGAGCGACAATGCCGCCGCCCTGACCGACGACGATGCCGTTGAAGAAGCCGAAGCAGCACTTTCCAGCGCAGATTCCGAATTCGGCCGTACAACCGACCCTGTGCGCATGTATATGCGTGAAATGGGCCAAGTCGATTTGTTGACACGCGAAGACGAAATCATCATTGCCAAAAAAATCGAAAATGCATTGAAAAACATGGTGCAGGCCATTTCCGCCTGCCCGGGTTCAATTGCTGAGATTTTGGCTTTGATCGAACAAGTCCGCAACGACGAAATTCGTGTGGATGAAGTGGTTGAAGCCATCATCGACCCTAATGAAGTTTTATTAAACGAATTGGGTCTGGGTCATTTGGAAAATGCCAAACCTGACGATGAAGAAGGCGAGACCGACAGCGAAGTCGAAGATGACGACGAAGATGATGAAGATGACTCTGGCAGCGATTCCGAAGCCATGTCCGCCGCCCATTTGGCCGAACTGAAACAAAAAGTGTTGGAACATTTCGCCTTTATCGAGAGCGAATACGGCAAAATGATCAAGCAGCTGGAAAAACACGGCAGCCAACACGCCAACTACCTGAAACACCGCGATGCCATTGCCAACAAACTGCTGGAAGTCCGTTTTGCCACACGCCAAATCGAAAATTTGAGCAGCAACCTGCGCAGTCGCGTTGAAAATATCCGCAAACTCGAACGCGAAATCCGCGACATCTGTATCGACCGCGTCCGCATGGATCGCGACTACTTCATCGAAAACTTCCTACCTGCCATTACTGATTTGGAATGGGTTGAAAAAGAAGTAGCCAAAGGCCGAGTATGGGCAAATGCTTTAGATCGTTTCCGCCACGCCATCCTCGAAAAACAAGCCGAGCTGGCCAATATGGAAACCGAAACCCGCATTTCCATTGAAGAGTTGAAAGAAATCAACAAAAACATGGTGTTGAGCGAAAAAGAAACCTCAGCCGCCAAACAGGAAATGATTCAGGCCAACTTGCGTTTGGTTATTTCCATTGCCAAAAAATACACCAACCGTGGCTTGCAGTTCCTTGATTTGATTCAAGAAGGCAATATCGGCCTGATGAAGGCGGTAGACAAATTCGAATACCGCCGCGGCTACAAGTTCTCGACTTACGCCACATGGTGGATCCGTCAAGCGATTACCCGTTCCATCGCCGACCAAGCACGTACCATCCGCATTCCGGTTCACATGATTGAAACCATCAACAAAATGAACCGTATCTCGCGCCAATACCTGCAAGAAACCGGTGAAGAACCTGATTCCGCCAAACTGGCCGAGCTGATGGAAATGCCGGAGGACAAAATCCGCAAAATCATGAAAATCGCCAAAGAGCCGATTTCCATGGAAACACCGATTGGCGACGACGACGATTCGCACTTGGGCGACTTCATCGAGGATGCCAACAACGTTGCGCCGGCAGAAGCTGCGATGTACACCAGCCTGCACGAAGTAACCAAAGAAATCCTCGAAAGCCTGACACCGCGCGAAGCCAAAGTGTTGCGTATGCGTTTCGGTATCGATATGAATACCGACCACACGCTCGAAGAAGTCGGCAAACAATTTGACGTAACCCGCGAACGTATCCGTCAAATCGAAGCCAAAGCCCTGCGCAAGCTGCGTCATCCGACCCGCAGCGACCGCCTCCGCAGCTTCCTCGACAGCGAAGAAAACAAATCATAAAAGCAAACCGCAGGTTGAAAGACCTGCGGTTTTTATTGAAATACAAAAAGGCCGTCTGAAAGCCAAATCTCAAAAGATTTAATCGTTTCAGACGGCCTTAAATTTTATTCAGCCTCAGTGGTTTTCTTTTTCGGACGGCGGCGACGACGTTTGGGCTTGCCATCGGTTG
This sequence comes from Neisseria sp. P0024.S006, assembly GCF_051956595.1. NCBI lineage: Bacteria > Pseudomonadati > Pseudomonadota > Betaproteobacteria > Neisseriales > Neisseriaceae > Neisseria > Neisseria sp. P0024.S006. Next base: position 187,679 of record NZ_JBQCXH010000001.1, read on the forward strand.
ATCCACTTTGTTTCTGACGTTTGCGCTCATTGGCCGCAGTCATTTGTTGACGAGTTTCCTCATCGGCATGCTGGAAAGTTGTCCACCAAGAAGCCATCTCTTTATCAACCTCGCCAACTTCGCTACGCAAAATCAGGAAGTCATAAGCGGCACGGAAACGGGCTTGAGCCAACAGACGATACGGGCGCGCGCCACGCATATTGTCAAATTGCGGCTGAAATTGCCAGATTTCACGCATGGTTGCGGAGAATCTTTGCGGTACGCCCCAACCTTTCTCCACCGTATCGCGCATGGTGTTCATCGCATCCATCAGCGCAGGGACAGGTTTTTGACCATGGCTTTGATTGCGTTGCCAAATAGCGTTTAGTGTCGGCCATAATACCGCCGCCAATACAAAACCGACAGAAACGGACTTATCCGCACGAAGACGCTCATCGGTATTTTTCAAAGCCAACATAATCATACGTTTGTCGGCTGCTTCGGCAGTTTTCAAGGCATCTAAAAGCGGATGGATGCCTTCGGGAATACCCAACTCGTTCAACCGTTTCAAACAGGCACGGGAATGGCCGGAAAACAGGATTTTCATGATTTCGTCAAAAAGACGGGCCACCGGCTCATTTTTCAGACGGCCTGCGTATTCGGCAATCGGCAAAGCCGTTTGCTCTTCCATTTCAAAGCCCAACTTGCCCGACAAACGGACGGCGCGAAGAATACGGACGGGATCTTCCTGATAGCGTTCGGCAGGATTACCTATCATCACCAATTTCTTATCGGCAACATCAGCCACGCCTTGATGGAAATCCCAAACTTCCCCTTTAATCGGGTCGTAATACAGCGCATTGCAAGTAAAGTCGCGGCGCATGGCATCTTCTTCAATGCTGCCGTAAGTATTGTCCTTCATAATGCGGCCTTGCGCATTCTGCTGAACCTTATCGCCACCGCGAAACGTCGTCACTTCAATAGTTTCGGGGCCAATCATCACATGAACGATTTGAAAGCGACGGCCGATAATGCGGCTGCGGCGGAATATTTTACGGATTTGCTCCGGTGTGGCATCGGTTGCAATATCAAAATCTTTGGGCTCAACCCCGAGCAACAAATCCCGAACGGCTCCCCCTACAACATAAGCCTGAAAACCGGCTTCATGCAGGCGTTTGGCAATTTTCTCAGCGGCAAAGCTCAACATATCCGCATGGATACCATGTTGCTCAAGCGGAATAATCTCCTTTTCGGGCAACGACTTGACGTGTTTTTTAGGCAACACTTTATGCAGCCATTTTTTTAACATAAGCAGCTCTTTTCACAATAAAAAAGGCCGTCTGAAACTTGTCCGGCTTAAGCCTTTGCACAATATACTGCCGTAGAAAGAACAAAACATTGAGCAAAGGCTTCAGACGGCCTAAAAAAGACGTGCCATTATACCTTATGGAAGTTCGATTAATTAGCGTATTGACAAAAAATATCGGCTATAATGACGGTCTGACAACGATTCAGGCAAAACATCATGTACCACTACAAATCCGAAGCTACCCAATTCCTCGACAAACTCATGGCCGACCATCCCGAATTAGAAGCGCAACGCCTCGAAAACCGCCATTTACTGTGGGATGTAACCCTTAATCCGGCCGAACAGGCTGAATTTGAAGCGGCCAAAGTCAACAAAAAACCTTACACCTACTATCAAGACTAACCCGTATCGATATGACGACCAACACCCACAATACCGATCCGGCGTTACAGCAGTACCTCAACAGCATCGGTCAGCACGAACATCCCGTTTTGACCGCATTGCGTGAGCGTACCCAATCACATCGTCTGGGAAAGATGGCCATCGCCCAAGAGCAGGCAGCCATGTTGGTGTGGTTGGCCAAGTTATTGAATGCCAAAAAATATTTGGAAGTTGGCGTCTTTACCGGTTACAGCAGCACCGCCATGGCGCTCGCCCTACCCGAAGACGGCAAAATCACGGCTTGCGACATCAATGTAACCTTTACCGATATTGCCCGCGAAACATGGCAGGCAGCAGGCGTAGCGCATAAAATCTCGCTTCATCTGCAGCCGGCTTTGCTGACTTTGGACGATTTGATAGCGCAAGGCGAATCGGAAAGCTACGACTTGGCGCTTATCGATGCCGACAAACCGCCTACGCCGAAATATTTCGAACGCTGTTTGCAACTGGTACGGAGTGGCGGCGTGATTGCCATCGACAATATCTTGTTGGGTGGGCGCGTCATGAATGAAGCTGCCGAAAACGATCCGCCCAGCTTGGATATCCTGCGCCATTTCAACCAAAACCTACCGCACGATACACGCATCGTCCCCATTACCCTGCCTATCGGCGACGGTTTGACACTGCTGCTAAAAAAATAAAACGACACAATCTGATGAAAACATTATCACATTCCCTGTTTCTTTTACCGCTTACTCTATTGGCCGCATCATGCGCCGTTTCCCATCCCCGTCAACCTGCCGACAATGCCAACTTTGTCCTGCCGGATATTCCGCGCAAGCCTTTGCCTGAAAAAAATATTCCTTATCCGCGCTTGGACGAACAAACCCAGATTGACCACTTGGGCATACAAATCGCCCGACTGGAACGCACCGTTGAAGAATTAAATCAACGCCTGCACACATTGGAACAACAGCGAACCATCAAACGTTCAACCCCTTTAGCTCCCAAACCCAAAGCCCAGCGTTTGGACGACCGCAAGCTGAAAATAAACTATTTGGCCAATGGCGGCGGCGTGCCGTCTGAAACAGATTCAGCCGCACAAAACGAGCTGCGCCTTTATAACCAGGCGCAAAAATACTATCAGCGCAACAACTTCTCCGCCGCAGTGGCCATTTTGAAAGAAGCCGACGGCGGCAACGGCAGCGAAATTGCCCGCCGCAATATGTATCTACTTCTGCAAAGCCAACAGCGTCTGGGCAACTGCGAATCCGTTATCGAAATCGGCAGCCGCTATGCAAATCGATTCCGAAACAGCCCGCAAGCCCCTGACGCCATGTACAGCATCGGCCAGTGCCAATACAAACTGCAACAAAAAGACATTGCCCGCAGCACATGGCGCAAACTGATGCAAAGCTTCCCCAACAGCGAAGCGGCAAAACGCGCTGCAATCAGCCTGAAACAAAGATAAACGTTCAGACGGCCTTGTCATCCTTAAGGCCGTCTGAATATTTTTTACCCTTAATCCATTCAAGCAAAAGGAACTCCTCATGATCCAAGTCGGCATTATTATGGGCAGCAACAGCGATTGGCCGGTGATGCAGCAGGCAGCACAATTTCTCAAAGAATTCGGCGTTGAATACGAAGCGCGTGTCGTCTCGGCACACCGTACGCCTGATTTGATGTTTGAATACGCCGAAACCGCACGCACACGCGGCATCAAAGCCATTATTGCCGGCGCAGGCGGTGCAGCGCACTTGCCGGGCATGGTCGCAGCCAAAACCACCGTCCCCGTCTTGGGCGTTCCCGTTCCCAGCAAATACCTGCGCGGAGAAGATTCCCTGCTTTCGATTGTACAAATGCCTAAAGGCGTTCCAGTTGCCACATTTGCCATTGGCGAAGCAGGCGCAGCCAATGCAGCGCTGTTTGCCATTTCACTTTTGGCCAATGAAAATCCTGAATTGGCTGAAAAATTGGCAGCTTTCCGTGCCAAACAAGAACAAACCGTTCTAGCCATGGAATTGCCTGAAGCATAACGGACTAAGGCCGTCTGAAATTGTAAAAGGAAACTTAGATTTCGTTTTACGCTTTTCAGACGGCCTTGTTTATTGATTAAATCAACATCATGAAAACGCTGCTATTCGTCCTACTCTCCACCCTGCTTTGTGCCTGCCAAAACCCAAGTATTCCTGCTCAATCAAACGCTACTCCATCTCAGCAACAAGCCCAAGATACTACCGGAAACCTGATTATCTTCTATGATGCACAAACCGGTTCTGCGCCATTGTTAAAAGCAGTGAAAGCCTCCGGCGCAAGTTTGATTTATGAATACAAAAATCTGAACGGCATTGCTATTCGTCCGTCTTCCAAGACCAAGATTGAAGATGCCATTGCCTATTTCAAAAAGGTAAACGGCGTATTGTCCGTCGAACAAGATAGGCTGCTGAAACTTCAATAATCGAGCTGGTTCTTCGGTCTAATAAAAAAGCCGTCTGAAACGTATTACAACGTTTTCAGACGGCCTTTTACTTGTTCAAAACATTAAATCATGCCTCTGCCTTGCGCTTTTGGCTTGGCTTGGCCGAATTCCAGTTTGCTCAATGCGGAGAGATAGGCTTTGGCAGTTGCCACCAACACGTCGGTATCCGCACCTTGGCCGTTGACCACACGGTCACCGCGTTGCAGGCGGACGGAAGTTTCGCCTTGGCTTTCCGTGCCTTGAGTTACCGCATTGACAGAGTAAATCTGCAAGGTTGCGCCACTTTGCGCCACACTTTCAATGGCTTTGAAGATGGCATCAACAGGGCCTGAGCCGCTAGCGGAAGCGTGTTTTTCTTCACCGCGAATACTGAACACAATATCGGCGCGCGGCTCTTCGCCGGTTTCAGTGCTGATTTTTTGGGAAATGAATTTGTAGCTTTCGGTATTCATATTGCCCATTTCGTCAGACACCAAAGCGTGCAGGTCTTCATCAAAGATTTCGCGTTTCTTATCCGCCAGCTCTTTGAAGCGTGCAAATGCCGCATTCAACGCCTCTTCGCTTTCCAACTCGATGCCCAAATCTGCCAGCTTGCTGCGGAATGCGCTGCGACCGGACAATTTGCCCAAAGTCAGGCGGTTGGTTGACCAGCCGACTGATTCGGCAGTCATGATTTCATAGGTTTCAGGGTGTTTCAACACGCCGTCTTGGTGGATGCCTGATTCGTGTGCAAAGGCGTTTGCGCCGACTACTGCTTTGTTTGGCTGAATCGGATAGCCGGTAATAGTAGATACCAGTTTGGATACCGGCACGATTTGCGTGGTATCGATGCCGGTTTCCAAGCCGAAAAGGTCGTGGCGCACTTTCAACGCCATCACGATTTCTTCAAGGCTGGCATTGCCCGCACGTTCGCCCAAGCCGTTGATGGTACATTCCACCTGGCGCACGCCTGCCTGAACAGCGGCCAGCGAGTTGGCAACCGCCATACCCAAGTCGTTGTGGCAGTGGGTCGACCAGACTACTTTGTCGCCGTTGGGCACGCTTTTGATGATGTTGCTGATACGCTCGTACCATACGGAAGGGATGGAGTAGCCGACAGTATCGGGAATATTGATGGTAGTCGCGCCTGCCTCGATAACCGCCGTAAAGATTTTGGCGAGGAAGTCCAAATCCGAACGCACGGCGTCTTCGGCAGAAAATTCCACATCGTCAGTGTATTCTTTGGCAATTTTCACCGCTTTGACCGCCGCATCGATAACTTGCTGCGGCTTCATTTTCAGTTTGTGCTCCATGTGGATGGGGCTGGTGGCGATAAAAGTGTGGATACGTTTTTTCGGAGCGGGGGAAACGGCTTCGCCCGCTTTGCGCACATCGTTTTCAACGGCACGCGCCAACGAACAGACTGTGGATTTGGTGATGATTTTGGCAATCGCATTAACCGACTCGAAATCGCCCGGGCTGGCTGCGGCAAAACCTGCTTCAATCACATCGACACCCATCTTTTCCAACTGGCGGGCAATACGGATTTTCTCCTCTTTGGTCATGGATGCACCGGGCGACTGCTCGCCGTCGCGCATGGTGGTATCGAAAATGATAACGCGGTTGGTTTGTGTCATTTCTGTTCTCTCCAGAGATTCGTTTTTTTGTAAAAAAGCATTCAAATCAAGCGGTCTGCCTTGCGCTTCCGCCAAAGCGGTCAGTTTTTGCAACTGAGCCAAAGGCAGGGAACCGCGTGTACGCCATTTATAGATAGCCGACGTCGTTGCAGCATTTTCCGGGTCATGCTGTTTCAGGGCTTCGGCCAGCGCGTTTACGCCTCCAAAATAGGCAACCAAACGGTCAATGTCTAATTGCATGATGTTCCTTGTCCAAATCTGATTAAGATTATTGTGTTCTGGTTTTGCATTATACTCATTTTAGACAAAACGACAATCTATTTTTATCAAAATATTGGTGTAAATTTTAAAAATTGAGAAATTTTTATACATTTTGTCTAATTTAGACTATTAAAAGCCTCTCTCAAACCGAACACATCCTAAATATAGTAAACTAATCCCCTATTTCCCCGATTTGAAACACACTATGCCCCACACCATCCCTACCGACCGCGCCGACATCGAATGGCGCAACGAAAGCACACAAAAGCCGCCTAAGCAGGCGGTTTACATACAAGAAGCAGGCGCAGCAGAAATCTTAAAAAATGCCCACGCGCAAACTGCAACCGTTTGGACTGGCGATTTTCACAATGCCAAGCAAGTCTTGGCCGCAATGAAAAAACGTATCCGCAGGCCGTCTGAAAAAAAGAAAGGCGTACCTGCCGATATTCAGACGGCCTTTCATGCCCACCGTATGAAACAGGCACAACAAAGCCGTTTGCTCAATATGCTTGCCGTTGAAATCCAACCGAATTTTCAACTGGACAATGCACGCGCACCCGACATCTACGCCGCCCTGTGCGATGTTTACGACACACCAAACGACAAACCGTTTCTCTTACCGCTGAATCAACTGCTGGGTTTTATCGGCGCACACGAATGGCACAAAAAAGGCATAGACATTCCGCAGCTTAACGGAAAAATCCATGTTCCTTTCGGCGTATTCTCGCCACTGCGCGGCGAGTATTTGGATTTAATCGCACAAGCGCCAATCTCTCCCAATATTCAGACGGCCTTTGACATTGGTACCGGCTCAGGCGTTATTGCCGCAATTTTGGCCAAACGAGGCATATCCGACATCATTGCCACAGACACCAACTCCAAAGCAATTGCCTGCGCCACAGCAAACCTTGAGCGTCTAAACCTGGATAAAGCTGTCAGCATCCAATCGGTTGATTTATTTCCCGAAACTTGTGCCGACCTTATCGTCTGCAATCCGCCTTGGCTGCCGGCAAAACCGACCTCCACCATTGAAACTGCACTTTACGACCCAAACAATGCCATGTTGACAGCCTTCCTCAACGGCGTACACCAGCACTTAAATCCAAACGGCGAAGCCTGGCTGATTATTTCCGACCTGGCAGAACACTTGCATTTACGCGATAAAGACTTCCTAAACCAATGCTTTCAGACGGCCTCACTCGATGTCGTCGATATTCTGAAAACCAAGCCACAGCATAAAAAAGCAATTGATGAATCCGATCCTTTGGCATTTGCCAGAAACAAGGAAACTACCTATCTGTACCGTTTGAAAACAAAATAAAATCAAGGCCGTCTGAACATTCAGACGGCCTTTAAGCATTTTCATAAAAGAAAACGGCATATCCGTAAAGATATGCCGTTGATGGGAGCAGGGACTGCTATATTTGGCAGTGGTTTGTGTTTTAGTCCTCTTGCGCCGCTGTTTGCAGGTAGTTTGGCAGACCAACTTTGCCAATCAATTCCTGCTGAGTTTCAAGCCAGTCGATGTGTTCTTCGTTGATGTCTTTTTGTTTTTCCAACAAATCACGGCTGACGTAGTCTTGTTGCTCTTCTGCAAGGGCGATGGCTGCAACCAGAGCATCATGTTTTTCATACTCTTTTTTCAGATCGCAAGCAATGATTTCTTCGGTAGATTCACCGATCAACAATTTACCCAATTCTTGCAGATTAGGCAGGCCTTCCAAGAACAAAATACGCTCGATTAAATCGTCTGCAGATTTCATTTCGCGGATGGACTGTTTGTAGAAATGTTCGCCTAATTCTTCAAAGCCCCAGTTTTTCAAAATGCGGGCATGCAGGAAGTATTGGTTAATGGTAATCAGCAACAAACCTAAGTTTTTATTCAGTTCGCGAATAACTAAGCGATCGCCTTTCATATTCAGCTCCTTGTATGTTATACGCTAGATTACAGTTGGCTTTGGTAGTAGTTGCCTTCGCCAACCAATTCGATCAGACGCAGTTGTTGTTCCAACCAGTGAGCGTGATCTTCTTCAGTGTCTTTCAGTTGAGCAACCATCAAATCGCGAGTAACGTAGTCTTGAGCTTCTTCACACAGTTTGATGCCTTTTTTCAGCGCATCGCGCACTTCATATTCAGTGTTCAAGTCTGCTTTCAGGCAAGAGATTACGTCAGTACCGATGTTCAGTTCGGCACGAGTCATTTTAGGAGTACCGCCCAACATCAGGATACGACGGATGAAGTCTTCGGCGTGAGTAGTTTCTTCTTCCATCTCGTGGTTCAAACGTTCGAACAGTTTGTTGTAACCCCATTCAGAGTACAGACGAGAGTGGATAAAGTATTGGTCGCGAGCAGCCAGTTCACCGGACAACAATTCATTCATGTAATCAATAACTGCTTGGTTGCCTTGCATAATTCTTTCTCTTTCTTTTAAAAGTTGACGATCACGAAATGAAGATTCGTGTGTAGTTACGGAATGAGCGAATTGTATGCACAAGTAGCGGTTTTGACAAATTTTTTATTTAAAATACAAACAATTATCAAAAAATTTAACCCACCCCAAAGGCCGTCTGAAAAATTAATCCCCTGTTTTTAATAATATTTTTTTGACATTAGTATTAAGAATCCATTGCATTATTCAAAAACATTTACATTCGTTAACCATAAATAAAAGCAAATAATCCGGCAAAATCAATCAAATTTAATTATGAATTATTCTCAACTGCTTTTGCCTTATTTTTTTAAATCACCCATTCCGTCATCACTTGCGAATCGTGCTATAATTGCCAGTTATCTTTTTTTTAAGCAACCAGCTAAACCTTATAAATTATCATGAAACAAATCCGCAATATTGCCATCATCGCCCACGTCGACCATGGCAAAACCACATTAGTTGACCAATTGCTGCGCCAGTCCGGTACATTCCGTTCCAACCAACAAGTCGAAGAACGCGTCATGGACAGCAACGATCTTGAAAAAGAACGCGGCATTACCATTCTCGCTAAAAATACCGCCATCGAATACGAAGGCTACCACATCAACATCGTAGATACCCCGGGACACGCCGATTTTGGTGGCGAAGTGGAACGTGTATTGGGCATGGTCGACTGCGTCGTGCTGTTGGTTGACGCACAAGAAGGCCCTATGCCGCAAACCCGTTTCGTGACCAAAAAAGCCTTGGCTTTGGGTCTGAAACCGATCGTCGTCATCAATAAAATCGACAAACCGTCCGCCCGTCCAAGCTGGGTTATCGACCAAACATTCGAATTGTTCGACAGCTTAGGTGCAACAGACGAACAATTGGACTTCCCTATCGTTTATGCTTCCGGCCTCTCCGGTTTTGCCAAATTGGAAGAAACCGACGAGAGCAACGATATGCGTCCTCTGTTTGAGACCATCTTAAAACACACGCCTGCACCAAGCGGCAGCGCGGACGAAACGCTGCAACTGCAAATTTCCCAACTGGACTACGACAACTACACCGGCCGCCTCGGTATCGGCCGCATCCTGAACGGCCGCATCAAACCCGGCCAAGTCGTTGCCGTCATGAATCATGAAGAACAAGTCGCCCAAGGCCGTATCAATCAGCTGTTGGGCTTCCAAGGCTTGGAACGCGTACCTTTGGAGGAAGCTGAAGCCGGCGACATCGTGATTATTTCCGGTATCGAAGACATCGGTATCGGTGTAACCATTACCGACAAAGACAACCCTAAAGGCTTGCCGATGTTGAGCGTGGACGAGCCGACACTGACCATGGACTTTATGGTCAATACTTCTCCTTTGGCCGGCACTGAAGGCAAATTCGTAACTTCCCGCCAAATCCGCGACCGCCTGCAAAAAGAATTGCTGACCAACGTTGCCCTGCGTGTTGAAGACACTGCCGATGCCGACGTCTTCCGCGTTTCCGGCCGCGGCGAATTGCACTTAACCATTTTGTTGGAAAACATGCGCCGCGAAGGTTTTGAATTGGCAGTCGGCAAACCGCGCGTGGTATTCCGTGAAATTGACGGTCAAAAATGCGAGCCTTACGAAAACCTGACTGTGGATGTGCCGGATGAAAACCAAGGCGCGGTCATGGAAGAACTCGGCCGCCGCCGTGGCGAATTGACCAATATGGAAAGCGACGGTAACGGTCGTACACGTTTGGAATACCATATTCCTGCACGCGGCCTGATCGGTTTCCAAGGTGAATTTATGACCTTGACCCGCGGTACCGGCTTGATGAGCCACGTTTTTGACGACTATGCTCCGGTTAAACCTGATATGCCCGGCCGACACAATGGTGTATTGGTTTCTCAAGAGCAAGGTGAAGCCGTTGCTTACGCCCTGTGGAACTTGGAAGACCGCGGCCGTATGTTCGTTTCTCCAAACGATAAAGTCTACGAAGGCATGATTATCGGTATCCACAGCCGTGATAACGACTTGGTGGTAAACCCTCTGAAAGGCAAAAAACTGACCAACATTCGTGCCAGCGGTACAGATGAAGCCGTCCGCCTAACCACACCTATCAAATTGACTTTGGAAGGCGCAGTTGAGTTTATCGACGATGACGAACTGGTTGAAATCACGCCACAATCAATCCGCCTGCGTAAACGCTACCTGAGCGAGTTGGAACGCCGCCGCCATTTCAAAAAACTGGACTAATTCTGTTTGATTGATACGTTTTAAAATTGAGGCCGTCTGAAAAGTGTTTTAGAAATCTTAGATTTCATTTTTACACTTTCAGACGGCCTTTTATCTTTTATAATTTGCTCAAATAAAATAAATCGACATTTCTTCCGCCTGCACCGCCGCTTCATCAGGTCGGTCATTTTTACGATATTGCCCCGGCGATATCCCATATTGCTTTTTAAATGCCTTACCAAAATGCGTTTCCGATTGAAAACCGACCGAAAGAGCAACCGATAAAACCGAATCCGCCGTCTGCTTCAACAATAACGCCCCCTGCTGCAAGCGGATGCTGTTAACAAAGGCATGCGGGCTTGTTCCCGTCTGCTGTTTAAATACCCGCATCAATTGGGCGCGGGACAAATTGGCCATCGCAGTCATTTTCTCAATATTCCATTCTTCTTCCGGTTTTTCGACGACTGCCTGAAGCAAATTCCGCAAACGTTTATCCTGCCAACCATTCAGCAAACCGCTTAATTGCGCTTCCTCATTTTTCTCCAAACAGGCACGAAGCAGAAATACCAGCAACACCGAAGCCAATGCATTCACAACCGCTACCGAGCCGGATAAAGCCTGACTGCTCTCATATTGCAATAAGGTCACCAAATACTGCAAAGACGGATGGTTGATGTTCAATAAAACGGTATCAGGCAGTCCCGTCATCATATCCGCCTGCGCTTCATATTCAAACCGTGCGCAAAAAAGATGCAAAGCCGCCTCCCCACCGGCATGACTTTGCTTGACTTTAAATGCACCATTCTCAGCCGTCAGCACGCGAACACCGAAATTTTCACAACTGCTGTCGCTGCTCAAAGTATGCCCAACGCTGCGCGGAAAGAAAATAATATCCCCCGCACTCAGCAGCCTGGCCTCTTGCTCCCCATCAATTCGGATATAGCCCGAACCGGCGGTTACGATATGCACCAAACCATGCGCACGCTTGGGCTCATGCCGCACATACCACTCCCCTTGAAACAGGCACTGAACATCCACACTGCCCTTTATCTGCGCCAATTCGACCAGTCTATCTAAAATATCCATAGTGTTTTTTACCAATAAATGAGATGTTTTGACGATTTAATTCATCTGATTATTGCAATAATACACATACTAAACACAAACGGATAGGATTTTTTGATTCTTATCCGAATACATCAAGAAAGGAAATATCATGTTTAAAGATTGGCCTGAACACACAGCCTTGGTAAAAAAATCATTCGGCGAATTGGGCAAAAGCCATCCTAAAATGCTGCAAGCCTACGGCGCGCTGGAACAAGCAGCCGCTGCCGAAGCACTGGATGCCAAAACACGCGAACTGATCGCCATTGCCGTTGCCATTACCACACGTTGCGAAAGCTGCATCAGCGTGCACGCCGCCGCCGCCGCCAAAGCAGGTGCAACCGAAAGCGAAATCGCCGGCGCATTGGCCACCGCTATCGCCCTGAACGCAGGTGCTGCTTATACATACGCTTTGCGCGCCTTAGAAGCAGTAGAAACCCAGCGCTAATCAGCTTGTAAAATCAGGCCGTCTGAAAGACAACTCCCCTTTCAGACGGCCTGATGAAATGCTAAACTGATATAGTTATTATATTATTTTCTATCTAACAGGAGATTGAATCATGAAGAAACTGCTGACCGCCGTACTTTTTGCCGCCGCTATCGCCACTCCTTTGGCCGCTTCCGCTGCCTCTATGCCTAAAGTTGAAAAAAGCGCGGCACAACCTGCAAAAGCAAAAGGCGTTTGGATTGATGTCCGCTCTGCTGAAGAATTCAAAGAAGGCCATTTGCAAGGTGCGCTCAATATTCCACACGACCAAATCGTTGAACGCATCAAATCCGTCAGCCCGGATAAAAACGCACCGGTCAACCTCTACTGCCGCAGCGGCCGCCGAGCAGAAGCCGCGCTGACCGAACTGAAAAAAGCCGGTTACACCAACGTAACCAACCATGGCGGTTATGAAGACTTGGTGAAAAAAGGTTTGAAATAAATCTAGTTGATTTTAAAAAGGCCGCCTGAAATTTTTCAGACGGCCTTTATTGCATTACAGGCAGCAACTTCCAAATCTCAAACGTTTGCTGAGACCGGTTTCATGAATCAATTGTTTGATAACCAAAATATTGGTGTTATCGGACAACGCGCGAATGCTGTGCGCCTCCATCGGCTCAAGTCGGATAACTTGCAAGCCTTCGGTTTGCAAAACTTGATCCACCGTTTTGATTTCGGCTTTGCCGTTTAAAACCAAAAGCAAAATAATCGCATCCGTCTCATATGCCGGAATTTCATTATTCTTCTGCAGTGAAAGCTGAACAATCTCCTGATTGCCGTCTGAAGCAATCACGCCGCCCAATAAAGCTTTGGGGTTTAATTCATAATGTTTCATTATTATCCTTTCCGCCCAAACGTTGCCGATTCATGGACAATCGCTCAAGCAAACCAGTACAATACCGCCCATCTTACTGATAGACACAATATTGTCACATGAACATATTAATCTCAAACGACGATGGTTATCTTGCGCCCGGTTTGGCTGTTTTGGCAAGAGTATGTGCAGAATTTGCCAATGTCAGGGTGGTTGCACCCGAACGCGATCGCAGCGGCGTCAGTAATTCCCTGACTTTAGACCGCCCTTTACAACTGAAACAGGCGGGAAACGGGTTTTACTATGTGAATGGCACGCCCACCGACTGCATTCATGTCGGCCAGCATGCCCTTGCCGATTTCAAACCCGACTTAGTCTTATCCGGCATTAACAACGGCGCAAACATGGGCGACGATACGCTTTATTCCGGTACGGTTGCCGCCGCAACGGAAGCCTTTCTGATGGGCATTCCCGCTATTGCCTTTTCGCTTGCCGATTCCAGCGGCCGTTATTGGGAAACCGCGGAAAAAGCCGCTTGGATGCTGCTTTCCTACTTTCTCAAACGCCCTATTTCCAAACCCATCTTATGGAATATCAATATCCCTGCCGTCGCACCTGAGGATATCCAAGGCATAAAAATAACACGGCTCGGCCGTCGCCATCATGAACAAAGCATTGTTCCCATGTATAATCCACGTGGCGAACAAATTTATTGGATTGGGCCGGTCGGCGATGTTTCCGACAGCGAAGAAGGTACCGACTTTGGCGAATGCGCGGCCGGCTTCATCACAATTACCCCCCTGCAAGTCGATTTGACTGCCTACGGACAAATGGAGCAAACCGCTTCCTTTTGGTCAGAAATCCCTACGCCTTAACAGTCCCTAACAGCCGAACACTTGAGAAACAAGCATATTTTTATTATGATATGCCCCGACGAGAACAATTACCCGAATACGAAAGTCATTAACATGTTGAAAAAAAGTGTATCTTATGCCGGATCGGCAGCTTTGGTTTTATTACTTGCAGCCTGTGCCAGCCAACAACCGGCTCCTGTAGTCGTCGGCACACAAAGCGGTGGTTCAACAACAAGCTCTACTGCTGACAATCCTTACGGTGCCGCGCCTTACAATACCAACACCAGCCCTGCGGCAGATGCGCCATACACTCCGCCGGCAAGTACACCTGCTCCAACGTACAACAGCGGCAGCACTGGCACTTATACGCCTTCTTATGCGCCTGTCGATATTAATGCAGCGACACATACCGTCGTTCGCGGTGATACCGTTTACAACATCTCCAAACGCTACAACATTACCCAAGACAATCTGCGTGCATGGAATAACTTGGCCGACAACACCATTAGCGTTGGCCAAACCCTGCGCGTAAAACCTGAAGGCTACGTTGCACCGGCAGCTTCTGCAAGCAAACCTTCTACCCCAACAACTACAACCACTGCTCCGACTCCAAGCACGCCTGCCAATACACCGACCGTGTCTACCGGCAGCAGCCGCAACGTCAGCGGCATTACATGGCAACGTCCAACTACCGGTAACGTTATTGCCAACTTCGGCGGCAGCAACAAAGGCGTGGATATTGCCGGTACACAAGGCCAGCCTGTCGTTGCAGCGGCAGACGGTAAAGTCGTTTACGCAGGCTCAGGCTTGCGCGGTTACGGCAACTTGGTCATCATTCAACACAATTCCTCATTCTTGAGCGCATACGGCCACAACCAACGCCTGCTGGTTAATGAAAATCAAACCGTGAAACGCGGTCAAACCATTGCGCACATGGGTAATACCGATGCATCCCGCACCCAGTTGCACTTTGAGATCCGTCAAAACGGCAAACCGGTCAATCCGGCAAATTATGTTGCCTTCTAAGCTGATTCAAGCAACCTAATTTCAATTCAATCCCTGCCTAAATGTCATTTAGGTAGGGATTGTTTGTACCGGTTTCCCATGAAATTTCATCTTCCTCTTCTTTATACCCTGCTATTGGGCGGTTGCGCCGCGTTTTTGCCATCATTGGACGAACGCACCCAAAGCAGTTATCTTGACATCCCTTCAACGCCGCGACTGGACAGCGCCTTGGGTATTCCTCCTACCCCTTCCAAGGCCGATATTTCCCATATCTATCTGCTGAACGATGCCCATGAAGCCTTTGTCGCCCGAGCTGCCCTGATTGAATCCGCCGACCATACCCTTGATTTACAGTACTATATCTGGCACAACGACATCTCCGGCAAGCTTTTGTTCAACCTGATTCATCGCGCGGCCGAACGCGGTGTCCGTGTGCGTTTACTTCTGGACGACAACAACACCAACGGCATGGATGATCTCCTGCTGGCACTCGACAATCATCCCAATATCGAAGTCCGTCTGTTTAATCCCTTTATTTTCAGAAAATGGCGTGCACTCGGCTATATTGCCGACTTCCCACGGCTCAACCGCCGGATGCACAACAAATCGTTTACCGCCGACAACCGTGCCACCATTTTAGGCGGCCGCAATATCGGCGACGAATATTTTAAGGTTAACGACGATACCATCTTTGCCGACCTCGATATCCTCGCCACAGGCCGCGTAGTAACCGAAGTTTCCCAAGACTTCGACCGCTACTGGTCAAGCCATTCCGCCTATAACGCGACCAGTGTCATCAAACGGGGAAACCTGCAAAAAGGACTGGCCGAACTTAATTACACCGACCAAGATAAAAATCAAACGCTCATCCGCTATCGCCAAAGCATCGAACACTCCAGCCTCTATCAAAAAATGCAGAGCAACCTTATGGAGTGGCAAAGCGTCAGCACACGCTTGATCAGCGATGATCCGGCCAAAGGCTTAGACCGTGACCGGCATAAACCGCCTATTTCCGAACGCCTGCAAGACGCCCTCAAGCAACCCGAAAAAAGCGTTTACCTTGTCTCGCCCTATTTTGTACCCACAAAATCAGGTGTCAAAGCCATAGAAAAACTGATACACAACGGCGTGGACGTTACCGTCCTGACCAATTCGCTCCAAGCAACCGACGTTGCCGCCGTCCATTCGGGCTACGTCAAATACCGCAAGCCCTTGCTCAAAGCCGGGGTCAAACTATACGAACTCCAACCCAATCATGCCGTTCCGACCACCAAAGACCGCGGCTTGACCGGTAGCTCCGCCACCAGCTTGCACGCCAAAACATTCATCGTGGATGAAAAACGCATTTTCATCGGTTCATTCAACCTTGACCCACGTTCCGCACGGCTCAATACCGAAATGGGTGTCGTCATCGAAAGTCCCGAAATCGCAGGCCAAATGCAGCGCACCCTCGTTACAACCACCCCAAACTACGCCTATCAGGTAACGCTTGGCAATTACAATAAACTATACTGGTATGACCCTAGTGAAAAACGAACTTACGCACAAGAACCAGAAGCCAAATTCTGGAAACGGGTTACTTCAAAAATCCTGTCCATCCTGCCCATAGAAGGATTATTATAGAGGCCGTCTGAAAACATAAATCATGCGGCCGGAGGAATTCATCATGTCTCGACTCATCTGCAAAACCCTATTTGTTTGTACCGCCGGCCTATTGTTGGCCTCCTGCGGCACCACTGGCAAACACAAATCCCACAAGCCGCAAACAACCGCCAGAAAAGTCCAACCTGTCCGCATTTCCCATATCGACCGCACACAAGGTTCGCAGGAATTAATGCTTCACAGCATGGGTCTGATCGGCACGCCCTACAAATGGGGCGGCAGCACTACAGCCACAGGCTTTGACTGCAGCGGCATGATCCAATTCGTCTATAAAAACGCCCTCAATGTTAATCTGCCACGCACCGCACGCGATATGGCCGCCGCCAGCCGTAAAATTTCCGATGACAAATTAAAAGCCGGCGACCTGGTCTTTTTCAACACCGGCGGCGCACACAAATATTCCCATGTCGGCCTCTACATCGGCAACGGCGAATTCATCCACGCCCCCAGCAGCGGCAAAACCATCAAAACCGAAAAACTTTCCACCCCGTTTTACGCCAAAAACTATTTGGGCGCACATACCTTTTTTACTGAATAAATCAAGGCCGTCTGAAAGGTATCGCAGCATCATCGATACCTTTCAACCTATTGCTGATGAATGAAGCTTGGTTACAAGATAGGCCTGTGCAAAAATTTGCCCATAACAAAACACCATCAAGGAAATATCATGCACACAGAATCTGTTCTAACCCTCCTCAAAACCCTGCAAAACCAAATCTGCGCCGCGTTGGAGCAAGAAGATGGCGAAGCCGAATTTGTGCATGAAGCATGGACGGGGAAACTGGGCATCGGCGAAACACGCGTATTGAAAAACGGCGCGGTATTCGAGCAGGCCGGTGTGAATTTTTCGCATGTAAAGGGAAGCAAAATGCCCGCTTCGGCGACGGCGCACCGTCCTGAATTGGCAGGCGTGGCGTTTGAAGCCATGGGCGTGTCGCTGGTCATTCATCCAAAAAATCCTTATGTGCCGACCAGCCATGCGAACGTGCGCTTTTTTATTGCCTATCCTGAAAATGCCGAACCGGTTTGGTGGTTCGGCGGCGGCTTTGATTTGACGCCGTTTTATCCTTTTGAAGAAGATATTGTGCATTGGCACACCGTAGCGCGAGACGTATGCGCGCCATTTGGCGAATCGGTTTATCCTGAATTCAAACAATGGTGTGACGAATATTTCTACTTGAAACACCGTAACGAAACACGCGGCGTGGGCGGTCTGTTTTTTGACGATTTAAACCGCTGGGATTTCGATACCTGCCTGAATTTTATCAAGGCGGTCGGAGAAGGCTATATCACAGCGTATCTGCCGATTGTGGCCAAACGCAAAAACACGCCTTATGGGGAACGTGAACGCGACTTCCAACTCTACCGCCGCGGACGCTATGTCGAATTTAACTTGGTTTGGGACAGAGGCACGCTGTTCGGCCTGCAAAGCGGCGGACGCACGGAAAGCATTTTGATGTCCATGCCACCTTTGGTACGCTTTGAGTATCAATATGCGCCGGAAGAAGGTTCACCCGAAGCACGCCTCAATCAATTCCTCATACCGCGCAACTGGCTGAAAGAAGCCGGCAGATAGTTTTACCTATCAAAGGCCGTCTGAAAAGCGATTCTCACTGGTTGAGACTGCCTTTTCAGACGGCCTTTGCTTCAATTGCTTTGAATTTGCATACCTTTGCCTATCATGCTGTTTCATCTCTATAGAGTTTTTGAGACAATGCGCCCATATAAAAATCACCTCACAAACCACACTAAAAAGGAATAATCGGTGAAACGCATTTTCTTGTTTATCGCAACCAATATCGCCGTTTTGGTTGTCATCCGTGTTGTTTTGGCCATCTTGGGCATCAACAGTACCGACCAAGTCGGCAGCCTGTTGGCGTATTCCGCAGTTGTCGGCTTCAGCGGCTCGATTGTCTCCCTGCTGATGTCGAAAACCATCGCCAAACATTCGGTCGGCGCCGTCGTCATCGACCAACCCCAAAGTGAAGAAGAAGCTTGGCTGTTGGCAACTGTTGAAGCGCAAGCCCGCCAATGGAATCTGAAAACGCCGGAAGTCGCCATTTACAACTCGCCCGAGCCTAACGCCTTCGCAACCGGTGCCACCAAAAACAGCTCGCTCGTCGCTGTCAGTACCGGCCTGCTCGACCACATGACCCGCGATGAAGTCGAAGCCGTTTTGGCGCATGAAATGGCACACGTCGGCAACGGCGATATGGTAACGCTGACGCTGATTCAAGGTATTGTGAATACTTTTGTCGTCTTCTTGGCGCGTATCGTTTCCAGCATGGTGGCGCGCAACAATGACGGCAGCACTTCTCAAAGCACATATTTCATGGTCAGCATGGTCTTGCAGGTTGTATTCGGCTTCCTTGCCAGCATTATTGTGATGTGGTTCAGCCGCCAACGCGAATACCGCGCCGATGCGGGTGCTGCAAAACTGGTGGGCGCGCCGAAAATGATTGCCGCCCTGCAACGCTTGAAAGGCAACCCCAGCGATTTGCCGCAAACCATGACGGCAATGGGCATTGCCAGCGATGCCAAAGACTCTTGGTTCAGCACCCATCCTTCTTTGGACAACCGTATCAGCCGTTTGAAAAACCGCTAATCGAAAACATCAAGGCCGTCTGAAACATTAAGTTCAGACGGCCTTTTTTTTTATTTCTTCAGCAAAGCCCGTTTGATGATAATCATCCAGTCTTTCTTATCCAACAACGGCCGCTGGTTAAACACATCATATTTGCAACCGTCCAGCTTCTGCAAAATCAACTGGCCGCCGACAATAATCATGCGCAACTCAAAACCGATTCGTCCTTTGAGGGTTTTGCCCAACGGCGAGCCGGCCTTCAGCATTTGAAAAGCACGTTGACACTCATGCGCCATCAATCGTTGAAAAGCAAAGTCGGCTTTGCCGGCCGCAATCTGCTCTTCGCTGACTTTGAACTTCTGCAAATCTTCCTGAGGGATGTACACGCGACCTTTCTGCCAATCTACCGCCACGTCCTGCCAGAAATTAATCAGCTGCAAGGCAGTGCAAATGCCGTCGCTTTGCGCCATACTCACTTCATCGGTTTGCCCGTACAAATGCAGCATAATGCGCCCCACCGGATTGGCGGACAAGCGGCAATAGGCAATCAATTCGCCAAAGTTTTCATAACGGGTTTTGACCACATCCTGACTGAACGCCGCCAGCAGATCGTAAAACGGCTGCAACGGCAATTGAAACGGCACAATCGCTTCGTTATACAAACGCTGCATCAAAGCCGTTTGCGGTTTCCCTCCTTGTGCAATACGGTCTAACTCTGCCTTTAGTTCGTCCAGTTGGCGCAGGCGTTCGGCTGCTTCGGCATTGCCTTCGTCGGCAATATCGTCCGCCGTCCGTGCAAAAGCGTAAACGGCGTGAACCGGCTTACGCAAACGGCGCGGCAGCACAATGGAGCCGACTGGGAAATTTTCGTAATGATTGACTGACATGGGAAATCCGAAAATTTAAAATAAAGTATTTTTGCTGACAGGCCGTCTAAAATTCAGACGGCCTTACGTTTGACCGCAAAGAAATCCTGCAATACGCTTTGGCATTCTTCTGCCAATATGCCGCCCAAAATTGCGGTATGCTTGTTCAGACGTTTGTCGGCAAACAAATCAACCACGCTGCCTGCCGCGCCGGTTTTGGGTTCGGCCACACCATAAATCACGCGCCCGACCCGTGCCTGTATCAAGGCAGAGGCGCACATGGTGCAAGGTTCTAAGGTGATGTACACGTCGCAATCTTCCAAGCGGTAGTTTTGCAAGGCTTTTCCTGCGGCGGCAAGCACGTTGATTTCGGCGTGGTGACTGACATTGTGGTCGCCAATGCAGGTATTGTGTGCCGCTGCGATTACCTCGCCTTGATATACGATGACCGCGCCAACGGGCACTTCGCCCAATGCTGCCGATTGTCTGGCCTGTTCTATTGCCAGCCGCATAAAGGCTTCCATATCGTTTTGCGAAGGGAAAACGGCAACAGGCGGATGGTTTTTTAATGCTTCGCCCAGCTCCGTCTTTCTCTCCTCGGAAATATGCCGGACATCCACACCTGAAACCAACGCATCCAGTTGCCACAAGGTGCTTTTGGTTATGGTCAAACCCGATGCTTTCAGCAATAGAAATGCGCGGACTGCGCCGATTTTTTGCAAATCTTCCAGTGTGTAAATACCTAATTCTTTTAATGCAGCCAATGTTTTAGGCGCGAGTGGTGGCGTGGTCAGCATGGATTATTCCTGAAAATGCCGACGCGCCAAGGCCAAGGCCGTCTGAATATAATCGCTGTCTGCATAAGGGTCTAACGTGTGCGCCAAAGGAATTTTCCGCAGCCAGGTCAACTGGCGTTTGGCAAGCTGGCGCGTGGCGACAATGCCTTTTTCGACAAAGCTTTCATAATCGGTTTCGCCTTCGAGATAATCCCAAGCCTGACGGTAGCCCACGCAGCGCATAGACGGCATGTCGGCATGTAGCTGCGGATAATTGCGGCGTAAGGCGTGCATTTCATTGAGGAAACCGTGTTCCAACATATTTAAAAAGCGTTTTTCGATTTGGCGGTGTAATAAATGACGGTCTTCGGGAATCAGGGCAACCGTGCATAAATCCAATAAAGGCGCGGCCTGCTTCTGCTCTGTGAAATGTTCGCTCAAAGGCTTGCCGGTCAGAAGATAGACTTCCAAAGCGCGTTCAATACGCTGGCTGTCATTGGCTTTCAGACGGCCTGCCGTAATCGGGTCAACTTCCTGCAAACGGCGATACAGGCCTGCCAGACCGTGTTCGTTCTTTTCCGCCTGAAGCTGTGCGCGCACCGCCGCATCCGCGCCGGGCAAATCGTTCAAACCTTCCGTCAGTGCGTGGAAATACATCATCGTACCGCCGACAATCAGCGGATAGCGTCCGCGCGCATGTATTTCGTTCACCAAGCGCACGCAGTCGCCGACAAAATCCGCCGCGCTGTAACTTTCCAGCGGCGAGATAATATCAATCAAATAATGCGGTACGGCGGCAAGCTCTTCGGCAGTCGGCTTGGCCGTACCGATATCCATGCCGCGATACACCAGCGCGGAATCCAAACTGATGATTTCTACCGGCAACGATTGGGCAATATTTAAGGCCAGTGCGGTTTTACCGCCGGCAGTCGGGCCGAGTACGGCGAAGGCTTTGGGCGCGTTCATAAGAAAACGGAAAAATTAAAAATGCGATTATAGCAAACCCGGGCAGACCATATTTCAGGCCGTCTGAAACATTTGCCCTACATTATCAAAAGCGTTACACTTGCTGCGCCGTTTCAGACGGCCTTTTATATTGATTTCAAACCTGCTGCTGCCGTCATTGCGCCGGCAGTCAAGCCATCAGCGACACTGCGCCGCTGTAAACACGAAAGAACACACTATGACCGTATCTCCCGTAGCCTTGCGCCGTCAAACCGAGCGCAAGCCGCATCCGACTGCGCGTTATTGGAAAAAATGCGATGTCGAGGCTTTGTTTGGACTGCCTTTTCTCGACCTCGTTTTCCAAGCCGCCGAAATCCACCGCCAAAACTTCAATCCGCGCGAAATCCAACTCTCCACCCTGCTCTCCATCAAAACCGGCGGTTGCCCCGAAGACTGCGCCTACTGTCCGCAATCGGCACACCACAACACCAATCTGGGCAAAGAGCAGATGATGGACGTGGACGAAATCGTCGAAAAAGCCAAAATTGCCCAATCGCGCGGCGCCAGCCGTTTCTGCATGGGTGCGGCATGGCGCGGCCCTAAACCTAAAGACGTGGCTGTCGTTTCCGAAATCATCAGCGCGGTGAAAAGCTTGGGCATGGAAGTGTGCGGTACCTTCGGCATGCTCGAAGACGGCATGGCTGAAGACTTCAAAAAAGCCGGCCTGGACTACTACAACCACAACCTCGACACCGACCCCGACCGCTACAACGACATCATCCACACCCGCAAACACGAAGACCGCATGGATACTTTAGGCAAAGTCCGCAATGCCGGTTTGAAAGTCTGCTGCGGCGGCATCGTCGGCATGAACGAGACCCGCGCCGAACGCGCAGGCCTGATTGCCAGCCTTGCCAACCTCGACCCGCAGCCCGAAAGCGTGCCGATTAACCAGTTGGTCAAAGTGGAAGGCACGCCGCTGGCCGATGCCGAAGATTTGGACTGGACGGAATTTGTCCGTACCATCGCCGTCGCGCGCATTACCATGCCGCACAGTTACGTCCGCCTGTCCGCTGGCCGCAGCAATATGCCGGAATCCATGCAGGCCATGTGTTTCATGGCTGGCGCAAACTCGATTTTCTACGGCGACAAACTGCTGACTACGGGCAATCCGGACGAAGACGGCGACCGCCTGCTGATGGAAAAATTGAATTTGTATCCGCTGCGCTTTGAATTGGAAGAAGAATACAAAGCCGCGCAGGAAACGCCTAAAATTAAAGTCGACTATTAACCGCCATAATAAAAGGCCGTCTGAAACTTTCAGACGGCCTTTTATCATGATTCAACATGAAAACCTTCAATCTTCCGTATCCATTTTTCCTTTTCCGCCTCGCTCAAAAACGAAGCTCGGAACGAATTGGCGCACAAGGTTTTGATTTCTTCCGCACTCAAATCCAAAGCCTCGGCAAGCGCTTCAAAATTGCGGTTCATATAGCCGCCGAAATACGCCGGATCATCGGAATTGACGGTTACCAACACGCCGCGTTGCAACATACGGCGCAAATTGTGTTTCGCCATCTCCGGAAATACTTTCAATTTCAAATTGCTCAACGGGCAAACGGTCAACGGCATTTGTTCTTTAATCAAACGCGTCATCAATGCCTCGTCTTCTTCTGCCCGTACGCCATGATCGATACGGCGGACATGCAGCAAGTCCAAAGCCTCGTAAACATATTCCGGCGGGCCTTCTTCTCCGGCATGCGCCACCGTCAACAAACCCTCCGCCCGCGCCTGTGCAAACACGCGCTCAAACTTGGACGGCGGATGCCCCAGTTCGCTCGAATCCAAGCCTACGCCAATGATGTGTTCTTTATAAGGCAAAGCCTGATTTAACGTTTCAAATGCGCTTTCTTCCGACAAATGTCGCAGGAAACACATAATCAAACGCGTACTTATGCCCCATTGCTGCCCGGCTTCACGGCAGGCGCGGACAATGCCGTTAATCACGGTTTCAAATACCACGCCCCGCGCAGTATGGGTTTGCGGATCGAAAAATATTTCCGTATGCACGACATTGTCTTCGCGACAACGCTCAATATACGCGCGGGTCAAATCGTAAAAATCCGCCTCGTGCAACAATACGCCGGCACCGGCATAATAAATATCCAAAAACGACTGCAAATTTTGAAAATCATAAGCCTGCCGTACCGCATCGACATTTTCATAAGGAATCGCTATACGGTTGCGCTTGGCGATTTCAAACATCAATTCCGGCTCGAACGTCCCTTCGATATGGACGTGCAGCTCGGCTTTGGGCAGGGCTTGGATAAGTTGTTTGATATTCATATTTTCTCTGTTTTTCGGTTTATATTTAATATTGAAGGCCGTCTGAAACTTTCAGACGGCCTTTGACCATTTATCTGTTAAAAACCATTTTCCATCATGATAATCCTTTCAATAATAAACATATGTATATAAATACATTTTTATTTTTTACTAATTTATATACCCCCATATATACCCACAAAGTAAAATCATCTTGAGCAATACTAAATACAACAAAATTGTTGTATTTAGTATTGCAATCACAACATTTTTGTTGTATTATACCCTTACTGTATGGAAAGGAGGTGAATGATGAAATACAGCGAATTCAGGAAATGGCTGCTCTCTCAAGGTGTAGAGTTTACCACGCTAAAACGCGGAAGCCATCAATTAATAAAACTTGGTAATAAAACATCAGTTTTCCCAAACCACGGCAGCAAAGAAATCGGTACGGGATTGGTTCAAAAAATCAAAAAAGACTTAGATCTTAAATAAATAAGAAATAAAAAGGAGCAAGCTCGGAGGAGCTTGCTACCTAATAACTATACTGGATTACTATGAAAGGTTTATATGTTAGCTTACCCCTATATTCTAACGCCAGACGATAATGGTACTTTATTAGTAACATTCCCAGATATTCCGGAAGCTGTCGCAGTCGGAGAAGACGAAGATACAGCAAAAATCGAAGCGATTGACGGCCTGATTTGCGCATTAGAAGGATACTTTGAAGACAGGAAAGCAGTCCCACTGCCTTCAGAAAATGATGGTGAGCATGTTGTCGTTTTACCGGCATTAGAAACAGCTAAAATCCTGCTACTTAATGAAATGGTACAACAAAATGTAAAGAAAGCCGAAATGGCAAGAAGATTAGACGTGCACATGCCGCAAATTGACCGCTTACTGAATTTGCGTCACAATACAAAACTTGATTTTTTGGAAAAAGCCGCTGAAAAGCTTGGCAAAAATCTGAATATCAGCTTCTCTTAACCTACTCTTTCCATACAGTACGCTTTTTTTATAGAGCAAGCCCCCGCAAGGGGGCTTTTTCATTCACCAGAAACAATACGGCCATAAGCCTGCCATTCAGCCAAATCATTTCTTTGCTGGTCTGCTACTTCTGCCATTCCAGCATATTCAGCCGTGCATTTTCCGAATAATGCCCAGCCTTTGGCAACTGATTCATCAGATGCGCCGGCGGTGCTATCGGTTGTGGGCAGGTTTCGGCGGCCACCTTGATTTCGGGCGTACTGCTGCACGCGGTCAAGCTCGCTGCGAAGGCTATTAATAACAGTTTTCGCATGGATTCTCTCCTTTTCTATTTTGGCTTGCATCGCAGC
This sequence comes from Neisseria sp. P0024.S006, assembly GCF_051956595.1. Lineage (NCBI taxonomy): Bacteria > Pseudomonadati > Pseudomonadota > Betaproteobacteria > Neisseriales > Neisseriaceae > Neisseria > Neisseria sp. P0024.S006. Next base: position 213,083 of record NZ_JBQCXH010000001.1, read on the forward strand.
AAATTCAGCGGTGCGCGCCCGTTCTTTTTCCAATGTTTCAGCAACACGCCGGCCTTGGGCAACAGCAAAATCTTGGCTGATTTTTGCCGTAGCGACTGCTGCACCGCGCTTTTCAGCATCAGGAATGGCGACACCATAAACAAAGCCAAGCCAACACACTAAAACCACCACCAACACAATTAGGGCCGTGATGATTCTGTTTTTAAGTATCCACGGAATCATGGCACCAATCCCTGTAAATAAACGGTTTTCCCACCGCGTTTAACGGAGGTCATAACCTGATTACGTTGGGCACCATTGTGTCGGAAACCGATGTGCACCCATGCACCATCCCCACGCTCCGGGAATTCCAAGATCAACTGGTCAAATACCAGCTTTCCAACATCACGCATTTCAATCAGCTTTTGCGCAAAAGCAAAAGAAGTCATGCCGATAGCGTCACAATCAGCCGCCGAACCGAAACGATGTGCCGATGTTGGGCTACCACCAACCAACTTATTCACACGCTCGCTGCGAAAACAGCTTGTAACAATGATGCCACGGCCAACGTATTCACGAATTTCTTCCAACTTCTCAGCTGTCTTGCGGATATTCTGCATTTCCTTTTCAGTCGGAATGTTTTCAACACCCATACGTCGGGCGGTTTCGCTACGCGTTAATTCACGCAAACTAAAATTTTGTGTTACTTGTGTCATATTCTACCTTTCGAAATAAAAAGGCCGTCTGAATATTCAGACGGCCTTTGCTAGTCTTTACTATCGATAAATTTGTTAGCTGTTTTTCTGAGCCATTTTTTCATTAGTCCCGGGGCAATGGCCTGCACGGTATCCATCGCATGACCTGTCAAGATGCCGATGAATGCGCCCGCAATCGCACAAGTCCATACTTGGTTTAGCATTAAAAACCGTTCCGCTACTGCCGCCGCCGCAACCGCCGAAATCAAAGCTTCAAACAGGCTTGATACCGGTGCGTCATGGTCTTTCATGCTTGACCACACGCTACCAATGACGCCGCCCCCTATCGCGAACAGATAGCCGATTTGAAAAAAATCGTGCATTATTCCCCCTTTTGTTTCCGTTTGAATTTAACCTCCGAAAACAAGAATTTAAGTGAGTTATTTCCAGCAAGTAAGCAAAGGAACGCCAAGACAGGCGGAATAACCATGCCTGTATGCGCCGGCGGATAGGCCGCCCAAAACGCATACGCCGTTAAATACCAGATAAATGCTGATACCAAAAGCATATAACCCGACAGCACTTCCCCCTTGAATGTCTGCCAGTACATTGCCATCAGTTGCAGCACTCCGACACCGCCAAATACCAATATCAGCGTAAACTCTGAAATATCCTTGAATTTATAATATATTGGCCAACTATAGATGTCGTTCGGCGAAAATGCGAAGACCAACGCATAACCAATCATCGAACAACCACTGACAAATTCAACCGCACGCGTGCCCGTACCAAACAACCACTGCTGAAACCGTACAGGAAGAAAACGCCATTCAAGAATATATTTAACCCATTTGAGTGAGTTACTCATTTTTTACCTCCAAGAAAAAAGGCCATCTGAAAGATGGCCTGTTACGCAAGTTTGCCGGTGACAGCATAATGAATAGTTTGAATCCCGGCGCTGAAGTAGTTTGAGCGACAAGTGAAGCCGTTTTTATCTACGGATAACAGATACAGGAAACGGTTTTCACCAGCGCCCATCAATGCGGGCTGGCCGTGAAGCGTGGGTGTTTCGGAAAACTTCGCCTCAAACTCGACCGTCTGAATCTGTTGAGCGTTGACAGTAACGGGAATAGTGCGAATTTCGGTGTGAAGTCCGTTATAACCGCCTCCACCAGCAGGCAGGACGAAATTCAAGACGGCCTCTGTCGCCGTGCCGGTGTTGGTTACGCTCGCCGTCTCGCCTGTCGTTACCGCGCCAATGGTAACAGTCGCCGATTTACCGTCTAAACCTTTCTGCCCAGTGTCGCCTTTCGCACCTTTGAGCGAGTTTAGCCATTTTTCGACCGTGCCATACATCAGCTCGCCATCCGCAAGCTCATACGCGGAAAGTCCATTTCGTCCATCTCGCCCAGGCGAACCATCACGGCCTTTTAAGCTTGCCAGCCATTGCTCCTCATTGCCAACATAACCATTCAGAACCGCGATTTCATAAGCAGACTTACCGTTCTCGCCGTCTTGCCCACGCTCGCCTTTTGCTCCAGGAAAACCATCCGCGCCCGTTGCGCCTGTCGCTCCAGTGTCGCCTTTCGTACCAGGCAAGCCGTCAGCCCCTCGCTCGCCCTTGAATGTAGCGAGAAATTCATCAAAAGTGCCAGTAAAGCCAAGCTCCTTTTTGGCGCGGTCGTACAAATCCTGCCCAGCGCCCTGGACAATTGCCGTTTCCTTAACGTCAATTTCGACCGCCGGCGTTTTGTCTGACAGGGTAAACATATATATAGTCATCGCGTTACAACCTCCAGCAAACAGATTTCGCCACGTATCAACGTGTGGCGCGTTGATACATTCAAAATGTCATACTTTGCGCGGCGCCACTTTGCGTCTCGGGAAAAATCAGGCGGGAAATCCAGCGTTAGGACGTTGCCGACTACCTGAATATTTCCTGTAGTCTCAAATGCCAAACCAACGCTAGGAGCAACCATCATCTTCAGTTCTGCGGCAGATAAATCGAAAGGTTGCCCATCCACCGTTACCGTTACTTCAAAACGCCGGGCGTTTCCGACTGGCATTTCAATGTTTACTGTTGGAATATCCGCCCTGATATGAATTAAATCAGCCATAAAAACTCCACTGAATCGACCGATAGCTTTAAGTACACCATACAACTGCATGGTGTACTTAAACTAATCAGCACAAATCAAAACAGCATCGACAGGAAGGTTGCCCAACTCATTCCAAACCTGCACATCACCACCAATGACAACCATACACCCGCGATAATCAGGGACAATTTCCCAACCTTCCCCAACCCACTTCGCTGCCTGATGTTGTTCAAGCATAGGAACTTCAGCTTCAATACTTTGGCGACAGTCATCAAAATACTGTTCTTCGATAAACAATCCATCCGAATCAATTACACAACGTGTCATTTCTTTAACTCCTGCATTTGTTTTTTCATGCTCTCCAGTTCATCAGCCATTTCTTGCAACGCCTTAACCAATACTGGGACAAACATCTCATACTCAATTGTGTAGGTATCCTGTCTAAAGTTAATCATTGGCAATTTGCCATATTCTTCTTCAAGCGCTACAACATCTTGAGCAATAAACCAATGCTGACGGAGACTTTCTTTATGACGTCCATCCTTTGACGGATTTGCCCACCACTCACGAAGTTTTTCCGAACGCTCATGAGGCGGAAGGTTTGTGAACAACTCGTCAGTATAAGCATCTCGACGATCCCAAACCCCTGTAACAGGCTTGAGTTTACGAACAAAATCCAAACCAAAATCCAATGGCTCAATATCAGCCTTATCACGGGCATCTGACCGAATATTCACGGCTGAGGGTGCATAAAGCGTCTGGCCATACATCCCAAGCTGAATTTCATTACTTCCACCCAAACGCGCACCATAACCAATGGCAATGGAATTGGTAATTTTTCCGCTTAATACATCACCTTGTACGTTTCGGTACCCACATGAATCACCAATAAATACACTTTGCTCACTGCTAATTGTGGGCGCACACCAATACCCAACAGCGACGCTAGATACATGTGCTCCACTCCGCAGCGCTGAAGCACCAACTGCCACCGTCTTCTGCGGGTTATCACTGGACAGCATTGCATCCGCACCAATTACTGTTGTATATGCGCCGCTTACCGCATTCTTAAGTGCATTGGTACCGATTACTGTCAATTCTTCGTTTTTCGCGGCCGCCGATGATGTCGAATAAACATATTTAAGTTCTGCGTTACCCGATGCGTTAAGCTCTTTCGGGCTGCGGATGGTGAGACTGTTGCCTGCCGCTGCTGTTACTTCTACTGGTACAACATCACCCTGCACGGTGGCCGCATCGCCTGAAGTCAGACGGATGCCTACCCAGTAACCGACTTGAGCGCCTCGAATATTGCCAAAGTTCAACGTAATATTATGGCCGCTTTGAATATAACTACCCGTCTCCGTTCCGCTCCACAGCACATCACCACCGTTTGGCGCAAGATTACGTTCCAAGTTTTCAAGGGCATTTGCCCCCAACGCAGTTACTTTTCCGGCGACCTTTGTATTTTTTGCCGCGCCACCACCAATTGCCGTTTGCGCATCGCGCCCTTGATACATCTGCAATACGGATTCGCCGACAGCCACGGTACGAGATGTTGGCGACGGCCAAAAAACTTCAATATCGCCGCTCAGCCCAATTGGTCCAACACCGGCCAACGCCGCCGAACCTAAAGCAATATTAGAAAAGCCAGTACCCAAACCCTGGCCAGAGTTACGTCCTATCGCAATATTTGAATAACCGCTCGTAATACCGCGCCCTGCATTACCACCGATACCGATGTTTCGAGTTCCGGACATTTTGGACTGGTCATACCACTCCGTATCGGCCTGAACATTAATCAAACTATCCGCCCCGATTGAAATATTATCGCGGCTAATACGTGAAAATCCCTGCGAACGATCGCCAATAGCAATAGCAGAAACACAGCGCTCCACCTGTCCCATTGCCTTTTCACCGATAACCACCAATCCAGCACCTGTCCACTCATTTGACTTAAGATTAGATGCCGCACCACTACCGGAAATAAAACGGCCAAGGCCGCTACGAATGATTTGATACTGAACATCAACCGCTTTGCCATTGATAACAAATTGACCGTTTGCGTACTTATTATTTTTCGGATATTGATTGCCAGTATCGATAGATAATCCTAAGCAATCTACTACTACACCAATCGCCGCATTTTCCACAGCATTCAAAATTGAGGTAGCATTATTTTTTGACTTATCATAGCCAAAATCATAAAGGCTTAACGCTTTAAATACCCGTTTCCAGCGCATACCAGACGTATCAACAATAACCGTGCCGCCATTATCAGCAGTGGTTTTATCTTGAGCATCTGCCACAAATACACCGCCACCCGTAGTTCCACCGGTGTAATAAGCATTTAACAATACCGCAGGATACTCACCTTTCAACTGGCGCAAAGCGTCTACACTTTCGATTTTCCCTGAGCCACCAGCCAAAGAACTAATTGCCTTAAAAAGCTGCTGATTATCTTCGGGATTAAGATTAATACCCGCATTTTCGATGGCATTTGCAATTTCTTCCTGCAACGCATTTACAAATTCCGCATTAAACTGGGTGGGACGAACACCGGCTTGCGGGTTGCCGTTGCGCCATCCGTGCTTACCTTTGCCGAATAAATCCTGTGCGGCGGTACTGGTATCAATACGTCTCATTCTTATGCTCCAAAAGCTAAGGCCGTCTGAATTTCAGACGGCCTTTATTGATTAAAAGTAAATTATTCGTAGTGAAAACTAACGTGGGTATGGCTTGGCTTAATGCGGTTTAAAACACACTCAAGCGCATTAATGCCGTAATTACTTAAAAAACTGGTACAGTCATCCGCACAGGTCATCTGCTCAATGGCAGTATCCGCAGGGATATTGACTATCCAGCAAAAAATACTGCTCTCATCCCACAAATAATCTGCACAATTATCGTTGCAGGTCATCGGCTCCGGCTCGTCAATCGTCGCGCCGGAATAGCCCATATTTTCGATTACGCTTAAGTAATACGGTATTGACTGACCGCCGGTTGATGTGAGTTTTGCCACCAATGCCCGTTGCCGCTCCGGAATACTGTCCAAAGTCCCAGTGCAAATATCAGGCAAGCCTGCAACCGCCTCCCACTCGTTCAGCATTTCATAAGCGTTTCGTGGATGGGATTCCCCAACCATATCTGACACACGCGCATCAATGCGGGCTAACTCCTGCGCCAACGCATCGACAAACTCCCAAAGCCGCGTTCCTGGCTCAAACTGCCATGCCGCTCCGGTCGGCAACAATGCAATCAGCTGCTGCCGGTATTGATCGGCTGTATATGGATTCAGCTTGGCCATACCACCCCTCCAAACGTCAGGATTTCATTTGGTGCACAGGTCACATCTTTAGCAGGTTCTGACATAACGTGCATAAATTCGTTTGGCGCCAAACTGATTGCCTCAGAAATGCGTGACAAATACAGCGTACCACCCATAGACGATTCACGCAGATGGAATGACTTTAACGCTGCTTCCACCCCTGCCCTGTTCTCAGCAGTATCAGGCGCAAGATTGATGCGGTATTGCACCTTCTTTTCCACAGGCGCGATCACCGTTACCCGCGCCGTCACCGGACGCACTTCTTCGATATGTTCCTGCACCCGCGCGATTTCGCGTTCATCTGGGATAATACTTTCATCGTTATCACGCACAACCGCAACCGAAACCGTACCCAAGCCGTTATGCAGCGGCAACACCCAGGCGCGGGTAATACCAGGCACCTCCAGCGCCCAAGTTTCGTAATCATAATCCGCACCACCTTGCGCCGACCCTTGGATACGGCGGATCAGTCGACTACGCAAATCGGCGTCGCTCTCAACATCACTACCGCCGGAAATACCGGATAACCCAACAGGCGCGGATGACTGTATGCCCAAAACAGGCGATACCATTGTGAACACCGTACCGGCTTTTGTATTGCCGATTTCTCCAGCCGTTTCAGCTGCCACTGTTACTGCACCGCTTGATGCAGACAGAGTTAAATCGGCTGTTGTAACAAAACGGATACCGTCACCACGGGCAAACAATGTACCCGCCGGCAATACCGCGCCGGGCGCACCCGTTACCGTGATTTCACCTTCGGCAAAAGCTGCCGGTTTACGCGGCACTTTCAACCAAATCCGGGCGTGCTCTTCAAGCTGTTCCCCTGTGGCCGTGGACGGCAGCATTTGTTTAATACCCCAATCCAAATGCGCATGCAGCAGATGGGACGCACCGCCCAAAGCGGCCGCAAACACCCCTGCAACACTGCCTGCCTGCGGATATTCGTTTTCGCTGGTACGGCTGGTTATATCGGTTTCGACGCGCTCAATAATCTCTTTCAGGTTTGGTCGACTAAACGGCATTTTGTGCGCTCCATAAATAACTGTATCGGTAGATTTGACCTTCCGGGCTGGTTATCGCCACCGCCAAATTCAGACGGCTAACACCTGCCCATGAGCCGCTCACCTCTACTGATTCGGCTATATTTTTATCAATCAGCCACTGCAAAGCTTCACGGGTATATTCTTCAGCCCGCGCAAGCGTTTCAGGTAATTGCTTTTCACGGCTCAATAACCATAATCGGCTGCCAATAATTTGTGGGCGGTAGGTATCGCCCCACCACCCACGCTTATCCCCTGCGCCATCCGGCAATACATCATCAGATCTGGCACGGGCATCGGTACCCAAAGACATCCAAACTGCCGAACGCAACCAGTCGGTATCATTCAACAGCAAATCACTGCCACCGATTTCAGACGGAATTAATCCAAGCATGGTTTGTTTCTCACATGGTTTGCGTAGGCGAATTGGTTTCGGACTGCTCGTCATTTTCGTGGTGAGTATGGCCGTTATAAGTGCTGCGCATACCAGACATAGAGTACCCGCCGCCCATATCTTTTACCTCTTTGGCAAATACCGCCGATTCCGTGCCGATAACATTACCGTTCAACTCAATCAGCGGGGCATTAATCACTGCTTCGCTTTCCGCGTTCACTACAAATTGCGGCGTATTTATTTCGCAGCGGTCATGGTAAAGCACGATCTTATGCCCGCTGCTGTTATACTGCGCCGATTCGCCTTCTTTCAAACCGCTCACCCGAATACCGCGATTTTCAGCACAGATTAAAACCGGATGATCATGATTTCCCGCCACAAACAGCACAATACCCTCTGCTCCTACCACTGGTACGCCGGTAAAGCCAAATTGCTGTAAGCGCTCTACATCGTCATGCATATCGCCGCTAAATGCTTCAATTTGCACTGACTGGGTTTTATGGCCGTCTGAAACCGCCGCAATGATGCAGCGCCCTATCATGGCCTTAAGCTTCTCAATCATTTTTTCCAATTCCCCACGGTATAACTGCCATCGGCATTTTTCTGCAACTCCATCGCTCCACCGCCATCCCAGCCACCGGCCGCACTGTTTTTTCCTGTTCCACGCTTGGCCGCCTTACCACCTTTCGGCTTGGTTTTGGTTTTACTTTCGGCCTTTGCCTTACCCGATGCTTTTGCTTTGACTGCCTTTTCCGGTTTGCCTTCCGCCTTTTTCACGTCCTCCGGGTCCGGCAGGTAGGCATCAGGTCGCTTTAATTCCATTTTAGTAATCTCGCCGCTGTCATCGTAGCTGTATTCAACGGCCGAAATTAGTAAATCGCCTGTAACGCCCAAAATCGCAGCTTCAACCGCCGCAAGCAGGTTAATATCCCAAACTTGGCCATTTTGCTGCGTCCAACCAGCCACCGTACAAGACAATGTAGTGCTACGCGCTTCACGCACCTGCTTTTCCCACTCTGCCTGACGCCTTGCCACGGCAGCGGTAGCCTGCCCGTCTGCCTGCTTCACAAAAGGGCGGTAACGGGTGATACCTGTATCGGCTACCTGCTCTTTAACATGAGCCACCGCCTTGCCGTTATCAGTATCATTGCCAGCACGCTGGCCAGATACGGTATAAGTAGAAAAGCGGTCGGAAAAATCGAAATCTGCTGTAGCGGACTTAATATTTCCACCATAAACCAGCGGCGTAGCGGTGCGTTCGGTCCCAACATGGGTAAGAACTAATGCACCACGCGCCTGTACCGGCAACACCCCACGCAACTTACACGCCCGTTCAATCGCGGCAAAAGCGGTTTCAGCAGGCTCCAGCTTAAACACCGCCAACGGCGTATCGGCTACCGTTTCCAAAATCACTTCAAGTCCAAACGGCGCAACAAGAATCTTCACCAAATCCAGCAGCTTGATGTTTCGCCATTGCGCCGGGCTATGCACCGCCGCGCAATCGACCAAATCGCCCGTTTTATCGCGGCCGGAAACCGCGATACCGTGAGCGCTGTCCGAAACGTCTATACTCACTTTATCGATGTAGCCGTCAATCACAGTTTGCCCGTTTACCAAAATCTTACATTTTTGATTCGGGCGCAACGGCCATTGCGCCGCATCGCCGCCCACATTCTCGGTACACGTCAAATCAAATGCCCCAGCCACGGTTTCAATGCTGCGCGATACCGATACTCCCGTCCAGCCGCCATAGTTAGCGCCGTTTACCTGCAATACGATTTCAGACATTTTTAATCACTCAATACCCGCAGCGGAGCAACCGGCATAAACCCCGGATGCGCCACTACATTGTGCCGCAGCATTTCGCCAGATCGCGCGGCATCACCATGCACCGAATAAGCCAGCACCAACACAGGCAGGCTTGCTTTCGGGGTGATTTCACGCAATCTTGGCAACTCATTTTGTGCATCAGGTACTGCCTGAACTACCGCACGCCGTACATCCTGCAAGGCAGAATAAACCGTATCAGGGACATCTGGCGCAACCGCATCAATCCATGCCAATAAATCGCGGCGGGTGATAATGGCTTCATCCAAACTTTCAAACAGGCTTTCGCGTTCGTTTTTCGCCGCAATCCGGCTGTTGCTACTGCCGGGCTTGCCGTCTGAAAAATCGCCGCCGACTTGCGGCAATTCAATACGCACGTCATCAGGCATCAATACTGCCGTGGCAACCGCCGCATTTAATGCCGCAATTTCAAATAGTGATGCCACCGCTTCACGGTTTTTAATCCCCTGTTGCAATGGCGCTGCCAACAAATGCGTGTCATTGATGCGCTTTGCGCTGTAATCCGGCTTCTTCTTAAACGCCAATTTCAGCGCCTGGATACCGGCCAACGGGCGGCCAAAACCACCGGAAAGCTGGGTGAAGGCACCCAAGACCTGAAAAGCCAAATCAGCAGGCACATTTGCCAGCTTTTTAACTGACCCAAGCAACCCTGTTACCGACTGCAAAAATTCGGACTGTTTACCCAAATCCAGCAAACTGGATAAATCGGACAGCTTATTGAGCCGCGCGGTTAGATCATTTATCGCCTGTACACTTAGAAAATCCGGTACACCATTCAGACTGAACACTTCACTGAACCAATCGCCTAATGCCGAATCCAGAAAATCGGATTTTTCCAGCAAGCTACCGATTAAATCTTCTGTTTGCGCCGGGTACTGATTCTTACCCGCCACCACAAAAGATAAATCAAACCGCGCCATGCCACCTTCATCGGCGGTTTCAGACAGCGATACCGCCGTACAGACAACATTCTGCGTGCCCAGATACGGATGCACCAACTGTCCTGCGCCCGGCTGGTTACATGCTTCCAGCAGCTTATCGCGGGCAGCCATATAATCCGCACCGATACAAAAGCCACGCACCGAAAACGTACCCGCCTTTAATCCCAAGTCTTCAACATAAGGATCATCACGCCCCGGATACTCGTGTACCTGCGTTCGACGGCCTTGCTCCGTTTGGTGCGATTCCACCCCAAACGAAGCCCCGCGAAAAGACGCGGGGCGCAATTTGTTTTTCCAAGACATTTCTAAACCCTATCAGCCGAATGCATAACCTTGTTTACTGCTCAAATTCACGCGGTTGCTGGCGGTAGTTTTCATGGTAGTACCGCGCGGCACGTTACTGTGGTTAATGCTCACATCCACACGACCTGCACCACCGCCACCACGAACAACCGCACCGGGTGCAGGCAACGATGAAGCAGCCCGACCTGCCTCCCGAGAAAGATTCAAGATACTGGCCGCCTTAGCCTTAATTCCGTCAAAAATACCACCGATAAAAGATTGCAACCGCGCAAACGCCGCCTGCACAAACTGCACCGGATTGAATGACGACAAAATCGACCCAATGGCGCTTATCGCACCGGAAAACACCGCCTTGATGCTTTCCCAGTTGGACACCACCCAGCCGATAATCGGCTGCATAGCCTGAATCATCAAACCCAGCGGGGTAAAATTGAGAAAATACGACTTAAGCAAATCAAAACCAGCCGCAAACAGAGACTTGATACTTTCCCAAACACCGCTTAAAAAATCGGTTACAGCTGCCCATTTTTCCATAATCCAGCCACTGATCGGTTCCCAGTTCGACCAAATATAACCGGCCAACAAGCCGATGGCGATACCCGCCAAAATAAACGGCGCGAAACCTGCAATAGCGGGAATAAGCGCGGTAGCCAAAGGTGCCAAAGCAACCACCAGCGACCCGATTGCCACCCCGATATTCGCAATGGCCGCCACCAATGGCAGTAAAGCCACTACGCCAAGCGCAGTCAGCGTATTTTCAAATCCACCGAAAAAGTCGTTAATGGCAACAAATTTATCGTAAATCTTACCGCCAACCTCCCATAGACGCTCAAAACCGGTTACCAGCTTTTGACCTATCGTTTCAGCAAGCTTCTGCAAACTGCCATCATCGGCCATTTTGTTCACTTTATCCAAAAAACCGCTTAACTTGTCTTTCAGAAAATCAAACACCCCACTTTGTGCGATCAACAGCTTAAATCTAGACCACTGATCGGAAAGATTCGACATCATGCCTTCCCATGTACCGGAAAGCTTATTCATCGCACCACCGTATTTTTCATTCCAAATGGTTTGCAAAGTAGCTTGAATCATCGCACGGTTGTTAGATTCCACTTTCGCCAACTGCTGCTTACCATTTTTGTCGGTGTAGCTGTATTCCGTGAAATTAGTACCTTTGATTTTACTAGCCTTAATACCAAACTCTTTTAGACGTTCATTTTCTCCCGTTACAGCATCAGCAATCGCTTCAACCACTTGCATCACCGGCTTACCCATCGCCGCCGCCGTATCACCAAGAGAATTTAACAACCCATCTTTCAACGGGTCTAAACCATAAGCCTTCAATTTCACGAAAGAATCGGTCACTTCATTCATTTCATATGGTGTGCGGGCGGCGAAGTCTGAAATCCAAGCCATAGATTTCTTAGCCTTTTCTGCACTACCTTCAAGCGTGGTCAAAATAGTTTCGTACCGCTCAAATTCAGACGCAGTATCCATCACACCCTTGGCAAATACACCCGCACCAGCGGCAATCACACCACTTGCAGCCGCATACGCGCCCAGAATCTTACTGGACTGAGAAGTTGCACGGGTAATATGCGCCATTGCCTCACCCACCTTGCCATTATTCAGCCCTGCGAACTTACCCTTAATTTTATCCAGCGCACGACTGGCTTTGTCCAGTACGGTGACTTCAATTTGTGTCTTTGCATTAGCCATGATTTATCCAAACAAAAAGCCGTCTGAATTTCAGACGGCCCTAAGAACTAAACTTTAAAGCGTTTTTGCTTTGATATAAACATAATCAACCGCCGCACCTGACTTAAATACGGTTAGGCTTTGAAAACCAAATTTTCCATTATATTCAATGACCGCATCCGTCATAGAAGTAGATTTTTCATAATCCATACCCAACTGATACGGCACATCCAACTGCTCAAATTTAGGATTCGTGATTGTTATCCAATCAGCAACACCATTAATATAAACCACATCAATAATACTGCCATCTTTTTCATAATGACAGGAAAGACCGTTTTTATTGTTTTCACAATCACCCAAAGCCGCACCAGTAAACAATTCGACCTGCTTTCTTGGCTTCAAAACAATTTCACGGACATCAAACAAAACTTTCTGTTCAGATTCAGCAGCCTGAAGCGGTGCAGATGCTTCCACCGATTTTTCAGTCGGTTCAGCAGGTTGTCCACAGGCAGATAACAATAAAGCGGCAAAAATTAAAGCATTCTTTCTCATGATTTCATCCAGTTAATAAACACGGTTATTTTAACCGGATATTTGCTCATTAATCCATACTGCTCTGTCATACCACCACAACAGGCCGTCTAAATCCAAATCCAACGGATTACCGGCGCTACCCTTAAAGGTGTAGCCAATTGTTGCCACTAGCTCCGGCCAGTCCACTGGCCACTGGCTAAAAAACTTTGCAACTCAATCGACAAATTCAGCACATCAGGCGCAATCATTTGCGACAGAACAGGCGCAGGGATACCCGTGAGCTTGTAACCCAGCTTAAACGATGCATCAGCATCCACAACCATCTTGCCGCTGGTATCAAATTCAAACTTAATACCCAGCATATCTTTACCGGTGATGGGGCGCAGGGTTAATTCAGTAATTTCGTTTTGACCGTGCATGATCGGCGCAGTTAATTTGATAGTACATTCTTCCATTTATCTACTCTCTATTGATAATTTCAACACACAGCCGCCATAAAGGCGGCTGATTGTGCTTTAAATCTCCTGCGCAGGCAGGCGCGATTCAAAACGCACACCGATGTTGGCTTCTTCGGTGTTGCCCGTACCTTCACCGGCAAACCACGCTTGCGACAAGACCACGGTTTTACCGTTCCCCAGTTCCAAGGTGATGGTTTCACTGTCGATATTGGTTAAATCAGCCAGCTTCAAATCGGCACTGTCGGTGATTTCGCCTTCGATAAAGGCAGTCTGCACAGTTTCTTTATATCCATGCACGCCATCTGCACCGATAATCGCTTCACGCTTTGGGTTACCTAAGTTATAGGTAAAATTGCCCTTGGCATCCAGCTGACGGCCGCCCACTTTAAAGAAAATGGTACCGGCACGGCGGTTTTGTTTTGCCATGTTGTTAATCCTTGTTTAAAGGCCTGTCTAAAATGCTTCAGACAGGCCTATGGTTTATGAACTGATAAACTGCACTTTGTTGGCAAATACAATCATTTGATTTACCAAATCCGGCACGAACAAACTGTCTAAGCGGTTAGGGTTCGCCAAATTGCGTTCGCTGAAGCTGTCAGCGGTGAACTGGTCGATATTTTCCACCAAACCCAATTCCATCCACAACTTCGCGCGGCTCACCATTTCTGCCTTGTGCTGCTTTGGCGTCATGATGGGCTGCCCGGCACCGAACTTATTGCCATCATCAGCCAGCTTATGGCGCGGATACTTGCTTACAATGTACGCGTTCCAGTCGTAGCGCAGGTAAGACAGCGTCCAGACGGTGTTAATCATCAGGTAGCTATCGTCAGTTTGGCCGTATTTACCGGTTTTGTAGGTGCTAATCAACATTTCAATCAGCACGCTACCGCCCGCATTGATGCGGTAGGTAGAAATACCGTTAAACAGTAAAATATTGCGCTCTTGCTCGGTTAAGCGGTCGTTTTCCGCAGGTGGCAAGATGCCGACCAGTTCCAGCGTTTGGAACGGGCGCGCCGGGTCATTTTGCGCGGCAAACGCTGCCTGTGCCGCCATAGCAGCCGCCAAGGCAAACGGTTGTGACGGAGTTTTCGGCAAGCCGCCGATACAGGCAAACGGGCTGTTACGGCTGTTGCCCAGCGTGGTTAAAGCGCTGAAACCTTTTGCCGACGCAGCAAAAAACATGCCGTCGATAGCACGCATCGCACCCCAGCGGCTTTGCATTTCGTCTTCCATTGCCTTCAGCGCAGCAGCATCGGTGTACGGCAGAACAATCGCATCAAACTGCAAATCGCCCATTGCGGCCACAGCTGACGTTAAATCCGGATTACCGGTGCCACCTGCAAACGGAGTAAATGCCACTTTAATGCCAGCAGGCGTTTTCTCGTCCAGCGGGTAGTAATTAATGCGCAAATCCACATCATTGCCTACCGCGCCTTTGTTTTTCGCTGTCAGCGTAACCACTTCGGCGGCCGCTACCGCACTTACCGTCAAGCCAGTAGCGGCATTGATAGCGACGGCAGTTTTGGTTGCCTGTGCGTCCGCAGTATCATTTACCAACACCGCAACCGGCACACGAACACCGCCGATATACAGGTAAATCGCTCCGGATTCCTGTGCCGTGCCGGTAAAAGTGATTTTAGCCGTAGCGGCCACACCCTCACCCGCATCAGCAAGCGGCAGTGCCCAAGTTTCGATATAGTCGCCGTTGTTTTTAAACCATGCGGCCGCACCCACACCGATTTGCGAACCAGCCCCAAACAATTCAGCGGCTTGTTCTGCACGCGAAATACGAACCAGCTTGCCCGCTTCGGCCTTTCCGCCTGCCAGCATCTGGCCGATAATCAGACCGCGAAAGGCTTTCAGGGTTGCGCCACGGTTGGCCAATTCATTGTTAAATTCAGTTTTTGCACCCGGTAAACGCCAAGTGCCAGGGATTTGGTCAAATGCGATTGCCATTATTTAGCACCTTTCTTCGCCGTTGTTTGCAACAACTCAACCGCGCCTTCGTTGATGCGGCGCTGCCAGTAATTCGACCACTCCACCGATGCGCCTTCTTCGGGCAGCGGTTGCATGGTTGCCGGGTCGGTCACTACATAACCTTCCACCGGCTTGATTTGGATAATATTAGCCATTTTCAGCCTTTCGGGATTAAGTCTTCTGCTTCGATTTCGGGATCTGTACCGTACAACTGCCAGCGGTTTGATGCTGTCAGGCCATCGGCAAACGACTGCACAATAACGGCTTGCGGATAATATTCCGCCGCACCGCCGACATACTCGCCGCATTGCTCGTGATACACAGCCTGCCAACCTTGCTGATAATATGCGCAAACATACTCGCCGCTGTCGTCATATTCGATATTAAGATTGTCGGGTAATAAATCATCAGCCAACATATCGCACTGCTCGCCGTTGACATCCAACCGCCGCAGGGTTGGGTTGGCGTAAAACAACCGCTCAACCACAGCCAGCATTTCTTCTGCAAGCGCATCAGCCTGTTCATTAGCCTGCACACAAACCATCGTTACCAAGCGTACGGTATGCTTTAATTCAACAGGCGACACGTTAAATACTTCGCTACGCCGCCCATCGATATAAACCACCACACACGGTAACTGCGAATGCGCAGGCGCGGTCACACGGTTGTCATAGACACGCAGAAAACGTTTCTTCAACAATGCCACCGCCGCGGAACGGATTTCAGTAAGCTGGCTTGTCATGCTGTTTTCTCAACTGAATAACCGACATACCAGAACCGTCATAATCAATTTCAGCCACAGAATACGCCACACCGCGTGCGGTGATGGTGGCATCTTTGATATTAGGCGGCAGCTTACTGTCGGCAACAATTAACTGTGGGTCGGCATTGCCGATGACCACGCCGAAACCATTATTGGGTAGATATTCGCGGTCAAACACCACCGCTACCGGCACGCCGTCAATCAAAACGGTTTCACCGAAATCTGCGGTATTGGTAAACACCTCGAACGGTTCTTTAAACATTCTCGCCGTCGCCTT
>NZ_JBQCXH010000001.1:229519-787445 GCF_051956595.1 Neisseria sp. P0024.S006
CGCGTTGGCCGTCTGTTTCGCCTTCGCGTTGGCCGTCTGTTTCGCCTTCGCGTTGGCCGTCTGTTTCGCCTTCGCGTTGGCCGTCTGTTTCGCCTTCGCGTTGGCCGTCTGTTTCGCCTTCGCGTTGGCCGTCTGTTTCGCCTTCGCGTTGACCGTCTGTTTCACTCACTTTGGACGGTACTTTTTTACCACCAGATTTCTTGCCGGCCGCCGGTTTGGATTCACCACCGCCACCGTCTTCTACCAGATCAACCCAGCCGCTTTTAATCAGATGACCTACATCCGCTTCTTCAACGACTGCCACCTCCGACTCATTCAGCAGCATATCGCCCAAGAAAAAAGAACGGCGCGGGATAATTTGTACTTTTGCCATTTCAAACTCCAATGATTTAAACACAAATGCCTGTCTGAAACCTTACAGACAGGCATTTCTTGATTAAACTACTTAGGCGGTCACAATATCTTTCACTGCCGCAAAAGATTCGGCATTGCGTACAGCAATATCGACATCCTGCAGAACAGTAATCACCACCGCACCTTGCTTACCCTTGGTGTACGGATCAACAATCACATCCAAAACACCCCAATGGGCAATCATCAGGTCAGCCCAATTACCAAAAATCAGAGGGCTGCATTTACCCGCCGCAGAACCCTTAGTCAGGTTGCTCGGCACTTGATTGGATACTGCGCAGCGGTAGCCATTCAACGGAGTATCGCCGTCTTGCCAAATATAACCACTCACGCCTTCGGATTTCAGAGTAGTTTTCAGCGCACCGCGCACCTTGGTGTTGGTCAGGTATGCCAAGTTGCCCAAATCTGCGTTTGCGGCGGCAATGGATGTTTCCAACGCAACGATATGCTGCCAAGTCAACGCGCCACCGTTGGTACCGATGGCTACCGCGCCAATACCGGATGTATTCAGAATGCCTGTAGGTTGATTCGACGTGCCGCTACCGTTGATGGCTGCCAAATCGATACCCAACATCATGGCCTGGAGCAATTCATTACGTGCAAATTGTTCAGCCGACAAAGACGATTGCAGCATGAATTTGCGGCTTAATTCGGTATTGGCAGTAACGGTTTTAGGTTTCAAGCCAATTTGGCCAAATGTGGCATTGCTATCGCTGGCTTGGCCGTTTTCATCCACCCAAGTTACGCTATTACCGGTCAGCTGTTTCGGGATAGTAATATCACCAACCAAGCCATCCAATACGGTAGCGCCCAGTTGGGCGGTAGCAAGACGGTTGCGCAGCAGATCGATAAACAAGTCATCACGGAAATCAGTAGCAATAGTGTTGCCGCCGTTGGCTGCATTGCCTTTGCTGTATGCACGTGCCATCAGATCAGTAGGCACGAAGAAGCCGGTTGCGCTACGACCATGCTGTTTTTCCAACTCAGCAGATACTTCACGCTCCAAACCTGCTTTTTCCCACTTACCAGTGGCCGCGGCTTCCATTGCTCGCAGCAACGAAAATTCACGTTTTTCGGTAGCGTTCATACCGATGCTGTCCGATGTTACGGTAGTGGGCGTTTTCATGTTTTCCATGATGACCGCGCGCAAATTCGCTTCATTACCGCCGCTTGCAATCACTTTTTCGGCGGCCTCAATGCCACCATGCGCCGCATATGCACGGCCAATCGCCAGCAATTCACTTACACGGCTGCGTTCGGCTTGCATGCCGCGTTCAGCGGTATCGGTTGGTTCGGCAGGTACAACTGCCGGCTTATTTTGGGTTTTATCCATGTTACGGTTTCCTTTTTCAATAGGTTCAGGATTTTGGGTTTCCGGTTCCACCGGCAATTGTGTTACTTCAGGCGTGTTACTGCGTCCAACACCAACCGTAGTATCGGCAGGCACGGTTACAAAACTGATTTCGTATGGCTCCCAGCTGGTAACAATGTAGCGATAATCATCATAATCAGCTTCGGGATTATCTAATGCCATATCATTAACACGGTAGCCAACACTAATATGGCGCAGGATGCCGTCTTGCACGTCCTGCCACTTTTCCGCGGCACGGGCGCTATTACCAAATCGGATTAATGCACGGCCCTTTTTGTCGGAATCAATCCAAGCGCGTTCAATTACGCCGATATGCTTATCCCAAGCATGATTAAACAGCACCGCGCCGCCATCGTTTAAACGGCTCAAATCACACGCGCCGGGCGCGTGGCTTAATACTTCATCGCCGAACCAGCGTTTTACCGGCTCCTCACTCGAAAATGCCACTTCGACCGTACGATTTTCGGTATTCACCGTTTCACGCTCGAATACGGCAAATCGGCTCATGTTTTGCATATCTGCTTTATCTGGTTTATTGTGTTTCGTCATTTGGTGTTTCCTCTACCGCCGCAGCGGAATTGCTTACAGTTGAGATAATGCCTTTTTCGGCCATCAGCACGTTTTCCTGCTCGATTTGAGCCAGCACATCATCAAAATCCAAGCCCATTTCGGCACAAATATCGCGCCGTGATTTAACCGCCAGCGATACAGCTGCTTCGTGAGTTTTAATATCCTTCAACGGGTCAACCCACGACCAGCGGCGACCTTGCCATTGGTAGTTTTTAAACTTATCCAGCTTGGCAGGCGGCAATGCTTTACCGCTAGGCAACTTAATCGCCCCCATAAGCAACGCCGATTCAATCCAACGGTCGAAAACGTCATACAAAAAGCTTTCGGCAAACCAGTTCTGCAACGACATCCACGCGTCACGTTCCTCAAGGGTACCGCTACGGATGCTGGAAAAGTTAACACCCTCCAAATCGTTTGCCAGCGAGTGATACGAAACCCCTAATCCGCTCGCCAAACCGCGTAAACTTGCTTTAACGAAAGCATCATAATTCGCATGGGGATAATCTGGATTAAAAGGAGTGAAATCGTACCCCTGGGGCAACTCATGGAACGTCCCAGGTTCAACCGTATCGATTAAATCAACACCGCCATGCCCGTTATTCACTTCTTGCCCATCGATTGGCGGCATAAAGCTGTCAGATTCTTCGGTTTGCTTGAAAAAACCCATCTTTGACGCACCGATACGCGCCGCAATAATCGCCGCTTCCTGGTAACCGCCCAAGTTTTGCAGCCCGACAATCGCTGAAGCAACCCACGGGAAGCCGCGTCGCTGTTCCGGGCGGTCGTGCAGGTAAATATGACTGATCTCATCTGCCGGCACCCGCTCACGCAGATTTGGGCTGGATGAAATCTGACCGCGCTCGCCGGGATGGCTGGTGCGCAACCAATAAGCCACCGGGCGACTGTATTCATTAAGCTCCACACCCATGCGTACCGCGTTAAGATTGTCCGTCCGATCACGGCTGAAACCTGTATCCAAACGGTCAATATCGAGAACCTGCAAGGCATAACCGTAGTCGTTCCCAAATCCCCAGATATGACGCACTAACGCTTCACCGTCACGCGCTACCGAACGCACCAAAAGGCGTTGCAAATCAGCAAATGACAACAATCCAGTGACATCACACACACCGCGCCGTACCCAGCGGGAAAACGCCGTTTCAATTACACGATTTGCGATACCGTCGGGACTGTTGCTGTTGTCCATCGGCACCCGCATCTGTAATGCAAAACCTTCGCGCCCAATAATGTTGCTTTCGACCATTTGCAAGAATTTCCGCATATAGTCGTTATCTCGCGCCAAGCTACGGGCGCGCGCCCGCAACCGGTCTAAATCAGATTGCGCCAAAGCATCAGCCGACCAGTTTTGCGGCTGCCACGATTGCAACGCACCCAAACGGCCTGCACCGGCAAAATTGCGGCGATTACCCTGCTGGGGCTGCTCCGGCCGTTTGCGCCCGAACATACGCGCAAAAAAACCGCGCTTTTGCACGGTTGGGTTGTTTGTTGGCATGGTGTATTCCTAAAATCGGCAGATAATACGGCCACTACGCCTAGCCGAAAAACCTAATGCAGCTTCAAATTTCCGAACTTCGTTTTCCCAATAGCGGATTTGCTTCAGCAAATCTGCCAAATCGACAAACTCCATTTCACGGTCTTTAATTTTGTAGCGCTTGGTTAAGCCACGGCCGGTAGCATGTTCCTTATAGGCGTTTTTAAGCACCTGCAAGATTTCACGGGCATCATCCAATTCGGCGATGTACTGCTGTTCACGCTGATCGGCAGTGATTTGCTGGATAGTCATTTCAGACGGCCTTATCCGTTAAATAAAATAAAGTGATACCGTTTTCTTCGCTCGATCTGACCAACCCTTCTTTAATCAGGTTGTCTATATCGTTGCGCGTATTAATCCAATCTGCCCAGCTTCGATCTTCTCTCACTGCTTTATTAACACTGGTAGAAGTGCAGCCGGGATGGGCGCGGATGTAGTCTAAAATTTCGGTTTTCATAGTTTTAAGCGGTTATAAACCACCCTAACCTGTAAGCATAACTTACAGGCCGGGCGGCGGTTGAGAGTAACAGTAGCAGTTGCCTTTGCTAACGACGCGCCACCGCCGGGCTGTTTACAGACTGTACCGGCTACATCTCTCCGGCCTCGGTCCTTCACCGTCGTGCAGTGCCACCGCCGACGTGTCAATGATTTAAAAGCCGTCTTTCCGGCTGTCATATCCTAACTGTCTAACGAGGCGAATAAATCCCCGGCAGCAATATTCCGACACAGAAACATAGGCTGCTTATCCCTGTGAAGTTGCCTGACATTCTACGCAATCAGGATACGATTTTAAAAATTAGTTGCAAAATTGCTGCCACGCTTGCGACGGTTCACGGCCGAATAACCGCTGCTGTTTTTGTGGCCGGTTTCAGATCCAACAACCTGATCAGCTTCAGCTTTCGGTTCTGAAAACAGTTCGGATTGCAACAAGGCCGATTCATACAACGCCCACCGCGCGGCAGACATGGTATGCGTACCCAGCGAACGGGCGGCATGAAGTGCGTACACTTCGCAGTCTAACGCTTCGTTTCGCACTCCTACTTTTTTCTGCCACACTTTTTTGTGCTTATTCATCCGGCTCGGCACTTTGATTTCAGACAACAACTGGCTGCAGTAATCGGCGCGGACGCCTGAATAAAAGTGCATACGGCCGGCGCCGCTACCTTCTAAATTAATTCGGGCATGCTCATCAATCAGCAGGTCTTTAGCACGGCTCACCCCAACGCTATACACCTGTACGCCGAATTTGTCGGCCTTGGTGTTTTTGTGTTTCAGATCAATCGCACGGGCGCGGCTGAAAATCTCTTTATCCGGGTTCGAACTACCCTTCACAGCCATTACATTGATATTCTTATAACCGCGGCAGGCGCGTACGAAACCATAAACCGCATCAGACGTATTGCCGTCTGAACTATCAATAGACACCGCGGCAATCTTCATACCGGCACCACTTTCATGCCGGTAGACTGTCTGAAAAATCATTTCCGCCAGCTTGCGCCAAACGTCTGATTTAGGGTCAACGGTATTGCCGTGTATCTCACCCCACCAAACCAACCAGCTTTCCTCACCGCGCCCCCAGGCGCGAATAATAATAGCCAATCGGTCGTGCTGTACGTCAACACCCATTGTCAACAACAGGCCACCACGTGGTACGGTATTTTCCGGGTAGTCTTCGGCACGCTCAGCCAGCTCATCCTCTTTAACACCGTCGTTCGTCATTTCAAACGGAATTCCAATTGATGAATTGACAAATGCAATCATTGGAGCGACATCGCCGTTATCCATCTCATACTGAGCGGTGAGCCATTTTTTCATTAATTCGGAAAAGACACTGCCGGGAAACGGACTGTAAAGCTCGTTCAGATAAAAACCAGCGGTGCCATGAAATGGGGCGGTAGCTTGCCACCAGCCGCGCTTCACGTTGCGGTTTTTCTGCATATCGTTCCACACACTGCCACAATGCGGGCAGGTGTAGTGTGCAGTTTCAGGCAATTTCTTGCCGAAAACGGGATGGTTGCCGTTCGGATCTTCATCACAGCTTAAGTAGTCAAAACTCAAAGCGTGCGCTTCGCCACATTCATGGCATGGCACCATACCAACGCGTTTATCGGATAGCTCCATTTCAGCCGCTATGGTTGATACGCCTGCAATAGTTGGTGTGCCGCCTAAAATAATTTTCGGACGGCGGTAGGTTTTTGTTCGCTCCTTTGCCAACTTGATACTGTCGCCCTGCCCCCGTAGGTTTAGGTTACAGTCGTCAGGTTCTTCCACACACACAATCGGCACCGGCGACGATTTCACGCTGGCAGGGCTGTTTGAACCCACCAGCTTAAGGAAACCGCCAGGGAATTTCTTAAATAGCTGCCTTTGCCCTTGCACGCGGGCACGGGTATCGACTTTTTCACGCAGGGCAGGTGTAGCCTCTACCATCGGCGTGAACTTCTCGTCCATGTACTCCTTGGCCGCACCCTCTTTCGGGAATAGCACCAGTATTGGGCTAGGGTCGGTGTCGATTGTCTTGCCCAAGAAGTTACCCAATACACCGGAAGTCCATGCGACTTGCGCGGATTTTTGGCAGCAAATCACTTGTACATTTGGATCATCAAGAGCGTCAAGCGGGCTGTTTTCCCACTCAAGATATGGCGTAACGCCCAAAACGTATTTACCGGGTCGGGCTGCTTCAATACTCGACAAGTAGCGGTACTTATTCGCCCAGTCACGTGTTTTTACCTTACGCGGCGGACGCCATTTCTGGCATGCCTGCCGCAACACGCGCAACACGGTATCAGCCATCTGCACTTGCATCGTTGCTGTCGCTGTCTGCATCGTCATCGGCTCCGTAGTTCGCCAGCTTATCAAGCGCTCGGTAAATATGGGCGGCAATGGCATCTGGGTCGATTTCAACGCCAGCCGTCGCGCTCAATTCGGTGGCCAAAATATCAGGCATCGTTAAAAATTCGGTACGGGCAGCAAGTATATGATCCGACCAAGCGCGCTCAAACAACGCGGCCGGAGCAAGTTCGCCCGTTCTCTCTTTAATATCAAGCTCAATCGCATCAGCCTTAAGCCTGTCCAGTCTATCGCGCGGCTTCTCTTTGTTCAGTCGCTCAATTTCACGCTGAACCATCCAGCGGATAACTTCACTGCTTTCGTATTCGTTTGCCTGTCCTCGATTGTCGGCATAGCTGGCAACGGGTAAACCCTCTTTCTGCCAATCCGTCAACGACCGTTCGGACACGCCTAAAATCTCGGACAACTGCCTTTTATTAACCAGCATATCCAAGTCCTAAAAATGCACTTCAGACGGCTTGCCACCAGACCCAATATCAACACATTCAAAAATGACAGGCCGTCTGAAACACACTAAAAAAAACTGGGTGGACAAAGGCCACCCATAAAACTCACATCACACACAAAAATCATCGGAACAAAACCAAGTAAGGAAGCTAACACCCCCTGTCGCTTCACAAAAAACGCGGCGCGAATCACTCGCGTGTTCAGCGACGGCGGAAGTACCTAACGGGCGGTTGCCACAGCATTTGCCAACTCTCTATCGAAGTGTTGACGATACTTGGACTGAACTGTACGTTCTGCCGTTTCAAAGTATTTAAATCGCTTACCATAGCTGGCACCACTCACATAAATCAGCAAGGGCTTAACCTTGCCACGCTTACTACGCTGATAAAGCCCAGGCTCAAGCTTGCCATGCTGACGATGTAGCGCAAAGTGCGTACCCGCCACCACGCCGGCAACCAAGCGCCTGAACGTGCCAAGCGTTATGTTACCGTACTGATCCAGCTTGACCGCAGCCGGAACAATCTTCATTCCGGCAGGCATTAACCCACGGCCAATCAATAACGATTCCACCGCTTTCTGCCGACGGCTTCCGCCTTCGATTTGCGCCGCAAGATATTTAGCAGCACTGCGCCCACGGCCACCGTCTTTAAAATCGACAACAGCGGTTAAATCAGCCTTACGCGCATACTTTCGGACGAAAACCGAATTCACGGTATAAGCTTTCGGTGCAGCAAAGACCGACTTCATTTCCGTTTGTTCGGCGGTCTTAACGTCTTTTGCCACGGCGTTTAAAGCTCGACTACACGCAAACGGCAATTGTTTTTTCTGCACATTATCAAACCAGCGCACGGTTTCGCGGGCATCCGCTTTAATCTTTATCATATCCACCCCAAAGAAACGGCCGTCTGAATGGCGGTTCAGACGGCCTATACGGGTAATGACAATAAAAAAACTGTGGTCTCGTTACGCACGTAAACCACAGTTTGTCATAATTAAACATCAAATGTTACAACCCGTCAAGACAATTTTCTCAATAAAAATGCAATTTCAGGATTAGCCTCAAGTTTCTTGATTGTCCGGTGCAGTGTCACACGGTAGTTTTGATGACTGACAACCGCCCCACACTGCTGCGATACATTAGCCGCTTTTTCCAACTGATTACCAACCGTTAAAAACTCAACCCGCACCACCGCCGCGGGCACCGGCGACAACCTAGAAACATACCGATCAACAGTCATCGCAACCGCATCGCCATCAATACCATATGGGATTTGCGAAAAAGCGTTTGAACTACCGGGCAACGACACCCCAGAAGCCATCAACGCATTTAATTTACTCGAACACCTACCTGAAGAATCAAACCGGCCTAAACACCAATCTGCCCAATATTCCAACAGTCCATTAATTGTCATTCAATCCTGTATCAATCTCGCCATACAGTTACCCTGTAGCCCCATCAATTAACGCAGAGCTTTGTTTTATATGAATGAAATTATATCAAACCAAGAAACAACAACCAACAAAAATTAGATTGTCCACATTTTTCAAAATTTTTATCTGGTTTGTCCATACTTGTCCAAGGTGTTGTCCATAGTAAAAGCCTTATATTTATTGGTTTGTCCAGTTTGTCCATACTTTTTAAGTAAGTCCGTATGTGGAAGTAAAAAATAAAAATAAAAAACCATGTATACACAAAAAAGCGCGTAATGAAAAAATCATTACGCGCGTATAAGGTTTTGACCTATGGACAATCTGGACAAACTGGACAAACCACGGTTTATAAGGCTTTCAGAAGACCCCATAATATGGACAAACCATCAAAAATATGGACAAACCAAAATTACAACGACAACTTTTCTAAAATGCGGCTAAATTCCGCCACCTGATTGCCGTAATAATCCATCTTACTGACAGCATCCTCCGAATCACGGGCAGTATTATCTGTGTTGGGCTGTGGGAAGAGCTGCTGCATTTCCGGGCGCAACCAATTATGTGGCACCACAAAGATACGCAACCGCTTCTTGTCATATCCATTCATTCTAACCCAAGTTCTCACATCTTGTAAGCGCTTGGCCATATTTGAATAAAAATTCTTCTGGGTCATACTAAAAGTCTTAGTATCGTAGCACCATTTCTTGTAAACCTTCCACAAATCCGCCGCTGCACAAGTAATAAAAGGCACATCAATATCACCATTATACCAATCATCCAAAAACGCCT
Organism: Neisseria sp. P0024.S006; assembly: GCF_051956595.1. NCBI lineage: Bacteria > Pseudomonadati > Pseudomonadota > Betaproteobacteria > Neisseriales > Neisseriaceae > Neisseria > Neisseria sp. P0024.S006. Next base: position 238,942 of record NZ_JBQCXH010000001.1, read on the forward strand.
CCCAGCCCGGCTTATTCAGATTAATCATTCGGCGTTTAATTGGTGTCATCAACGGCTTAGAATGCGGATTAAACGGTACACGCTCCCCCTGATCATTGGTGTACATCAACGGCAAAGCACATAAAAACGCAGCAAATTCCTCAATACCGCCATTTTTCAATTCTGCATCCAAATTAGCATACATATCATCCGTGAATTTCCGACTACAACCTGATACCATAAAACGACGGTCATTTGATTCAATCGGTATCGAACGCTCATCATTCGAAAAAATGATATACGAATTATAATCCGAATGTTTTTCAGCATCGCGCCCTTTGCGCTCCACCATAATCACATCACTCGTAATCATATTTTTAAGCTTACCGATGATATTCATCCGCTCATCAGACGGACTAATCTCTTCAAAAATTGTAACCAACGCAAACAACAAAACCGCATTAAAGCGAGATTCCAGCGCATTTTGGTCAAGTTGGCGCAAATAATCACCAAACAAACCCTTAACAACACGCTCACCGAACGTCGATTTACCCACCCCCTGAGTTTCAGAGATGAAAACCAAAGCTGTTGCAGGCTTACGTTCAGGCCAGCGGAAGCGGCAAGCCAACCAATTCAAAACCCACTCAACAGATGCATCAGCCTTATTACCATTGCCGGCACATAAATTTTCAATCAAGCCAATGATATGCTTACACCCGGGGAAACGCGCCTTCAAATCATCAATCGACACATCCTTGGCCGTCTCAACCTCCGGAAAAACCGCAGGCACAGGTAAACCACGAAACATATTGATATAATTGACTAAATTATCATCATTAAACGATACTCCACACGGCAAATCAGGCTCAAAAACATAATTTGAGATCGGGCATACCATTCGTGCCGGAGATTTCGACCAATCATCAAACTGCTCCGGCCACGCCGCCTTTACCGCCGCCAATGACACAACCGAATCCAACTTAATATCAAAAGCATCAGTTGTCCCATCCAAATAAATATAGCGGTTAATCATATCCGCAAACATATCATCAATCTTGGCCAACGCCTCCAACTTCAACCGCTTACCGATGATTTCAGCCTCAAATTCCTCAACCTTTTGCCGTTTAGCCTTATAAGACCAACCAAGCACCGCCCCTTTGCCGAAAATCTTGCCCAACTGACGAAAACTAAAAATCTCCCCTGTTTTCAAAGAGATAACACGCTCCTTCAAACCGACTTGAGCAAAATTATCCATCAATTCCTGCATGACCAAACCTTCACGGCTACCCACAGACGAATGTTCAACATCCGCCCCCGCGCCGCCCCCTTGATCTTGTGGGTGCGGTGCATCGCACCCACTCATATTATCAGAAGGGCGCGGGAAGATTGCCGGGTCGGAATCATCCACAAAAGGATACGTCCGCAAAGCGGACATCACCGCCCGAACACTGGTAAGCGGCTCAGTATCCACCAACACATCAGCAATATCGTAACCACTTGGCCAAACGCCAGGACGTGGAATATCCGCGATTTCGACCGAACAGCCCAAATCAACCAATACCGCCGCAATACCCAACATCGCGGCCATACCCGGCTGTTCCAAATAATCCAAATACGGCATATCCCATTCGCTCAAACCCTCCTCAACATCTTTTTTGGTACGTTTTCGGCGCTGACTATCACAATCCGGCCAACACACCACCCTACGGCCGGCAAGCGGCTGCCAGTTGGATTTTTTCCAACCATTTGCACCACCGTGCCAAGACACCGCAACATAATCAGCCAAATCATGGCAATTTGCCGCCGCGTCCCGACATTTCTCCCCCTCGACCAACAAAACAGGCGCATTCGGGCGGCGTGCCAAATCATCCAAACCATACAACGGCAAAGGCTCAAGCACACGACGATTACGCCATTCCTGCTCGCCCTTGCCATTCTGGCACCATGCAAACGGCAGGTCTTCCTTATGCCCGTCAGTACCGATAAAACGCTGGATAACCATCAACGGACGGCCCTGCTCGTCACGATAAACTGCCTGCCGGTCAACCCTCTTATCCCTAGCGCGGAATTTAAACGACGACGAACCACGCAAAAAGCCCAATTTCGCCTCATTCACCGGCACAATCGGCGTCCACGTTTCCCGCGCCCGACCAGATTTACCATAGTTCGGAGTACCATCCCAAAGAACACGCTCCACCGGCTCAAAGCCACCTATATTCAAACGTTCGGCCACAGCACGAAGCGCATCGCCCTGATTGCCATGCGTAAACAAATAAGCATAAAGGCTGATCAGATCCCCGCCGGCATCATCAGTCGCATAATCAGCCCATGCGCCCGAATGCGTATTCACCGCAAATGAACCCAAATGACGGTCCGCGCGTGTCGGATTCAGCGCAAAAAACTCATGCCCCTTATACTTGCCGCCGGGCAACCATTCCGCAAGCAAATTATCCACCGCATTCAAAGCAGCATCAGCAACAGATTTAAAGTCTAATTTATTCATTTCAGACGGCCTTATACAAAATTTAGGCGTAAAAAAAGCCTGCCCCCCCCTCTAATGGAAAAGGCAGGTGGAAAAACATCCCGACATGGCGTATCGGAATCAGGGGTATTTCAAGACACAGTCACCAAAGCGACAGAATACGAACGGCGGCGATCACTATTCCATTCATTTCACACCTCAACTAATTCAGGCCAAATTTCAGCAAAATCATCAGGGCGTAAATCGCGCCGCGTAACAACACCACCAGTAGCGCTCTCAATACGGACGCACCAAATCACAGGTGGCGTTCGTTGGCCATTTGCCCAACGCAAAACATCAGGAGCATGGGCTTTAATCTTTCTTGCAAAAGCGGCCGCAGAAATACTTTCTGAATGGAAATATTCATTAAGCTTCATAAAATTCCTTTCCTAATGGCGCTATATTAGCAAATTGCTAATTACTAGGCAATAGCATTTTGCGTATTTTAAATTTATAGCATTTTGCTATGATTTAAAAAAAGGAATTATCATGAAAACCATTGAAGAGACATATCGCGAAAAGCTACGCATCCTGATTGCCGAATACGGATCACAAGCCACACTTGCACGACAAATCGAGAAAAATCCCGCACAAATCAGCCAATGGATAAATGGCACCCCAAGTACGACGGGCAAACCTCGCTCATTAAAATCTGAAACTGCTCGGGAAATCGAAAGAAAAACAGGCAAACCGATTGGCTGGTTTGATCAGCCTGAAGATAAAGATAGTCAAACGATAGGTAGCTTCTCATCTCGAAACAATGACAGCACAACATTGAATTTATACGACGTAGCCGCATCTTGCGGCCACGGACACATTAACCCCGAATTCCCCGACCTCCTCCGGTCAATAGAATTACCCAATAGCGCCCTACAAGAACTGCTTGGCACATCCAATCTGAAAAACGTCAGCTTATGCCCGCCAGACGGCGACAGCATGGAACCGACCATTCCGCGCCGATCCATTACCCTGATAAAAACCGACACCGCCGAATTTACCAACAGCGGCATATATCTAATCACCTTCCAAGGCTATACCTACATCAAAAGGCTCGCACGCGGAAAAGGTGGCGTATTGCACGTCACATCCGACAACCCCGCCTACTCAAAATCCAATTTTGATATATTGCCGGACGAATACGACCAATTAACCGTACATGGCAAATTCTGGAAAGTCCTCCCCCTCGACTTTTTGGACCTGTAATCCGGACATAATCGCAAAAGGCCGTCTGAATATTCAGACGGCCTTTATTTTATCCAACGATAGCAAATTGATATTCCAATAAAAAATAAATAGCCTTTTAAAACAATAAAATACAAAAAAATAACATTTTGCTATTTTATTTACAATAGCAATTTGCTAATATTCACACATCGAAGCAAGAAACAAAGGAAACCACCATGACTTCAGAAAAATATACCGACCGCGCACTACGCGCCAAACAAGTCGCCGAAAAGCTAGGGGTCAGCATTCCCTTTGTCTGGGCGAAATGCAACCCCGACAACACCCGCTATGACGCCACTTTCCCCAAACCCTTCAAAATCGCCTGCAACGTAACAGTATGGCTTGAATCCAACATAGACGCATGGTTGGCCGCTCAAGCCGCAAAAACCAACAACCCAAAAGGAGCCGCCGCATGACTACCCAAGTTCAAGAAACCTACCTATTGCGAATTGACGTAAACGCTAACACCACAACCAACTATCTGACCTACTACAGCTGCCAAATCCGCAACGAATCCGGCGAAAACCTCGTCAGAACCGGCGGACACCGCGAACCACAGCAAGCAGTCAAAACCGCATTAAAAGAATTAGTACAAACCATCCATTTAGGGAGCATGTGAAATGCAAAATAATTTAGAGATTAAAACAGGCCGAGTCTATTCAGCCAAACGCCCAAAAATCATCCGCTTCCCCTTTGAAGGAGATTTTTATAACGATCGACAAGTTATTTATTTTGACGGCATCACCGTTCAATACGATAGCTTAGAAGTCAAACCCGGACAAAATTATCCCAAAGTCCCATTAGAAAAATTTCAAAAATGGGCAAATGAAGATATTACCGAAATTATGCCAAAAGGCTCATGGAGAAAGGCTGATTAAATGAAACGTAAAATCTACCGCACAAAATATGGCCGGCTCATGCTGAAAATTCAAACACAGCATCGTAATAACTACCAATCGATATTCGTGCTTAATATCCCGAATTCACATTTCGAAGCAAGTGGGACAGTTAAATCAATCAACTCCACATGGCAATTCAAATTTCCAAATCGCTCAAAGCAAGACCGAATTTTTAAAGCATTAACGCAAGACCGCGCCGAAATGGTTGCAGAATCATTAATGGACGCAATCCCCGATATTTTTAAGAAAGGCCGTCTGAAATGAAAATCCGCTACACACTAATCATCGCCATCCTAGCCGCCGCACTCGGTTATGGTTGCGCCCCGGCCATTGCCCACCACGAAAATACAGCCGCCCAAGAGTGCAATCCCGATTATGGCTGTATTGATTTTGACGCTCATCCCGAATTAATCGGCGGCGGATTGGTTTACGAACCATGAAACATAAAATACTAGACCCTTGCAGCGGTAGTCGCATGATGTGGTTTGACAAAAACGACCAACGCACTCTATTTGGAGACCTCCGCTATGAAGAACACACTTTAAAAGATCGAAACTACTCCCGGCATCTGGAAATTCACCCTGATATAAAACTGGATTTCAGAGACCTACCATTCCCCGATAACAGCTTCAAGATAATAGTTTTTGATCCACCCCATCTCATCCGCGCCGGGGAAAAATCATGGCTGGCCCTTAAATACGGCAAGCTTACCCAAAGCTGGCAAGATGACCTTAAACAAGGATTTGCTGAATGCTTCAGAGTATTGGAAATCGGCGGAATACTGATCTTCAAATGGAATGAAAACCAAATATCAAACAAAGCGGTTTTAGAATTAACACCATACAAACCACTGTTCGGTCACACAACAAACAGAAAAGGTCAAACACTCTGGTTTACTTTTATGAAAGACTAGCAATGCAAAAAGAAGATTGGGTACAGGAAACGATCGATTATGCCCACCATCATTAAATTAGCCCTGATCATCATCCAAATCATCATCGAACGCATTATCCGCCATCGGTTCAGCTATTGGGCCGATGGCACACCAAGGACGCAGCATGAAAAAAAGAAAACGGTACCAACCCAAAACCTTTGACGGCATACCCCCACACATGATAGCCATCATGAAAACCAGCCGTCGCGGTCTGACCATCAACGAAATCGACAAAGCCACTAGCCCGCTGCTGAAGTACATCGACCGCCTGAAAGCAGGAACAGCCAACGAGACCGACTTATGGGCTGCCTGCTGTACCAATTACCTCATGGTTGAATTAGTCCTCATCCTACAAAGTACCAAAATCCAAGCCGATGACACCGTACAAGAAATCGCCCGCATCAAACTAAGCATCGCCCGCGATTATTTTGTAAACCACGTCAGCGACACACTAGAAGCCCAACAAATCCGAAAAAACAACATCGGCCGCTTCGTAGCCACCGGCGACGAAATCAAAATACTAGAATCCGCCACCGAACAAGCAATCGAAATATTAAGCCTGGCCGACTACGGCCACTTAATCCAAGCCCACGCTCAAACCGCGCCGCTACTGAACAAACTAACCAACGATATAAACCACAGAAATCAAAAACAGCAACAAAAACCAAACCAGTGACAACACAAAGGCCGTCTGAAATTCAGACGGCCTGTTTCATAATCTCAATCCTGATAAAACATCTTCCAATTACCGAAGAAATCCGTTATCCCTTCCCCATGTAGCCGCGCCACAGCCTGATCATAATACCGGCGCAAATAATCACTATACCATTGCGCCAGTTCACGCCGCTCATTAAATCTGAATTCCTGAGCTGTCAGATAATGCGGTAAAGAAGAAAACCCCGCTCGCTTTAACGCCGATTTACTCACATGCCCAAGCGCCAAATCCATCGTCAGAATATCCTTGCCGTTCACCAGGCAAATATTCGTCATCAAGTGCCGAAAGCCGTGCATGGTAGCATTCGATTTACCGGCAGTCTGCCCATCATAACCACACCGCTTAATCGCCTGATGCCCAAGCTTCACGCCAACAGTACCCGATACACTATCATTCCTCATGGCCGGAAAAACAAATTCATGCCGCCCCGTTGCCTTACGCAGCTCAGACAGCAATGCCACCGACCAATCAGACAGCGGAATCAAAAAATCATTCCGCATCTTCATATCTTCACCCGGCATAAGCCAGACTTTACGATCCAAATCCACATTTTCCCACCGGCTGGCCACTATCGATCCACTCCGTGGTGCAATAAGCGCGGTAAGCAATACCAAATACTTGGCCAAAGCCGTAATTCTTTCATCTTTCAGGAGCGAATAAAAAAACAACGGCAACTCGCTCTCAGCCAAATGCGCTTCCGGTTTTGATTGATAAGGCGTAAGCAACCCTTTGGCCGTTTCGACAGGATTACGCCTATCACTGATAATTATGCCCTTACGAACAGCATAATCCCACACCGCTTCAGCAATCTGCATCACACGCGTTGCACGCGCCGGTATATTCTTGGCATTCATCCATTCAACAAACTCAGACATATCCAGCGCCGTAATGGCATTAATATCCGTATTCTTTCGGAAAAATTCATTGATATGCGCAAGGCTCGCCTTGTCGCCATCCAACGTATTTTTAGCCAGCTTACCCACCCGCGATTCATACCATGCCGCGCCCAAATCGACCATACTTTGCCCACCGGCCGCCGCCCGCGCCGCCTGTTTTGCAGATCGCTTCAACGCACTCGGGTCTATCCCCTCATAAAGCTGCCGCTTTGCCTCAAAAGCCGCATCACGCGCCGCCTTAAGGGTCACGACCGGATAAACACCGATAGACAACACCTTTTCACGACCACCGTACCGATATTTCAGCCGCCAGTATTTCCCACCGGCAGGATGCACAAACAAAAACAGCCCGCCGCCATCGTAAAGCTTATAAGCCTTATCCCCCGGCTTTGCCGTGTCAATTTTCCGCTGCGTCAAACGGTTGGATTCCGCCATTTTTCCTAACCTTCACAAAATATACCCCAGAAAATCCCCCCTGATTAATGTTGCTTTGAGTGGTTTTCCGTATATCGCCGTATATTACAGGCAAAATAAAAACCCGCTTAATATACTGTTTATAAGCAGGTTTGTACACTTCTATATACGGCTGTATATTGCGAATGAATTTAGAAACCATTTTCCATCATGATTTCGCCGGGGATGCGGTTGCGGTGCATGGCATAGCCCAAATCCATCAGGGCTTGGAAAGTGTCTTTGACCATTGCCGGATTGCCGCAAACCATAAAGCGCGTATCAGCTTTGGTGAACTTAAAGCCGATTTTTGCTTCCAAACCGCCATTCTTCAGCAATTCGGGAATCCGTTTGCCGCTCAATGCGCCTTCCGTTTCTTCACGCGTGGTAACCGGAACAAAAGTGAATTTATGGAAATATTCTTCAATCAGCGGATGCTCTTTCAAATCGGCAAGACGCTGGTTGAAAATCAATTCGTCGGCGTAAGAGACGGAATGCGCCAAAACCAAACGGTCGAAACGCTGCCAAATTTCAGGCTGCTCGATAATGGAGAGGAAAGGCGCAATACCGGAACCCGTGCAGAGCATAACCAAGTCCTTGCCGTCGGGGAAACGCTCGGGCAAGAGGAAACCGGTAGCCGTTTTATCCAGCAAAATGGTGTCACCCTCTTTCATTGCAGCAAAACGTGCCGACATCGGACCGCCTTCGATTAACACCGCGAAATACTCAAGCGTGTCGGCGTATTCGGCAGATACGACAGAATACGCGCGCCAAATAAAGCCCTCGCCGTCGCGAAACCCGAGCCGCGAAAACTGCCCTGCTGAAAAACGGTAGGACTCGGGACGGCTGATGGCAAAAGTCATCAACTTAGGCGTATGGTGTTTAATCCACAAGACTTTTTCTTCGGTAAATTTGGCTTCTGGAGAAGCTGCCATAATAGGTTTCCTTGATATTCGGTATCAGTTTCAAATAGGGCTTATTATAAAGATTCAAAAGGCCGTCTGAAATATTTATTTTCAGACGGCCTTTAAGATCATTCACGGCGCAAACGGATACTGATGCCTTTTTGTTCCAAAATCAAATCGTTACCGTCAAAACGATAGTTCCATACGCTTTGTTTGCGCAAAAACGCATCTTCCAGCTTCATGTCTTCACACAGCATCATGCTTACCGCAATATGGCCAAAATCAATTTTGTCCGAACCAATCGTATTGGCTTGGAACATCATACCGTTGCAACCCATCTTGCCATACGCCTTAGGCATCTCGCTCAAATCCAGATAGGCATCAGTACCGGCCAAATCTTTTTCAGTAAATTTATTGAAAGCAACAACACGCCATTTGGCGGCTAAAGTAGGCATTTTCATTTGATGTGATTCAGACGATTTGGCAGAAGAAGCTTGTGGTTGATGAGGTAAAGGCTTATCGGCAGGGGTAGAACAAGCAGCCAATGCAAATACACCAATCATTGCTGAAATAAGGGTTTTCATGATTCATCCTTTTTCAAAATCTGTTTTATCATTTAACTGTAAACCAAACGGACAACGGCTTTTTTACTGTCTGCATCAAAAAATAGATATAACTCATCGCAACCATATTCCTGAAATTTATATCCGCTCAAATAGCCGACATAAGAAAAAACTTTTCCATCATCTCGTTTGGGTGTATCCACTAAATTACCGTACTCTTCTTGGAACATTTCATCAATATGGTTAAAACCTTCTTCCAACATACCCTCTGATAATCCGCCAGCATCCTCAATCAAATCTCTGTCCGCCCCGTCATCCTGACATTGTGAATCTGCAGCTTCCTTCAATGCAACCAATTCTTCAAAAGTATATTTACTGTCCAGCTCAATGGGTACATATCCCTGAAGGAATTTTCCATATTTCAGATACAAATTTTTGATGGCATTAAAACAAAGATGATTGATTCTATATACGTTTTCTAATTCTTCCTGCGTATCCTGCCGATAAATATGCGGCGTTTTATACCAAGCTGCCTGATCAAAACTCATACCCTGTTTTTCCGCAATCTTTTGCGCTTGTTCCATTATTCTGGTTTTGATTTCAGACGGTATTTCCTTGTTTTCCAAAATAAAAAAACGCCAATCGCCATTAAATCGATATTTACCGTTATCATCGACATCAAAACAAATACTGTCCTCAAAATTATAGCGGTCATGAAATGCCGATGTATGTTCACCTACGCAACCCGAATGAATTTCCGCAGGCTGGACGAAATGTATCCAGAACTCTTCACTGTCAGGACGTATAAATTGAAGATTAAGCGAACAAATGGGTAAAAAATGTTGCGCATGACGCTCTATCTCTTCAGAAAAAACTTCTTCCGGAGAAGGGAATGGACGAATAAATTTTTCAGGGATATTCATCTTAATCACCATAATTTAAAGGCCGTCTGAAAAACTATCCACCTTCAGACGGCCTTTAAGCCTTATTTACAAAGTCGTATCCAATGCTTTGGAAATATCGTTCCAAATATCGTCCACATCTTCGATACCGACAGAGAAACGCATCAGGCCGACTTTGATGCCCATTTCCATTTTCACATCATGCGGCACGCCGCTGTGGGATTGGGAATAGCAATGGTTGACCAAACTTTCCACGCCGCCGAGGCTGGAAGCCATTTTGACCAGTTTCATGTTTTTAATCACGCTGTTTGCCGCTTCACGCGTGTCGTTTTTGAGATAAACCGTAACCACGCCGCCAATGCCTTTGGGCATTTGTGTTTTGGCGAGTTCATAATGTTCGTGCGACGGCAGGCCGGGATAGAACACTTTTTCAATGGCAGGATGAGCTTCCAAACGGCGCGCGATTTCGAGTGCGTTTTGGCAATGGGCGTTCATGCGCAGAGCCAGCGTTTTAATACCGCGCAACACCAGCCAGCAGTCCATCGGCCCTGCAATCGCGCCGGTATGCACCATCATGTCGTGCAAAGGCTGCGCCAGCTCTTTGGTTTTGGCCACAACAATGCCCATCAATACGTCGGAATGGCCGCACAAATATTTGGTAGCGGAATGGAACACAAAATCGCAACCCATATCCAAGGGTTGTTGCAGATACGGCGTGGCGAATGTGTTGTCGATGCCGACCAGCGCACCGGCCGCTTTGGCTTTCGCAGCAAGGGCTTTGACGTCTACCAAACGCAAAAGCGGGTTGGACGGCGTTTCCAGCCATACCAGTTTGACATTGTGCGCTTTGAGCAATTCGTCCAAATTGTCAGGATTGCCCAAATCGGCAAAAACAACGTTCACCCCCCATTTTTGATAAACATCGACCAATAAATCATAAGCGCCGCCGTAAATATCGGCGACGGCAACAATAGTATCGCCAGGTTGCAGGAAAGTGCGCCACACGGCATCAATCCCCGCCATACCGCTGGAAAACGCAAAACCGGCTGCACCGTGCTCCAAATCGGCAACGGTATCTTCCAAGACCTGGCGGGTCGGGTTGCTCAGGCGCGAATAGCGGTAAGGAACCTGCTCGCCGATTTCGTGCAGCGCAAACATACTGTTTTGATAAATCGGCGGCATCAGCGCGCGGTTGTGTTCGTCGCAATCGTAGCTGGAATGGATGGCTTTCGTGGCGAATTTCATTTGGTCTCTGCCTATGTAGATGTGAATAATCGAAGATTTTATCACTATCTGAAAAATAGAAACAATCAATGCAGGCGGATAAAGCAAGTGATATAATCTCGCATTTGCAAATCGGCCGACACGAGCCGATTCCCCTACACGCATCTCAACAATCCTATCATGAAGGACATACAACGCATGAACGCCATTGCAGACGTGCAATCCAGCCGCGATTTACGCAACCTGCCGATTAATCAGGTCGGCATCAAAGACCTGCGTTTTCCGATTTCTCTCAAAAGCAAAGAAGGCGAACAATCCACCGTCGCCCGCCTGACCATGACGGTTTTCCTGCCTGCCGACCAAAAAGGCACGCATATGTCACGCTTTGTCGCCCTGATGGAAAAACAAACCGATGCTTTGGATTTCGATACACTGCACAAGCTGACTGCCGACATGGTTGCCCTGCTGGATTCGCATTCCGGCAAAATCAGCGTTTCCTTCCCGTTTTTCCGCAAGAAAAGCGCGCCGGTCTCCGGCATCCAATCGCTGCTCGACTATGATGTTACCCTGACCGGCGAAATTAAAAACGGTACATACAGCCACAGCCTGAAAGTGATGGTTCCGGTTACTTCATTGTGTCCGTGTTCCAAAGAAATTTCCCAATACGGCGCGCACAACCAACGTTCGCATGTAACGGTCAGCCTGATTGCGAATGCGGATGTAGGCATTGAAGAAATCATCGATTACGTTGAAGCACAGGCAAGCTGCCAGCTCTACGGCTTGCTCAAACGCCCTGACGAAAAGTATGTAACGGAAAAAGCATACGAAAATCCGAAGTTTGTCGAAGACATGGTTCGTGATGTGGCCACGGTGTTAATAGCCGACAAACGCATCGAATCATTCGTCGTCGAAAGCGAAAACTTCGAATCGATACACAACCATTCCGCTTACGCTTATATCGCTTATCCTTAAAGTTAAGCCAAGCTGAATAGCAACAAAGGCCGTCTGAACATTTCAGACGGCCTTTGGCATAAATTGAACGATAACATGAGACTATCGCTCATGTACGGTTAACTGCAATCCGATATAATTCAAAAGAATTAGACAACTCGCGTAATCTTTAACTTAAATTAAGCCGATTGTTTTCCCCATCATTTATAATGACGGTTTCTCAACGGCATATCCGTGGATATTATGAAAAAATTCCTTTATTTCCTCATTGCATTTTTAGGCTTGAGCAGCTTCGCATTCGCAGTAGATGCCAATGATTTGCTGCCACCCGAACAAGCCTTTGTGCCTCAAGTCAATGTAACTGATCAAGGCGTCAGCGTGCAGTTCAAAATCGCTGACGGCTACTATATGTACCAGTCCAAAATCGTTGCGGCGACCGATCCGGACAAAGTCTTGGGTGAACCCAAATTCAGCAAAGGCGAAGAAAAAGAAGACGAATTCTTCGGCAAACAAACGGTTTACCACCATACCGCACAGGTTGACCTGCCTTACAAACAAGCCGCGCCGCAATACAAACTGACGCTGACTTATCAAGGCTGCGCCGAAGCCGGTGTGTGTTATCCGCCTGTGGATACCGAGTTTGACGTAAAAGGCAACGGGGTTTACCAGCCGCAAAGCGATGAGCCGGTTTCTGCCAAAGACCGCTTTTTGCAACCGTCCGCCTCTTCAGACGGCCCAATGCCTGCCCAGCCCGGTGCAAACAATCCCGACAGCAGCCGCTTCAAGCTCTCTTGGGATACTTTAAACGCCAACCTGTTGGCGTTTTTTGTCGCAGGTTTGGGCTTAAGCTTTACCGCCTGTATGTATCCGCTCCTGCCGATTGTTTCCAGTATTGTCGTGGGCGATAAAAAAGCCGGCAAAGGCCGAGCGTTTACCTTGTCTATGGTTTATGTACAAGGTTTGGCATTGACCTACACCTTGGTCGGCGTGATTGCCGGTTTGACCGGTGCGCTGTTGACCGTATGGCTGCAACAGCCTTGGGTCGTACTGGCCGCCGCAGGACTGATGGTGGTATTGGCACTGTCGATGTTCGGCTTCTTCAATATCCAGCTGCCCAACTCTGTCCAATCCTATTTCCAAAATCAAAGCAGCAAACTCTCCGGCGGTAAAATCGTTTCCGTCTTTATCATGGGTATTTTGTCCGCGCTGATTGTCGGCCCGTGCGTTGCGCCTCCGCTGGCGTTTGCTTTGGGCTATATCGGCCAAACCGGCGATGCCGTGTTGGGCGGCCTCGCGCTTTATGTCTTAGCACTCGGCACCGGCGTACCGCTCATCATCATCGGCACATTCGGCGGTCATATCCTGCCTAAAGCAGGCGACTGGATGAACGGCATCAAATACGCATTCGGCTTCATCTTGCTGGCCGTTGCCGTATACCTTGCCACACCGCATCTGCCTTATTTCGCAGTAGTCGGCCTCTACACCTTGCTGATGATTGTTCCCGCCCTGATGCTTTTGGCAAAATCCGGCAAACAAAAAGGCCGTCTGAAAACAGTTGCCGCCGTATTGGGCTTTTTACTACTGATTGGCGGCTCATGGTTTGGCTGGCAAAGCTTCAATAAACAAATCACCGCCCTGCACCACTTCTTAACGCTGGTTCCGCCATCCGAAGCCGGCCAAGAAACCGACCACGGCAAGATGTTTACCGATGTCGGCGAACTCAAAGCCGCTATGGATGCCGCCTTGAAAGCCGACCCAAGCAAGCCCGTGCTGATTGATTTCTACGCCGACTGGTGCGTATCCTGCAAAGAAATGGCCGCCTATACGCTCAACCAGCCGCAGGTACACGAAGCAGTCGATATGCAACGCTTCTTCCAAATCGACGTAACCGCCAACACTCCAGACCATCAGGCCTTACTGAAAGAATACGGCCTCTTCGGCCCTCCGGGCGTGTTTGTTGTCCGCGCCGACGGCAGTCATAGCGAACCCTTATTAGGCTTTGTCAAACCCGATGCCTTCATCGAATGGTATCGCCAAAACGAGAAATAGCCGTCTATAAAAAGGCCGTCTGAAAACAGATTTTCAGACGGCCTTTTCATATGTTCAAAAATTAAAACTCATCTTGATGCCAACGCGTAGAACGCAAAATGCTGGAATCCACATCTTGAATATTGCGATGGCCGGTAAACGCCATGGAAATATCCATTTCTTTGTACAGAATTTCCAGCGCACGGGTTACGCCTTCTTCACCATACGCACCCAAACCATACAGAAACGCCCGACCAATCATCGTACCTTTCGCACCCAAAGCCCAAGCCTTCAAAATATCCTGACCGCTGCGGATGCCACTGTCCATCCAAACCTCGATGTCGCTGCCCACTGCGCTGACCACATCAGGCAAAGCTTTAATGGCGGACACGGTATCGTCAAGCTGACGGCCGCCATGATTGGAAACGACCAATGCATCCGCACCGCTTTTCGCTGCTTTTTCCGCGTCTTCAGGTTCCATAATGCCTTTGATAATCAGCTTGCCGCCCCACAAATCCTTAATGCGCGCCACATCGTCCCAGCTCAGGCGCGGGTCGAATTGTTCGGAAGTCCATGAAGACAGCGAAGACAAATCGCCCACGTTTTTCGCATGACCGACGATATTGCGGAAGGTGCGGCGTTCCGTATTCAGCATTTTCATACACCATTCCGGTTTGGTCGCCAAATTGATTAAATTGGCGATGGTCGGTTTCGGCGGAGCAGACAGGCCGTTTTTGATGTCTTTGTGGCGTTGCCCCAAAACCTGCAAATCGGCAGTCAAAACCAAGGCAGAACACTTGGCATCTTTCGCACGCTTAATCAGGTTTTCCATAAACTCGCGGTCGCGCATTACATAAAGCTGAAACCAAAACGGCGCGCTGGTGTTTTCAGCCACATCTTCAATCGAGCAGATGGACATGGTTGAAAGCGTAAACGGAATACCAAATTTTTCCGCCGCACGCGCCGCCAAAATTTCACCGTCGGCGTGCGCCATGCCCGTAAAACCGGTCGGCGCAATCGCTACCGGCATTTTCACATCCTGCCCAATCATTTTGGTTTCGAGACTGCGCCCCTCCATATTAACCAATACCTTTTGGCGGAAACGGATGTCTTTGAAATCCGAAGTGTTTTCACGATAAGTAGTTTCTGTCCAAGAGCCCGAATCGATATAGTCATAAAACATACGCGGCATTTTACGTTTGGCAACAAGGCGCAAGTCTTCGATACAGGTTATTTTGCTTAAATCAGATTTCATAGTCGATTGCCTCTGTTAAGGTAAAGATGGATGGCCAAGGCCGTCTGAACATTTCAAACACCTCATTTATTTTACTCCATCAAAACAACTAAATTTTAAGAATAATTTTGATAATCTATATCACTATCAATATTAAATCAAAACATTTTAACCCTGATATTTGTAGGGTTGATAGCCTTTTTTCAGACGGCCTAAAATCCAAATTACAGAAAAATAAAGAAAATATTTTCCGATTTAAAAATCAACCCATGCCACCATTTAAACAAACAATCAAACCGAGCCGCCACATACTTGACTGAAACACTCAGATATTAGACAATTCCCCCCACTAATAAAAACGCCCCACACAGGCAACCACACCATGAGACTGACTACCAAAGGGCGATTTGCAGTAACCGCCATGATAGATTTGGCGATGAACGCGCAAACCGGTGCTGTCAAACTCAGTGCCATCAGCGAACGACAAAGCATATCGCTCTCCTACCTCGAACAATTATTCAGCAAGCTGCGCCGTGCCGGATTGGTTGAAAGCCTACGCGGCCCAGGCGGAGGCTACATCCTTGCCGCGCCCGCCGAGCAAATCAATATTGCACAAATCATTTCCGCAGCCGAAGACCGACTGGATGCCACACAATGCGGCAGCAAAGCAAACTGCCACCACGGCGCCCCCTGTCTGACCCATGACCTTTGGGAAAACTTAAACAAAACCATCAATGACTACCTCAGCGGCGTTACGCTGCAAAGCATCATTGAACAAAAAAACTGCAGCGACAGCAGTCATGTCGTTACCTTTACACACATTCATTAAACCGACCTACGGCAAAGACCGCAGGCAGATGACCCAACGAAAGAGCAAACCATGACCGTCAAAACCCCTGTATACCTCGACTACGCCGCCACAACCCCCGTTGACAAACGCGTTGCCGAAAAAATGATTCCCTACCTGACCGAAACCTTCGGCAACCCCGCTTCCAACAGCCACGCATTCGGCTGGGAAGCAGAAGAGGCCGTCGAAAAAGCCCGCGCCGACATCGCCGCCCTGATTAACGCCGACCCCAAAGAAATCATCTTCACCAGCGGCGCGACCGAGTCCGACAACCTTGCCATCAAAGGCGCAGCAAACTTCTACAAAACCAAAGGCAAACATCTCATCACCGTCAAAACCGAGCACAAAGCCGTGCTCGACACCATGCGCGAACTCGAACGCCAAGGCTTTGAAGTAACTTATCTGGACGTACAAGAAAACGGCTTGGTTGATTTAGACGTACTGAAAGCCGCCATCCGCGACGACACTATCCTCGTTTCCGTAATGTGGGTGAACAATGAAATCGGCGTGGTACAAGACATTCCCGCCATCGGCGAAATCTGCCGCGAACGCAAAATCATTTTCCACGTCGATGCAGCGCAAGCTTGTGGCAAAGTGCCTGTCGATGTTGAAGCCGCCAAAGTTGATTTGCTGTCTATGTCCGGCCACAAAGTATACGGCCCTAAAGGCATCGGCGCCCTGTACGTCCGCCGCAAACCCCGCGTCCGCCTCGAAGCCCAAATGCACGGCGGCGGCCACGAACGCGGCTTCCGCAGCGGCACATTGCCAACCCATCAAATCGTCGGCATGGGCGAAGCCTTCCGCATCGCCAAAGAAGAACTCGAGCAAGACATGGCGCACTACCGCAAACTGCGCGACATCTTCCTCAAAGGCATCGAAGGCATCGAAGAAGTCTATATCAACGGCGACCTCGAACACCGCGCCCCGAACAACCTGAACGTCAGCTTCAACTTCGTCGAAGGCGAAAGCCTGATTATGGCAGTGAAAGAACTCGCCGTATCCAGCGGCTCCGCCTGTACTTCCGCAAGCCTTGAGCCAAGCTACGTTTTACGTGCACTTGGTCGCAACGACGAATTGGCACATTCCTCCCTGCGCATCACCTTCGGCCGCATGACCACCGAAGAAGAAGTGAAATTCGCAGCAGAACTGATTAAATCCAAAATCGGCAAACTGCGCGAACTGTCGCCGCTGTGGGAAATGTTTAAAGAAGGTATCGATTTGAACTCGATTGAATGGGCGGCGCATTAATCCACATTTATAAAAGGCCGTCTGAAATCAATAAAACTTTCCAGACGACCTATATATAAATTTCCTTTAATCTCCTAGCCTTAAAGACATATAAATGGACGAACAAGAACTTGACCTCGACAATCTCGACAAGCTGCTTGAAGATTTTGACGGCGTTATCGTAGAAGGCGGCATCGATTCAGAAAATGACGACGGCTGCGAAGGCGGCGCGTGCAAAATCTAACTCAGGCCATCTGAATATCAGCAAACAAACCATTTACACCATTAAAAACATTAAGGAAACCACATCATGGCATACAGCGATAAAGTAATCGATCACTACGAAAATCCCCGCAACGTCGGTACTTTCGATAAAAACGACGAATCTGTCGGCACCGGCATGGTCGGCGCGCCCGCCTGCGGCGATGTCATGCGCCTGCAAATCAAAGTGAACGACGAAGGCATCATCGAAGATGCGAAATTTAAAACCTACGGCTGCGGCTCTGCCATCGCTTCGTCCAGCCTGATTACCGAGTGGGTCAAAGGCAAAAGCCTGGATGACGCGCTGGCAATCAAAAACAGCGAAATCGCCGAAGAATTGGAGCTGCCGCCGGTAAAAATCCACTGCTCCATCTTGGCTGAAGATGCGGTAAAAGCGGCTGTTGCCGACTATCGCAAACGTCAGGAAAACAAATAATCCGATTAGTGGGTGCTTTGTCGGCAGACGTTCACAGGATTTCTGAAAGTCTTAGAGTTTTCAGGAAAAGCAAACATAACGGTTTGTTCACCTCTTAAACAGACAGGGTGAATTGAGGACACAGAGGCTTAATCCTTTTGTAGTTGTCGCCAAATTTGGGACTGCCTGCCAATCTATTCCCTCTCCCCGCGTGAGAGAGTTAGGGAGAGGGCAAATAATCCGTAGGATTATATTTGGTCGATACGCCTGAAAAATCAAAGAAGACAATATGCCTTTTACCGATGAAGAAGCCCAATCCCTGCTTGCCGTCAAAGGCATAGGCAAAACCGTATTGCAGCGTTTGCGGCAAATGGGGTTGGATGATATTACCAAGCTGGCGGTGGCGGATTTGGACGATATTTTGGAACAGGGCGCACAATTGACCGGCTCAACCTGTTGGAAAAACAGTCCGCAGGCAAAAGCTGCCATTGCCGCTGCAATAGAGTGGGCAAAACAGCGTTTTCAGACGGCCTGAAAATCAAGAGGCCGTCTGAAATAAAAACTGGCAAACAGAAAATAATTACGAAATGAGGAAAAAGTATGATTACCATCACAGAAAACGCAGCCAAATACATCAATAACTACCTGACTAAACGCGGCAAAGGCTTGGGCGTGCGCTTGGGTGTGAAAACCAGCGGCTGCTCAGGCATGGCATACAACCTTGAATTTGTCGATGAAGCGAACGAGGACGACCTGATTTTCGAAGAACACGGCGCACGCATTTATATCGACCCGAAAAGCTTGGTTTATCTGGACGGCACGCAAGTCGATTACACCAAAGAAGGTTTACAGGAAGGTTTCAAATTTGAAAACCCGAATGTCAAAGACTCTTGCGGCTGCGGCGAGAGCTTCCACGTTTAAGACATAAAAATGGCGGGACAGTATCAAAACCGTCCCGCCATTTTTTCGCTTCCTGCCTGTTGTAGCTGCCTTTGCCTTTTCTTTTCCGTTCCACCTTGTGTCGGAACAAATCAGATTTCACTAAGGCTTTTAAAGCATTGTCGCGTATTTTGCCTTTATTATGTTGCACTTTACTGCTCATATTCAGTCCTTTTGGTTAAGAATCAGCGGATTATAAGGCAAAATCAGGCTTCTGCCGAAAATTTCACATTAATTATCCCGCTATGTCTCAATATTTCACACTCTTCCAGCTTGAACCCGCTTTCGATATCGACGCCGAAAACTTGGAGCAAACCTACCGCGCCTTGGCTGCCCGCTTCCATCCCGACAAATTCGCTTCAGCATCCACCTTCGAGCAAAAGCAGGCAGTGATGATGTCTTCCACCATCAACGATGCCTACCGTACCTTAAAAAATCCCATCGACCGCGCTGCGTACCTGTTGAAAATGCAAGGTATCGATGCTGACGCACCTGAACATACTTCTTTCTCTCCGGAATTCCTCATGCAGCAAATGGAATGGCGGGAAACATTGATGGATGCTCAGATGGAACAAAATCATGATGCCATCCGAGCATTGGATCAAGAAATCCAAAATGCACAAAACAACCTATATCAAGATTTGCAACAAGCATTTGAACAGCAGGATTATGAATCGGCTGCACAATGGGTACGGCATGGACGCTTTCTTAATAAGCTTCGCAAAGAAATTGCTTCAATCTTATAAAACGTATCGCTTTACGCTATACCCAAGTTTTATAGCAAATGATTTTATAAGATACTTTGGATTTATCTCCATTATTTGAATTTATCACCGCTTACATCAAACAAAAACCGTATCAGATTTATCTGATACGGTCTTCTTATATTCACTACGATTAGCGTTTTTTACCGGTAACAGTAGCAACAGCCAGGTTTTCGTTACGTTTCAGAGAAACGCTTTCAACACCTTCCGGCAGTTTGATGTCTGACAAGTGCAGAATGTCGCCGGCAACTACTGATGTACAATCCAACTCCAAGAAAGCAGGAATGTTTGCAGGCAAAGCAATTACTTCAACGGAAGTGTTCAACAGAGATACGCGGCCACCTTGCAGTTTAACAGCTTGAGAGTTTTCAGCGTTAACAATGTGCAGAGGAACGCGGATGCGTACAGGTTGATCGGCTTTCACAGCTTGGAAGTCGATGTGTTGAACTTCGCGACGGAATGGGTGCATTTGGAAGTCACGCACGATAACGTCTTTGGTTTCACCGTTCAGAGACAGTTTAATCAAAGCGGTATGGAAAGATTCTTTTTCCAATGCGTAAAATACAGTTTTGTGGTCTACAGCGATTGCAACAGGCTCTTGACCTTCACCGTACAGAATACCAGGAATTTGGCCTTCGCGACGCAGGCGGCGGCTCGCACCAGTGCCTTGGGCTTCGCGTACAGAGGCTTGAATTTCGTAAGTCATGTTTAATACTCCAATTTAGATAAAATCGTCGTCATCGGCCGCGACCAGCTTGAGACGACATGGGGTTATGGCAGCAACATGCTGCCTGTCATCACTTCTTCATTAAAAAGATATGAGACGGATTCTTCATTGCTGATACGGCGTACCGTTTCAGCCAGCAAACCGGCAATAGTTACTTGACGGATGCGTTCACATTTTTTAGCTGCTTCAGACAACGGAATCGTATCTGTCACAACTACTTGGTCAATTTCAGAAGAAGCAATTCGATTCACTGCTTCACCGGAGAATACTGCATGGCTGGCGTATGCCAATACACGATCTGCACCACGCTCTTTCAGGGCAACAGCTGCTTTACATAAGGTGTTTGCCGTATCGATCATATCATCTACGATCAAGCAAGTACGGCCTTGAATATCGCCAATAATGTTCATCACTTCAGCCACGTTGGCTTTAGGACGACGCTTGTCGATAATGGCCAAATCAGCATTTAAAGATTTGGCAACAGCACGTGCACGTACAACACCACCGATATCAGGGCTGACGACGGTCAAATTATCAATGCGTTGCTGTTTAATATCGTTCAATAAAATCGGGGTAGCGTAAATATTATCTACCGGAATATCAAAGAAACCTTGAATTTGGTCGGCATGCAAGTCAACGGTCAGCACACGGTCAATACCGGCAGAGTACAACATGTTCGCCACTAATTTGGCGGAAATCGGTACACGGGCAGAGCGTGGACGGCGATCTTGGCGTGCATAGCCAAAGTAAGGAATCGCAGCGGTAATACGACCGGCAGAAGCACGTTTGAGTGCATCGGCCATAGTCAAAATTTCCATCAGGTTGTCATTGGTAGGCGCACAAGTAGGTTGCAAAATAAACACATCGCGACCACGCACATTTTCCAGCAATTCAATGGCCACTTCGCCATCTGAGAATTTGGAAACTGTGGCTTCACCGAGTGAAATATCCAAATGTTTGACAACACGTTGCGCCAGTTCCGGATTTGCATTACCGGTAAACACCATTAAACTGTCATAAGCAGCCATATCTTCACCTGATTCTAGATTTGATTTACGCTCAGAAAACATTACGCTTCCCTTTGCCCTATGTCCAAGACACTAATTTCGCGATTATACGCGTAAAGACGGGTAAAAAAAAGTTTTTCAGCGTTATTTTTCCCTTAGCGTAAAAAAGCGTGTAAGAAAACTTACACGCTTTTATTTGGCTGGGGAGGAAGGATTCGAACCTTCGCATGCTGGAATCAAAATCCAGTGTCTTAACCGCTTGACGACTCCCCAATAAAGGGTGTTGGCTGGGGAGGAAGGATTCGAACCTTCGCATGCTGGAATCAAAATCCAGTGTCTTAACCGCTTGACGACTCCCCAACAAAGGATTTGGCTGGGGAGGAAGGATTCGAACCTTCGCATGCTGGAATCAAAATCCAGTGTCTTAACCGCTTGACGACTCCCCAACTTACTAAATCATATGAAACAGCGGATGAATATCTAATCCTTCCACACAATAAGCTTCATATGATTGAGAAACCTGTTGGTAAATTGTATGTGCTTCTTGATGAGATTCACTTGCTATAAACAAACAAGCCCCGGAGCCGGTCATTAATGCATGACCATATTGGGATAACTCAACATAAGCCTTCCAAACTTCAGGATATTCCTGAAACACAACCGCCTGCATATCATTTTGAAACGGCTGTAATGATTGGAAAGTCGGCATTATGCTGGGTTTAGAATCCCGTGTCAAGCCTTCATGTGCAAAAATTTTAGCGGTTGCCACATGGACGGGGGGTTTAACGATAACATACCATTGTTTAGGAACATCTATTTCAGTCAGTTTCTCACCCACGCCTTTAGCAAAAGCACTTCTGCCAAAAATAAAAAAAGGAACATCCGCACCAAGACTTACGCCTAAATCAATCAGTTGCTGCTTGCTCAAGCCGCATTGCCACCATTGGTTTAAAACCATTAAAACTATGGCTGCATCGGAGCTGCCGCCGCCCAATCCTCCGCCGGTCGGAATCACTTTATCCAACCAGATTTCAACGCCGTGCGACACGTTTGCATAGGGCAGTAATAATTTAGCCGCCCGATAAGTCAAGTCTTGCTCAGGCTTAAGCCCTTCAACCGGCGTATGCAGAATAATCTGCCCATCAGTATGCATTTTCAGATGAACGGTATCGTATAAGCCGATCAAACAGAAAATACTTTCCAAATTATGATAACCATCGCTCCTGCGGCCGGTAATCCTCAAATCTAAATTTAATTTGGCCGGTGCAGGAAAGGCTTGGATTTCCGCTGAAACAGACATGTTATCCTCTATTTGCGTGCTGCGCATCGGGTTTGTCCATTTTTATCCAAAGAATGGTTTACCGTGTCGAACACCAAGCGGATATTAAACTTGGCATTTTCAAGTTGTAGCGTTTTGGGCTGTCCCGAACTATTTAAAGTGCGCGATATTGTCCAGTCAAACTGTTCCAGACGGCCGTCAGGCAGGATTTTGTATGGCGCATTGGCAACGCGTTTGCCATCTGCCCAAATATGCAGATATTGAACCGGCAAAGCAAAGCCCAAAAGCTGTCTGCTCAATTCTTCAGCCGTTTCCGCCTGATAAACCTTACCCTTACTGTCTACTGCCAATACGCCTTCGCTATCTTGACACAGCTGGCCTACGGTATTGCCCAACGGTGTATTGACATCAATGGTTTGAACCGCGTTCTGATAAGTCCAGTCAAAATTGGCATAAGAGCCTTTGCCTTCCACTTTGACAGCCAAACGACCGTCTGCGCTAAAATCCTGCACCTGCTCGGCCACTTGCCAACTGTTTTGCTGAGGCAAGTTTGGCTGCGCACAAGCGGCTAAAAGCAATAAGGCTGCAACCGATGATAATTGTTTTAAATTCATGGATATTCCTTCATAGGCCGTCTGAAATCAAACGCTTTTCAGACGGCCTTTCGGTTTTATTTGTGTTTTTGAGTATGCGGTTTGCTGGGCGTTATACCGAATTTGGACATTGTCTCTTTTAATACTCGGAGATTGCTTCCGCGTTTCAAACCGTCATTCCAGATTTCTTTGGCCTTCTCTTGGTCGCCAAGTGCCCATAGAACTTCACCCAAATGCGCCGCAACTTCGGCTTCAGGTTCTTTTTCGTAGGCATATTGGATATACGGCAAAGCTGTTTGGGCATCGCCTTTAAGATAATAAGCCCAGCCTACACTATCATTAATGGCTGCGCTTTCCGGCTCCATTTGATAGGCCGTCTGAACCATTTTGAATGCCTCGTCCAAATCCTTGCCGTTGGACAACAAGGTATAACCCAAAGCATTCCAACCGTGCGGATTGTCCGGATACAGCTCTACCACACGGCGTAAATCGGCAATCGCCTTGCCTGGCTGATTCAGCTTCTCATAAACCATCGAACGCTGATACAACACATTGGCAAGCAGCTCCGGAGAAGCTTGAGTTTTCAAGGATTTTTCGGTGGAACTTACCAAACTGTTCAAAGCGTTCAACGATTCTTGAAGATTGGTATTTTTAGACAATACGAACAAAGCCGTGCTCAACAAATCCTTAGCTTCAAAATATCGTCCTCTTTGCTCGGGCATTTTTTGTGCGCGTTGCACCAAAGCCCAAGCCTCTTTATGGTTGCCCTGTTTGGCTTCGATGGAAGCGGCCAAAATGGTTTTATCAAATGTATAAGCCGTAGCCGTTACCTTATCCAGCCATTGTTTGGCTTTGGCCAATTCTTCAACATCATTATAAGAAACCGCACCAATCAACGCTGCACGGCTGCGCTGCTCTTCCGTACCGACTTTATAAGCCTTTTCCAGATAACTGTTTACCACAGAAATATTTTCCGTCTTGCTGGCGGACAATAAGGCGGCCTGAATATACAAATCAGGGTTGGGATTTTCTTCCAACAAAGTCTGCAAACGCTTGAATGCCTTATCATTTTGACCATGGGCGATCAAATTGGCGATGTCCAATTCCTGCCAAATCGGAGATAAAGTTTTGGTGTCTGTCTCTTTGAAGAAGTCGTCCAGAATATCAGGATGCCGTTGCGCCATCAACCGCAACGTCACAAAAGTCGGCGGCAGGATTTCATTGTCCAACTTGGCCAAACGTTGCAATGCGGCAATGGCATATTTCTTTTGACCGTCTTTTGCACTAAAAATTGCATCCGCAATCGCCGCTTCTGGAAAGTCTTTATAATTCAATGCCGTTTTATGCACCTGTTTGACCGCATCGCTGGTCAGATTCGGCTGTTGGGCTGCAGTTTGCGCCAAAAGCAGGAACACGCGCTTTTGCTCGTCTTCACTACCGCCGGCAATCACCTTGTCCAATCCGCTCAAATTCTTATCAGCTTTACCCAGCAGCAAATTACGCAACCAAGTCATGCGCTTTTGTGTTTCACCAGGCTCCGGCTCGATCTCGCGCCATTTTTGGTAAATGGCTTCAGCCTGTTCAAATGCGTTTAACGAAACTGCCATTTCCAAAGCGCGTTCGGCCACTTCGGGAGATTTGGTGCGATGCAAAGTCAAAATATAAGTAAACAGCGCAGAAGCCGCATCGCCCTTTTGCAGGGCCAATTCTGAATTTAACAAAGTAAAAACCTGCGATGTGCGGTTTTGTATACCCAACAGACGTATCCGTTCCTGCTCGCGCTCTTCAGGAGAAAAACGGTCGGCGCGGCTTTTCTTTTTGATAATCTTAGCCGATTCAAAAACAGCCTTTGAATCGCCGGGCGCGGCAAAAGTTTGTGTAGCAAACAACATCATGACAGCCGCAGCTGCTACTCGAATACGGGATGGAGAAAACAACATAACTATCCTTTTTGAGAACATGCCGACATTTTCAGACGGCCTAAGCACTTGCAGAACAGACGCAAAGCTATATTTATCATTCAGGCATAACTGTAACACACGCACCCTATTTTGTTGACACGGTAACCGTAAACCTTGTGTAATCCTCATCTGCATAAAACAATCAGCGCCAAAGATGAATACCGACCACCTTATCCATTTCCTCACTCAAGCTTCATGCTTTAGCAGCCGTATGCAAGCAGAGCGCAATCAATTATTTACCGCCCATACGGTCAAAGAAGCAGCCGTTTTGGTCGGCATTGTCTTGCATGAAGGAGCGTGGCAAATTTTACTGACTAAAAGAGCCGATACCTTAAGGCAACACACCGGACAAATCGCCTTTGCCGGCGGCCGCAAAGATGCCCAAGACGACAGCCTAACGGCAACGGCGTTAAGGGAAGCTTATGAAGAAACCGCCATTCCGATTACCGCATGGCAAACTTTTGCGCCGCTACCCTTTTGTGACACGCCTTCCGGCTACCGTGTTACGCCTGTTCCGGCAATTTGCGTCCAGCCCGTCAACCCCAAAGCCAATCCCGACGAAGTAGCAGAAATTTTTTATCTGCCTTTGGACTTCGCCTTAAACCTGCAAAACTACACATTCCGCCAACTTCATCACAACAATCAAACCCTCGCCCTCCCCGCCCTGCCTTTCCAACACTACGACATCTGGGGGCTGACCGCACTCATTCTATACGGACTGGCAGAACGTTATCAGCAATATTGCCAAGCTTTTAAATAAGGCAAGGCCGTCTGAAACCAATATTCAGACGGCCTGATTTAATCCATTCTCTTTACGCGGCTTCTTCGAAATATTCAATACCTTCTCCGAACCATTTCATCTCATTGCGCAGAGCGACCACTTCGCCAATCACCATTAAAGCCGGACGCTCCGCTTCGGCAGCCAGCAAGCCCAAATCTTTCAGACGGCCTGTCCGCACGGTTTGATTCGGTAAAGTCCCATTGGAAATCACGGCAACGGGTGTAGAAGGCTGTCTGCCGTAAGCCATCAGTTTTTCCGCAATCTCGGTCGCTTTAAGCGTCCCCATATAGATTACCAACGTTTGGCGGCTTAAAGCCAAAGTCTGCCAATCAGGCTGATTGCCCTCGTGTTTGCTGTGGCCGGTCACAAATAAAGCACTTTGTGCGCAATCTCGATGGGTTAACGGAATACCGGCATAAGCAGTGGCACCAAGCGCGGCAGTAATGCCCGGCACAATGCGGTAGGCAATTCCGGCCTGATGCAGGGTTTGCACTTCCTCCCCGCCACGCCCGAATACAAAAGGATCGCCGCCTTTCAACCTCACTACGCGCTCCCCTTTTTGAGCGTGTTCAACCAATAGACGGTTGGTTTCTTCCTGCTGGACATGATGCGCGCCAGCGCGTTTGCCCACGCTGATTTTCACCGCATCTTTACGCACCATCGCCAAAATCTCATCCGACACCAAAGCATCGTAAAACACGGTATCCGCAGCCTGAATCGCCTGCAAAGCATGTATGGTCAACAAGCCAGGATCGCCCGGCCCTGCGCCCACCAAAACCACTTCGCCGCCAAACGGCGTTTCCCGGTTTAACTGCGTAATCAATTCGCGTTCCGCTGCCTCAATATTGTTTTGAGCCGCAAAAATACCGAAACGGCTGTCAAACAACTTTTCCCAAAAATAACGGCGTTGTTCGACATTATTCAGCGTTTGCTTAACCTTCTCGCGCCATTTGCCGGCAATACGCGCCATCGTGCCCGTATGCAGCGGAATCAATGTCTCGATAATCTGCCGCCATTTCCGCGCCAATACAGGCGCAGTACCGCCGCTGGATATGGCTATCTTCAACGGCCCCCTATCCACCACGGCAGGCACGATAAACGAACACAAGTCCGCCGTATCCACCGTATTGCACAATTTCGCCCGTCGTTCCGCCGCTTCAAAAACACGGCGGTTAAACACACCGTCATCCGTCGCCGCAATAACGAAATACACCTCGTCCAGCATGGCTTCTTCAAACAAGCCGCCCAGCCAAGCTATTTTCCTTTCTTCCGCCCATTGCTGAAACTGAGGATTTAAAGTTTCCGCAACAACGCGCACGCACGCTCCGGCAGACAACAGGCTTTCCGCCTTGCGCTCGGCAACCTTGCCCGCACCTGCCAGCAAAACAGGGCGGTTTTTCAAATCGGCAAACAAAGGATAATGGCTCATGGTCGTGTTCTTGCTTTATCAATGATTGTCCGCCGATATTAAAGGCCGTCTGAAAAAATAGGAAAGAATGGTTTCTGATTTTCTTATGGTGTTTGGTTATATGTCTGCAAAAACCGTCTTTCGACTAACAAAGCATTCAGACGGCCTTTTTTGAATTTCAATCATAAACCGAATTATTTTAGATATTTGCTATCAAACGGGGAACTTATTTTCTGCGCTGCCTACTAAAAAGTCTTAACAATTATCCATATCAACAACTTAAGTGATATTAATTTGTTAAGGCAATTTCAAAATATAATATTTAGAAGCGAATACACAGCATGACAACTGAAGCAAAAACAGCCCCTTTACCGACTATTCTCTTTAACAAGGCAGCCTATACCAACGGCGATGATGTTATTCTGAACATCTCCAATGCGACAGACAAAATCACCTCTGTTACCGTCAGCCATTTAGGTACGGAAATCCAAAAATTGGATCATCTGAACTCAACCTCCGTCAAACTTTCTTCCGATATTTTTTCACCCAATTCGGGCTACGTCGTCAAAGTAGAGACCGTTGATAACACCGGCAACCACACCAGCAAAACCCTGGGATTGTCTGTCGAAGACGACTGGACCGTTTTTCCCCGCTATGGCGTAGTGGCGGGGTCTAACGATAATTCGGCAGAACGAAACAACTCCATGACCAATGACCAGCTCGAAGGCTATCAAAACAATATCGATCAGCTGGCACAAATGCACATCAACAATTATTTCTTCTATGATGTGTACGATACAACCTCCAATCCATTTCCAAACGTCAACAGCTTCAAGCAAGAATGGGCGACTTGGGCTGTCAACAACGGCCAACCCAACCCTCCCCAAATCGATACCCTACTGATTAAAAACCTCGTGAACAAAATTCACGAAAAAGGCGGCAGTGCTATGCTCTACAATATGCTTAACGCCGCCTCCAATGACGAACTCGATAACCCGGCCATCAAAGAAATTTTAAATAACGTCAAACTCTACAATGCCCAAGAGCATTCCAACTTCGGCAAAGCCGGTGCAGAGACCAAGACATCCGTACAGCAATTCGTCGATCCTGCCGACAAAAGCTGGCAAAACTATATCGTCAACACCATGATCAAAGCCCTGAAAACAGGCGGCTTTGACGGCTGGCAGGCCGATACCATGGGTGATAACCTCGTTTACAAAATACAAAACGGCCAAAAGACTGAAAACTTCAGAATGTCTGACGGTTATGACGATTTGTCAGCCGCAGCTGCGGAAAAGCTACACGATTACGGTCAAACTTATATGATCAACGACATCAGCACAGGCAGGGCCGATGTCTTATCCACCACAGGCATGGATGTTCCTTTCTCAGAAATCTGGCCGCGCGATTTTAAAGATACAGCCGGAAATACCCATTATGAAAACCACAACTATGCCGAGCTTAAACGCTTGGTAGGCCGTCTGTACGATTACAATCACGTTTCCCCGATTATTGCCGCCTATACTCAAAAAGGTACCCACCCGGAAGATCATGCTTCCGAACTCAATCCGGACAACGAATTGCTGGTTGATGCCGTTATCGCAGCGAGTGGCGGCTACCATATGACTGTTGCCGCATTAAACAACCACCCGGATAAGAACGCACATGGTTTTGGTATTTTGCAAGATCCATACTATCCCGCTCAAACGCTCAAAACCAACGAAACCCTGGCCAAATCAGAATTCAACTATCAACAATTCATTACTGCCTATGAGGAGCTGCTTCGCGGCGAAGGCTTGGTTGAACTCAAAGACAGTCATGCCTCCATCGTAGCATCCGACGGCTATGACATGACTTCCACTTCAGGCGAAGGAGGCAAAGTTTATACATGGACCAAAGCCACCGCAGACGGCGGCCGAGTTGTCCAATTAATCAATCTCGCAGGCCTCGACAAAGACACCAATTGGAACAGCTCCAACCACCACACGCTGAAACTCGACAACCCTAAAGTCAGAATCCCGTTTGATATGGAAATCAGCGCAGAACAGGCCGAGCAAGCCATCGTACAACTGGCTTCCCCCGACTCAGACGATATATCCATGCATACATTGGAATCTTCCGTCATCTATGAAAACGGCAAACCGGTGGCACTGGAAGTCACCGTACCGAGCCTGGATGTCTGGGATATGCTTTATGTCAGCAATTTAGGGCAGGCAAGCGTCAGCCAAACCTTTGCCGACGGCAAAACCACATTCAACGGCACCCACGCCGACGACCATATCAAAGGTACTGAAAGCGAAGACATCATCTACGGCAACCGGGGCAATGATGAGATTCACGGCGGCAGCGGCAATGACAAATTGTCCGGAGGCACCGGCGACGACGTCATCAACGGCGATGCCGGCAGCGATATTCTCTACGGAGGCGGTGGCAATGACCATCTGAACGGCGGTTTAGACAATGACACGCTATATGGCGGTGCCGGTAACGACACCTTGTTGGGCGAAGCGGGTAACGACATCCTTCACGGCGGCGCAGGCAACGACACACTGTTCGGCGGCTTAGGGGACGATATACTGCGCGGCGAAGCCGGTAACGATACCTATGTATTCAATCGCGGCGAAGGCCATGACACCATTTTCGACCATCACAGCACAAACGCCATCCAATTCGGCGCTGGCATTTCCCTCTCGGATCTGTCGCTCGAAACGGTCAACGAAAAAGACGGCACGACTTGGAACATCACCATTCGTGGCGAAAACAATCACAACGACCTCTTCACCATCGACCACCAATATGCCGACATCCATACCGACGCCCAAGGTCAAAAAATCCCCTCAGTCAGCGAATTCCGCTTTGACGAAGGTACGTTCAACATTGACCAGTTAATGCATATTTTAGGTTAACCATTAAAATATCGAGCATCCCAAAGCCGGACTTTCAAAAAGAGTCCGGTTTTTCTTGCCTGCAACGCCACTTCCATTTTTCAGACGGCCTTTGCCTGCGTATAATATCGTTTTGTCTACAATTTGAAATCCTAACCAATGACCGAATCCATCCGCCTGCCCGCTTCCACACTCAAGCCCTCCACCGTTGCCCTGCCCGGTTCCAAAAGCATCAGCAACCGCACGCTGCTCTTGGCCGCACTCTCCGACAACGTTTGCGAAATCCATTCTTTGCTCAAATCCGACGATACCGACCGAATGCTTGAAGCACTCGACAAACTCGGCGTGCAAATTGAATCTTTACCTGAAGGCCGTCTGAAAGTTCATGGCGCCGGCGGCCGTTTTCCCAACCAATCCGCCGATTTGTTTTTAGGCAATGCCGGTACGGCATTCCGTCCCTTGACTGCCGCACTTGCCGTTTTGGGCGGCGACTATCATCTGCATGGCGTACCGCGTATGCACGAACGCCCCATCGGCGATTTGGTGGACGCGTTGCGCATTGCAGGCGCGGACGTACAATATCTGGGCAATGAAAACTATCCGCCTCTTCAGATCGGCAAACGCCAAGACAACGGCGAGCGCGTTATTCCGATTAAAGGCAATGTTTCCAGCCAATTCCTGACCGCCCTGCTGATGGCTTTGCCCTTGACCGGACAAGCATTTGAAATCCACATGGTAGGCGAGTTGATTTCCAAACCTTATATCGACATCACGCTCAAGCTGATGGCGCAGTTCGGTGTGGACATCATTAATGAAGACTACCGTGTATTTAAAATCCCGGCCGGTGCCAAATATCATGCGCCAGAGCATTTATATGTAGAAGGCGATGCCTCCAGCGCGTCTTACTTCTTGGGTGCAGGCCTGATTGCCGGTACACCCATCCGCGTAACCGGTATCGGCGCACACAGCATTCAAGGCGATGTTGCCTTCGCACGCAAATTAGAGAAAATCGGTGCGGATGTGATTTGGGGCGAAAATTTTGTAGAAATTTCCCGCCCAGCCGAGCGCAAGATTCAAGCTTTTGACTTGGATGCTAACCATATTCCAGACGCGGCCATGACTCTGGCCATCGTTGCATTGGCCACCAAACAGCCCTGCACCCTGCGCAATATCGGCTCATGGCGCGTCAAAGAAACCGACCGTATCGCCGCCATGGCAACCGAACTGCGTAAACTGGGCGCAGACGTCATCGAAGAAGCCGAAGCCATCCATATTACGCCGCCCGAAACACTTACCCCCGATGCCGTCATCAATACTTACGACGACCACCGCATGGCCATGTGTTTCTCGCTGGTTTCGCTTTTGGGCGTCCCCGTCATCATCAATGACCCGAAATGTACGCATAAAACTTTCCCCGACTATTTCCAAGTTTTTGAATCATTGACCAACTGATTGATTATTCAAAGTTTCAGACGGCCTGTTGCATACAAAAAACACAGGCCGTCTGAAAAATAAAAATAAAACTATACTTTTTCTTAATTTGTGCGATAATAGCTAAATAAATTCTTAGCAATTCATATTTCCTTTCGGAGAGAAAACATGTCAGACGAAAAAAGCAAAGCCTTAGCCGCAGCCCTTGCCCAAATCGAAAAAAACTTCGGCAAAGGCTCCATCATGAAAATGGACGGCAGCCAACAGGAAGAAAACCTTGATGTTATTTCCACAGGCTCCCTCGGCGTGGACTTGGCACTCGGCGTTGGCGGCCTGCCCCGCGGCCGTGTGGTTGAAATTTTCGGCCCGGAATCCTCCGGTAAAACCACACTCTGCCTCGAAGCCATTGCCCAATGCCAAAAAAATGGCGGCATCTGCGCATTCATTGATGCCGAGCATGCTTTTGATCCGATTTACGCCCGCAAACTCGGCGTAAAAGTCGAAGAACTCTATCTCTCCCAACCGGATACCGGCGAACAGGCATTGGAAATCTGCGATACCTTGGTACGTTCCGGCGGTATCGATATGGTCGTTGTCGACTCCGTAGCGGCACTTGTGCCTAAAGCCGAGATCGAGGGCGAAATGGGCGACAGCCACGTCGGCCTGCAAGCCCGACTGATGAGCCAAGCCTTGCGCAAACTGACCGGCCACATCAAACGCACCAATACATTGGTTGTTTTCATTAACCAAATCCGTATGAAAATCGGCGTGATGTTCGGCAGCCCTGAAACCACAACCGGCGGTAACGCGCTCAAATTCTATGCTTCCGTCCGCCTCGACATCCGCCGTACCGGTCAGATTAAAAAAGGCGATGACGTGATTGGTAACGAAACCAAAGTTAAAGTTATCAAAAACAAAGTTGCCCCTCCGTTCCGTCAAGCCGAATTCGATATTCTTTACGGCGAAGGCATCAGCTGGGAAGGCGAATTGATCGACTTAGGCGTCAAACATGACATCGTTGAAAAATCAGGCGCATGGTACAGCTACAACGGCGCAAAAATCGGCCAAGGTAAAGACAATGTACGTGTTTGGCTGAAAGAAAACCCTGATATCGCCAATGAAATCGACGCCAAAATCCGTGCGGCAGTCGGTATCAATGTCGATATTACCGAAGGCAAATTGGACGATACCGACGGCGAACGTCCTGAGGAATAAATCTGTTTGAAATAAAAGGTCAAAAAAGACCAAATAAAGGCCGTCTGAAATCTGACCACTAATCGGATTTCAGACGGCCTTTTATTTAATATAGTTTAAAGCCCTAATGCCTGAGCGTGAAACTCAATATGCGAATCAATAAAGCTGGCAATAAAGAAATAATCATGGCCATAGCCCGGACGGACTTTATATTGGATATTGAAACCTTTCTCTCGTGCTGAGCGGACAAACCCTTCGGGTTGCAGGACTTCAGGGTACAAAGTATCTTCACTGCCGACATCAATCAAAACAGGCAATTTATGCGAGGCCGTCTGAAGCAGATCTGTACTGTCATAGCGTTTCCATGTTTCTACGTCTTGACCCAAATAAGCTGAAAACGCCAGCCTGCCACCTTCCGTATCGATAGGATGACATAAAGGCGCAAAGGCAGAAACTGCAGCATATCGGCCGGGATGCTTCAAAGCCAAATGCAGCGCTCCATGCCCGCCCATGCTGAAACCTGCAATGCTGCGCTCTTTCGTTACCGGGAAATGATGCTCGATCACATCAGGCAATTCTTGGCTGATATAGCTTTCCATTTGGTAATGCTGCGCCCAAGGTGCTTCAGTTGCATTGACATAAAATCCGGCGCCCTGTCCAAGATAATGTTCTTCACTATCGGCAACATGCTGACCGCGTGGCGAGGTATCCGGAAAAACC
This sequence comes from Neisseria sp. P0024.S006, assembly GCF_051956595.1. NCBI lineage: Bacteria > Pseudomonadati > Pseudomonadota > Betaproteobacteria > Neisseriales > Neisseriaceae > Neisseria > Neisseria sp. P0024.S006. The sequence goes on from NZ_JBQCXH010000001.1 coordinate 272,806, forward strand.
ACGATAATATTCCATTGCGCCGCAAAACGCTGGATTCCGCTTTGTTGAACCAATTCAGAACCATCGCTATTTAAGCCGGAAAGGAAATATAAAACAGGTGCGGGATAACCTTTTAAAACTTGTGGAGGCAGATAGACATCAAATACCATATCCGTCCGGCAGGTTTGAGAAAAATGGCGGTAGCGTTCCTGATGCCCGTTAAACATCTTTCTGCGTCCCAGCAAATGCAATTCTGAATTTTCCATTTTATTCCTTGTAAGGAAACAACAATAAGCAGAATGTTAGCGCAAAACCCGCCCATCGTGTTGTTGCCCCATCTTTTTAAGGCGACCAAATCCGCTTTAAACAAGGCTTGCCAATCATGCGAAATCATTACGCTGACAGCATTTAAAATCTATACACAATCTCTGTGGATAAATCTGTTGATAAGCTTTGGGTAATCGTAAAATTTTCTTTAGGAACAAACCAAGTCTTAAATTGACTAAAATTTAATCAAATGAAATGTAATAAAATCAAATAGTTATATTTATAAGATTTTACTATAATCATACAGTGAAAATTTATAGGTAAAACAAGGTTATGCGGCTTTGTGCATAAATTAGGGTTGACATCCCTAAAAATCGCCCCGAATCAAAAGCTGCGTAACATAACGGCCGATTTCATCAGATGCCATTCAAAAGACACGCGGCCATACATTTTGCGTTACAATACGCACTTATTTTTAAGAAAGAAAAATACGCCATGAAAGCCTCCCAGTTCTTCATTTCTACCCTTAAAGAAGCCCCTGCCGAAGCCGCACTTGCCAGCCACAAGCTGATGATTCGTGCCGGCTTGATCAAAGCCAACGCATCCGGTCTTTATACTTGGATGCCGATGGGTCTGCGCGTATTGCGCAAAGTTGAAAATATCGTGCGCGAAGAAATGGCCCGCGCAGGTAGCGTGGAGTTGCTGATGCCGGTGGTACAACCTGCCGAACTGTGGCAGGAATCCGGCCGCTGGGAGTTTTACGGTAAAGAACTGCTGCGCCTGAAAGACCGTCATGACCGCGATTTCTGTATGGGTCCGACTTGCGAAGAAGTGATTGCCGACATCGTACGCAAAGAAGTTAACAGCTACAAACAACTGCCGAAAAACTTTTACCACATCCAAACCAAATTCCGCGATGAAGTGCGTCCGCGCTTCGGTGTGATGCGCGCGCGCGAGTTCGTCATGAAAGACGCTTATTCCTTCCATGCCGACTATGCCTCGCTTCAGACGACCTATCAGGATATGTACGACGCTTATTGCCGTATCTTCACCCGTTTGGGTTTGGAATTCCGTCCTGTTGCTGCGGATACCGGCAGCATCGGCGGTACCGGCTCTCACGAATTCCAAGTATTGGCTGAAAGCGGCGAAGACGTTATCGCATACAGCGACACTTCTGATTACGCCGCCAATATCGAGCTGGCGCCAACTTTGCCGCTTAAAGGCGAACGCGCAGCCGCTCAGGCCGAATTGACCAAAGTACATACGCCAAACGTCAAAACCATTGAGTCTTTGGTTGAATTCCTCAATATTCCGGTTGAACAAACCCTTAAATCCATCGTAGTCGAAGGCGAAAACGAAGGCGAACTCGTCCTGCTGCTGTTACGCGGCGACCATGAGTTTAACGACATCAAGGCGGAAAAACTGGCCGGCGTGAAATCACCGCTAACCATGGCAAGCCCTGCCGCGATTGTTGAACAATTCGGCGCAAACGGCGGCTCTCTCGGCCCTGTCGGCTTCAAAGGCAAAGTCTATGCCGATTTCGCCACTGAGAAAGGCGCAGACTGGGTTATCGGCGCGAACGAAGACGACTACCACTATACCGGCTTCAACTTCGATCGCGATGCTGCCGAGCCTGAATTCGTCGATTTACGCAATGTCATCGAAGGCGACATTAGTCCTGACGAACAAGGCCGTCTGAAACTGGCGCGCGGTATTGAAGTCGGCCACGTTTTCCAATTACGCAACAAATATACCCAAGCCATGAACGTCAGCTTCTTGGACAATAACGGCAAATCCCAAATCATGGAAATGGGCTGCTACGGTATCGGTATTACCCGCGTTGTGGCCGCCGCCATCGAACAAAACAACGACGAAAAAGGCATTATCTGGACCAAAGCAATGGCGCCGTTTGAAGTTGTGATCGTGCCGATGAACTACAAAAAATCAGATGCCGTACGCGAAGCCGCCGACAAAATCTATGCCGAGCTTTTGGCTGCAGGTGCGGATGTATTGTTGGATGACCGCGACGAACGTGCAGGCGTGTTGCTGAATGACTCCGAGCTGTTGGGTATTCCTCACCGCATCGTCATCGGCGATCGCGCCTTAAAAGAAGGCAATGTCGAATATGCCGAGCGCCGTGACAATCAGGCTCAAGCCGTTGCAGTATCAGAAGTTGTCGCCAAGGTTTTGGCCGCATTGAACGCTTAAGTTTTTTCAATGATAAAAAGGCCGTCTGAAACTGATTATTTCGTTTCAGACGGCCTTTTTCTGTTTTAATAAATAATATTTTTTCCGTAACTCTCTAATATTTCTTTGATTTTCAAAATGGTTTCTTTAGGCGGCGGATGTACGCCTGTTAATTTGTATTCGTCGCCGCACAAAGCCCATTTGTGTACACCCAATTCGTGATACGGCAAAAGCTCAACCATTTCGACATTGTCCATATCACCGATAAACTCGCCCAATAAATGCGCCGACCGCTCATCATCGGTATAACCGGGAACAACCACATAACGCACCCGTGTCGGCTGATTGCGTTCGGCAAGATAGCGCGCGAATTTCAGCGTTTTAGTATTGGGAATACCGACGAGTACTTTATGAATTTCAGGATCAATTTGTTTTAAGTCGAGCATGACCAAATTGGTATGATCGAGCAAATCATCCAAAATCGAATCATAGTGCAAAGCATAGCCATTGCTGTCGAGACAGGTATGAATATCGTGTTCCCTGCAGGCCGTAAACCAATCGCGTACAAACTCATATTGCAATAATGGCTCACCGCCGGTTGCCGTTACGCCTCCGCCTGTCGCACGCAGATAATGGCGATAGGTCATGACCTGCTTCATTACAGTTGCCACATCCAATTCCTGCGCCTGCTCGGTATGCAAATCCCAAGTATCGCGATTATGGCAATAAAGGCAACGCATCAGACAACCTTGCAAAAAGAGCACGTAGCGCAAACCCGGACCATCGACAGCGCCGCAAGATTCAATCGAATGAATAATGCCTTTGCCGTTATAGTGGCGGTGGCCAAGGTTTTTCAGTTCCGGCTCGGGAGTGATCGCAAAAGTCGTGGACATAGTGTTCGGCTCGAAAATAATTTTGCTGATGTGAATTGTACGATAATAAAGGCCGTCTGAACATTTCAGACGGCCTTGGAGCTTTGTTTCAAAACAAACCAAATGCAAATTTAGCTTCTGGTTTGTTTCGCCACCCGGATTACATGGTTTCTGTGAACGTACGGGTAATCACGTCAAGCTGTTGCTCGCGGGTCAGCGAGTTGAAGCGAACCGCATAACCGGACACGCGAATGGTCAACTGCGGATATTTCTCCGGATGATGCATCGCATCTTCCAAAGTCTCACGGTTCAATACGTTGACGTTCAAGTGTTGGCCGCCTTCCACTTCTCCTTCTTCATGATGGAAATAACCGTCCATCAAACCGGCAAGGTTGCGCTCACGAGAATGCTCGTCTTTACCCAACGCACCGGGAATAATGGAGAAGGTATAAGAAATACCGTCTTTGGCAAACTCAAATGGCAGTTTGGCTACGGAAGTCAATGAAGCGACTGCACCGTTGACGTCACGGCCGTGCATTGGGTTTGCACCCGGACCAAACGGAGCGCCTGCACGGCGGCCGTCCGGAGTATTACCGGTTTTCTTACCGTAAACAACGTTGGAAGTAATGGTCAACACAGACTGAGTCGGAGTGGCGTTGCGGTAAGTTTTGTGGGTGGCCACTTTTTTCATGAAGCGTTCCACCAAGTCGCAGGCGATGTCGTCCACGCGGTCGTCGTTGTTACCGAATTGTGGGTATTCGCCTTCGATTTCAAAATCAACGGCAATACCGTTTTCATCGCGAATCGGTTTCACTTTGGCGTATTTGATGGCGGACAATGAGTCGGCTGCCACAGACAAACCGGCGATACCGCAAGCCATAGTGCGTTTCACGTCACGGTCATGCAACGCCATCAACGCAGCTTCGTAGCTGTATTTGTCGTGCATGTAGTGAATAATGTTCAGCGCGGTAACGTATTGGGTTGCCAACCAATCCATGAATTTGTCCATGCGCTCAAAGACAGTGTCGTAATCCAAAACTTCGTCCATAATCGGCTCGGTTTTCGGACCAACTTGCTCTTTAGATTTTTCATCCACGCCGCCGTTGATTGCGTACAGCAGAGTTTTAGCCAAGTTGGCGCGTGCGCCGAAGAACTGCATTTGTTTGCCGACCACCATCGGGCTGACGCAGCAGGCAATGGCGTAGTCGTCGCTGTTGAAGTCAGGGCGCATCAAATCGTCGTTTTCGTATTGGATGGACGAAGTATCGATGGATACTTTGGCGCAGAATTCTTTAAAGCCTTGCGGCAGTTGTTCTGACCACAATACAGTGATGTTTGGCTCAGGAGACGGACCCATGTTGTACAGGGTATGCAGCACGCGGAAGTTGGTGCGCGTTACCAAGGTACGGCCGTCCAAGCCCATACCGCCGATGGATTCGGTTGCCCAAATCGGGTCGCCGGAGAAGAGTTGGTCGTATTCCGGCGTACGCAGGAAACGAACCATACGCAGTTTCATTACCAAATGGTCAATGAATTCTTGCGCTTGGGTTTCGGTAATTACGCCGTTTTTCAGGTCGCGCTCGATGTAAATATCCAAGAATGAAGACACACGGCCGAAGGACATCGCCGCACCGTTTTGAGATTTAACGGCAGCGAGGTAGGCGAAGTAAGTCCATTGGATGGCTTCTTGTGCATTTTTTGCAGGGCTGGAAATGTCGTAGCCGTAAGAAGCCGCCATTTCTTTCATTTGACCCAAGGCTTTGTATTGTTCGTTGATTTCTTCGCGGCGGCGGATGACTTCTTCTAAGTCTACACCGTTTTCCAAATCGGCTTGCAGTGAGTTGAACTGGTTGAGTTTGTCTTTCATCAAGAAGTCGATACCGTACAATGCCACGCGGCGGTAGTCGCCGATAATACGGCCACGGCCGTAAGCATCCGGCAGGCCGGTAATCACGCCTGACTTACGGCAGCGACGGATGTCGGGCGTATAAACGTCAAACACGCCTTGGTTATGGGTTTTGCGGTATTTGGTGAAAATTTCGCTGACTTCGGGATTCAATTCAACGTTGTACACTTTGCACGCGTCTTGCACCATTTTCAAACCGCCAAACGGCATGATGGAACGTTTCAAAGGCTCGTCAGTTTGCAGGCCGACGATGGTTTCCAAATCTTTGTCGATATAGCCTGGAGCATGACTGGTAATGCCGGAGACGATTTGCGCGTCGATTTTATACGGCTCGTGTGTACGGTTTTCAACCTTGATGCCTTCCATCACTTCCGCCCACAGTTTGGTTGTGGCTTCGGTTGCAGGTGCTAAGAAAGAAGCATCGCCCTCATATGGCGTGTAGTTTTTTTGAATAAAATCGCGGACATCTACGCTGGTTTCCCAGTTGCCACCGACAAAACCTTCCCAAGCGGCAGGACGTTGCTGAACATCATTTGACATATCAAGCTCCTAATTTTATTGAAAATATAGACTGTAAATTTTCTGAAAGGATAACATCAATACCCATTTATTTACAGGGGTTTTTGTGAAATAAAATTACAGATTTGGTTTTTCTTGATTTACGTCAATGAGAATAATTGTTACTTGGCACTACATCTCATTTTCCAAACATTCGTACTTCAAAACGGCGTAAAATACAAAATTCAACCCTGAAGACAGGTGTTCTTCAGGGCTGATTTTTATTGTATTGCATATATAAAGGCCGTCTGAAACATTCAGACGGCCTTTATTCACTTCATCAATTAAGCAAACGGATGGTGCAAAACGATGGTTTCTTCACGGTCAGGACCGGTTGAAACAATGGCCACAGGCGCGCCGCAAACTTCTTCAATACGTTTCAGGTAAGCTTTAGCGTTTTCAGGCAGCTTATCGTACTCTTTCACGCCGAAAGTCGACTCGCTCCACCCCGGCATGGTTTCGTAAATCGGTTTGCAGGTTTCCACCGCGTCAGAGCCGCAAGGCAGAATGTCGGTTTTGCTGCCATCAGGCAATTCATAACCTACGCAGATATTGATGTTCTCAATACCGTCCATGACATCCAGCTTGGTAATGCACATGCCGGAAATGCCGTTAACTTGAATAGAGCGTTTTAGAGCAGCCGCGTCAAACCAACCGCAACGACGCGCACGACCGGTTACGGAGCCGAACTCATGACCGCGCTCAGCCAAACCTGCACCCACTTCGTCAAACAATTCAGTCGGGAATGGGCCGGAACCCACGCGGGTGGTATAGGCTTTAACGATACCCAAAACGTAATCCAGCATTTGCGGGCCCACGCCTGCACCGGCAGAAGCGGCACCAGCTAAGCAGTTGGACGAAGTTACAAACGGATAAGTACCGTAGTCGATGTCCAGCAACGTACCTTGTGCGCCTTCAAACAACAGGCTTTCGCCTTTACGGTTTTTCTCATTCAAAACACGGGAAACATCGGTAATCATCGGCGTAATGCGCGGCGCAACTTTTTCAATCACCGCCATCACATCTTTAAGTTTTACCGGCTCGGCATGGTGCAGGTGTTGCAGCTGAACATTATAATAGGCCAAAACAGCTTCCAGTTTTTCAACCAGTTTTTCAGGGTGCAACAAGTCCACCACGCGAATCGCGCGACGGGCAACTTTATCTTCATAAGCCGGGCCGATGCCGCGGCCGGTTGTACCAATTTTGCTTTTACCGCGGGAAGCTTCGCGTGCTTGGTCAAGCGCAATGTGGTAAGGCAGAATCAATGGGCAGGTCGGCGCAATTTTCAGACGGCCTTCAACGTTTTTCACACCGGCGGCGTTCAATTCGTCGATTTCACCCAACAATGCTTCAGGAGAAACCACGACGCCTGAGCCGATGAAGCAGTCCAAAGTCTCATGCAAAATGCCGCTTGGAATCAGGCGCAAAATGGTTTTTTTGCCGCCGACGACCAATGTATGGCCGGCATTGTGGCCGCCTTGGAAACGTACAACACCGCTGGTTTCTTCCGCCAGCCAGTCAACAATCTTACCTTTGCCTTCATCACCCCATTGGGCACCGATTACGACAACATTTTTAGCCATAGCTATCTAACCTTATTTCAGATACAAAATTTCAAAATAAAACTCAATCGTTCAAAGCGATTACTTTCCAAACGCCGTCCACTTGTTTCAGACGGCCCGTAACCTCTTCCGAACCGTTGTAGCCGATACCGTAATCGATAACGACACATTGTCCTTGTTCGCGCAAAGCATCTACCGCTTCTTGAGCTGCAGGCATGTCTTTGACATCGACCGCCACCACGGACTCCCGTCCGATAGCGGGAAGGCGGCCGATAAAGCTGCGCAAATCAAAACTGAATCCGGCAGCGGGGCGCGCGCGTCCGAAGTATCCGCCCAATCCGTCATAACGGCCGCCGCGTGCCACGGCATCATAAAGATTTGAACCATAAGCCGCGTAAAGCAAGCCGGTATGGTAATTGTCAACGCGCAATTCCGATAAATCGATATGCACTTTTTGATTTGGGAACGCATCGCATACGGCCTGCAATTCATCCAGCGCCGCACTGACTGCGGATAATTCCGGTAATTTCTCACGGGCCAAAGTCAGCACTTCGCGACCGCCGTACAGTCGTGGCAACAGTGAAAACGCTTTTGCCCACATACCGTCGAGTTTCCATTCTTTGACCAACTGGCTGACAGCTTCGGCATCTTTGTCCTGCATCAATGACAACAAGGTTGCCGATTGTTGCTCGTCCAAATGCGCGGCATTTGCTAAAGCACGGAATACGCCGATATGGCCCAATGAAAGCAAAACCTCGCCCATGTCGGCAATCTTCATGCTTTTCAGCATCAAATCAATCAATTCGATGTCCGCTTCAATACCTTCCAAGCCGTACATTTCCGCACCGGCCTGCAAAGGCTCGCGCATATTGAGCAATCCGTCAGGCCGCGCATGAAGCACCGAGCCGGCATAGCACAAACGGTTGATGCCTTGATTGGCGGAAAGCAAGTGGGCATCAATGCGCGCCACCTGCGGCGTAATATCCGCGCGGATACCGAGCTGGCGGCCGCTGAGCTGATCGACGACCAAAATGGTTTTCAAAGACAAACCGGCATCGATATGCGTTAATAAGGAATGGCTGTATTCCATCAACGGCGGCTGCACCAATTCGTAACCATGCACGCGGAACAAAGCCAACAGCCGCTCACGGGCGCTTTCCAATTGTCGCGCATTGGTCGGCAATACGTCGGCGACGTGTTCAGGAAGCTGCCAAGACTTCATGAGAATCTACCTCTGTTTTTTTGTAAACACAAAGGGCTGCTTAAATTTAAAACCAAACCAGCCTGACGACTGAAATTTTCCTGAATGCATCGACGGCACATCCGATGCGGCTTCAACAAAACTGATTTTAAATTTAAACAGCCCCTGAGTGACGGCTTCAAACCGTCGAGTTATTAAAATCAGACTTTACCATATTAAAACAAATTTTGCACCCTGTTTGCAGGAAACGTAAAAAAACATTAAAAACAAAGGCCGTCTGAAAACCAAATGCATAGATGCATCATTTTCAGACGGCCTTATTCATGCCTGAACAACCCGACGCTTAACGCCAGTAACGCCACCAAGGCATATCGTCAGATCGCCATTCGTGTTGCAAGAACGGGCTTTGTGGGAAGTTGGTTTCCAAAACGCGGCGCGTATCGGCTGCCAGTTGCGGCTTGTCCAGTTTTTTGTACGCCAATTCCATCATCGCCAAAGCTTCTTCGACATAACGGGTATTTTGGTAACGGCTGACGATTTTTTGCGCACGGTTGGCCGCTGCAACATAAGCACCGCGTTTCATGTAATAACGCGCCACAGACATTTCGTTACCGCCCAAAGCGTCCACCAGCTTGGCCATGCGTTCGGTTGCATCGGCAGCGTATTTGCTGTTTGGATAACGTTGCACCAGCTCGGCAAACGCCTGGTAAGCATCGCGGTTGGCTTTCGGGTCGCGGTCGGACCAGTCTTGGGAAGCCAGCTTGTTCAAGAAAGACTGGTCTTCGTTAAACAGGACCAAACCTTTCAAGTACAGCGCATAGTCCATATTCGGATGTTGCGGATGATGGCGTTGGAAGCGCGCAATGGCAGCCAAGGCTTTTTCCGGCTCATCGTCTTTATAATAGGCATACGCCGTATCCAACTGGGACTGCTGTGCATAGCGGCCGTTTGGAAAACGGGATTCTAAAATTTCGTATAACTTGACAGCTCGCGTATAATTGTTGCTGTTCAACTCGTCTTGCGCTTCGGCATAAAGCTTTTCCACACTCCAATCTTGAGTAATTTGGGCGTCTTTATCGATTGTGCCTTTATTTGCGCAGGCACTCAGTGCCAAACCTAAAGAAACTACTAAAAGAATTTTTTTCATGCAGAATACTTCCTTTGATAACGAAGCCGATTATAGCGATGATTTAGACTTTCCGTCATCCCCCGAAACAGAAAGTTGTGTTAATTTGACCGTTCCGCTCGAAATGGCGGGCGGAAGGCTGGATGCCGTATTGGCCAAACTCATGCCCGACTACTCGCGCAGCCGCCTGAGTTCGTGGATTAAAGAGGGTGCAGTCATTGTAAACGATAAGCCCGCTCAATCCAAAGACAAAATGATAGGCGGTGAATTGATTGCCGTTACGGTACGTCCGAGCGAAGAAAACCTCGCGTTCACGCCCGAACCGATGGATTTGGACATCATTTATGAAGACGATACCGTCATCGTTATCAACAAACCGGCCGGATTGGTCGTCCACCCTGCCGCAGGCAACTGGAACGGCACCCTGCTCAACGGCCTATTGGCGCACTGTCCCGAATTAAGCCAAGTACCGCGTGCAGGCATCGTACACCGTTTGGACAAGGAAACCAGCGGCCTGATGGTGGTCGCCAAGACCCTGCCAGCGCAAAACTCACTGGTTCAACAGCTTCAAGAGCGCACAGTCAAACGCATTTACCGCGCAATCGCCAACGGCATCGTTCCTTTTGACGGCAAAATCGAAACCCAAATCGGCCGCGATCCGCACAACCGCCTGAAAATGGCAGTCGTCAAATTCGGCGGCAAACCTGCCATCACCCACGTCAAAGTGTTGGAGCGTTATCTGGCACACAGCTACATCGAATGCTCGCTCGAAACCGGCCGTACGCACCAAATCCGCGTCCATATGCGCGAAGCCAACCATCCGCTGGCCGCCGACCCTGTTTACGGCAACCTGCGCCATCCATGCAGCGACGCGGTTAAAGAAGCCGTCAAAGCCCTCGGCGCACGCCAAGCCCTGCATGCCTACCGCTTGAGCTTTGTCCATCCGAAAACCGGCGAAACCGTTTCTTTTGAAGCGCCCATGCCTGACGATATGTACCACCTGCTTTCCGTCCTGCGTTTGGAAGCCGGTTTGGATTCGTCCCTAAGCAACGAGGAAGAATGGCAGGAGAAATTTGGCACGGACGATGACGACGATTGGAATGAAGACGACTACGATGTCGAAGTCGTTTATGTAAGGGATTAAACCCATTTTTCAGACGGCCTAAAATATTATTTGAGGCCGTCTGAAATCAATCCGTTCCAATATTTCAGCGATTCAAAGATTATGAAAACCATCACAGAAACCCTAAACCTCGCCCCGCAAGGCAAGAACTTTTTGACTGCCGACTGGCCTGCCCCTGCCAATGTTAAAACGCTTATTACCACGCGTAACGGCGGTGTCAGCGAAGGCGTGTACCGCAGCCTGAATGTCGGTTCGCACGTCGGCGACAATCTGCAAGCCGTGCTCCGCAACCGTGAAATCGTACAGGAACAAGTCGGCCTGCCCGTTGCCTACCTCAATCAAATCCACAGCACCATTGTTGTGAACGCCGCCGAAGCGTTGGGCAATACGCCTGACGCTGATGCCTCGATGGATACGATGGGGACAGTCGCCTGCGCTTCCATGACTGCCGATTGCCTGCCCGTCTTGTTTTGCGACAAAGCAGGAACCGTTGTCGCAGCGGCCCATGCAGGTTGGCGCGGTTTGGCCGGCGGCGTTTTGCAAAACACCATTGCGGCAATGAAGGTCGAGCCGTTGGAAATCATGGCCTATCTCGCCCCTGCCATCGGCCCTGATGCGTTTGAGGTGGGACAAGATGTATTTGATGCGTTTTGCACACCCATGCCGGAAGCTACCAATGCGTTTGAAGACATCGGCGGCGGCAAATACCTTGCCGACATTTACGCTTTGGCGCGCATGGTTCTGCACCGCGAAGGCGTGAACATGATTTATGGCGGCACCCATTGCACCGTCTTGGAACGCGATACTTTCTTCTCCTACCGCCGCGACGGACAAACCGGCCGCATGGTCAGCCTGATTTGGTTGGAAAAATAAGATTTGCACTATCAAAGACAAGGCCGTCTGAAATACTTTCCGTTTACGGTTTCAGACGGCCTAAACATTATTCGTTATAATCCGACGATACCGTAACCGGTTTCAACGAAGGAATATCCAATGAAAAAAATCCTATTGCCCGCACTCGCCCTATTGCTTGCCTCTTGCGGTTTCCACCTGAAAGGCACTGGCGTGACTTCTCAGCCGCTGCCTTATCAGAACTGGCATGTAGAAGGCGGAGCCGTCATGCAAAAAGCGCTGGAAAATGCCTTACGCCGTGCCGACGGCCATCCGGTTAGCGAAGCCGAATCACAAATCACCCTGCGCGTTGTCGACTTCCAAAAACGCCGCGACATCTACACCATCACCCGCGCCGCCGCGGTCAACGAATACCTGCTGGCCATGACCGTCAAAGCTCAAGCCTTCCGCAACGGCGAGCCGGTCGGCGAACCGATGGAAGTCAAGGTGCACCGCACCATGGACTACGCCGACAGCGAAGTCTTGGGCAAACAGGAAGAGGAAGAAACCATTTGGTCTGAAATGCGCATCGACGCCGCAGATCAAATCGTCCGCCGCCTGACTTTCCTGAAAGCGCAATAATGGCTGCCGCGCCCATTGAGAGCCTGCGCCCCGATACGCCGCTCAAGCCGTTGTACATTATTCACGGCGAAGAGGATTTGTTGCGCATCGAGGCTTTGGATACGCTGCGCGCAGCCGCAAAAAAACAAGGTTATCTCAACCGCGAAGTCTATACCGCCGAAAACAATTTTGACTGGAACGAGCTGTTGCAAAGCGCCGGCAGCGCAGGTTTGTTTGCCGATCTGAAACTGCTGGAAATCCACATTCCCAACGGCAAACCCGGCAAAAACGGAGGCGATGCCCTGCAAGCCTTCGCCGAACGCCTGCCCGAAGATACAGTTACGCTCATCCTCCTGCCCAAGCTTGAAAAGGCGCAAATCCAGTCCAAATGGTTTTCCGCATTGGCAGGCAAAGGCATCGTCTTAGAAGCCAAAGCCGTTGCGCCACATGCTTTGCCGCAATGGATACAGGGCCGTCTGAAACAGCAGGGTTTGGATATCAAACCTGAAGCACTCACCCTTTTTGCCGAGCGCGTCGAAGGCAATCTTTTGGCCGCCCGTCAGGAAATCGAAAAACTCGCCCTGCTCCATCCCAAAGGCCATTTGATCAATATTGCTGATGCAGAGGCCGCAGTTGCCACCGTCGCCCGCTTCGACGTATTCCAACTGGCAGGCGCATGGATGAAAGGCGATGTTCTGCGCGTTTCCCGTTTGCTGGACGGTTTGGAAGAAGAAGGCGAAGAGCCGGTTTTGCTGTTGTGGGCGGTTGCCGAAGACATCCGCACCCTAATCCGCCTGACTGCCGCACTCAAGCAGGGACAAAACATCCAAAGCCTGCGCAACAGCCTGCGCTTATGGGGCGACAAACAGACCCTTGCACCAATGGCTGCCAAACGCATTTCCATCAACCGCCTGCTCGACGCGCTCAAAACCTGCGCCAAAATCGACCGCATCATCAAAGGCGCGGAAGAAGGCGATGCATGGACCGAGTTCAAACAGCTCGTTACCTCGTTGGCTGCTTGAAACCGTTGCCGCGCGTCAAGAAACTTGCACGCAATACGCCCCAAAAACAGAAAATACTGTAAAATAGCGTAAACTCAAATTCAGGCCGTCTGAACCTCGCATTTCAGACGGCCTCTTCCAGCAAAAACAAGGAAACACCAACCATATGGATAATAAAACCAAACTTCGCATCGGCGGCCTGGCCCTGCTGACCACTGCCGTATTAAGCCTCATCATCGTTCTGATCGTCGATTCATGGCCACTGGCCATCCTGTTGGCCGTCATCATCGTGGCCGCTGCCGCAGGCGGTTTCGTTTGGACTTCGCGCCGTCAGCAACGCCAATTCCTCGAGCGCCTGAAAAAATTCGACATCGATCCGGAAAAAGGCCGTATCAACGAAGCCAACCTGCGCCGCATGTACCACAGCGGCGGCCAACATCAAAAAGACGCGATTACCTTGGTTTGCCTGTCGCAAAAATGTTCCGTTGACGAAGCGCACGCCATCTTCAAAAAACGTCCGACCCGTCAGGAAATGAACCAAATGGCCGCCCAACAGGCACGCGGTCAAAAACGTCCACATCGCTAATCCCGACAGTAACAGGCCGTCTGAACATCCTATCCCGTTTCAGACGGCCTGTTTTTATTGCCATCAAACCCATTTCCATTTCCATCGCATTATGACCCGCCTTCCCACCGCCCCTCTCAAACGCCGCCTCGCCGCACTGGTTTACGAACTTCTGCTGACCGGCGCCGTGACCAGCATTGCCGCCCTTGCAGCCGGTATTGCCGCCATCTTTCTCAATCCCGTTTCCACGCGCCTGTCCATGCTGACAACCTGCCTGATGCTGTTCTACGCATGGTGGCTCTACTTCCGCGCCAACTGGCACAAAAAAGGCCAAACCCTCGCCATGCAGACATGGAAAATCGGTTTGGCCGATAAAAACGATACCCAGCCATCCCTGCCACAACTGCGCCTGCGTTTTATTTGGGCAAGCATTTTTATTGTTTTCATTCCCCTTCTCGCCTACGCCGGATTGCGTCATCTGCTCAATATACCGCCCAAAGGCGCATTCGGCGCCGCGCTCATCTGGCTCATCCTGCCATGGGGCTTCGCCCTGTTCCATCCCGACCGCCAGTTCCTCTACGACTTCTTGGCCGGAACAAGGCTGGTGGATTTAAATCAGAAGAAAACAAACGAATAAAATCCAAAAGCGGCTCAATCCGTAAATAAAATAAAGGCCGTCTGAAACTCAAGATAAGTTTCAGACGGCCTTTAATCATGAAATCAAGCGATGATTATTCTTGCCAACGTTTGAACACCAGCGAAGTATTGACGCCACCAAAAGCAAAGTTATTGCTGACCACATAATCGGTTTGAATTTCACGTCCGCCTGTTTGAATGTAATCCACCTTGCCGCAACGCGGATCGATGTTTTCCAAATTGACGGTCGGCGCAAACCAGCCGCTGTTCATCATTTCGATGGTGAACCAGGCTTCCAACGCGCCACACGCGCCGAGTGTATGGCCGAGGTAGCTTTTTTGCGAACTCATGGGGATGAATCCGAACACGGCCTCGGTCGCCAATGTTTCGGCAATATCGCCTTTTTCGGTCGCCGTACCGTGGCCGCTGACGTAGCCGATTTTATCAGGCGTAATACCGGCGTCTTTCAGCGCAAGCTCCATACATTTTTGCATGGTTTCTTTTTGCGGTTGGGTAACGTGGCTGCCGTCGCTGTTGGCACCGTAGCCGACGAGTTCGGCATAGATTTTCGCACCGCGCGCACGGGCATGTTCCAATTCTTCCAACACGAAAATGCCTGCGCCTTCGCCGATGACCAAACCATCTCGGCCGTTGTCGTAAGGGCGCGGGGTCAGTTCGGGTTCACCGTTGCGGCGGCTGGCGGCGTAGAGCGAGTCGAAAACATACACTTCGGACGGACAAAACTCTTCCCCGCCGCCCGCCAGCATCATATCAATCAGGCCGTATTTGATGGCTTCGTAAGCATAACCAATGCCTTGGCTGCCGGAAGAACACGCGCTCGAAGTCGGGATAATACGTCCTTTCAATCCGAAGAAAATGCCGATATTGGCAGCAGTCGTATGCGGCATCATGCGCACATAAGTATTGGCGTTGAAATTGCGCGATGTGCCTGTTATCAAAAGTTCGCCCATATCGCCAATGTCTTTGGTACTGCCGACAGACGAGCCGCACGCTACGCCCATACGGCCGTCTGTAATGCTTTCGTCACCCAGCAAGCCCGCATCCGTCAAAGCTTGTTCCGCCGCATCGACACACAAGTGCGATACGCGCCCCATGCTTCTGAGCTGCTTGCGCGTCCAGTGTTCGGGCGGAGTGTAGCCTTCAATTGGCGCACCCAGTTGCGCTTCCAATTCAGGAAAGCGTCCGCTCCAGTCCATGTATTTGACCGCGTTTTTTTCGGCTTTAAAGGCCGTCTGAATACTTTGCCAATCACGGCCGAAAGCGGTAATACCGCCGATACCTGTTACAACAACTCTTCTGGTATTCAACACAAACCTCCGTTCACAGCAATCACTTGGCGCGTAATGTACGCCGCTTTTTCATCCATCAAAAAGCGCACCGCATGCGCCACTTCTTCCGGCAATCCCATGCGCGCGGCAGGGACTGCCTTTAAGATTTCTTCGACAGGTACGTTCTCATCGATAATATCGGTATCAATAAGGCCCGGTGCCACGCAGTTAACAGTAATTTTTCGTTTTGCCAACTCAACCGCCAAGGCTTTTGCCGCGCCGATCAAGCCCGCTTTGGACGCGCTGTAATTGACCTGACCGCGGTTGCCCGTCAAACCGGATACCGACGCCATGCACACAATCCGTCCTGCTTTACGGCGGCGGATCATCGGCATGGTCAAAGGGTGCAACACATTATAAAAACCGTCCAAATTGGTGCGCAGCACCAAATCCCAATCATCATCTGTAAACGCAGGAAACGCATTGTCGCGCGTCAGTCCGGCGTTCAACACCACGCCGTAATATGTGCCGTTTGCTTCGATGTCGGTAGTCAGAATTTCACGGCAGGCTTCGCGGTCGGACACGTCAAACTGCAACACGCGTGCATTTCTACCCAATGCACGGATTTCTTCCGCGACAGCTTCCGCTTCATCGCGGCGGCTGCGGCAGTGGACGACAATATCAAAGCCGTCCTGCGCCAAACCAAGCGCGACAGCTTTGCCGATACCGCGATTAGACCCTGTAATTAAAATAGTTTCACTCATACGTTTTCTCACTATATCGACAGGCCGTCTGAATCTTTGTCTTTTCAGACGGCCTTGTAAACGGTTTAAATGATTTGACCGTCTTTCGGACTGTACACATTTAAAGAAGCTTTTGCCAGCAAACCGTCCGGCGGCAACAGATGCTTCACATCTTCCGGCGCATCCGTCCAGCGCAACTCGCAATCAAATACGCCCATGCCGCCCAAATCCTGAATGGACACATGCGCCCTGACTTCCAACTCAGTACCGACAGGCACGGAATCGGCAAACAAATCCAGCTTACGCGTTCCCAATAAAAAACCTAAACGGACAGGCTCTCCGGCCTTTAAAGCCTCAATGCCTGCAAACGCGCCTATGCCCTGCGCCATCAATTCCATATAAGCCATAGACGGCAACACGCCTTCCTGCAGCAAAATATGCTTGTCGCCAACCGGCGCACGGCAAACCGTATAGTCATCGCCAAATTCTTTCACACAGTCGATAAGCACCATATGTCCGCTGTGCGGAAGCAGCGAAGCCACATCATAAATCGGGGCACTCGGTATTGAAGGCATAAAATGTCATCCGGGAATAAATTACGTTACAATATGCATTATAACAGAGCCTAGCTTTTACTAACTCATTTCATTACAATGTATGAAAATGTAAAACATTGAAAGACATCATGCCTCAAAACGTTTGCCGTTTCAGCTTCAATATCGCCGCATGGCAGGCCTCCTCCAGCAAAATCAGTACGCCGGAGCAATGGCAGGACTGGGCGCAGGGAAAACTCGATACCGCATCCCTGCCGGAGTGCAAACCCGCGCTCTCCTTTTTGCCGCCTATGCAACGCCGCCGCTTGGGAAAAGCGGCACGCTTGGTTTGTGATGCCGCATGGAATCTGGCCGACCAATATCCTGAAAGTGTACCGGTTTACGTTTCGCACGACGGCGAAAGCAACCGCAGCTTTGAATTATGGCAAGAGCTTTTGAACACGCATACCGTCTCGCCGACCTCATTCGGCCTGTCCGTCCACAACGCAACGATTGGGCAATGGTCGATGTTGCGTAAAGACATGAGCGAGCATACCGCGTTGGCCGTTGCCGCCGATTCCTTTGAAACCGCGCTGACCGAGGCATTTGCGCTTTTACAAGACGGCGCGCCATCTGTTTTAGTAATTGTCGCCGATGATCCGTTGTCTGAAGACTATCCCGTCTTGGCTACCCGTGCGCCGTTTGCCTATGCATTGGCACTGGTCATTACCAAAGGCGAAGACTATACCTTAAGCTTGGAAACCACATCTGAAAGGCCGTCTGAAAACCCTAACGATACAACAGTCGAGCCCTATTGGAGCAGCTTGGAGTGGGTACGCTTCCTGCTTTCAGACGGCAAACAACACACGCAACACTATGCCGGTAGAAACTGGCACTGGCAGAAAAACGCATGAAGACTTTAGACTATTTCCGTCGCTTTTTTGCCACACTCTTCGGCTTCATCCTCTTCGGCGTTGCAGGCGTATTGTTCAAAATCGCACTTTTGCCCTATACGCTCAAATCGACCAAGGGCGACATCAAGCGCCAACTTGAAGCAAGACGCATGATAGGCAAAGTTTGGCGTTTCTTCGTCGGCTACCTGCAATGGTCAGGCGTATTGAGCGTCCGTTTCAACGGCTTGGAAAAACTCGGCAGACCCGGCCAGCTTATCCTTGCCAACCATCCCTCGCTTTTGGATGTTGTTTTACTGATCAGCCACTTCCCCGACCCGAACGTGTTGGTCAAAAAAGACCTGCTGCACAACCCCAGCATGAAAAGCCAAATTATCGCTTCAGGCTACATCCCCAACGACGAAAGCATGGAAATGTTGGAAGAAATCGACGCCGTATTCAAAAGCGGGCAAAGTATGCTGATTTTCCCCGAAGGCACACGCACAGGTTGGGACGGACAGGTTAAAATGCACCGCGGCGCTGTATCGCTCGGTTTGCGCAGCGCATCGGTCATCACGCCCGTGTGCATCAAGATGACGCCGCCCAATTTTAAAAAGGGGCAACCGTGGTACAAAATCCCGCCACAAAAAATTCATTATGAAATTACCGTCGGTGACGACATCCTGCCTGAAGAATGGCTGGCAGAAAAACCCCTGCCCATCGCCGCACGCCGTTTAAACGAATACCTGCAAGACTATTTTACAAGGAAAACCACATGAGCAATTTAGAAAACCAAATCAAACAATTAATCATCGACAGCTTAGGTCTGGAAGACATTACCGTTGCCGACATCGGCAGCGAAGATCCGCTTTTCGGCGACGACGGCCTGGGTCTGGATTCGGTTGATGCATTGGAACTTGGTTTGGCCGTACAAAAAACCTTCGGCTTCCAGCTCGACGGTGAAAACGACAACCTGCGCGAAAACTTCGCCAACGTCAAAACTCTGGCCGAGTTCGTCAAGAGCCGCCAAGCATAAGGGAGAGAGAGAAGATGACCGAACAAGAAGTACGCACCCTGCTGACCGATGCACTGGTTAACCTGTTTGAAATCGAACCGGAACGCATCAAACCTGAAACCAACCTCTACGAAGATTTGGAAATCGACAGCATCGACGCTATCGACCTTATCGACCACATCAAACGCGAAACCGGCCGCAAACTGCAAGCCGAAGACTTCCGCAACGTGCGCACCGTAGAAGACGTGGTTCAAGCGGTTTTGAAAGTACAACAAGATTCCTGATTCCTCTTTGAATCAGCATATTTTCAGACGGCCTTGTCAATCGGCAAGGCCGTCTGAAAATCAATCGCAACCATGAAAATACTAGGAAAACTCCTACTGACCCTTGCCAGCCTTGCCTATCCGCTCCTATGGTATTACGGCAGGGAAAACGGCGCATTTTTCTGGCTTGCCGCGGCCATGTGTGTGTTATGGCTGATACGCGCCGCCATGCCGCAAACCACAGCCCAACGCATTACGGCGATTATCCTTGCTGCTTTTTTTGCGGCGGTACTGGTTTTCAGACGGCCTGACTCGATGTATTGGTATCCCGTTGCCGTCAACGCGCTGATGCTTGCCGTTTTCGGCGACAGCCTGTTTGCCAAACAAACCGTCATCGAACGCCTCGCCCGATTGCAACATCCCAACCTTCCCCCCGAAGGCGTGCGCCACACTCGGCGCGTTACGCAAATCTGGTGCGCGTTCTTTATCTTCAACGGCGCAACCGCCGCCATTTTGGCAGGCTTGCAATATTACGATTGGTGGGCGGCTTATACGGGCATCGTGTCGTATGTGTTGATGGGGCTTTTGTTTGCCGGAGAGTGGGTGTATCGGAAAATTGTATTGAAAGTGTAGGTCGTCTGAAAAAATGGTGTCCATACTGACAAAATAATGATATGCATTCACATGCCAACTCCATTCACTTACAAATGGAGAAGTGATCATGATAGGTTTTAAATAAAAGTCTAATAACTAGACTTATTTTCTTATAATTAATTAAAGAAAGGTAATCATATGTGTCAAATAGAAGATTGGGATGATATTCGTGCACAGTATAATCGATCAACCTTAATTCTAGGGAATGGGGCAAGTATTGCAGTTAACCGACAATTTAATTATCAGTCTTTACTACAGCATGCTTTTAACAATAATTTATTAAATAATGAACGTATAAATAGATTATTTAATTTTTTTGAAACCTATGATTTTGAATTAATTCTACGTAGAATTTGGCAAGCCCACAATGTAAATCAAATTTTGCGAATAAATAATACCGATCTCAGTCAAGTATATGAAGAAATAAGAAATGGCTTAATAGCAACCGTAAGAAGCATACATCCAAGTTATCAGGAAGTAGAACCTTTCTTAAACAACATTTATAACTTTATCAAGCAATTTGATACCATTATTTCCCTAAATTACGATTTAATTGTATATTGGGCATTAATGCATGGTTTAAACATTAATGATGGATTCTCCTTAAAAGATTGTTTTATAAATAGAAATTTTGATGAAAATTGGAAAAGATTTAGAGAGCCTATCAATAGAAATAGATTTACTTCACTTGTATTTTATCTTCATGGCAATTTAGCGTTAGGAAAGAAATTCTATGGCTCTGAATATAAAATAGAAAACAATGGAATTGGTTTGCTCGATTTAATACTTGACGGCTGGAATCGTGGGGAAACTGTTCCATTATTCATCAGTGAAGGAACAGCAAATCAAAAAATAAATTCTATTCATAATAGCTTTTATTTTTCGACTATTTACAGAGAAGTATTACCAGAACCCAAAGATAGTTTAGTGATCTATGGATGGGGCATAGGTTCACAAGACCTACATTTATTGGAAAAATTAAGAAATTGCGGAATAAGAAATATTGCTGTTTCTGTTTATAATAATAACCAAGATTATTGTCAGTATATTAATACTACTCTTCAGAGACACTTTGGAAATATCAACATTCAATTTTTTGATAGTGATAGCAGCAACTGCTGGATTCATCCATGAACCTAACCCAAATCCTATCCCCCGACCTACCCCAACACGACCTTATCGCCACGCATCCGAATTGGACGCGTGCTGATTTCAACCGTGCGGTTTTTCATCTGTCAGGCCGTCTGAAACAGGCAGGCGTGCAAACTGCCGCGTTGTGGTTTGACGATGCCGCGCTGTTTGCCTGTGCCGTGTTGGCAGTGTGGCATTCTGGTGGAAAGGTTTTATTGCTGCCCAATTTGGCGCAAGACAATTTGGAGTGGGGGAAAACGGCAGAGGCGTTTTTAACAGATTCAACAGATAAAAAGCTATCTTCAGACGGCCTGAACATATGGCACTTGCCTGATGTATTGACTCAAACAGAATCGGAAGGACTGAACACCTATCCTGAAAACCATCTGATTCCCGACCATGCCGAAGCATGGCTGAAAACATCAGGTTCCAGCGGCGAAGCGCAGATTATTGTGAAAACCGCCGCGCAAATGCAGGCAGAAGCCCTGACTTTGGCAAATACGCTGCCATTTGGACAACACGGTGAAACCGTGATCGGCAGCGTGATTCCGCAGCATCTTTACGGCTTCACATTCCGCTTCGCACTCGCGCTGACAATGGTTTGGACTATGGAGCGACAGCAGGCGGTTTATCCGGAAAACCTACTTTCCAGCACAGCCGCACACGATAAAGTGGTTTGGATTGCCAGTCCGGCCGTACTCAACCGCTTGGGTGAAAACCGCAACTGGCAGAGTATCGGCCATAAAATTGCAGGCATTGTCTCGGCCGGCGGCGCATTGCCCGCAACCACGGCGGATTTGCTGCAACAGGCTGCCGTGCGCCCGTTTGAAGTCTATGGCAGTACCGAAACCGGCGTGATTGCCTCTCGTTGCGAACGCCAAGAATGGCAGCCTTTTAAGGGTGTGGAAATCGGGCAAAACGAAGAAGGCGCACTTTGGGCTTCTTCGCCTTGGTCGCCCGAGCGCCGCCAAACCGCCGATTTGATCGAGCCGCAAGATGACGGTTTTCTGTTACTCGGTCGCCAAGACCGTATTATTAAATTTGAGGACAAACGCGTGTCGCTGACCCAAATCGAACACGAACTTTTACAACACCCTTGGATTGCCGATGCCCATTGCGGCCGCCATCCCCAACATCAACGCATTGCCATATGGGCAGCATTGAACGCAGACGGTATCTCTGCCTTGCGCGAGAAAGGCCGCGCTGCGGTCGCAGATACGCTCAAACGCCATCTGGCCGCCACGCAGGACACCATCGCCCTGCCGCGTTACTGGCGTTTTACCGACAACCTGCCGCGCAATGCCCAAGCCAAAATAGCCGCGTCGGATTTTCAGACGGCCTTTACCGTTGCCCAAACTTCTCCCGTTTGGTCGAAAACATCATCTGACGATGAAACCAATACCGAAACTTTTATCGGCCGCGTGCCCTTGGATTTGGTTTATTTCGGCGGCCATTTTGCCACCTTCCCGCTGGTTCCCGGCGTGGTCGAGTTGCAGTGGGTACGCAACCTGTTTGCGCCCAAGCCATGGGGCAAACAGCGTGTCATCCGCATCGAAAATCTAAAATATCAGCAGTTTATCCGTCCTCATGATGAAGTGTCGGTAGAACTGAAATACGATGAAGGCAAAAACAAACTGAGCTTTAAAATTAACAACGGAGAGCATCCTTGTGCATCAGGACGGATTGTGTTTGAGGCCGTCTGAATATACCTATTAACTTTTTAGTGGAAAACCAACAATATGCAACTCTTCCCTGCCCTAGAACAACGCTATTCCCACGAACACCAGTCCGCAGGCGAGGCTCAACGTCTGGCTCAAGAAATCGCTTTTGCACCGATTGTGTTCCAAGTTTCCCGCCTGATGGTGAAATTTGGCATTCTGGACTTGCTGAACGACCATCCAGACGGCCTCACTCAAGCCGAAATTGCTGAAAAAGCGAAAATCAGCAACTACGCGGCACAAGTCCTGCTGGAAGCTTCGCTGTCTATCGGCACTGTCTTGACTCGCGACAACCGCTATTTCATCAGTAAGGCCGGTTGGTTTGTCCTCAAAGACAAAATGGCCCGCGTCAACATGGATTTCACACAGGAAATCTGCTACCAAGGCATGTTTGATTTAGAAAAAACCCTGCAAACCGGCAAGCCTGAAGGCCTGAAAGTATTCGGCGACTGGCCAACCATTTACGAAGGCTTGTCTTCATTGCCAAGCATCGCGCAAGAAAAATGGTTTGCATTCGACCATTATTATTCCGACAACTCCTTCGCCGAAGCACTCAACACCGTGTTCGCCAAACCGGTTAAAAAACTGCTCGATGTCGGCGGCAATACCGGCCGCTGGGCGGAACAATGCGTCAACCACAATGCCGAAGTCGAAGTAACCATCATGGATCTGCCGCAACAAATCGGCTTGATGCGCGAAGCAACCAAAGGTAAAAACGGCGCAGACCGTATCCACGCCCATCCGGCCAATCTGCTTGATCCTGAGATTCCGTTCCCGACCGGTTTTGACGCGATCTGGATGAGCCAATTCCTAGACTGCTTCACCGAAGAACAAGCCACCAGCATTCTTCAACGCGCCGCTGCATCTATGAGCGAAAACACCAGCCTCTACATCATGGAGCCTTTCTGGGACAGACAACGCTACGAAACCGCTGCCTACTGCCTGACCATGACCAGCCTGTATTTCACTGCCATGGCCAACGGCAACAGCAAAATCTTCCATTCTGAAGACCTGATCCGTTGCGTTGAAAAAGCCGGGTTGAAAGTAGCGGAAATTTCAGACGGCATCGGCCGCGGCCACAGCATCTTGCGCTGCGTTAAGGCCGTCTGAACATCATCTTTTAAACCCTAAAAAGAGACCGACCCCAACAGCCATTTCGGCTATCGGGGTCGGTTTGTTTTTGGTATCCGTTTTAAAACATCAGCCGCGCAACATCCATATTGCACACACTAACACAATCGCTACCAACAAAGCGGCAAGCAGTTGTCCCATTCCTGCCAATTTAGGCTGTTGGGCATCAATAGTTTTAAAGCCACTCATCATCGGCGTAATCAAATCCTGTTTTTTCACAAAGCGATACAGCAAAACAGCCGCGATATGTACACCCGCCAAAACAGCTAAAACATTAAAGAAATTGACATGGATTTTTCGCGCCAGCGTACCGGCGTGTTCGCTGACCAAATGATTTAAAAAGCCGGAATTGGTAAACGTATTTTCATCGGCGGCAAATAAACCTGTGGCCGTCTGAAAAACCAAGGCGGCCAATAAAGCGATGACCATCAGCGCGCCCAAAGGATTGTGGCCGACCAATTCGTCTTCAGACATTCGGCCTTGCGTATAGCGGCGGATTTCGGAGAACGGACGCACAAATCGGCAGAATTTTGCCGTATCGCTGCCCCAAATCCCCCAACACAAGCGGAAAACCACCAAGGCCAGCATCAACAAGCCGCCGCGCAAGTGCCATACCAGCATATCGCCGCCTTGGGTTGCGCTGTACCACATGAATCCCATCAATAACACCAAGAGCCAATGGAACAGGCGCGTAGGTGCGTCCCAAACTTTTATTTTTTGCTTCATTACCTTTTACTTTCTGATTTAAAATTAAATTTCTTATCTTGGAAGGTTACACCATGCAGCCCATCTACACGCTTCCCGAATCGCTTCAAGCCTTTCAGACGGCCTTAGCATTTCCCAACGTATTCCGCCCCCGCGCCCAAGAATCGCACAAAGGCACATACGGCACGCTTGCCATTATCGGCGGCGCAACGGGAATGAGCGGCGCGGTGGTTTTAGCAGCCACAGCCGCCATGTATCAAGGATGCGGCAAGGTTTGGGCGGGCTTCAACCAAGCCACGCTGCCTTTTGCCATCATTCCCGAACGCCCTGAAATTATGCTCGCCACTGCGGCTCAACTAATGGAGCGCAACGATGTCAGCGCACGGGTAATCGGCTGCGGCTTTGGCTTGGACGGATTATCAGAGCAGCTGCTGCCCCAAATTCTGTCTACACACCATGACCAGCCTTTATTACTCGATGCAGATGCCTTGACAC
The DNA here is from genome assembly GCF_051956595.1 of Neisseria sp. P0024.S006. Lineage (NCBI taxonomy): Bacteria > Pseudomonadati > Pseudomonadota > Betaproteobacteria > Neisseriales > Neisseriaceae > Neisseria > Neisseria sp. P0024.S006. The sequence continues at coordinate 297,808 of NZ_JBQCXH010000001.1, forward strand.
TGCTGGCCCGTTCTCCCGAATTAGCCGAACGCCTCAAATCGTACAAACATATCGTCCTGACACCTCATCCGGCCGAAGCCGCACGCCTACTCGGTACTGATACCCAATCAGTTCAAGCCGACAGGCAAAAAGCCGTGACTGAAATCAGCCATAAATATGGCGCGACTGTCGTATTGAAAGGTCATCATACATTAGTTGCCGCAACTGACGGCATGACCTATACCAACACCAGCGGCAATGCCGGTTTGGCCACCGCCGGCAGCGGTGATGTCTTAAGCGGTATGATCGGCAGCCTGCTGGCGCAAGGCATTCCGACATTCCAAGCCGCCTGCGCCGGCGTATGGCTGCATGGTGCGGCGGCCGATGTCATCAAACACAGCAGCCAAATCGAAACCGGCATGCTCGCCGGAGAAATCGCACCTGCCGCCCGATGGTTGCGCAATATTTTATCAAAAGAATAATGCCGTCTATATAGCAAATACAAATCACAGGCCGTCTGAAAATCAATCCTTATTTTCAGACGGCCTTATTTATTTTAATCCATTTTGCAAATTAAGGTTAAGGCGTGTATCCTTGGTTTCCCTTAAAAACAACTTCACAACATATCATTATGAATACCCTCAACAAAATCAGTAATTTTATCGGAAAGACCTTTTCCCTCTGGGCCGCGCTCTTTGCCGGCATCGCTTTTTTCGCACCCGACACCTTCAAATGGGTCGGGCCTTACATTCCTTGGCTACTGGGCGTGATCATGTTCGGCATGGGCTTGACCCTCAAACCCTCCGACTTTGATATTTTGTTCAAACACCCCAAAGCCGTCATTATCGGCGTGATCGCCCAATTCGCCATCATGCCTGCGACTGCCTATCTGCTGGCCAAACTGTTGAACCTGCCTGCCGAAATCGCGGTCGGTGTGATTTTGGTCGGCTGCTGTCCGGGCGGTACGGCTTCCAATGTGATAACCTATTTGGCGCGCGGCAATGTGGCTTTGTCGGTTGCCGTTACGTCTGTTTCTACCCTGATTTCCCCATTGCTGACCCCTGCCATCTTCCTGATGCTTGCCGGTGAAATGCTGGAAATCCAAGCGGGCGGCATGTTGATGTCCATCGTCAAAATGGTTTTGCTCCCCATCGTTTTGGGCTTGATTGTCCATAAGATTTTGGGCAACAAAACTGAAAAACTGACCGATGCGCTGCCGCTGGTTTCCGTTGCCGCCATCGTGCTGATTATCGGTGCGGTAGTCGGCGCCAGCAAAGGCAAAATTATTGAAAGCGGCCTGCTGATTTTCGCGGTTGTCGTACTCCACAACGGCATCGGCTATCTACTCGGCTTCTTTGCCGCCAAATGGACCGGCCTACCTTATGATGCACAAAAAACGCTGGCCATCGAAGTCGGTATGCAAAACTCAGGCTTAGGCGCCGCCCTTGCCGCTGCACACTTTGCCGCCGCGCCGGTTGTTGCCGTTCCCAGCGCATTGTTCAGCGTGTGGCACAATATCTCCGGCTCGCTTCTGGCAACTTATTGGGCAGCCAAAGCCGATAAAAATAAAGAATCCTAAACGTCTTTAATCATAAGGCCGTCTGAACAGATTCCGTTCAGACGGCCTTTATTTTGAAATCAAGCAGGATTATTGTTTCACTGCTTCGATTTGGATATTGATGTTTACTTTTTTGCTCATGCCGGCACTTACCAAATAATCCAAGCCCCATTTGGTGCGGTCGATGGTGGTGCTGAAATCGCCGCCACATGCTTCTGCTTTTGCCATTGGGCTTTGGTAACAGTTGAATTTATCGGCTTTGAGTTTCACCGGCGCAGTTTTGCCGTTCATGGTCAGGTTGCCGTCAACAGACAGCAGTTTTTTGCCGTTGAAATTGAATTTGGTGGATACAAAACGGATTTCAGGGTATTTGTCTGCATTGAAAATATCGGCAGATTTCAAATGTTGGGTAAAGTGGTCCGAACCGGTTTGCAGTTTGGACAAAGGCAATACAATATCGATAGAGCCTTGGCGTTTGGCACGGTCAAATTCCAAATTGCCGGTCAAACCATAAATACCGCCGACGTTGGTGCTGGTGTTGAAATGGTCGATGGCAAAGCGGGCATTGGTATGAAATTCGTCCACTTTATAAACAGCGGCAGACGCAGCAGAAGCCAACATGGCCGAACACAATGCAAACATGATTTTTTTCATCGTCTTATCCTTAGAAATGTGAGAAGTTCCCTATCATATCACTTTTTGATGCCAACATCTTTTGCAACTGGGAAAGACAGCATTTCATCTTAAGAAAACTTCAGGCCGTCTGAAAGAATGAGCAGCAAATTCAGGTGAAGCAAATACAGTTTAGTTTTATTACAAAATAGCGTGCTTCATCGCTCGTAATTGGTATAAAATACCGAGTTATTTCTACAACAGGCCGCCAACCAACCAGCCTATTTCAGACGGCCTCAGCATAAAACAAAGGAACAAAAATGCCTGAATACCGCTCCAAAACCTCTACCCACGGCCGCAATATGGCAGGCGCGCGCGCATTGTGGCGTGCGACCGGCGTAATGGAAACCGACTTCGGCAAACCGATTATCGCCATTGCCAACTCTTTCACCCAATTCGTCCCAGGCCATGTACACCTGCACAATATGGGTCAACTGGTTGCCCGTGAAATCGAAAAAGCCGGCGGCATTGCCAAAGAATTCAACACCATCGCCATTGACGACGGTATCGCCATGGGCCACAGCGGCATGTTGTACTCACTGCCCAGCCGCGACCTGATTGCCGACTCCATCGAATACATGGTCAACGCCCACTGCGCCGACGCACTGGTGTGCATTTCCAACTGCGACAAAATTACCCCGGGAATGCTGATTGCCGCCATGCGCCTGAACATTCCGACCATCTTCGTTTCCGGCGGCCCGATGGAAGCCGGTAAAGTTATCGGCGTGGCCAATATTCAGCCCGAACGCCGTTTGGACTTGATTGACGCCATGATCGAATCGGCTGACGACAATATCAGCGACAAACAAGTCGAAGAAGTCGAGCAAAACGCCTGCCCGACCTGCGGCTCCTGCTCCGGCATGTTTACCGCCAACTCCATGAACTGCCTGACCGAAGCACTCGGCCTTTCCCTGCCAGGCAACGGTTCTTATCTGGCTACCCACGCAGGCCGCAAAGAATTGTTCCTCGAAGCCGGCCGCATGATTGTCGAAATCACCAAACGCTACTACGAGCAAGACGACGAAACCGTGTTGCCGCGCAGCATTGCCACCAAAAAAGCGTTTGAAAACGCCATGACCATGGACATCGCCATGGGCGGCTCTACCAATACCATTTTGCACCTGTTGGCTGTTGCCAACGAAGCCGGTGTCGATTTCAAAATGGCCGACATCGACCGCCTGAGCCGCGTTGTACCTTGCATCTGCAAAACCGCGCCAAACAATCACGACTACTACATGGAAGACGTACACCGCGCAGGCGGCATCTTCGCCATCCTGAAAGAATTGGACAAAGCAGGCAAACTGCACACCGACGTGTACACCATCCACGCGCCGACACTGAAAGACGCGATTGAAAAATGGGACGTGACCAACCCTGAAAACACCCATGCCATCGAGCGTTTCAAAGCGGCGCCCGGCGGCGTGCGCACTACTCAGGCGTTCTCGCAAAACCGTATGTGGAAAACCCTCGACCTCGACCGCGAAAAAGGCTGTATCCGCGATGTGGAACATGCCTACTCGCAAGACGGCGGCTTGGCAGTATTGTTCGGCAATATCGCAGAACGCGGTTGCGTAGTGAAAACCGCAGGCGTGGACGAGAGCATCCTCAAATTTACCGGCCGCGCCCGCGTATTTGAAAGCCAAGAAGACGCAGTCGAAGGCATTTTGGGCAACCAAATCGTCGCCGGCGACATCGTCATCATCCGCTACGAAGGCCCTAAAGGCGGCCCGGGCATGCAAGAAATGCTGTACCCGACTTCTTACCTGAAATCCAAAGGTTTGGGCAAAGAATGCGCCCTTCTGACCGACGGACGCTTCTCCGGCGGTACTTCCGGCCTGTCCATCGGCCACGCTTCGCCTGAAGCGGCAGAAGGCGGCGCAATCGGTTTGGTACACGAAGGCGACACCATCGAAATCGACATTCCAAACCGCAGCATCCACCTTGTCATTTCCGATGAAGAGCTTGCCGCACGCCGTGCCGAAATGGAAGCACGCGGCAGCAAAGCGTGGAAACCGGAAAACCGCGACCGCTACGTCTCCGCAGCCCTGCGTGCCTATGGCGCGATGGCGACTTCCGCCGACAAAGGCGCAGTACGCGACGTATCGCAAATCGAACGTTAATTAACCTGACTTTAAGGCCGTCTGAACGCTTTCAAGTGTTTCAGACGGCCTTCATTCAAACGGACAAATATGGACAAATTCATTTTAGCGATGATCGGCATGGCCATTGCCCTGCTGATTATTATTGGCGGCGGATTTATCGCTGTCGAATATTTCAAATCCCACCCTGAAGCATTCCAAGTCAAGCCGCTATCAAAATAATCATGTAGCGGCATGAGTTTCAAGGGGAAAGAGCCGTAGCTCAAGGCCGTCTGAACGCAGCATATATAATGAAACATATTCTTTACTGGCTGGGCGGTTTTGCCGTCGCCCTCGGTATATTCCAATACTACGAAACCCATCGCTATTCCGAAGACCAGCTCATCTACGCCCAACCGCCGCAAAATCGTACTACCGTTGCCGATTTTGATGCCTTGGCGTATTTAAACTTCCTCCGCGCCTCAGCCAACCTGCCCGCACTGGCGCACTCGGCCACACTCGAACGCGCTGCGCGCAATCATGCCCGCTATCTGCTGCAAAACCCTGACGACGGACATGACGAACACAATACGCGCAATCCCTTTTACACGGGCCCACGCCCATCAGACCGCACGCGCAAAGCCGGTTATGCCTATAAAGGCGTACACGAAAACGTCAGCACCGGCCAACATCCGCCAAACGAAAAAATCAACGACCACCTACCTGCCCAACATCAGCTGGACAATCTGATGACGGCGATTTACCACCGTTTCTCCTTGCTCGATCAAAATATCGACGAGGCCGGTGCAGCATTTGAATCGCAAGGCAAACAAATCGCGTTGAGCATCAATCAGGGCGACAGCAGATTCAACAGCTTCTGCCAAAAAAACCGCCCTCTCTCCGACCTCAGCCGCTCGTTTTATCAAGATGCCTGTCATGGTCATGCTATTGTTTATGCGGATGAAATTTCCAACCGCAAACTCCGGCCTTACATCACCTATCCGCAAGGCAACTTCGCTTCGCCGGTTTTTCATGGTGAGCATCCCGACCCTATGCCGCATTATGAAATGACCGGCAATCCGGTCAGCATCGCCTTCTCCGAACAATCGCCCCCGGTCAGAATGCGTTCGTTCAAACTGTATCAGGACACAAAAGAAATCAAAGACGTCAAAATCTTAGATAAAGATAATGACCCAAACCGCCTCCTGACCGAACGCCAATTCGCGCTGTTTCCTTTACAGCCCTTGGAATACGATACCGACTACCGAGCCGTGTTCGAATACCGTCAAAACGGAAAAAACAGAACGGCCGAATGGACATTCAGCACGCAAAAACCCGATTATCCTTACTTCATCGTCAAAGGTGGCGAAACGCTGGCCATCGAATCCGGACAAAAATATTTTATCCATTGGCAGGATTTTTGGTGCTTGAAACAATGCGAACGCTACAACTACCGCATGAACCGCGACACCCAACTCGACATCATCGAGCGGCAGGCCGGCGGCATCATTATCCGTGTCAACGGAAGCAAAGGCAGCAGCATCCGCTTAATGCCCGAAGGCGAAGACAGGCGCGCCATTACACTTTATTTATGGAAATAAAGCCGTTTTCAGACGGCATGAAGCACCAAAAAACTGATAAAATACCGCCTCATTACCCTACGGCAAGCTATCCAATATGACCAAACATCCGCAAACAGCAGCCAATACCCGCTATGCCTTTGCCAGCATTGCCGCCATGTTGGCCGCATTTTTACTGTTCGTTGCCGTGATGTTGCTGCCCTTGGGGCTGACGGCGGACACACAAGTGAGCCTGATACGGTTTTCACTCTACGCAATCGTGCTGTTTGCCGTACTTGGCGGTATTTTTTCTGTACGCGTTGCCTATTTGCGTAAAAAGAACGGAGCATGACATGACCCAAGCCGATAAAATTCCACAAGAAATCCGCCTCCAGCAAGAGAGGCGCGTACTGACTTTGGTCTATGTTGACGGTGCCAAGAGCCTTCCTGCCGAATACCTACGCGTGTACTCGCCCAGCGCGGAAGTGCGCGGACACGGTGCCGGCCAAGATGTTTTGCAAACAGGCAAAGCCGAAGTCAGCATTACCGATTTAGACCCCGTCGGCCAATACGCCTTGAAAATTACTTTTTCAGACGGCCACGACAGCGGCCTTTACGATTGGGACTATCTCTACCGACTGGCGCACAATCAAGACGCGCTTTGGCAAGACTATCTCGACCGCCTCGAAAAAGCCGGCGCGTCCAGAACGCCAAGTGCCGAAGATTTGAAACCCAAGCACACACATTCCTGCGGTAGCGGTGGTTGCGGCGGAAAGACCGTCTGAAAAAAGCGAGACCGTAAGTTTGGATGACGGAAGGACGATTGACGGCAAAGCGTCCCTCTCCCCGCCCAAAAAAGGCCGAGAAGTGGCCATCTTCGGCGATACCAAAGCCTGTCCGCAGGCAGTACGCACCGCGCAAAACACAGACGTTTTGGCGCATGAAGCAACCTTTGCGGCAGGTGATGAAGAAACAGCGGAACGAGTGTTCCATTCAACCGTATCCAATGCCGCTAAGCTGGCTTTGCAGGCCAATGTGAAACAACTTTACCTGACCCACATCAGCGCACGTTATACCGAAGAAGAACAACGCCTGATGCTGGAGCGGCAGGCACAAACTATATTTCCCGCGTCGAAAGTGGTTGGCGATTTCGACGTATTCGATACCTGAATCCGTATTATTTTAAGAAGGCAGACACTATGAGCGACCACAAAACCCATTTCGGCTTCACTACCGTTGACGAAGACGAAAAAGCAGGCAAAGTTGCCGAAGTCTTCCACTCCGTGGCAAAAAACTACGACATTATGAATGACGTAATGTCCGGCGGTCTGCACCGCGTTTGGAAACATTTCACCATCAATACCGCCCGCCTGAAAAAAGGCGACAAAGTATTGGACATCGCCGGCGGTACGGGCGATTTGTCCCGAGGCTGGGCAAAACGTGTGGGCAAAGAAGGCGAAGTTTGGCTGACAGACATCAACTCCTCCATGCTGACCGTCGGCCGCGACCGCCTGCTCAACGAAGGCATGATTCTGCCCGTATCATTAGCAGACGCTGAAAAATTGCCGTTCCCCGACAACTATTTCAATCTGGTTTCCGTCGCATTCGGCCTACGCAACATGACGCACAAAGATGCCGCGCTGAAAGAAATGTACCGCGTATTGAAACCGGGCGGCACCCTGCTGGTGTTGGAATTCTCCAAAGTGTACAAACCTTTGGAAGGCGTGTACGACCTCTACTCTTTCAAACTGCTGCCGATTATGGGCAAACTGATTGCCAAAGATGCCGACAGCTACCAATACCTCGCCGAGTCCATCCGTATGCACCCCGACCAAGAAACCTTGAAACAAATGATGCTGGATGCAGGCTTCGACAGCGTGGATTACCACAACATGAGCGCAGGCATTGTTGCCCTGCATAAAGGCGTGAAATTCTAAGGCCGTCTGAAACAAACACAAAGGGCGTGATTGATAGACACGCCCTTTGTTTTTTCAAACTTTATCCAAGCCAGTCTGACACAAACCAAAGGCCGTCTGAACAGCCGTAAAACGAAATCAAGGATTTCGGTTACACCATTCAGACGGCCTTAATCCGTTTAAATCAGCTTAGGTCCCTGCTTTCACGCTTTGCCATTGGCGGACCATAAATTTCAACGCCGCCGGTTGGATGGGCACCATGATGAAGCTGTTTTTCAAATCCTCATCAGTTGGGAAAATCGTATTGTCGTTTCTAAACTCTTCATCCATCAGCTCCTGAGCCGGTTTGCTGGACGGCGCATAAGTAACAAAATTGCCGTTTTTCGCCGCAACTTCAGGATCTAAGAAATCATTGATATATGCATGGGCATTGGCCACGTGTTTGGCATCTTTCGGAATCACAAACGAATCCACCCAAATCCCCACGCCTTCTTTCGGCATCATCACACGGATTTTTTCCTTGCCGCCTGCTTCTTCGGCACGACGTTTGGCAATGTTCAAATCGCCGCCAAAACCAATTGTTACGCAAGTATCGCCGCGCGCCAAATCATCGATAAAACCGGACGAGGTAAAACGCTTGATGTACGGACGGTTTTTCTTCAAGACTTCCGTAGCCGCCTTAATATCCGCCGTTTCGCTACTGTTTGGATTTTTACCCATATAGTTCAATACCATAGGATAAATTTCTGCCGCGCTGTCCAAATAGCTGATGCCGCATTGCTTGAGTTTGGACGTGTATTCGGGGTTAAACACCAAATCCCATTGATTGTCCGGTAGTTTGTCCGTACCCAAAGCCTTTTTCACACGCTCGGTATTGATGGCGAAAGTATTAGTCCCCCAATAAAATGGAACGGCGTATTCGTGATTCGGATCAACGCCTTCCATCAGCTTCATCAGTTGTGGATTGAGGTTTTTATAGTTGGGAATCAGGGATTTGTCGATTTTCTGATACGCACCTGCCTTAATCTGCCTACCGACAAACGCATTGGAAGGACCCACGATGTCGTAACCCGACTTACCGGTCAACACCTTGCTCTCCAGGGTTTCATCGCTGTCATATACATCATAAGTTACTGCGATACCGTGTTTTTTCTCAAACGCGGCAACCGTCTCGGGATCGACATATTCCGACCAGTTGTAAATGCTCAATACCTTTTGATTATCGGTTTGCGCCGCCTTGTCGGCAGAGTTTTTGTCCGAGCCGCCGCAGCCGGCCAATGCCAGCGCAGTCAGTACGATGAGGGACAGATGTTTGGCCATTATCATTCCTTGCGTATCCGGTTGAAAAGAGAAAGGCATTATAAAGCAGGCAAGCCGGGGCGGATAGGCTTCATTGTTAAAAGATATCGACCCGCTTGAGGCCGTCTGAAAGACAGCTTGCCGCCAACTTAAAACCTTTCTGCCGATAGCTTGAAATATGGTTTTGCGGTAAGATAACGCCCATTCGTTTTTAATCTCAACGCGCCGTCCGGGCCGTCTGAAATCTTTGTACAAAATTTTATCGAGACATTATGAAAACCACCGAACTACGCCAAAAATTCCTGAAATTTTTCGAATCTAAAGGCCACACCATCGTCCGCTCTTCCTCGCTCGTGCCACACGACGACCCGACCCTGCTGTTTACCAACGCAGGCATGAACCAATTTAAAGACGTGTTCCTCGGCTTTGACAAACGCCCGTACAACCGCGCTACTACCGCGCAAAAATGCGTACGCGCAGGCGGCAAACACAACGACTTGGAAAACGTCGGCTACACCGCCCGCCACCATACCTTCTTTGAAATGATGGGCAACTTCTCCTTCGGCGACTACTTCAAACGCGACGCGATCCACTTCGCTTGGGAATTTCTGACTTCCCCTGAATGGTTGAACATCCCTAAAGAAAAATTGTTGGCGACCGTTTACGCAGAAGACGACGAAGCCTACAACATCTGGCTGAACGAAATCGGCATGCCTGCCGAGCGCATCGTCCGCATCGGCGACAACAAAGGCGCGAAATACGCATCCGACAACTTCTGGCAAATGGGCGACACCGGCCCTTGCGGCCCTTGCTCCGAAATTTTCTACGACCACGGCGAAGAAATCTGGGGCGGCATTCCGGGCAGCCCTGAAGAAGACGGCGACCGCTGGATTGAAATTTGGAACTGCGTATTCATGCAGTTCAACCGCGACGAACAAGGCAATATGAATCCGCTGCCTAAGCCTTCCGTCGATACCGGCATGGGCTTGGAGCGCATGGCCGCCGTCATGCAGCATGTTCACAGCAACTACGAAATCGACTTGTTCCAAGACCTGCTCAAAGCCGTTGCCCGCGAAACCGGCGCACCATTCAGCATGGAAGAACCCAGCCTGAAAGTCATCGCCGACCACATCCGCTCCTGCTCCTTCCTGATTGCCGACGGCGTATTGCCTTCCAACGAAGGCCGTGGCTACGTATTGCGCCGCATTATCCGCCGCGCCGTGCGCCACGGTTACAAACTGGGTCAAAGCAAACCATTCTTCCACAAACTGGTGGCCGATTTAGTTAAAGAGATGGGCGATGCCTACCCTGAATTGAAAGAAAAACAAGCCCAAATCGAAGAAGCGTTGAAAAACGAAGAAAGCCGTTTTGCCCAAACTCTGGAAACCGGTATGGCTTTGTTGGAAAACGCATTGGCTAAAGGCAGCAAAAAACTCGACGGCGAAATCATCTTCAAACTCTACGATACTTACGGTTTCCCATACGACTTGACTGCCGACATCTGCCGCGAACGCAATATCGAACTGGACGAAGCAGGCTTCGAGCGTGAGATGGAAGCCCAACGCGCACGCGCACGCGCCGCACAAAGCTTCAAAGCCAACGCCCAACTGCCTTACGAAGGTCAGGATACCGAGTTTAAAGGTTATAGCGAACGCCAAACCGAATCTAAAGTCCTCGCCCTCTACAAAGACGGCGAGCAAGTCAACGAATTGAACGAAGGCGACGAAGGTGCCGTCGTTATCGACTTTACCCCGTTCTATGCAGAATCCGGCGGTCAAGTCGGCGATGTCGGCTATATCTTCGCAGGCGAAAACCGCTTTGAAGTACGCGATACCCAAAAAATCAAAGCGGCCGTATTCGGTCAATTCGGCGTACAAACTTCAGGCCGTCTGAAAGTCGGTGACAGCGTTACCGCCAAAGTGGATGACGAAATCCGCAATGCCAATATGCGCAACCACAGTGCCACCCACTTGATGCACAAAGCTCTGCGCGATGTATTGGGCGAACACGTTGAACAAAAAGGCTCTTTGGTTACCGCCGAATCCACCCGTTTCGACATTTCCCATCCTCAAGCGGTAACTGCTGAAGAAATCGCCGAAGTAGAACGCCGCGTCAACGAAGCCATTTTGGCCAACGTTGCCGTCAACGCAGCCATTATGAGCATGGAAGACGCCCAAAAAACCGGCGCCATGATGCTCTTCGGCGAAAAATACGGCGATGAAGTGCGCGTACTGCAAATGGGCGGTTTCTCTACCGAATTGTGCGGCGGTACACACGTTTCACGCACCGGCGACATCGGCCTCTTCAAAATCATCAGCGAAGGCGGTATTGCCGCAGGCGTACGCCGTATCGAAGCCATCACCGGCCTGAACACACTCAAATGGGCGCAAGAGCAAGAGCGCTTGGTTAAAGACATTATTGCCGAAACCAAAGCCCAAACCGAAAAAGACGTACTGGCGAAAATCCAAGCAGGCGCAGCACACGCCAAAGCATTGGAAAAAGAATTGGCACGCGCCAAAGCCGAACTCGCCGTCCATGCGGGCACCAAACTCTTGGACGATGCAAAAGACTTGGGCGCAGCCAAACTCGTTGCCGCACAAATCGAAGCCGATGCCGCAGCCCTGCGCGAAATCGTGACCGACCTGACCGGCAAATCAGAACAAGCCATCGTATTGCTCGCCGCAGTCAACGACGGCAAAGTCTCCCTGTGCGCCGGCGTATCCAAACCGTTGACTGGCAAAGTCAAAGCAGGCGATCTGGTTAAATTTGCAGCCGAACAAGTCGGCGGCAAAGGCGGCGGCCGTCCTGACTTAGCGCAAGCCGGTGGTACAGATGCCGACAAATTGCCTGAAATGCTAGGAAGCGTGGAAGGTTGGATTAAAGAGAAGCTGTAATGTAGGAAAGTACAGGCTGCCTGAAAGTGGGTTTTCAGGCAGCCTTTTTGTACAGTAAATTGCCTTGTTGTTTACATTTTTTTCTACGATGGATGACCTTTGTGTTGGCTTAAATGATTTTTTAAGCATCTATCCGCCATTATCAAGAATCAAGCGGATTTTCCGTGCCTATCATCATTCTTGGCAATATCGAATAACTGCTCAAGCAGGCCTTCAATCAAACACTGAATCGTAAATCATGCTATTGATTCCCACAAACTACTTGAAACCAAGCATTTCGATCACTGCCTGTTTCAGGTAGCCTTTTCTCCAAGCAAATGTTAATATTTGCAAGGACTACGTAAACCAAAGCTCATCAACTCAATCAAAGGAGCCTGCCATGTTTGCAAAATCCCTGTTGAAACCCCTCTTCCTCGCCGCCACACTGATGTTGCTCAACGGCTGCGCCACTTATGCACTGTGGGAAAATCACGACTCACGCGGTTCCAACTCTTACAGCTTAAATCTCGTCGAAAACGACTCCGTTGTCGGCTTTGCCCGCGTCAAGCCCGACAGCCAAAAACTGCCGCCCAACAGTATCGTAATGTTGGGCGAGAGCTATATCTATGTGCTGACCAAAGGCAGCAACCCTAGGGTTGAAAGCGGCGAAACAGCCCGAGAAGTGGATTTGGGCGCAATTTTAAACGTCAAGTTGTCCCAACCCTTCCAAATGTACGCACCCTCCAATGATGCCGAAAAATGCTGCAGCACCCCGCCTCGGAAAGGATTCAGACTGGCCACCAACGAATCAAAGCAACATTTCTGCAGCACGGATTTCGATTTAGTTTACCAAGAAAACCCGCGCCTTTCCCTCGCCGAGCGCCGCCAAGAACGCACCGAACTGCGCCGGCTGCAATTCAGGCAGGTTACCGACAGCAAGGGCACGTCCCGCTATGCCCGTACCATCCGGGTGTGCGGCCAGCTCTATGCCCGCCCGAGCGACATGAACTACGACTACCGTTTTGAAACTCCGCTGCCTGTAACCCTCCACACCTCGGTAACCAAAACCGGTACAAGCGTATCAGGGGGGACGGTCGGCCGCGCACTCGCTACCCCGTTCACCGCTGCTGTCGATATCGTTACCCTGCCCGTTAGCCTGCCTATGCTATGGATTTTCAAAAACATGCATGTAGGCTTCTAAATTCAGACACAAGGGAGCAAGCCGTAGCCTGCATCCATGCCAGCAGCAAACGCAGCTTGGGTCATGTACCAACAAAACTCAATATCAAAAGGCCGTCTGAATTTCAGACGGCCTTTCTGTTTTCATTTAAAGCTGATTAATACTTAAATTTAAACTTTTTATTCAATCATCTAACAATCAATCTTTCTCAACCGTAAAAAATAGTTCTTCCTGTTTCAAAGCATTGCCGTCTGCATCGGTCAATGCTGCTTCTGCTGCGGAAAACTTGATAACGGCTAAGCTGAGGCTGCCTTGTTCAGTCAGTGCTGTGTTGAGGATGACGCCTGCTTCTTCTTCGCCGACTTTGACGACAATACCGGCAGCTTCTAAGGAATCTCCGCTTAATACGGCCAGACCGCGTTTGACTTGGCCTCGGTATTGGGCGCGGGCGATGATTTCTTGGCCGGGGTAGCAGCCTTTACGGAAATGGACGGCACCGATGATGTGTTGGTTAAGCATTTGGGCAACGGCCGCTTCTTTGGTTGCGGCGCAAATCCACGGATAGCCGCTGCGTATTTCGTGCAGGTTCCACGCGTTTTCGGCTTCTGCTTGATATTCGGATGCGTTTTCGGCTGCTGAAATTTTCAGACGACCTGTGTGCGGCAAGGTAATTTCTACGGCGTTTGCTTGAATTTGGGCCGGGAAAGACAGTTGCGGTTCGGCAGCAGGATGTGGTGCTGCATTGTCTGCCAACTCGCCGCTGACAGCCAAATCGGGCATCAGCTCGAAGACGACTTTTGCACGCAAGACAAACATTCTCAGGCGTTTGACGATGGCTTCGGTCAAATCTTGCGCCATGACCAGCAGCAAATCTTCTCCGCGATTGATGACCAGCATATTCGCCAACACACGGCCTTTGGGCGTATTGTATGTGGCGTAACATGCCTGACCGGAAGCTAAATTATTAATATCGTTGGATAATTGGCCATGAAGAAATGATGCTCTGTCTTCACCGCTGACGCGGACAACGCCGAAAAAAGGCAGGCGGGTTTGCATAATCGACTCCTTAAATAGTAGATGCTGAATTATCGCCCAAATTGCCGCTTATTATCAAATAAATAAATTCAGGCCGTCTGAATGTTTCAGACGGCCTGTTGTTTGGATTCAAACCATCAAAATTATTTGATGCTGACTTTGCGGATTATCACGGCTTCGGTCGGTACATCTTGATGGAAACCACGTGTCGCTGTTTTCACTTTGCTGATTTTACGGACAACGTCCATGCCGGAAGTAACTTTACCGAAAACAGCATAGCCGTAGCCTTGAGGGGTTTTGCTTTTGAAATTCAAAAAGTCGTTGTCGGCCGTATTGATAAAGAACTGGCTGGTTGCGGAATTCGGATCGCCGGTGCGCGCCATGGCGATGGTGCCGACGTTATTTTTCAAGCCGTTGTCTGCTTCGTTGTTGATGGCTTTATCGGTGGATTTTTGAACCATTTTCTCGGTAAATCCGCCGCCTTGAATCATAAAATTGTCGATAACGCGGTGGAAAATCGTGTTGTCGTAAAAACCTTTTTTGGCATAATTGACAAAATTTGCCACGGTTTTCGGCGCTTTGACTTCATCCAACTCCAGTTGGATGTTGCCCATATTGGTTTCAATCACGGCATGGGTAACCGCTTGCGCTTGCACGGAAAGTGAGAGTGCGAGGGCGCACAGGGTCAGTTTGATGGATTTTTTCATATGTCTTCTCGAATGATGTATTGTGAAAATGGAATATTAACCTTGTTTCGCGTGAAATCCATAAAAAACATGTAAGATTTTTCAAGCAAAAAACATAAGGCAATCAAATCAGGCCGTCTGAAAAGGGATAAAAAACAAATTCTTGCTTTTTATATTCCCTTTCAGACGGCCTGCTATTACGGTCAAACCGAAATCAGATTAGAAATCCAATTCCGCTTTCAGCCAGTAAGTACGCGGCATACCGACGACGGCGAAGCTGCGGTCGTATTGGCCGCGTTGTACCTGCCAGTAGTTTTTGTTGAACAGGTTTTCTACCGAGCTGCTGACGGTTAAAGTATTTTTGCCGAGCTTGGTTTTGTAGCGCGCGCCTACGTCAACCAAGGTATAGGATGGGAAGGCGTATTGTTTTTGCGTGTCTTGGTAAGACTTGCCGAAATACGAAACATTGCCGTTCAAGGTCAAGCCCTTGGCAAACGGCGTATCCCATTCCACGCCTGCTTTGGCAATCACGCGCGGATTGGCAACTTGTACACCGTTAACCAGCATATCGCGTGAATTTGGATAATCCTTCACGGTTGAATGCAAGTACATCAGACCAAAACTTGGACGCAAGGTATTATTCAACAAGTTGGCATAGGTATTGAACTCAATACCGCGATTACGTTCCATGCCTTGCTCGTCGCCGGCCGCGCCGCCTTGCGCTTTATAGCGGGCAAAATCGGAATTGTTGCCATAAGTCAACGTTGTTGTTTTTACCCCATTTATTGTCTTGGTGGTTGTCTGGCCGCGCCAGTAACCCGGACGTTTGATTTGGAACGCGTTCAACGTAGTGACAAAACTACCCCAGTTTTTGCGCACGCCGACTTCAAACTGACGGCTGACACGAGGTTTGGACATCGTAGTTTCGCCGGAATCATCGGTTTTGATGTCGGCAGGCTCCAAGTCTTCCATGTAGTTGCCGTACACGACCAAGTCAGGTTGCGGTACCCATGCAGCCATCAGCATCGGGCTGAAGCGTTTGGAATCTCCGCTTTGACCTTCTTTTTTATTGGTGTATTCAACTGCTTGGAAACGTCCGCCCAGCGTCAGGCGGTATTTATTGTCGGCAAAGCCCAAGGTGTCGGACAAAGCCAGGCTGTTGACTTTGATATTGGCATCCAGGTTTGCTGAGCTTTCCCAGTCTGTCGCGTAATTAGGGACAAAAGAAGCCAGTTGATTGTCAATATTGCCGTTTGCATCAACCTCAACGCGGCTTTTGCCCTCAGCCAAACCACGGACAGTTGCACGCTGACGAATGATACGGTCAAAAGCAGTACTCCAGTTATGCGTTACCGGGCCGGTTTCAAATTCGCCGCGCGCGGATAAATTCATACTCAAAGTACGGAAATATTGGTCGGTCAGGCGTGCTGTACCCGTATGGTATTGATCGGCGCTCGAACAAGTGGCAGTCATGCTGCTTGCGCCTTTTGTACCGCAGATGGTCGGAGAAATCAGCGTGCCGTAATAACGCGCCTTGTTGTAACCGATACCGCCGGTAATTTGCGCATTTTCAAACGCATCCCATTCGAAAGTCAGCATATTGGTTTGGCCGACGGTATTTTGCCAGTTCCAGCTTGGCAACAGATTTGTTTTGCCATCCGGTGCATCGAACAAACGACCATCAGCGTTTTGGATGTCCTGCATACGCGCGCGGCCGCCGTTGGTTTTGCGTTTCGCGTAGATGGAGTCGAACGCCACGCGCACTTTTTCGCCGCGATAGTCGGCATTTAAGGCAAATTCTTTGTTGTCCTCACTGTAGCCGTGGCGCGGGGTATCGCCGTGGCGCAGTTTGCCGTTGGCGCGTACGCCGAATTCTTTGTTTTCGCCGAAGCGTTGACCCAAGTCAAACGTGCCTTGGGCGCGGTTGTTGCTGAACCAGCCCAAACCGATTTTGCGGTTGCCTTCATCGGCGGCTTTTTTGGTTTCGATGTTGACGGAACCGGATACCGCGCCTTCTGGGTCCATACCGTTTACGGCGGTGGACGCGCCTTTAATCAGTTGCGCGGAGCCGACTTGCACGCTGGCCGTACCTTGCGTGCCGTACATACCGGCCAAACCATTGACGCTGAATTGGCGCGCATCAAGTTGGTAACCGCGGAAGTACAGACCGGTCAAAGTATTGCTTTCGCCGCCAAACTGCCAAGTCGAAGCGTCTTTTTTAGCTACGGCATCCACCAAAGTACGCGCTTCGGTGTTGTTGAGGGCTTTTTCGTCGTAATTGACGACTGTAATTGGTGCTGTAAAGGCATTTGCCTTGCCCAGCAGTCCTAAGTTCACACGATCGCGTAAGTCACCGTCGCTGGCAATAGAATAAGAGCGTGCGGCCTTCACGCGTTTGGCGTCGGCGTAGACTTTGACTTCCTGCACTTCTGCATGGGCTTCGGGAGCAGGGGTGGCTTCATCGGCGGCGTAGGCGAATGCGCTTGCAACCACAAGCGGCATCAGGGCTAATTTGCTGTTCATAAATTCCTTCTGAATTGAAATATTAATAATTCTTATATCGGGTAAAAAATTACAAAGTAATTTAGCTTTGCGATTATATTTGATAAGATTCCTACTTTCCACAAAAACAAATAAGAACTGTTTGTAAATACAAAAATACAACAGTTTGAAAAACTATTTTCATAGTGATCATAATTCAATAAATTTGCCGTCCGTTCAGACGGCCTTTACGACCCTTTCAGAGAATACACCCATGCAAAAATGGCAAACCGAGCTTTATTCCTCACCGTCTTGGCTGGTGCAGACCTTGTTGATGGTCGCCGCAGCTTCGGCGGTGATTCTGTTTTTTGCACGCAACACGCGCTTCGGGCGCGAGTTCAGCTATATCCTGCGGCTATGTCTGACGCCGAAAAGTGCAGTTAAAGTATTGCTGCTGATTACGGCGATGATTACGCTGCTGCTGACTGAAGTGCGATTAAATGTTTTGAGTACCTTTATGTCCAAAGGGCTTTACGACTCGATGCAGGATTTAAATGCTTCTGCGTTTTGGATGTTTGCAGCGATGAATGCGGGCGTGGTGTTGATACGGGCGTTTAACAACGTCGTCAACGACTTTCTCGATCAAGGCTTGGCGATTAAATGGTCGGAGCGGCTCAATGAAGTTTTGACTTCGCGCTGGCTTGCCGACAAAAACTACTACCGCCTGCAAATGCGCCGTCATGCGCCGGACAATATCGACCAGCGTATCCAACAGGACGCGCAGGAATTCATCGCTTCGACCATCGAATTTGTGCGCGGCATGGTCAATTCGGTCGTTACCTCGCTGGAATTTGCCGTTGTTTTGTGGGGTTTGGCGGGCATCCTGACCGTGTTCGGCTTCGATATTCCGCACGGCATCGTTTGGTTTGTCTATATGTTTGTGATTTTGGCGACCTTTATCGCCATGTGGATAGGCAACCCTTTGATTCGTTTTAATTATGAAAACGAAAAACTCAACGGCGACTACCGTTATTCCCTTGTCCGCGTGCGCGACCATGCCGAAAGCGTCGCGTTTTACAACGGCGAAAAACACGAACACGACCAGCTTTCCGACCGCTTCAAAGCCATCATCCGCAACCGTTGGCGCATTGCACGGCAAAGCGTCTGCCTGAGCGGCTTTAACGATATGTTTACCAACGGCATCAAGCTCTTTCCCATTATTTTGCAAGCCCCGCGCCTGTTTGCCGGACAAATCAAAATCGGCGACATCCAGCAGACCGTCCAAGCCTTCTCCCGTTTGCAAAGTGCGCTGTCTTTCTTCCGGATGTTCTACAACAAATTCACCGCCTACCGCGCCCGATTGGAGCGTCTGTACGGCTTTTTGCTGAGTACGGAAGAAAAACACACCGATCGACAACCCGACCTTACCGAAGTTTCAGACGGCCTGATCTTAGAAAACGTTGCCCTATACCGTCACAACGGCGAAGTTTTATTAGACGGTATCAATATCAACCTCAAAAACGGCAATTCCCTGCTGATACGCGGCCCGAGTGGTTGCGGAAAAACTTCGTTGCTGCGCGCGCTGGCAGGGCTTTGGCCTTTCGGCAGCAGCGGTAAAGTCAGCCATCCGCCGCATCAAGACATCCTCTTCCTGCCGCAACGCCCGTACACAGCACAAGGCAGCCTGCGCGATGCGATTTGTTATCCCGACATCGACAAACAACATCCCGAGTTAGCCGAAGCCATGAATACCTGCCGATTAGGCTATCTGCTTGATAAATTAGATAAAACCGATGACTGGCAGCACAAACTCTCCCCAGGCGAACTGCAACGCGTCGCCTTCGTCCGCGCCCTGCTCTCGCAACCCAAAGTCATCCTGCTCGACGAAGCCACCGCCGCCTTGGACGAACCGACCGAAGCCATGCTCTACCGCGCCTTAAAGCAAAAACTGCCTGACAGCATCATCATCAGTATCGGCCACCGCAGCACGCTCAACGAGTTCCATGATTTTTGCCTCGATGTCGGTCATGTACAATGCTGAATTAATGGCATACCAAAGGCCGTCTGAAACAGTGAAAAACGAAATCAAACGATTTTGTCATCGCCGTTTCAGACGGCCTTTTCAAACGCTATGGCATGTTTATTTGCTATACTCTGCATTGTGTTAACGTCGTCTAAAAAATATTTATGAATACCCTGGCCCTTATTCCACATTACAACCACCCGACCACCATCAGCCACGTTGCCCAAACCATGCGCGGCTTTGATTTAAACGTTTTAATTGTGGACGACGGTTCACGCGAAGAATGCAAACCTGTATTGCAGGCTTTGGTTTCAGAAGGCATTGATGTCCTTTACCGCCCTATCAACGGCGGCAAAGGCGCAGCGGTCAAAACCGGTTTGGAATACGCTGAAGAACATGGCTATACCCACGTCTTGCAGGTCGATGCAGACGGCCAACACTGCTTGAGCGACACTCCCAAACTCCTCGCCGCAGCAGAACAAAATCCCGAAGCCGTTGTTTGCGGCTGGCCGCAATACGGCGATGACGCACCCAAAGCACGGCTCTACGGACGCAAAATTACCGACTTCTGGAATATGCTGCACACTTGGTCATGCGACATCAAAGACGGCATGTGCGGCTTCCGCCTCTATCCGCTTGCACCCGCGCTATCCGTCGTCCGCGAAGAAACCGTAGGCGACCGCATGGACTTCGATACGGAAATCCTTATCCGTCTGTACTGGCGCGACGTCAAACCGGTTTGGATTAAAACGCCCGTCCAATACGCCGCCGACGGCGTGTCCCACTTCGATGCCTTTGCCGACAATGTCCGCATCAGCAAAATGCATACACGGCTGTTTTTCGGTATGTTGAAACACCGATTGGGTAAAGTTTTCAGAAAGGCCATCTGAAACCATGACCGACAATAAACAAACCCATTGGGCAGCGCAGCCAGAACGCGGCAGCCGCCTATTTCTCGCTCTGACCACATTGATGGTGCGCTATCTGCCGGCTTTTTTCATGAGGCCGTGCATTTGGTTTGTGGTGCTGTATTTTTATGCAACCGCGCCCAAACCGCGCCGTCATGTTTTACGCTATCAAACCCGTCTTCAGACGGCCTTTCCCCACGCCGTCCTGCCGAAACACAGCGTATTCAAACAATTCATCGCATTTGGCGAAGCGGTTTGCGACCGTTTTGCCGTGTGGCAACGCAAAATCCGTTATGAAGATTTGGTGATTGAAGATCCGGACGACATCTATTCGCAAGTCAAGCGCAACGAACGCGGCCAGATTTTTGCCTGTTCGCACTTGGGCAATACCGAAGTTTGCCGTGCGCTGGTGTCGCACCATAAAAATTTCAGACTCAACGTATTGGTACACAGCAAACATGCGCAGGCATTTAACGAGGCATTGCAAAAAGCCGGCGCAGATCATATCCGTCTGATTCAGGTAACCGATTTGGACACCACCCTGATGATGGAATTAAACCACCGTATCGAAAACGGCGAATGGATTGCCATCGCGGCCGACCGCGTGCCTGTACGCGGCGAGAAAACCGCCGACATTAATTTCTTAGGCCATACCGCCCCTATGCCGCAAGGCGCATGGCTATTGGCTTCGCTTTTAAAAACGCAGGTAAACACGCTGTTTTGCGTCAAACAAAACGGCCGCTATCATTTGAAACTGCGCCGCTTTACCGATACTTCCAGCTGGAAACGCGGCAACCGCGAGGCTGCCGTCAAAGACGCAATGCAGCGTTTTGCCGACATTTTGGCGCAAGAATGTGCGCAAAATCCGCTACAATGGTTCAATTTTTATGATTTTTGGGGCGAAGACGCCGTCTGAAACCATCACACTTACTCTTTTAAACCATGAAAAAACACATCTACTGCCAATACAGCTTTGAAACCGAAGTTCCTTTTTTTGACGTAGATGCCATGCACATCGTGTGGCACGGCAACTATGTCAAATACCTTGAAACCGCACGTTGTGCTTTTTTGTCTTCCATCGGTTACGACTACAACGAAATGGGACGACAGGGGTACAGCTGGCCGATTGTACAGATGAACCTCAAATACATCCGCCCTGCCCGTTTCGGCCAAAAAATCCGCGTTGATATGGATATCGTTGAAATCGAAAGCTGCCTGCGTATCGATTACACCATTTACGATGTTAAAACCAATGAAAAACTGACCCGCGCTTCGACTACCCAAGCTGCGGTTTTGCTTTCAGACGGCCTGATGCAGTTTCAAACGCCGGACAGCTGGTTGGAAGCAGTAAAAAGACATCCGACATTTAAGGCCGTCTGAAAAATTTAACGATTAAACCAATCTTTGTCTGTGTACAAACATTACCCTTTATAATTTTAAATTTCCGTTTTCAGACGGCCTTTGTCTTCAAACCGCACACATTATGCTACTGAACCTCAACCGCTTTGCCTTTCCTGTTTTCTTAAAAGAAACCCGCCTGCTTACCGCCCTCGCCCTGCCTATGCTGTTGGCGCAAGTGGCGCAAGTGGGCATTGGTTTTGTCGATACGGTAATGGCCGGTGGTGCAGGCAAGGAAGATTTGGCCGCGGTGGCGCTGGGCAGCAGCGCGTTTTCTACGATTTACATTACCTTTATGGGCGTGATGGCGGCGTTGAACCCGATGATTGCCCAGTTGTACGGCGCAGGTAAAACCGAAGAAGTCGGCAAAACAGGAATGCAGGGCATTTGGTTTGGTTTGTGTTTGGGCGTATTCGGCATGCTGTTGATGTGGGCGATGATTACGCCGTTCCGTCATTGGCTGACTTTGAACGATTATGTCGAAGACACGATGGCGCAATATATGTTCTTCACCAGCTTGGCAATGCCGGCCGCCATGATACACCGCGCCTTGCACGCTTATGCCTCCAGCTTGAACCGTCCGCGCGTGATTATGTTGGTCAGCTTCGCGGCATTTGTGTTGAATGTGCCGCTGAACTATGTGTTCGTTTACGGTAAATTCGGTATGCCTGCTTTGGGCGGCGCAGGTTGCGGCGTGGCAACGGCGGCGGTATTTTGGTTCAGCGCATTGGCTTTGTGGCTTTATATCGCCAAAGAAAAATTCTTCCGCCCGTTTGGTTTGACGGCAAAAATCGGCAAACCCGATTTGACGGCTTTCAAACAGATTTGGAAAATCGGCGCCCCCATCGGCTTGTCTTATTTTCTAGAAGCCAGCGCGTTTTCGTTTATCGTCTTTTTGGTGGCGCCATTCGGCGAGGATTATGTCGCCGCGCAACAAGTCGTCATTAGCCTGTCGGGTATTTTGTATATGGTTCCGCAAAGCGTCGGCTCGGCAAGCACGGTACGCGTTGGCTTTTCGCTCGGGCGGCGCGATTTTTTGCGGGCGCGTTATATTTCAGGTGTGTCGCTGGTGTTGGGCTGGATGCTTGCTGCCTGCACCGCGCTGCTCTTGGTCATCTTTCGCTTTCAGTTGGCCGGTATGTACACCAACGATGCGGCCGTATTAGGCATTGCCGCGACCGTTTTATTTTTCGCCTCCCTATTCCAACTGGCAGACGCTACCCAATGTATCGCTTCATATGCGCTGCGCGGCTATAAAGTGACCAAAATGCCGATGTTCATCCATGCCGTGGCTTTCTGGGGTTGCGGCCTGTTGCCCGGCTACCTGCTTGCCTATCATGCCGATATGGGCATTTACGGCTTCTGGACCGCGCTGACCGTTTCGCTGACGATTGCCGCCATTGCATTGGTATGGTGCTTGGAGCTTTGCAGTAAAGAGAGGGTCAAATCGCATAAGGCCGTCTGAACAATACAAGCCGTCTTTCTCCACTGACTACGTCCTTTAATCAACGAATTCCTATTTTAAAGTTAAACCCATGCAACCCATCCAATACCAAACCGACCTTACCCCTTACAACACTTTCGGCCTCAAAGCCCAAGCCCAAGCATTTGTTGCACTCAAACATGCCGACGAGTTGCGCGACATCGTCCGGCTGCCCGAGTTCGACCGAGATACTGTTTTATGGCTCGGCGGCGGCAGCAATATCCTTTTGATGGAGGACTACGCCGGTCTGGTTGTGCATATGGAAAACAAGGGAATACGCGAAATTGAGCGTTCAGACGGCATGGTTTATATCGAAGCTCAGGCCGGGGAAATTTGGCATGATTTTGTTTTGCATACGGTTGGACTGGGTTTGAGCGGGCTGGAAAACCTCAGCCTGATTCCGGGTACGGTCGGCGCGTCTCCGGTACAAAACATCGGCGCATACGGCGTTGAAGTCAAAGATGTTATCCATAGCGTACGCTGCTTTGATTTGGATACGGAAACCTTTGTCGAGCTTTCCAATGCCGATTGCGATTTTGCTTATCGTGAAAGCCTGTTCAAACAGGAAGGCAAGGGACATTATGTGATTGTTTCGGTTGTATTTGCGTTGAAAGAGCATTTTGTGCCGAACTTGGGCTATGGCGATTTGGCGGCAGCGGTTGCCAAACTGAGCCAAGGCCGCGAGGCGACAGCCAAAGATGTTTCCGATGCAGTGTGTGCAATCCGCAACAGTAAACTGCCTAATCCTAACGTACTTGGTAATGTCGGTAGTTTCTTTAAAAACCCAGTTGTCAGTGCTGAAAAAGCAGCCGATTTGTTGCAGCAATACCCCAATATGCCACGCTATCCGCAGCCTGACGGTTCGGTCAAACTCGCGGCCGGCTGGCTGATTGACCAATGCCGTCTGAAAGGCCATCAGATCGGCGGTGCGGCCGTGCATGACAGACAGGCTTTGGTTTTAGTGAATAAAAACAACGCATCCGCGCAAGATGTCCACCAGCTGGCACAATATGTTTGTAATACAGTATTTACTCAATTTCAGGTAGAATTACACGCAGAACCCAACTGGCTGCCGACTTCATACAGCCTATAAAACAAAGGAGTGTATCCCATGCCGCGCATTGCTAAAGTCAACACTTACACACGAATCATCAATGCCAGCCTCGCCTTGTTCAACGAAGAAGGCGAGCGCAATATCAGCACCAACCACATTGCCGCCCATTTGGGCATCAGCCCGGGCAACCTCTACTACCATTTCCGCAACAAAGACGAAATCATCGTTCAATTGTTCAAACGTTACAGCGAGGCCCTGCTTGTCTACCTTAACGAGGCCGTGTTGCCGTCTAATGTGGAAGACTCCATCAACTACATGGCCGGTATTTATGATGTGATGTGGGAATACCGTTTCCTCTTCAGCGATGTGAACACCCTGCTTGCCCGCAGTGCCGAATTATTGGGCGAACACAATACCTTTACCCAAGCCAAAGTTTCCCCGCTATTGGTCAACCTGCTGACCCAGCTCAACGGCCTGAACATCATCAGCGCAGACCAAACCGCCATGAACGACCTTGCCGTCAATATGTGGATGGTAACGAAATACTGGTTCGACTTTGACAGCTCCCTGCGCGGCCGCGCCAAGTTGACCGAAGATTCCAAAGTACGGGGCATCAGCCGCACACTCAGCCTGTTGCGCCCTTACCTGCTGCCGGAACACCGTGCCGAATTCGACCAAAAAATCGGCAGCAACCATTAATTTTTCCATACAAAGGCCGTCTGAAAACGTGGCTTTAACCAAGTTAAAGCGATTTTCAGACGGCCTGTTAATTTTCGGATGCTTTATTTATGCACCTTCCCGATATTTCCATTCTCGGCTTAGGTTATCTCGGCCTACCGCTGGCGCAAAAATGTTATGAACAAGGCAGTCAGGTAGCCGCCATCAAACGCAACCTGACCTCCGACGACATCAATCTGCCGATTGAACTCGACATCATCGATTTGAATCAAGATGATATTTTTCACAGTTCGGCATTGTGGCAAAACCATATCAACAAGCCGACATGGTTCTGCCTGCTTCCGCCTTCATCATTAAACCATTACGCCAATACCCTGAAAAAATGGATTCAACTTGCCGAGCAATCTAAGGTACAACACATCATCTTTGCCAGCAGCACCAGCGTGTATGGCGACCAAGCACGCATATGCGATGAAACCACGCCGCCCGATCCGCAAACCGAATCCGCCCGTCAAATCCTCACAATCGAGCAAGCCTTGCTTGAAAGTGCCGTACCCCATATCGACATACTGCGACTGGGTGGACTTTATTCTGCCGACCGTCATCCCGTTACCAAGCTGGTTCAAAAAACACGCATTCAAGGCGGCAATCAACCCGTTAATATTCTTCATAAGGATCTTGCCGTCCAAGTCCTTTTTCAGACGGCCTGCCAAGCTGACGGCAAGCGTATCCGCAATATTGTCGAACCCCACCACCCAAGCCGGGCCGAATTTTATACCGCCGAAGCGGCCAAACTCGGCCTGCCGGCTCCAGATTTCATCATTGATGACAAAAGCAACGGCAAAATTGTAAATACCGTTTGCGCAGACGGGCTAAGCCTGTAAAATTGCGACTCAACCCATTAATCCGTTTCAGACGGCATTTAGAGTAAACCATGTCCGCCCTATTTCCCCTTATCAACCACCTGATACAGCAAAATCCAGAGCAACAGCGCGAGCTGTCTGAATTTGCAGGCAGCATCATCTGCATCAGCCTGACCGGTTTCAGACTGACCGGACGCATCAGCGAACAAGGTTTTCTTGAAACCGCAAACGACACCGCCGACACCAACATCACATTCCACAACAGCGCCATCCAAAAAATCCTCCAAGGAGGTCAGCCTGGCGTGGGCGACATCAGCCTCGAAGGCGACTTAGTATTGGGCATGTCCGTCCTTCCTATTTTGGGTGGACTGCGCTATTATCCGAGCGAAGATTTGGCGCGTGTATTCGGTCATGTGGCCGCAGAAAACATCAGCTCGCGTGCCGGCGACATCGGCCGCACCATGAAAAAAATCGGCAAAAGCATTGCCGAGCAAATCAGCGACTTTTCACGCGAACCCGAATCCCCTGTTATCGACCAAGCCACGCTTGCCGCATGGCTGGAAGAAGTGGACAAACTGCGTGACGACGTTGCCCGCCTAAACGAACGCCTCGACCGCCTCGAGCGCGATATCTGGATAGATTAAATACTTAATTTCAGACGGCCTATTACATGAAAAGCCCATTTAAAAACATCGGCATCGTTACGCGTCCCAATACGCCCGAAATTCAAGATACCGTCCACACATTGGTTTCTTTTCTGCGCGAAAACGGCTTCACCATCTATCTGGATGAATTGAGCGTAGAAGAACACTGCGTCTATATCCAAGATTCCGCCTACTGCGAAACCGTCAACAAAGCCCAGCTGGGCAAATACTGCGACCTCGTCATTGTGCTCGGTGGCGACGGTACCTTCCTCTCCGCCGCCCGCGAAGTCGCCCCACGCGCCGTCCCCATCATCGGCATCAATCAAGGCCATTTGGGCTTTCTCACCCAAATCTCACGCGACACCATGGTTGAAGGCATCCGCCCCGTACTGGAAGGCAAATATCTGCCCGAAGAACGCATCCTCATCGAAGCCAGCATTATTCGTGACGGCGAAACCATCGAACGCGCCCTCGCCCTCAACGACACCGTACTGTCTCGTGGCGGCGCAGGCCAAATGATTGAATTTGAAGTCTTTATCAATCAAGAATTTGTCTATACCCAACGTTCGGACGGCCTGATTATTTCCACGCCGACAGGTTCGACTGCTTACGCGCTTGCCGCCGGCGGCCCCATCATGCAGGCCGGTCTGCACGCCTTCACACTCGTGCCCATCTGCCCGCAATCCATGACCAACCGCCCGATTGCCATCCCTGACACCAGCGTGATTGAAATCCTCATTACCAAAAGCGGCGACGCACGCGCACATTTTGACGGACAATCCCATATCGACGTGCAAAACTTCGACCGCATCATCATCCGCCGCTATCACAATCCCTTGCGCGTCCTCCATCCCACCGATTACCAATACTTCAAAACCCTGCGCCAAAAGCTGCATTGGGGCGAACAATTGATTTAAACACCACTTCAATAAATAGGCTGACCATGAAAACCATTTCCCAAACCTTAATCATCGCGCTGTGCGCCCTTTCCTCCCTCTCCGTCTCCGCACACGGCATGCACAAAAGCAAACCCTTGTCCTTTGAAGAATTGCCGAAAATCTGCCAGCAATACTTTACCCGCGCAGATGCGTGTTACCAAAAAGCAGGCGATAAAGCATCGTTCCAACGCGATAACACAAAATACCTGCGCCAAATCCTGCCCGCCGCCGACGTAGGCCAACGTGAGCGCATGTGCCAAATTGCCATGGATACATTTGCCGAAAAAACAAAAGGCTTAAATTGCGAATAAAGACCTCTGTCTTAGCTCTAGCAATTTTTAATTTCATGAAAAGGCCGTCTGAAACATTGGATTGTTTCAGACGGCCTGATTACAAGGTTCTTACCTATTAAGAAGAAACCACAAAATCCACTGTATGCGCTTCACTGTAATCAGGGATTTCCAGCTTTTCTATCATGCGGTGCAACACATCATTCGGCACAGAATGTTCGCGGTTACGGTTTTGCGATAGTAATTGCGTGTAAGGCACTTCCAAATAAATGAGATGCACGCGTGCGCCGTAATCGGCAAACATCGGCAGCCATTTGCTGCGCAGGTCGCGGTTAAGATTGGTCGCATTGAAGACAAATGACGTACGGGCGCGTAGGTATTCTTTTGCCTGCTCCTTACCCAAACGCACGGCTTCGGCGGTATGTTTGGAATCTGCTGGATCAAGTTTGCGCTCACGGCGAATCTCATCCAGCGACAGCATGGGCAGATGGGCAAGATGTTGCCTGATGTAACTGTCTTTGCCGCTACCTGCTATGGCGCACATGGCGTACACATCAAAGGTCCGATCATCAAATGGCTGATAATCCGGCATTTTGCTACGGCCGTTAAGATAGAGATAGCGTCCGTAGTCGCTAGCGAACGTACGTGCCTTGCCCCAACAAGCATTTTCTTCACAGAGTTCACGAAACAAATCAATGCGCAGCAAAATATCCTGTTGGTCGCAACATATACGGCCTAAAACATCGGCTTTAGCAAGCATAGCAAGATACGCAGTGTTAACCTGCAAACTGGCCGCTATGACGGCTCGCTCAGGATTAGGCTTGTTAATTGCCCATAAAGGCAGTCCGTGCAGGCGCACGAGTTTGGCGATGGCTTCTCTTACGGCAAACGGAGCAGCAAGTTCGGTATACAGTAAAGTACGGGCGGTATGCTCGCCTTTTTTTGCGTGATGCGGCGAAACGATACGTTCTTTGCCGTTTTCAATTTCACACTTGGTCGTACTGCGTTTTTCTACGTCGTGCAGCATAGCGGCTGCAAACAAGATGTGTTGCTCCTGCTCGCCGAGTGCTTGAAACTCGGGCAGTTTCAAAAGGGCTTCGCACACCATTATGGTATGCGTAAATACATCGCCTTCGGCATGCCATTCAGGATCTTGGGGAACGTTTTTCATATCGGCAAACCAGCTGAAACGACGTTCTAAGGCTTGCCAATCAGGAAGTTGGCCGGGTATGTAATATGGGAATGTCCACATAATTGTCTTTCTTATTATTGGATAATTGGACTTCAGGCCGTCTGAAACTGCCAGCTTTGCCAATGGTATTTGTCGTAGTCGATAAGACGAGCAGGCTTCCAAGTTTTCGTCCAATGAACATCGGTTTTAACGTGTTTGGCTCG
Source organism: Neisseria sp. P0024.S006 (assembly GCF_051956595.1). NCBI lineage: Bacteria > Pseudomonadati > Pseudomonadota > Betaproteobacteria > Neisseriales > Neisseriaceae > Neisseria > Neisseria sp. P0024.S006. The sequence goes on from NZ_JBQCXH010000001.1 coordinate 326,798, forward strand.
TACCAATTTGAAAAGGTTGTCGAATTCATTGGATTGAACAGATAGGTTGCCGTTGTTGGTGGCAAAATCAGCGGAGTTACGGATAACGAAACCTTCGCTGCATGCTGCTCCTGTATTCGGATCGTAGCCGCCAAGTTTGCCGGCAGTTTGTACGCTCTCCGTCCACGGTTCTCCCAAATTAACAGCCAGCCATTGCGCTAAAGCAGTATCTTCATTGGCGTATTTTTGAGTGAAATCTGCAAGCGGCTGCAAAATGGGAATTTCTGGCACAGTTGGAAAATCAAACAGCTGCGCATAAAATTTAACCTCTTCCCATGAAAGCCAATGTCCGCCACGGCGGACGGCGAATAGATAAAAATAGCTTTCCAGTTGAGAATAGGCAATCGAATGAATGCCGTACATATTCTCGCCAAAAAGTTCGAGATCGCCCAAATCATCTTTGATTTGCTGCCATCGTTGCAGCAAAGGTTTATCCCACGGATGCTGGGTAGGTGCAGTATGACTACGGGCATAGAGGCCGTGTGCGGCAAAGCAGTTGTTTTGTCCATCTAATTTTTCGGTTAAAACCAACTTCGGCAGCTCGGCAAAATATGAAAGGAAGCCACGCGGCATAAAGCGGTCGTCAGAGGTTGTGCCGAGGCTGATGGGCGCATGCAGGCTGCGGGCGTATTTTTGAGGTTCGTTAGTCGTCATAATATTTTTTCCTTTTTATTTATTTTTTAATTTTCTTGTCATGTATTCCCAGCAACCCGTTACATTTTCCCCACCATATTTCCTTGTTTTGAAACCAAAAGCTGGTCAATTTTCAAATTTTCAGTATCGATGATTTCAAACTTATAACCGGCATAAACCAGAAAATCCGTGCGCTTCGGGATTTTGCGCAGGGAATACATCATAAAGCCGGCGATGGTTTCGTAGTTTTCCGAATCGGGAAACTCTTCAATATCCAGCGCGCGCATCACGTCGGCGAGCGGGGTCGCGCCGTCCACCAGCCAGGTGTCTTCGGTGCGGCGGATGATTTGCGGCTCTTCTTCGGTATTGACCAGCTCGCCCATGACGATACTCATCACGTCTTTCAGCGTTACCACGCCGACCACCAGCGCATATTCGTTTACCACCACGGCAAAATCTTCGCCGGAAGTTTTGAAGGTTTCCAAGACATCGTAAAGCGACAGCGTGTCGGGGATGAACAAGGCTTTGCGCAACACGCGCTTGTCGGTCAAGCGGACATCTTTTTCTTTTAAAAACAAGGTCAGCAGCGTATGCGATTCGATGTAGCCGATGACGCGCTCCAAATCGCCGTCGCATACGAGGAATTTGTTGTGCGGTTTGTCGGACATCATTTCCAACACGGTATCGCTGTTGTCGTTTTTATCAAAATAGACAATGTATTCGCGCGTGCTCATGGTGGAAGTTACCTTACGCTCCTGCATATCGAAAATGTTTTCAATCAGATAGTGTTCTTGTTCTTTCAACACACCAGCCTGCGCACCGGCATCAACGACGGCGTAAATATCTTCCGAAGTCAGTTGCTCCTGACGGACGGTGGAAACTTTGAAGAGCTTGAATATTGCGTTTGCCAATCCGTCAAAAATCAAAATAAACGGCTTTAAGATAAAAATTAAAAACATCATCGGCCGTACAATGCGTACCGCCACCGCTTCAGGGTGGGTCATCGCCACGCGCTTGGGCATCAGGTCGGCAATCAGGATAAAGCTGCCTGTTACCAACGTAAATGTCAGCAGCGACGCAGCCGTACCGCCCCAACTGCCCGCATTTGCCAACAAGCCGTCAAAATAGGGGCGCACTGCTGCCTCGCCGACAATACCGGCAAGAATGGCGACGGCGTTCAAACCGATTTGGACGACGGTAATAAAACTGCCCGGTTGCTGCTGCATATTGAGCACGTCGAGCGCGCGCGTATCGCCGCCGTCTTTAGCCATGACCTGCAATTTGATTTTGCGCGCCGAAGCCAGCGCAAGTTCGGAGCAGGACACAAACGCGCTAATGACAATCAGCAGGCACAATAATAGTAAGGCTTCGAGAATATTCATGAAAAATTATATGTGGTATAGGTTGGAAACATTCAGACATCAAAGGCCGTCTGAAAAATTTAATTTATTCTGTGATTAATATTATGTATATTTATCGCTTCAATCATCTAAAGCATCTTCATCCAAAGATTTCAGCCATCTCAGCTTTTCGCCAATTTTGATTTCCAATCCGCGAGGGACGGGTTGGTAGAAGTTGGGTTCGTCCAAGCCGTCGGGCATATAGCTTTCGCCGGCGGCGTAGGCGTTTGGTTCGTCGTGGGCATGGCGGTATTCGCGTCCGTAACCCAATTCTTTCATCAACTTGGTCGGCGCATTGCGCAGGTGGACGGGCACTTCGTCGCTGGCGTTTTCTTTGACGAAACGGCGCATTTGGTTGTATGCCTTATAACCTGCGTTTGATTTGGCGGCGGCGGCAAGGTACAACACAGCTTGAGCCAAAGCAAGCTCCCCTTCCGGCGAGCCTAAGCGCTCATAAGTCACGGCGGCATCATTGGCAATCGTTAAGGCACGCGGATCGGCCAAGCCGATATCTTCCCATGCCATGCGGACAATGCGGCGGGCGAGATAGCGCGGGTCGGTGCCACCGTCGAGCATACGGCAAAACCAATACAGCGCGGCATTTGGATGCGAACCCCGCACGGATTTGTGCAATGCGGAAATTTGGTTGTAAAAACTCTCGCCGCCTTTGTCAAAACGGCGGATTTGCGCACCCAAACTATCGGCGAGGAATTCGGCAGTTAAGGTTTTCAGACGGCGTGTATCGGCGGCGCGTAAAAGCTGCTCAATCAAGTTCAACAATCTGCGTGCATCGCCATCGGCGGTATTCACAAGCAATTCTTGCGCATCCGCTTCAATCGTAAAGTCTTGGTATTCGGGCAAAGCCAATACTTTGGCAATCAGCTTTTTCAGGTCGTCTGAAGACAAGGATTGCAAGACATAAACCTGCGCCCTGCTGAGCAATGCCGGATTGACTTCAAATGACGGGTTTTCCGTGGTCGCGCCAATAAAGGTTAATAAGCCGCTTTCGACATAAGGCAAAAATGCGTCCTGTTGCGCTTTGTTGAAGCGGTGTACCTCGTCAACAAACAAAATCGTCGCTCGCCCTTGTTGCAAGGCAATTTCAGCCTTTTCAATGGCCTCGCGTATGTCTTTCACACCTGAAAATACGGCGGAAACAGGCAGAAACTGCGCATTGAAACTCTGCGCCAAAATCCGTGCCAGCGTGGTTTTGCCTACACCCGGCGGCCCCCACAGCAACATAGAATGCGGCTTTCCACCTTCCACCGCCACGCGCAAAGGTTTACCCTCGCCGATTAAGTGCTGCTGCCCGATGACATCATCTAAAGAATGCGGGCGCAGGCGTTCGGCTAAAGGGGCTTCGGGTTGGCGTGCAAAAAGGTCGGACATAGCGGCTTTCGTGCTGATTGATTGAAAAGAAAACTCGCTAGCATTATACGGTAGTTTCGCAAACACACATATCGGGCCGCATTACGGTATAATACATACTATTTTGAGAATTCTTCGGACGTTTCAGACGGCCTTGTTTACAGGAAACATCATGACTTCAAGAGCTCTTTTGGCAGCTGTTACATCAGCTTTCTTATTGGGTGCATGCGCTACCGGCGGCGACTCTTTCGGCGGTTTGGGCAGCGGTACGGGTATCGGCAGCAGCGTAGTGAAAATGGCGGTAGACAGCCAATGCCGTACCGAATTAAACAAACGTAACGAATGGCGCGTCATTGCTTTGGCCATGAGTGCGGAAAAACAAGCCGAATGGGAAAATAAAATCTGTAGCTGTGCCAGCGAAGAAGCACCAAACCAATTGACTGCAACTGAAATGATGCAGGTATTGAGTCCGGCAACCCGCGAACAGGCCATTGCTTCCGTTACCGCAAAAACGGTTACCGCCTGCTTCAAACGACTCTACAAATAATCGTTCAGACGGCCTTTTTTCACATCAAGGCCGTCTGAATTCGTTTTGACTTTCTATTTGAATTTTAAATACATAGAGAAGAAACCATGAAATACATCAGCACCCGCGGTGCGACCGCACGCAAGCAATTTAGCGAAGTTTTATTGATGGGTTTGGCTCCTGACGGCGGTTTGATGCTGCCTGAGCAATACCCTCAAATCGACCGTGCTACTTTAGACCAATGGCGCACACTCAGCTACCCCGAGCTGGCGTTTGAAGTCATGAGTCTGTTTGCCACCGACATCCCTGCTGATGATTTACGCGACATCATCAACCGCACCTACACCGAAGAAGTATTCGGTACCAAAGCCATCACGCCGGTGCGCACACTTTCAGACGGCATCAAAATCCAAGCCCTTTCCAACGGCCCGACTTTGGCATTCAAAGACATGGCCATGCAATTCTTGGGTAATGCGTTTGAATATGTATTGAATAAAGAAGGCAAAGAACTCAATATCTTGGGTGCCACCAGCGGAGATACCGGCTCTGCCGCCGAATACGCCCTGCGCGGTAAAAAAGGCGTCAACGTCTTCATGCTGTCTCCGGAAGGCAAAATGAGCGCATTCCAACGCGCACAAATGTTCAGCCTGCAAGATGCCAACATCCACAACATCGCTGTTGAAGGCATGTTTGACGACTGCCAAGACATCGTCAAAGCCGTACAAAACGATGCCGAATTCAAAGCCAAATATCATATCGGCACAGTCAATTCCATCAACTGGGGCCGTATCGTCGCCCAAGTCGTGTACTACTTCGCCGGTTATTTCAACGCCACATCAAGCAATGACGAAAAAGTCAGCTTCTGCGTACCAAGCGGCAACTTCGGCAATGTCTGCGCCGGCCATATCGCCCGCCAAATGGGCTTGCCCATCCACCGCTTGATTGTCGCCACCAACGAAAACGACGTATTGGACGAATTTTTCAAAACCGGCGCATACCGCCCGCGCAACAGCGAACATACCCACGTCACTTCCAGCCCGTCTATGGATATTTCCAAAGCCTCCAACTTCGAGCGTTTTGTGTTTGACTTGATGGACCGCGATGCAGACGAAATCAAAACCTTATGGGCTGAAGTAGGCTCCGGCAAAGGTTTCAATTTGGAATTTGCCTTAAACAAAGTACATCAACAATATGGCTTTGTTTCCGGCAAATCGACCCATGCCAACCGCCTTGCCACCATCAAACAGGTTTACGAACAAGACCGTGAATTGATTGATCCGCATACAGCCGATGGCGTCAAAGTAGCGCGTGAAGTTCGCGAAGCCGGCGAAACCATTGTCTGCCTCGAAACCGCATTGGCTGCCAAATTTGAAGCCACCATCCATGAGGCTGTCGGCGAAGTTTCCATCCCCCGTCCGGCCGCATTGGAAGGCTTGGAAAACCTGCCGCAACGTGTCCGTGTTGTCCCTAATAATGCAACGGCAGTGAAAGACATCATTAAGGAAGCCCTGGCTTAACCGGCCGTCCTTGACGACTGAAGAGGCCGTCTGAAACTTTTTCAGACGGCCACAACCGATATTTGAGAAGTGGGTAACATTATTGCCAAACCCACCACACCGCAGTCGTTCCTAATATAAAATCAAGGCGTTAAAACAATACCAACTCCTTTTGACTTTCAATTGCAAACATTGTAATGACAGATATTTTCGTTTAGAATTGCATGTTTGCTCTAAATCTGGATTGATATGCAGACAACACAAGCCACATCCAACTGGGAGCTGTACAAGCGTTTGCTTGGATATTTAAAAAGCTATTGGAAGATGTTTATCGTCTCCGTAGTGGCCATGCTGATTGTCGCCGGTACGATGCCGGCTTTCGGTTACTTGCTTAAACCTTTGATCAATGAAGGTTTTGTCGATAAAAACATGAAAAGCATGTCATGGTTGCCGCTGGCAATTGTGGCGCTGTTTTTCGTTCGCGGCCTGTTCAACTTCATTAACGAATATTGCACGACTTATCTGTCCAGCCACTTGGTGCAGCGCTTGCGCGGTGAAATGTTCAACAAAATGATGCACCTGCCGACTTCGTATTTCAGCAGCAATACCGGCGGTCGTTTGATGTCTCGTATCTTGAACGACGTCAATCAAATTACCGATGCAGGGTTCAACGTCATTACCGTGATTGCTAAAGACGGCGTGAGCGTAGTCGGCCTATTGGGCTTACTGACTTATCTGAACTGGCGTTTGACCCTGATTACTTTTATCATCTTGCCAGTTGTTGCTGTATGTATCCAAACAGTCAGCAAACGCCTGCGCAAACTGTCTGCTAACAACCAAATTTATCTTGGCCAGCTAATGCAGGTCTTGGGCGAAAGCATTAATGGTGAACGCGTTGTGAAAATCTATGGCGGTCAAGATTATGAAAATCGCCGCTTCAACCGTATTGCCGACGATGTGCGCCGCAACCTGCTAAAACAGGTTTCTGCCAGCTCTGCCGGTACCGGCATTACCCAATTAATGGCTTCGGTTGCACTGGCTGCGATTATTTATGCAGCCGCACGCCAAGCAGGGCTTTCCGGCTTCAGTGCAGGCGATTTTATGTCGTTTTTGTCCAGCATGATCATGATGTTTGACCCCATCAAACGCATGACCGGCGTGATGCAGTCCCTGCAACGCGGTTTAGCGGCGGCTGAAAGCGTCTTCACCTTTTTGGATCAACCCGAAGAAAGCAACGAAGGCAAACAGATTCTCAGCCCAAACCCTGGCGATATCGAATTTTGCGATGTTGTACACCGCTATTCTGAAGCCGAACGCAACAGCTTGAACCACATCAACCTGCTTGTCCCACAAGGCAAAGTGACTGCATTGGTCGGCGCATCGGGTTGCGGCAAAACCACCTTGGCCAATATGTTGCCGCGCTTCCTCAATCCGGATGAAGGCAAGGTTTTAATTGGCGGCGTCAACGTCAATGAATATACGCTCGAAAGCCTGCGCAGCCGCATGGCATTCGTCAGCCAAAACGTTGTCCTGTTTAATGGTACGATTGCTGAAAACATTGCCTATGCACAAGCTGATAAATTCAGCGAAGAAGAAATTATTAATGCCGCAAAAGCAGCCAATGCTTGGGAATTTATCCAAAAAATGCCGCAAGGCCTGCACACTGAAGTTGGCGAAAACGGTTTAAAACTGTCCGGCGGCCAACGTCAACGCCTCGCCATTGCGCGTGCGCTTTTGAAAAATGCGCCGATTTTAATTTTGGACGAAGCCACCAGCGCATTGGATAATGAATCTGAACGTTTGGTGCAAACCGCATTGGAAAATCTGATGCAAAACCGTACCACATTGGTGATTGCCCACCGACTTTCGACCATCGAAAAAGCCGACAACATCGTTGTTATGCATGAAGGCAATGTCGTAGAACAAGGCACTCATCATGAATTGATTAGCGCAGGCGGACGCTATGCCGACCTGCACAGCCTCAGCGAAAAATCAGCCAAACCGGCAAGCAAGTAGCTGAACACCATATTCAATTCTTTTTATTAACCTCGGCCGTCCCGACCTATCCTTTTCAGACGGCCTTATCCGACAGGAAATATCAATGGCAGCATTCAACACCCAGAAAGTCTTGTCCGTACACCACTGGACCGACGCTTACTTCACTTTCACCTGTACCCGTGACGAATCTTTGCGCTTTGAAAACGGCCAGTTCGTCATGGTCGGCCTGATGGTTGACGGCAAACCGCTGATGCGCGCATACAGCGTGGCTTCTGCCAACTGGGAAGAGCATCTGGAATTTTTCAGTATTAAAGTACAAGACGGCCCATTGACTAGCCGCCTGCAACACCTTAAAGTCGGCGACGATGTCCTCATCAGTAAAAAACCGACCGGCACATTGGTTGCCGGCGACCTGAATCCAGGCAAACACCTCTACCTCTTGAGCACCGGTACCGGCATCGCACCTTTCTTGAGCATTACCAAAGACCCTGAAATTTACGAGCAATTCGAAAAAATCATCTTGGTTCACGGCGTACGCTACAAAAAAGACTTGGCATACTACGACCGCTTCACCAAAGAATTGCCCGAACACGAATACTTGGGCGACTTGGTTAAAGAAAAACTGATTTACTACCCGATTGTTTCACGCGAAGAATATGTACACCAAGGCCGTCTGACCGATTTAATGCGCAGCGGCAAACTCTTCGAAGACATTGGCCTGCCTAAAATCAATCCGCAAGACGACCGCGCCATGTTGTGCGGCAGCCCTGCTATGTTGAAAGACACCTGCAACGTCTTGGACGAATTCGGCCTGACCGTTTCTCCAAAAACCGGTGTCCGCGGCGACTACCTGATTGAGCGCGCATTCGTCGATCAATAACGTATCCCCGGCAGCAGGCCGTCTGAAGCCCTTCTTTCAGACGGCCTAAACCTTAATAATTTATCCCACATTATGCCTACTCTACTCATCATCCGTCCGTCCAACCGTCCACAGCAAGATATCCAAACCTGCCATGCAGCCGGTTGGCAGGCTCAGGTATTGAGTCCGATTGAAATAGAGGCGGATCTTTCGGCACTAAACAAACTTCCCGAACAATTCAAGCAAGCCGATGTCGTGTTTTGGGTCAGCCCCACCGCTATTGAAACCGCAGCGCCGCACTTGAATTTTTCAGACGGACCCAAAGCACACATTACCGTCGGCCAAACCAGCCAACATACTTTGGCACAATTCTCCCCCTATCCCGTATTCTCTCCCGAAGATGGCAACGACAGCGAAGCCGTCTTGAGAATGCCTATTTGGAAAAACCTGCCACCCAATGCCCGAGTTTTAATCATTCGAGGTCATGGCGGCCGTGATTTTCTAGCAGACAAACTGACTGAACTGGGTTTCCAAATCGACATCGCCGAAATCTATTTCAGACGGCCACACGCCATCGATTGGCAGCACTTTAAAACCGAAGACATCGCCGCCGCCTACATCACATCCGGTGAACTCGCACGCGAATTTTTCCATCAGATTCCGCCGCAATTTTCCCGATTCTTCGAATCCTTGCTATACTTTACCCATCATCCGCGCATTTCCGATGCGCTTCGCATCGTCGGTGCCAAACATGTAGAAACCGTCACTTCTCTATCCGCTGCACTTTCATCCATGTCACAAAGGAGCCAAGCAGTGAACCAAGTCGAAGACAATAAAGATACCCAACAAGTTGCCAATACGGTAGCTCCGGCGCCTGAAGGTTCTGAAAACACCAGGCCGTCTGAACAAATCAAACCTACCCAACCTCAGCAAGTGGAGGCGAGCATGCCCGAGTCCAACAATCTCCCACAAAACAACGCCCCTGTTATCATCAAACAATCTGGCGGCAAAGCCTTGGCCGCAGGTGCAACCGTCTTGGCACTGCTAGGCCTAGGCGCGAGCGGATTCCTGTTTGTACAGGGTCAAAATGTTTTAAAAAACCAAGAGCTCGAATTCAACCAAAAAATCGACAAAGCCGCGTTAGGTGAATCTGAAAACGCCAGCCTTTTAAAAGACAGCCTCAACCGCCAAACCGCTATTCAGGCCGAGTTAGACCGCCTGAACAACGGTCAAAAAAACAATAGCGATCAAATCCTGCAAACGCAGAAAGCTTATCAAGAGTTACTCAAAGGCCGTATCAACTGGCTGGTTGACGAAGCCGAATCCATGCTGAACACTGCTTCGCAACAATTGATGCTGTCAGGCAACCTCCAAGGCGCGGTCAGCGTATTGGAGCACATCGACAGCCGCTTAAGCCGTTTTGAACAGCCTGAGCTTATCCCCGTCAAGCAAGCCATCAGCAATGATTTGGCCGCGCTGAAAAACCGTCCTTATGTCGATATTTCCGCAACTGCCTTGCGTATCGACCGCTTGGAAACCGGTATTTCCGGCCTGCCTTTGGTTTTGGACGGCGTATTGAAACCGGGTGCTGCGCCTGTCGAAGCCACTAATTCAGGAACTTGGTGGGAAAACACATGGGAAAAATCCATCAATGCCCTCAAAGGCTTGGTTGAAGTCCGTCATCTGGACAGCAACGATGCCATGTTGATTTCGCCCGAACAAACCTACTTCATCCGTGAAAACCTGCGCCTGCGCCTTTTGGATGCGCGCATTGCCCTGTTGCAACACAACGGCGAAGTGTATCAAAGCGATTTGAACAACGTTGAAGCAACCGTGAAGCAATACTTCGACAGCAAATCCCCTGCTACGCAGTCATGGTTGAAAGAGTTGGCCGAACTCAAAGCCCTTGATGTCCGCATGATTTCGGACGACAGCCTGAAAGCCAGCTTGAGTGCCGTTCGCGCTTATCAAGAAGGTTCTCGTACACAAATGACGACCGAAGAAGCTGCACAAACCCAAGCTACCGAGAAAACCGCTTCCGCTTCCGCTCCGGCTGCAGTTACCGAACAAGCCACAACTTCCGCACCGGCTGCCGCTTCCGCTCCTCAGTCTTTGGAAGCACCTGCATTGCCGTCTGAAAACAAAAAAGAACCGGCCGCCGAAGCTGCCAAACCACAAAACCAAACCAAGCCTGCTGCCAAAATTAAAGGAGAGCAAGCATGAAAACCGTCGTTTGGATTGTCATTCTGTTTGCCGCCGCCGTCGGTTTAGCGTTGGCTTCCGGCATTTATACCGGTAACGTGTACGTTGTGGTTGAGCAAACCATGCTGCGTATCAATCTGCATGCCTTTGTTTTAGGCCTGCTGTTGAGCGTATTCGTCTTGTATTTCCTGATTAAATTCGTGTTCGGCCTCTTGAACATTCCGGCGCGTATGCAACGCTTCGGCATTGCCCGCAAAGGCCGTCAGGCTTCTGCCTCTTTGAACAGCGCAGGTCTGGCATATTTTGAAGGCCGCTTTGAAAAAGCCGAACAAGAAGCCGCCAAAGTCTTGCAAAACAAAGAAGCAGGCGACAACCGCACCCTGGCTTTGATGTTGGGCGCGCACGCGGCCGACCAAATGGAAAACTTCGAATTGCGCGACCGCTACCTGCACGAAATCGAACACCTGCCACAAAAACAACAGCTTTCCCGTCATCTTTTGCTGGCCGAATCTGCACTGAGCCGCCGCGATTATCCGACTGCCGCACAAAACCTTGAAGCCGCAGCAAAAATTAATAGCAACTTAAGCCGCCTGGTCCGCCTGCAATTACGTTATGCCTTTGATCATGGCGATGCTGCAGATGTCTTGGCAAAAGCGGAAAAACTGGTTAAAGCCGGCGCCATCAACGATTACGAAGCCGAACAGTATCAAAATTGGGCATATCGCCGCCTCTTAAGCGAAGTAACCGATGCAGGCCGTCTGAAAGCCTGTTTGAAACAGATTCCCGAAAACGTGAAATCTGGCGAATTATGCGTCGCGATAGCCGAAAAATACGAACGTTTGGGCTTGTATGCCGAAGCGGTCAAATGGGTAAAAACCCATTATCCGCAAAACCGCCAGCCCGAGCTTTTGGAAGCATTTGTCGAATCCGTGCGTTTCCTAAGCGAGCGCGACCAGCAAAAAGCCATCGATTTGGCAGATTCTTGGTTGGAGGAACAACCGGACAATGCGCTACTGTTGATGTATCTCGGCCAACTGGCTTACGGCCGCAAACTTTGGGGCAAAGCCCAAGGCTACCTCGAAGCCAGCATCGCCCTGCAACCCAGCGTATCTGCGCATTTGGTCTTGGCCCGCGTGTTTGATGAAACCGATCAGCCGCAAAAAGCGCAAGAACAACGCAATCTGGTTTTGGAAAGCGTGGCCGAGGAAGAACATCCGACAGCCCTTCCTCAACCCAATTGATGTGCCGGCTTCGCATTAATAACTCATGAAATCTTTCATACCAGTTTCTATTTAATTATTTCAGACGGCCTGAATAAACAACTAAGGCCGTCTGAACTTTGTTCCAACATACCAAATCAGAAAGCCTATTTATCATGACTGCTCTGAAAAACGACACTTTCCTCCGCGCCCTGCTCAAACAGCCTGTCGAATACACACCCATCTGGATGATGCGCCAAGCCGGACGCTATCTGCCTGAATATAAAGCCACGCGCGCACGCGCAGGCAGCTTTCTCGATTTGTGCAAAAACACCGAGTTGGCGACAGAAGTTACCATCCAGCCTTTAGACCGCTTCGATCTGGACGCGGCAATTCTGTTTTCCGATATTCTGACCGTCCCCGATGCCATGGGTTTGGGTCTGTATTTTGCCGAAGGCGAAGGCCCGAAATTTGAACGCGCTTTGCAACACGAAGCCGACATTGCAAAACTGCAAGTTCCCGACATGGAAAAACTGCAATACGTCTTTGACGCGGTAACTTCCATCCGTAAAGCACTGGACGGCCGCGTTCCACTCATCGGCTTCTCCGGCAGCCCGTTCACACTCGCCTGCTACATGGTCGAAGGCGGCAGCAGCAAAGAATTCCGCACCATCAAAACCATGATGTATTCGCGCCCTGATTTGCTGCATAAAATCCTCGACACCAATGCCCAAGCCGTTACCGCTTATCTCAATGCCCAAATCGATGCCGGCGCACAAGCCGTACAAATTTTCGACACTTGGGGCGGCGTGTTGAGTGATGCCGCATTTAAAGAATTCAGCCTGAAATATATCTGTCAAATCGTAGCCGGACTCAAACGCGAAAGCGAAGGCCGCCGCGTGCCTGTTATCGTATTTGCCAAAGGCGGCGGCTTATGGCTGGAAAGCATGGCAGAAATCGGCGCAGACGCATTAGGCTTGGACTGGACCTGCAACATCGGCGAAGCCCGCCGTCGCGTCGGCGAACAAGTTGCCCTGCAAGGCAACTTCGACCCGTTTGCCCTCTTCGGTACGCCCGAATCTATCCGCACCGAAGTCGCACGCATCCTTGCCGACTACGGCAACGGCAGCGGCCATGTATTCAACCTCGGCCACGGCATCAACCAACACGCCGACCCCGAACACGCCAAAATTCTGGTCGATACCGTACACGAACTGTCCCGTCAGTATCACCGTTAATGAAAGCAACGCAAAGGCCGTCTGAAAGCAAAAACACAATTATCGTGTAAATTTGTTTTCAGACGGTTTTTCTATATACTTAATATTTGAAGCTTGTCGGCCCCAACCTTTAAATTTAAAAATTCAACCAATCCCTACCGAATATGAATTTCTTAAAAGACATTACCTGGACCGAGATTTTTATCTTCGCCCACACCTGCGCCGCACTCGCCTGCATGCTGCGCGTGTTGTACAAACAAAAAAACATCGGCTCAACCTTTGCCTGGCTGATTATCCTCTTCCTTTTCCCCGTATTCGGAACCATCGCCTACATCCTCATCGGCGAGCCGCGTCTCGGTACGGCCCGCGCCAAACGTACCGGCGAAATGAACCGTTTCTACCGCAACTTTGCCGCCGCCCACCTTACCGATATGTATCTCGATATTGCCGACCAAGTGAAATCGCGTTACCACGGCATCAGTAAAGTTGCCGAAAAAGGAACGGGGCTGGGTGCAACCCGAGGCAACGCCATGAGCCTGCTCTCAACCACCGATACCATCATCGACAGCATGCTTGCCGACATACGCGCCGCAGCCCATTCCTGCCTGTTGGCCTTTTACATTATCGAACCCAAAGGCCGCATCGAAGAAATTCTAAATGAAATCCTTGCCGCCAAAGCCAGAGGCGTAGACTGCGCTATATTGGCCGATGCCGTCGGCAGCAGGAGCTTTCTTGAAAGCGATTGGGTAGAGAAACTGCGCCAAGCAGGCGTAGAAGTACATACCTCCTTACCTGTCGGCATCTGGCGTACATTATTCACACGTACCGACCTGCGCAACCACCGTAAAATCCTCGTCATCGACAGCAAAATCGGTTACACCGGCAGCTTCAACCTCGTCGATCCGCGTTACTTCAAACAAAACTCAGGCGTCGGCGAATGGATAGATGCCATGATGCGTTGCACAGGGCCTATGGTACTAGAACTGTCAGCCGTCTTCTTCGCCGACCTTGCCGTCGAAACCGATAAAAACCTCCAAAACGTACAAACATACCTCAACCAAGCAAAAAACCTGCTGCCCCAAATCCTTCCCGAAAAAATGCAGCAAGGCAATATTGTTGCCCAAATCATTCCCTCCGCCCCCGAGCAAAGCAGCTTCGTCATCTACGAAACCATCATCAGCGCCATCTATGCCGCTACCAAACAAATCACAATTACCACCCCCTACTTCGTCCCCGACGAGCCGCTTCTCATGGCATTAACCGTCGCCGCCAAACGCGGCGTCAAAGTAACCCTGATACTGCCCGCCAAAGTCGATTCACTGATGGTACGCTACGCCTCACGCGCCTACTACCCTATGCTGCTGGAAGCCGGCGTCAAAATCGCCATGTTTGAAGGTGGGCTTTTACATGCCAAAACCTTGACCATAGACGAAGACTACTCCCTCTTCGGTACGGTCAATATGGACATGCGCAGCTTCTTCCTCAACCTCGAAATCAGCCTCGCCATCTACGATCGCGACACCACCAAACAAATCTGCAACCTCCAACGTGACTACCTCAAAAACAGCAGCTACATTGCCATCAAATCATGGCAACAACGCTCCAAACTCCGCGGCCTCGTAGAAAATGCCGTCCGCCTGATGAGCCCTTTGCTGTAAAACATAAATATTTAGGCCGTCTGAAACGTACTTTTCAGACGGCCTTTTTAAATAAAACGCTGATAGACAAAATTCTTTATTGACAGATATTCAAGCTATCCCATCTCTCCCTCTCGGAAAAAGTAAGACTCAACCCCTTTCTCAGCCAAAGAACCTTTACTAAATTTAACTAAAATATAAACTAATTGATTTTTATAAAAATCATATTAATTTTAGATTGAAATGAAACAGAATATATTTATTAATATCTATTAAGAATTTGATAATCATTATTAAAATAATTAGAATAAGCGGTCAATTTTTTATTCCTTGGGAAAAATCATGAATAAAACCTCTTTTCCTGTATTCCGCCTTAGTCTCATTACACTCGCACTATCAACAGGCTTCGCCCATGCCGAAAATACGCACCCCGCAGAAACTGCCGAACTGAATGAAATTAAGGTTACCGGTACCGCCGTACCGACCCGCGTTACCCGAAACCAGCTTGACCGCGAAACTTCAACCGATTTGAAACAAGTCATGAAAGACCAAATCGGTATGGATGTCGGCGGCGGCAACGGCGTGGCGCAGTTTTACAGTATCCGCGGCGTCGGCGAAGACAAGATTAATCTGGAAGTGGACGGCACCAGCCAATCCACCAAAATTTTCCACCACCAAAGCCGCTTCCAGCTTGACCCCGCTTTGGTGAAAAGCATCAACGTCGAAAAAGGCACAGGCGCAGCGAGCGCGGGCTTGGGCGCGGTCGGCGGTACCATCCGCGTGACGACGGTTGACGCGAAAGACCTGCTGACCGATGGCAAACCTTTCGGTTTCAAACTCGGCGCGGGCTTGAGCAGCAATAAAGGCTCAACCGGCAACGCAGCGGTTTACGGCTATCAAAACGGCTTCGATGCCTTGTTTGCAGGCAACTTCCTCAACAACCGCGACTACAAAGACGGCAACGGCGATGTCAACCGCGGCAGCCGTCTGAAACAGCACAGCTACCTCGCCAAACTCGGCTACGACTTCAACGACGACCACGGCATCCGCCTGACCTACCGTCAGGAATACCAAAAAGGCAACCGCACCGACAAAGCCGAGTTCCAAAACGTTGACAGCTATGTCGGCGTGGACGGCACTTATCAAAAAGAGCAGACCTACAATCTGGAATACCGCGGCCGCAACGTCGGCTTTATCGACAAAATCGACGCCAACGTCTTCCAAATCAATACCGACGACACCAAGCCTCCTAAAGGCGCTCCTTCTCCAAAAGCCCAAGCCTCCGGCACGGCGCAAGGCGGCGTTCCCATCGGCAAGCTTGAGTTAAGCAAAATCAAAGCAACCGGCGCAAATCTGAACCTCGCCAGCTCCTTCGGCGACGGACACATGGTGAAATACGGCGTCAACTACCGCCACGAAACCTCCGAACCGTCCGACAAAGGCGCATGGCTGAAAATTCTCGGCCTGTATGACCGAGACAAAGAGAAAAAAGCCGAATACGGCGTGTACGCGGAAGGCATCTGGAACCTGCACCCTGTTACCCTGACCACAGGCCTGCGTTACGACCATTTCAAATACAACGCCGCCAGCAAACAAAGCGCATCGCACGGTCAGCTCAACCCCAGCATCGGTGCGATTTGGGACATCAACGACAACTTCTCCCTCTTGGCAAACCTCAATCAGGCAAGCCGTGCGCCCCGCCTAAACGAAGCCCTGTTGGCTAACGAACGTGCAGGCGCTGCCGCCGATTTGGACAGCAACCTCAAAGCCGAAACCGCCCGCCGCGCCGAATTGGGCTTCAGATGGCGCAACGACAACTTCAACGTCAGCGGCAGCGTGTTCCACCAACGCATCAAAGACCTTATCGTCTATCGTTGGGCAAAAATCAACAACAACACCGCCTCCATCACCGAACGCGGCAAGATTTACAACGGCGGCACGCTCAAAACCTACGGCTACGAACTTGACGCATCCTACCGTTGGGGCGGCCTGACCGCGCGCGCCGGCGTGTCCTATGTCAAACCGCGTCTGAACGGCGAAATGTACTACGGTGAAAGCCCAATTCAAGCCGAAGACCACGAAAGCTCGTTCACCTTCTGGAACACCGGCCGCCAATGGCTGACCGGCCTGTCTTATCAGTTTGAGAACCCCAAACTCGAAATCGGCTGGCGCGGCCGCTACGCCCAAAGCGTGAAATATACCGACGTCGCCCGCGGACAAGGCACGATACACGGCAAGAAAGCCGGTTACGGCGTACACGACATCTACGCCAACTGGCAGCCGCTGAAAAAAGACAACCTGAACGTCAACTTCGCCGTCAACAACATCGGCAACAAGCAATACCGTTCACACAGCCAACGCTTCCCCGACGGCAACGGACGCACCCCCTTCTACGAGCGCGGCCGCGAGTTCGCCTTGGGCGTGAACTATCGTTTCTGATGATAAGAACGTTATGACGTTATAAGGAAATAAAAGGCCGTCTGAAATTCAGTTTTCAGACGGCCTTTTCATTGATTTTAATCTTGCCATATAACCTTGTGTTCAGAACCATATGTAATCTTTTTAATACTGCTTTCAAGAGCAATTTCTTTATCTAATGCTCCTGAGTATTCCGAACCTGCTAATTTTTGAAATAAAACAATATTCAGCTCATCGTTGCAGGTAGTTATTTTGATATCCGAAATGCCCATTGCGCTATTGCCTAATAAACCTGTCAAATGAACCTGCCTGTTCTCCTTAGCTTCCTTGACAGTAATTTTAAAATTCCAAATATCATTCAACTTAATTTCATCATTAGAGAAAAAGCAACCGGACAATATCAAGCCTGTAATCCCCAATATCATTGCCCTCATTTTCATAATAATTCCCTGATAGATTTAGTAACCTTAGGTTTGATTCCCGAAGCTGATAGTACTGTAAATTCTTAAATGTGTAGATTGGATTGATAAACCTAACGATTTCAATATATTTAATAGTTCTGTTGGTTCTCAATTCTACCTACACTTATTAAGCAGGAATAGTATAAAAAGGCCGTTGGATTTTTTTCAGACGGCCTTTTTCCCTCCATCCTTACTTCAACATCACCCTTTCTTTCAAAGTCTTCAATACGTTCTTCACTGTATTAATCCGCACTTCGATATTTTCCATCTCTGCGGTAAATCGCAGCTTATCGGCTCCGGCAAGGCGGTATTTTTTGTCGTTTTGAATCAGCAGGATGATTTCGGTTGGATCGACATTGTTGTTTTTGCCAAAAGTTACCGTTACCGCTTCGCTGGTCGCATCAATGGCATCAATGCCTAATTCTTTTGCCGCAAGCCGTAAGTGGTGGCTTTCGATGAGGGTTTTGACGGGTTGTTCGGGCAGGCCGAAGCGGTCGACGAGTTCTTCGTGTATGGCGTTGATTTGCTGCACGGTTTCGCAGACGGCGAGGCGTTTGTAGAGGACGAGACGCTCATGAATGTCGGGGCAGTAGTCTTCAGGCAATAATGCCGGGCTGTGCAGTTTGATTTCGGTGGTGATGCCCAGCGGTGCGTCGAGGTCGGGCTGGCGGCCTTTTTTGAGGTCGCGAACGGCTTGTTTGAGCATTTCGGTGTAGAGCGTGAAGCCGACCTGTATCATTTCGCCGGATTGCCCTTCGCCGAGGATTTCGCCTGCGCCGCGGATTTCCAAATCCTGCATGGCGAGGGTGAAACCTGCGCCGAGTTCGTCTGCCGCCGCGATGGCGTCGAGGCGTTTTTCTGCGTCTTTGGTGATGTATTCGGGCGTGAGCAAGTAGGCGTAGGCTTGGTGGTGGCTGCGGCCGACGCGCCCGCGAAGCTGGTGCAGTTGCGCGAGCCCGAATTTGTCGGCGCGGTTGATGATGATGGTGTTGGCGTTGGGGATGTCGATGCCGGTTTCGATGATGGTGGAACAGAGCAACACGTTGAATCTTTGCTGCAAAAAGTCGCGCATCACTTGCTCCAACTCGCGCTCGCGCAGTTGTCCGTGTGCCACGCCGATGCGGGCTTCGGGCAACAGGGTTTCCAACCGCTCGCGCATGTTTTCGATGGTATCCACTTCATTGTGCAGGAAAAACACTTGTCCGCCGCGCTTGAGTTCGCGCAACACGGCTTCGCGCACGCTGCCTTCGCTGAACGGTTTGACAAAGGTTTTGACGGCGAGGCGGCGGCTGGGCGCGGTGGTAATCAGCGAGAAGTCGCGCAGGCCTTCGAGCGCCATGCTGAGGGTGCGCGGAATCGGCGTGGCGGTCATGGTGAGGATATCGACATTGGCGCGTAGGCGTTTGAGCTGCTCCTTCTGGCGCACGCCGAAGCGGTGTTCTTCATCAATAATAACCAGTCCTAAGTTTTTGAATTTGATGTCGTCCTGCACCAATTTGTGCGTACCGATAACGATATCGACCGTGCCGTCCGCCATGCCTTCGAGCGCGGCTTTGGTGGCTTTGCTGTTGTTGAAACGTGAAAGGCTGGCAACTTTCACGGGGAAATCGGCGAAGCGGTCGGCAAAGTTTTGCGCGTGCTGCTCCACCAGAAGCGTGGTCGGGGCGAGTACGGCGACCTGTTTGCCGCCCATCACCGCCACAAACGCGGCGCGCAGGGCGACTTCGGTTTTGCCAAAGCCGACATCGCCGCACACAAGGCGGTCCATCGGCTTCGCCTGCGTCAGGTCTTTAATCACCGCGGCGATAGCGGCGGCCTGGTCTTCGGTTTCTTCGTAGCCGAAGCCGTCGGCAAACGCTTGATAGTCCAACTCGTTGATTTCAAACTTGTGTCCCGATTGGGCGGCGCGTTGGGCGTAGAGATTGAGCAACTCAGCGGCGGTGTCGCGCGCTTTTTCGGCGGCCTTGCGCTTCGCCTTGTTCCACGCGCCACTACCGAGCTTGTGCAGGGCGACGTTTTCATGTGCCTGACCGGAGTAGCGGCTGATTAAATGCAGTTGAGAAACAGGCACATAAAGCTGCGCTTCGCCCGCGTATTCGAGCAACATCATTTCGTTGGTTTCGCCGCCCAAATCCATCGTTACCAAGCCCATATATCGGCCGATGCCGTGTTCTTCGTGAACGACGGGATCGCCGATATTGATTTCGGCAAGGTCACGCAACAGGCCGTCTGAAACGGCGGCGTGTTTCTTGCGATGATGTTTGCGCGAACGGGCAACGTATTGGTAGAGGTCAGATTCGGTGATGACCGCGATGTTTTGATCTTCTAATTTAAACCCGTATGCCAACGGCGCGACCGTAATCATCAGCGGCTCGTGCGCTGATAAAAAGCCCTGCCAGTCGGACACAGGTTTGGCTTTCAAGCCGTTTTGCTGCAAGAAGCCGAGCATGGTTTCGCGCCGTCCCAAACTTTCAGCGCACAGCAAAATCCGTCCTTCAAAGGTCGTCTGAAAATCCTTCAATGCCTGCAACGGCTCGTCGGATTGGCGGTTGACGGCAAGGTCGGGCAGGGTGTGTTCTTTGCCGGAAACATCGGGCAGCACTTGTCCGTAGTTTTTCAGACGACCTGCGAACACATCGGCAGAGAGATACAAATGCTGTGGAAGCAAAGGCGGATAGGTTTCATCGCCCTGCGCCATGGCGTAACGCGATTTGACGTCGCTCCAAAAGCGGTTTGCCTCGGCGTGAACATCGCCCAAAGAGACAAACAGCGCGTCTTCGCCGATATAATCAAACAGCGTTTCCAGCTCGTTTTCAAAAAACAGCGGCAGATAGTATTCCACGCCCGCGCCGAAGTGGCCGTTGCTGACGGCTTTGTACACGGCGGCATCGTTTGGATTGCCATCGACTTCCTCGCGGAAGCGGCTGCGGAAGATTTTCTGCGCCTCGCTGTCGGTGGGGAACTCGTGCGCCGGCAGCAGGCGAATTTCGGAAACGGGCGAGATGGTGCGCTGCGTTTCGGTATCGAAGGTTTTAATGCTGTCGATTTCATCGTCGAACAAATCGATGCGGTAAGGCATTTCGCTGCCCATCGGGAACAAATCGACAATGCCGCCGCGCACGGCAAACTCGCCTGCCGCGACAACATGGGAAACATGGTTATAACCTGCATCCACCAAATCACTTTTCAGACGGCCTATATCCAAAGTCTGCCCGGTTTTCAGCCAAAACGTGCGCCCCGCCAAAAACGGCACGGGCGGCAGCTTCTGCATCGCCGTGGCAACCGGTACGAACAACACGTCCGCCGCACCGCTCTTAATCTGCCACAACGCCGAGAGACGTTCCGACACCAAATCCTGATGCGGCGAAAAACGCTCGTAAGGCAGCGTTTCCCAGTCCGGCAGGAACACCGCCGTGTCGTGCGGACGGAAAAACAGCCAGGCCGTCTGAAGGCGTAGCGCCTGTTCCGCATCTTGGGTCAAGACAACCTTGAGCTGTTTATGCGGCAGATAACGCGCCAAAGCCAAGGGCAGCGAGCCTTGCGAAAGATTGAGCCAATGGGATTTTTCACGGGGTTTGGGAATCGGATAGGTCATGACAAAAAACAGTGTGCAATAAGTCAATACAAGCACCGCAGGCCGTCTGAAAAATTTTCAGACGGCCTTTAGTGAGCAAATTAATTTTCAATTTTACTGGATACAGGTTTAAAAGAATATAAGGCCTTACAATCAAACCGCCACGCCGGCCAATTTTCCAATAAACCCAGTTATCGCCAATGCCGCAACGCCCCACAGGCACACGCGCAAAACGGCGGGAACGACAGGCGCGCCGCCCAGTTTGGCGGAGACATAACCCAGTAATGCCAGTCCGCACAAAGTGGAGACTGCCAATGCAGGGACAATGGCACCAGAAGCTGTCAACGCGACCAGTAAAGGTAAAATCGCGCCGGCGCAAAATGAAGCGGCAGAAGCCAGCGCAGCCTGCATGGGACGGGCTGCCGAGGCTTCGGTAATGCCGATTTCGTCGCGCGCGTGGGCGGCAAGTGCATCGTGTTCCATCAAGGCTTGCGCGACTTCGGCGGCAAGCGCGCCGGACAAACCGCGGCGGCGGTAAATTTCAGTCAGTTCCTCCAACTCCGCATCAGGATTATTTGCCAATTCGTGGCGTTCTTTGTGCAAATCGGCTTTTTCCGTATCCGATTGGCTGGACACGGAAACGTACTCCCCCGCCGCCATCGATACTGCGCCCCCGATCAGCGCCGAAACACCGGTCAACAGCAGGGTTTGGAAATCGGGTACGGCTGCGGCTACGCCCGTCAACAGCGAGGCAGTGGAAATCAGGCCGTCATTAGCACCCAATACGCTTGCCCGAAGCCAGTTGTTGCGGTTGCTGAAATGGCGTTCGCTGTGGTGTGAATACATATATGCTCCGATCAATTGGCGGTGTCCAGATGATGATAACATTGTATTGTTTTTTGAAATCCATGTCAGTTCAACCCTGAAACCCAAACATTCACAAATCTTACGGCCATCATTCCAAACCATAGAAACCAACACGCATCCTAAAGATTCCTTCAGACGGCCTTTACGCTTTTGCAATCAAATTTATTGTTCCAAGTCATGGCATTATCACAAGACCGTTTTGCACTACTTGGTTTATCGCTCTAAAGATGCTATCTTTATGAATCTTTCCACTCCCTAATCCATTGAAAGGATATATCATGGCTGAAGAAAACAAAATCAAAGTAAACGATTTGCCTGAAGATAAAAAAGAGCAAACCGAAGAAACCGAGCTGCCCGTTGTCAACAACGAAGAAAAACGCGGCGGTCATGGCGAAGGCGGTTGCTGCGGCGCATGCGGCGGCTAATCTTCCCGATATAGTCCCAAGGCCGTCTGAAAAGTCTTACTTTTCAGACGGCCTTTTCTTTTCTAAACACTTACAGGTAAATGAATGAAAGGACGAAGTAAGGGAATTTAAACCTTGCCGTGTTTGTGCTACATTCATATCTTTACAAACCACAACAATCTGCACACGCAGACACACAAGGAAGAAAAAAATGTTTTGGTATATCGTTGGTTTTTTCGCCTTCATCGTTTCCCTGCTTTCCCTTTGGGTCAATGCCAGCGCATTCGGCATGGAAGAGGATGGCACGCCGCAATCCGAATATGAAAAAATGTTGGGACTGGGTGCGAAATTGAAAGATAAAGAGACAGCTGCGAAAGAGCGCGAAGCGGCACGTTTTCACCCTGACGATTAAGCCTTACCGACTGGACAATCTTGCCGAACTGGGCTAATGTTCCAAACGCATAACGCACACCAACACAACTATACGAGAAGGTAAGAGAAATGACTGTACGAATCGAACACGATTTATTGGGCGACCGCGAAATCCCCGCCGATGTTTATTGGGGTATCCACACGCTGCGCGCCATTGAAAACTTTAAAATTTCCACGCAAAAAATTTCCGACGTACCGCAATTTGTCCGCAGCATGGTGATGGTTAAAAAAGCCACCGCGCAAGCCAACGGCGCATTAGGTGCCATCAAGCCGGAAATTGCGGCCGCCATCGAAAAAGCCTGCGACGAAGTATTGGTCAAAGGCCGCTGCCTCGACCAATTCCCGTCCGACGTTTATCAAGGCGGCGCCGGTACTTCGGTCAACATGAACACCAACGAAGTCATTGCCAACCTTGCGCTGGAAGTGTTGGGATACGAAAAAGGCCGCTACGACATCGTCAATCCGATGGATCATGTCAATGCCAGCCAATCCACCAACGACGCCTATCCTACCGGCTTCCGCCTTGCCGTGTATTACAGCATCGGCGAATTGCTCGACAAACTGGCTATCCTGAAAAACGCCTTTGCCGCCAAAGCCGAAGAGTTTAAAGACGTTTTGAAAATGGGTCGCACCCAACTTCAAGATGCCGTGCCGATGACTGCCGGCCAAGAATTCCAATCTTTCCAAGTATTGCTGGAAGAAGAAATCCTCAACCTCGACCGCACCCGCTCCCTGCTGCTTGAAGTCAACCTCGGCGCTACCGCCATCGGTACGGGCGTGAATACACCCAAAGGCTATGCGGCTTTAGTCGTTGAGAAACTCTCCGAAGTCAGCGGCCTGCCTTGCAAACTGACTGAAAACCTGATCGAAGCGACCTCCGACTGCGGCGCATATGTGATGGTACACGGCGCATTGAAACGCACAGCCGTCAAACTGTCCAAAATCTGTAACGACTTGCGCCTGCTCTCTTCCGGCCCGCGCGCCGGTTTGAAAGAAATCAATCTGCCTGAATTGCAGGCCGGTTCTTCCATCATGCCGGCCAAAGTCAATCCGGTAATTCCTGAAGTCGTCAACCAAGTGTGCTTCAAAGTCATCGGCAACGACACCACCATCACTTTCGCGGCCGAAGCAGGTCAGTTGCAGCTGAACGTCATGGAGCCGGTCATCGCCCAATGTATGTTTGAAACCATTTCCCTCTTGGGCAACGCCGCGGTCAACCTGTCCGAAAAATGCGTCAAAGGCATTACGGTCAACCGCGAAATCTGCGAACGCTACGTTTTCAACTCCATCGGTTTGGTCACTTACCTGAATCCGTACATCGGCCACCACAACGGCGATTTGGTCGGCAAAATCTGCGCCCAAACCGGCAAAGGCGTACGCGAAGTCGTACTGGAGCGCGGCCTGTTGAGCGAAGAAGAGCTCAACCGCATCCTCTCACCAGAAAACCTGATGAATCCGCATCTGTAATCAGGATTTGAAATCAAAGGCCGTCTGAAACTTCACTTTTAAAATTTCAGACGGCCTTTTCATATTCATATTGATACTTAATCGATTTTTTCTGCGAAATTCAAAATTAAAAGATAGCCTAACCGCAGGGTTTGATTTAACATGGTGCTGCCCTATCCTGTTTTCTCCTCCAATTCACGCAAACCGGATATCGGCAAAACGGTCAAAATAACATCTTCATTTATTAGGAAAAACCAATGAGTAAAATTACACGCGAACAAATGCTGCAAGTATTCGAAAATCGCTGCTCCACCCGTTATTACGATCCCGACAAAAAAATCAGCCAAGAAGATTTTGCAGCGATTTTAGAATTTGCCCGCCTCTCGCCCAGCTCTGTCGGCTCCGAGCCATGGAAATTCTTGGTGATTCAAAACAAAGCCCTGCGTGAGAAAATCAAGCCTTTCAGCTGGGGGATGCAATTCCAACTGGACGACTGCAGCCATCTGGTGATTATCCTTGCCAAGAAAAATGCCCGTTACGATACCCCGTTCTTCCGCAGCGTTGCCGAACGCAGGGGCTTGCAAGGCGAGCAGCTGGAAAAAGCGTTGGCAAAATATAAAAGTTTTCAGGAAACTGACATAAAAATTGCCGACAACCAACGCGCGCTCTTTGACTGGAGTAGCAAGCAAACCTATATCGCTTTGGCCAATATGCTCACAGGCGCAGCCGCCATCGGCATCGATTCCTGCCCAATTGAAGGCTTCAACTACGACAAAATGAATGAAGTATTGGCGGCAGAAGGTCTGTTTGATGCCAACGAATGGGGCGTATCCGTAGCGGCAACATTCGGCTATCGCGCCAAAGAAATTACCAAAAAAGCACGCAAACCGATTGAAGAAATGGTAACTTGGGTTGAATAAGCGGTTTGGATTTTCAGGGCGGCGAATACCGCCCTTTTATTTTTTTCTAAAAGATAAGTAAATTCCGTAATGACAAAGACCACTAGAAATCCAAATAAAAAGGCCGTCTGAAACCCTGTGTCAGAAATCCTAGATTTCATTTCACAACGTTTCAGACGGCCTTGTTTAATACGCTACTGCTTAAAACGATACTTTCAAACTGCCGTAGAAGGCACGGCCATGTTCGTTGTATGTTTGTGCGCCGGCAGTTGTGCGGTACAGTTTTTTATTGAACAGGTTGCTGACACCGCCACGGACGGCCACGCGTTTGTTCCAGTTGTAGCCGGCATTGATACCCCAAATGCCGTAAGAGCCGACTTGCGTTTGGTTATGTTCGGAAGTCAAAGGAGTAACCCCTGCACGAGGATTACCGTCTCGTTCCAGTCTATTAATCGCTACGCCGCGCGGTTTAGTACGGCCGTAGTGGGTAAAGGTCAGGTTGGCATCAAAATGTTCGTTTGGTGTCCAAGACAGCGTGCTGTTAATGGTGTGTTTCGGCACCAAAGACAATGGATTGCCTTGATAATCTTCAGATTTGTGCATGTAAGTGAAATTGTTGCTCCACTTGAGTGTGTCATGCAACGGAATCACCAAGTTGCCTTCGATACCCGAAATAGTTGCTTTCGGCGTATTTTCCCATTGCAAAAGCCAGTTGCCGATATTGCTGGTGGCAATGATATTTTCACCAATCACGATTTTGTTGCGGTACGCGTTGTGGAAATAAGTCGCAGAAGCCTGCCAGCCGTTTTTATTGAACTCAAGGCCAATCTCTTTATTGATACTGGTTTCGGGTTTCAAATTATTATTACCCATGTAGTAGCAACGGACACTGCCCGGCGCATCAATCGGACAACCTTGACCGCGCGTGTACAGGATAAAGTCAGGATTGGTTTGATACAGATTTGGCGCTTTATACGCACGGGCAATACCGCCTTTGACCAACCAGTTTTCGCCGATTTGATGCGAGAAGTTCAACGCCGGACTCCAGTTGCTGCCGCTGTCACTGTTGTGGTCGAAACGGATGGCCGGAATCAGATGGGTTTTGTCGGTCAACGAAATATTGTCTTCAACGTAAGCTGCCCAGTTGCGTTGCGATGCCTTGCCGCCGCGTACTGCTGAAATACCGTCAAACACATCAGTTTTACCTTGGTCTTTAAATCCCTGACTATTGGAAGCAGGATCATCCAGCTTACTGTCAGTAAATTCTGCGCCGACCGTCAATACATTATCGACACCGAGTTTAAACGGAATATTCGCTTCGCTGCTGAAACGCAGGTTTTTCAGACGGCTTTGAACAAAATCCAAGCCTGTATAGCTGCCTTCAGGACCACCGGCCAAACCTTCAGGCAAGTGGCTGTTGACTGTACGCTCATAACTGATCACGTTTTTGGTATCACCCCATTCCCATGCGCCGTCATGCGTTAAAGAATAAGCGGAACGGTATAAACGGGCAGTTTCGGCTTTGCCGTCAGCTAAAGAATTAACTAAAGCGGAACGTGGATTGCTGTTTTGCGTATCGCCGTTGTAGATATTGCCCTGACGGCTGTAGCTGCTGTCTAAAATCAATGTTTGCGCAGGGCTGATTTTCCATTGCAGACGGCCTGCAATGTCTTTATTGCGTACGCCTTCGACACCAGCCGCGCTGTCGTTGCCGTGTCCTGCATTGATATCGGCCGCATCTGCATCCGTTTTATTCAGGTTGCCGTAAATGCGGAAGCCCAAAGTATCTTGAATAATCGGACCGCTCAAATTGAAGCCGATACGGCGGGTTGCGCCTTCTTTGCTATCTTGTGGTTGATTGGCGTAAAGATTGACCTGACCTTTAAATTCCTTAGACACTTTTTTGGTAACGATATTGACCACGCCGCCCATCGCACCCGAGCCGTAACGCGTTGCTGCCGGACCGCGCAAAACGGTGATGGATTCAATTTCTTCAACCGGCACCCAGTTGCTGTCACCGCGCGTATTGCGTTCACCGCGCATACTGATACGCTCGGACTGGCGCGAGTTTACAGGCTTGCCGTCAATCAGAATCAATGTGTTTTCAGGGCCCATGCCGCGCAAGTCAATTTGGCGTTTGTTGCCGCGCTGACCCGTCGCTGTATTGCCGGTCAGGTTGACGCCCGGCATGGTGCGGACAAATTCGGAAATATCGTTGACGGCCGGACGCTTGTCGATGTCGTCTTTCGAAATACGCGATACGCCCAGCGACTGTTGCAGCTGTTTCTCGGCAGTAACGTAAACGGTATCGACTTCAGCCTGTTCAGCAGCTTTCTCTTCAGCAGCGTGAGAGAATGCGCTGATTAATGCCAAAGGCAAAATGGCGAGTGTGAATGTTTTCATTGCATCGTTTCTCTTTAACTTTGTTTGTTAAAATCAAAATAAAAATTATTCAGGATTCTAAATAAACTTAACAGAGTTTTCAATGCAATTAAGAGTGATTTACAATTATTCGTTAAATTAAGCCAATAAAAATAACCAAATGCCTAATAATTAAAAAGGCCGTCTGAACCGGCATGAAAGGGAATCTGAGATTTCCATCATACCGTTCAGACGGCCTTATTCAAATTTTAATTATTTGCCTGCTGCTTTTTGCAAAAGGGCATACAATTCGTCTTTGAGTTTGAGTTTGGCTTTTTTCAGCTCCTCGATTTCTTCGGAGCCGCTGGTTACCACGTTATTCACCAAACCGGTAATTTTATCGTCCAGCTCGTTGTGCTCCTCAAACAAACGGGCAAAGTGTGCATCCTCTTGTTTCAGTTTAGAAATCAGATCGCGGTATTCTGGAAACATTTTGTTTTCCTCTCTTGTTAATTAAATAAAAAAGTACTGCTGCCAAAAACTAGGACGAATTAATCTTTAGCTTCATTATAACAAACACGGGCGTTTTATCCAGTCTTTTTTAAGCCGAAACTGTTTTATGTCAAAATTAATAATATCAACATTAGCCATCATCCCAATGGAAAGAAACGGGTTTATAGACGGTTTGCCGACTTGGGCATACAATCGGGCTTATGCGTTTACACAATGGCCGAACCACCCTATTCCGTCATATCAACGGCATGGACGGACAATTTATCCTGCTTGAAAACCATCCTTCATGGATGCCGGTCAATGATGCCGATTTCAACCATGCCGCGCCCCTGCCCGACGGTTTGGCCGTGCACGAAGAATCATTTTATCCATTTGAAAAAATAGATGCCGCTGAATCGGCAGACAATATCAAAATCTTCAGCGAAGAAGCCCTACGGCTGGAGAAAGAGCGTTTAAATGCGGCGGCCATGGCCGAGCTGGCAAAAAATCTTCAAGCCGCCCAAGCTGAAGCCGATTTGGCCGCGCTTTTGGAAAAAATGGATTTTCATTTAAAACAAGACGATATTTTCAAATGAACCCTTCAGCTCCAGGCCGTCTGAAACCAAACGCCTGACGAAATTGTTGACAATGTAAGAAAAATAGTTCATCTTGAACCAATCTGCAGTACTCCATCCCTTATTTTCAGCCCAACACAAAGGAACCGAGAACATGTTTTCAAAAAGCGTTACCCTCGCACAATATGACCCCGATCTGGCAGCCGCCATCGCCCAAGAAGACCAACGCCAGCAAGACCATGTCGAGCTGATTGCTTCAGAAAACTACGTCAGCTGCGCCGTTATGGAAGCCCAAGGTTCGCAATTGACCAACAAATACGCTGAAGGCTATCCGGGCAAACGCTACTACGGCGGCTGCGAATATGTTGATATTGTCGAACAATTGGCGATTGACCGCGCTAAAGAGTTGTTTGGCGCAGAATATGTCAACGTCCAACCACACTCCGGCTCGCAAGCCAACCAAGCCGTATATGCTTCTGTTTTGAAACCGGGCGACACCATTTTGGGCATGTCTCTGGCACATGGCGGCCACTTGACCCACGGTGCCAGCGTCAATATTTCCGGCAAACTCTACAACGCCATTACTTATGGTTTGGATGAAAACGAAGTTCTCGATTATGCCGAAGTCGAACGCTTGGCGCTTGAACACAAACCTAAAATGATTGTGGCCGGTGCATCTGCCTACGCGTTGCAAATCGACTGGGCAAAATTCCGCGAAATCGCCGATAAAGTCGGCGCATACCTCTTTGTCGACATGGCGCACTATGCCGGTCTGATTGCCGGCGGCGAATATCCCAACCCCGTACCATTCTGCGACTTCGTGACCACCACCACCCACAAAACCCTGCGCGGCCCTCGCGGCGGTGTGATTTTGTGCCGTGACAATACCCACGAAAAAGCGTTGAATTCCGCCATCTTCCCAAGTCTGCAAGGTGGTCCGCTGATGCACGTTATCGCTGCCAAAGCCGTAGCGTTTAAAGAAGCGTTGCAACCTGAGTTCAAACAATACGCAAAACAAGTGAAAATCAACGCCGCAGCAATGGCGGAAGAGTTGGTTAAACGCGGTTTGCGCATCGTTTCCGGCCGCACCGAAAGCCACGTTTTCCTCGTTGACCTGCAACCGATGAAAATTACCGGCAAAGCCGCCGAAGCCGCTTTGGGCAAAGCACACATTACCGTCAACAAAAACGCCATCCCGAATGATCCGGAAAAACCATTTGTTACCTCCGGCATCCGCATCGGCTCCGCCGCCATGACCACACGCGGCTTTAACGAAGCCGACGCGCGCGTATTGGCGAACTTGGTTGCCGACGTATTGGCCAACCCTGAAGACGAAGCCAACCTTGCCAAAGTCCGCGAACAAGTGACTGCTTTGTGCAATAAATATCCGGTTTACGGCGCATAAGCATTTCGCCTTGGATGAAATAACAGGCCGTCTGAAACTTCAGACGGCCTTTTTTATTGCAACTTTCTTTTAAATTTCAAAACTGTTTGTTTCGCTGACTTTGCGTATCATGCCTGCCGCGACAGTATGGTTGGTGGCTTCGTCAATCAAAATAAACGCACCTTGTGCATGGTTGTCTTCGTATGCGGCAGCGGCGAGCGGCTGCTGGGTTTTGAGGCTGACGCTGCCGATGTCGTTGAGCTTGAGCGTTTCGGCGGATTCGACCCGGCTGAGGGTATTGACGTCCCAAACGTAGGCAATTTCGCTGATTTTTACGGGCGTGGTTTGGGTCGTGTGTTTCAGCAAATATTTGCGGCGCAGATTGAGCGGAATATCGTCAAACCAGCAAAGCGCGGCTTGGAATTGTTGTTCGGGGACAATGGCGCTGTCGGCTGAAACAATGCTGTTGCCGCGTGAAATATCGATGTCCGTATCCAAAACGACGGTCAATACTTCCCCTGCTTCGGCAGATTCGGTTTTACCGTTGGCATTGTAGATTTCGGCAACTTTGGCAACATGGCCGCTGGGCAAGACTTTGACTTTATCGCCTACTTTCAGACGGCCTGCTTCCAATCTGCCTTGATAGCCGCGGAAGTCGTCGCTGCTGCTGCCGTCTTGGCGCGCCACGCGTTGTACGGGAAAATGCGCGGCTTGGTCGGCGGCGTTTTGACGGTTAACGGGCAGGCTTTCGAGCAAAGGAAGAAGCGGCAAACCTTGATACCACGGAGTTTGGCTGCTTGCATTGACGATATTGTCGCCTTTCAAGGCGCTGATGGGCAGGAAGTGGATTTGTGCTTGGAGGCCGATTTGTTCCGCCAGTTTGCGGTAGGCCTCGGTAATGGCTTGATATTTGGCTTCGTCAAAGTCGAGCAGGTCGAGTTTGTTGACAGCGACAATGATATTGGGGCAGCCCAAGAGCTTCAAAATCGCGCTGTGGCGTTTGGTTTGCGGTAGGAGGACAGGCTCGCTGCCTGAAAAATCGACGCGTGTGGCATCAACCAAAATAATGGCGGCATCGGCAGTTGATGCGCCGGTGACCATATTACGCGTGTATTGCTCATGTCCCGGCGTATCGGCAATGATGAATTTGCGTTTGGGCGTGGCAAAATAACGGTAGGCCACGTCAATGGTAATGCCTTGTTCGCGCTCGGCAGCAAGGCCGTCTGTCAGGCTAGCGAAGTCAGGCGTTTCGCCTTTTTCGGCAGCGCGGTTGAGCTTGTCGAGTTGGTCGGTCAGCAAGGTTTTGCTGTCGTAGAGCAGGCGGCCGATGAGGGTGGATTTGCCGTCATCGACGCTGCCGGCGGTGATGAAGCGCAAAAGCGGGGCGGTGGTTGCGGTCATGGTTCTTTCCTATTTCTCGTGATTTCTCAAACTGGTCTCTACTTTAAACAGGCCGTCTGAAAATGGGAAAGAATGTTTGGTTGTTAAAAAAGATATTTTTGTTATATCGATTTTCTGCGTGTAGCCAACCAACAAACAACCGAACCTGCGCACACCATCCCTGCCCCCTGCCAAAACTGTACAGACAGCGGCGCACTGATGACAAACGAAGACACCAGCGCGGAAAACACAGGGATAAAATAAGATGCGCCCGCCAATACCGTCATGTTCCCGCGCGAAATACCGATGTTCCAAACCGCATAGCCCAAACCCATGCAAGACGCGGCGGCCAGGGCATAGCCGACGGACTCCGCATCAAAATTCAGACTGTTTGTCCCACCGATAAAATATTCCGCCCACAAAAGCAGCGACACCAGCATAAAGAAAAAGCCCACGCTGCTTCCTTCCGCCTTCACGCGCGCCGTCAGCGTGCAATATGCCGCCCAAAAAAGTGCATCGGCCAATGCCATCAGATAACCGGCAGGATTGGTGCGGACATTGTGATAAATCCCCGAAAGCGACAATCCGCCGTCGCCGCCCAATACCGTGGCAATCCCGAAAAACGACAATACAAAGCCTATGCCTATCCACCATTTTGCCGGCTGCCCGTTGAAACAGACCGCGCCTAAAATTGTAAACGTCGGCCACAAATAATTGACCATGCCGATTTCCACCGCCTGTCTCGCGTTTTGCGCAAAACCGACCGAGAGCGACAAACACAGTTCGCAACCGACAAAAAAAATGCTTGCCCAAAGCAAATAGCTGCGGTTGTAATTACGCAAATGAGGCCTGCCGAAAATCAACCAAATCAACACAGTGGACAGGGTGTACATCATTGCCGCGCCGCCCACTGCCCCCATATGCAGGCTCAAAGAGCGTATCAGAGAAATGACGAAACTCCACAAAGCAACGGCAAGCAACCCAATGGCAGTGGCTTGTTTGGAGGAGATGTTTTGAGATAAGAAATGAATCATGGCGTATGTGCTGAAGATGGTTTTATTAGGTTTATCGTAGTTTGAATATATCGTTTCTACATTAATTATTTTAACGGTTTCAAGGCCGTCTGAAAATGATTGTTTCAGACGGCCTTCTATTTGCAATTAGTCCTAAACATGACTATAATCCGCATCCAATTAGTCAATATTGAGACCAATTTATGAATCAGATCGACCAACTCGGTATGCGCATCAGCCACATAGACAGCGCATTTGACCAATGGATTAAACAGCAAAACACCAACTACAATACCTTCGCCGTTCTTTACACCTTAGCTACCGAAGGCAGCCGCACTCAAAAATACATAGGCGAAGAATGAAGCCTGCCCAAGCAAACCGTTTCCAGCACATGCAAAACGCTGGCGGAACAAGGCTTGCTGACATTTCACGAAAGCGAACAAGACAAACGCGAACGTTTATTGTCGCTGACCGAGCAAGGCAAGGAATACGCCACACCACTGGTGCAAAACATGCAGGAATTCAGCAAACGAATTTTTACCGCCTTCGGTGAAAAACGTGCAGTCCGACTGTTTGCCGATTTGGACGCATTGGCCGAATTAATGGCGCAAACCCTCAATACTAAATAAGGAGGGCAACCATGTGGAAAATGTTGAAACACATCGGTCAAACACACCGCCGCAAACTCATCACAACCTTCTCTCTCGTCGGCTTGGATAATCTACTCTTGCTGGTATATCCCGTGTTTGGCGGCTGGGCGATTAATGCCGTTATGGAAGGCAACGTCTGGCAGGCAATGTTGTATGGTGTGGTGGTTTTATTAATGTGGATAATCGGAGCCGCCCGCCGAGCAGCCGATACGCGCACATTTACCCAAATCTATACCGAAATCGCCGTCCCGGTCGTTTTGGAACAGCGCAAGCGAGAAGTACCGCATTCCGCCATTACCGCACGCGTTGCCCTATCGCGTGAGTTTGTCAGTTTTTTTGAAGAACACCTGCCCATCGCTGCTACTTCGCTGGTCTCCATCTTCGGTGCATGTATGATGTTGCTGATATTGGAATTTTGGGTGGGCGTATTGGCTGTCGCGATACTTGCCCTGTTTTTATGGTTGCTGCCGCGTTTTGCCGCCATCAGCGAAAACCTATATTTCCGTTTAAACAACCGGCTTGAACGCGACAATCACTTTATCCGCGACGGCAACGAACATCAGCTCTACCGCCACTACGGCTGGGTTGCCAAACTACGCGTGCTGATTTCCAACCGCGAAGCCTTAGGCTATCTCAGTATCGGCATAGCGATGAGCATATTGTTCGGCTTCGCCTTTATACACATGACACTTAAAGGCTATGGCAGTGCCGGCCATATCTATTCCGTCAGCACTTATTTATGGATGTTTGCAATGAGCTTGGACGATGTACCGCGCTTGGTCGAACAATACTCCAATTTAAAAGATATCGGACAACGCGTTGAACTCTCGGAAGAAAACAATCTTTCCAAGGCCGTCTGAAACCTTAACACACTATCAGGATATATTATGAGTTGGTTTTATTTAATCTTAGCCGGTATGCTGGAAATCGGCTGGCCATTGGGCTTAAAGCTGGCACAACAGGAAGGCTACCGCTGGCATGGCTTTGCCGCCGCTTTTGCCTGCATCGCCGGTAGCGGATACCTCCTTTACCTTGCCCAAAAAAGTATTCCGATGGGTACAGCCTACGCCGTCTGGACAGGCATAGGCGCGGCAGGGGCATTTTTAGTGGGAGTTGTATTTTTCAACGATGCCGCCAATATCGGCCGCTGGCTCGGCGCATTTCTCATCATCTCCGGCGTCGTAGTGATGAAACTCTCCAGCGGAAACTGAAAATCTCGTTTCTATCCAATCCAAGGCCGTCTGAATATGCTTGTTCAGACGGCCTAATACCTTCCCGAATATAACAAAATCATCTTAAATTAAAACCAAGCATTCTTTCCTTTTTTCAGACGGCCTGTTTAAAGTGGCGACTGTCCATTATTCAAACAATCGGTTATAGCCGTCCAACAAAGGAATCCAAATGAGCCAAGCCAATCCGCTTCCACCCGAACTCTCCGTCCAACTCTCTGCCCTATCCCCCACCCAACTTGCCTGGCTCTCCGGCTATTGCTGGGCGCAAAGCCAAGGCGTATCCGGAGCAGCAGCCGAACCATCTGCCCTGCAAACAGCCACTTCGACAGTCAGCCGCCGCGTATTAGTCCTCTCCGCCTCACAAACCGGCAATGCCCGCAGCGTTGCCGAATCCTTACACGCCAAACTTCAAGCCGCCGGCGTAGAAGCCCGCCTCAGCAGCGCAGGCGATTTCAAAAGCAAAACCCTGCCCGACGAAGACATCGTCCTTTTGGTTACCTCCACCCAAGGCGAAGGCGAACCACCCGAAGAAGCCCTGCCCCTGTACAAATTCATCTACGGCAAAAAGAAACCCGACCTCAGCAAACTCACCTTTGCCGTCTTAGGCCTTGGCGACTCCTCCTATCCCAACTTCTGCCAAGCAGGCAAAGACTTTGATGCCAAATTTGCCGAACTGGGCGCAGGCCGTCTGAACGACTTGGGCATTTGCGACTTAGAGTTCCAAGCAAATGCCGACGCATGGGTAGCCGCCGTCGTACCCAAAGTAGCCGAATTGACCGCACAAGCAGCAAGCCCAAGCACAACCACCGCAGCACACAGCCCGGCAACCCCAAGCAGCGGCACCGCATACACCAAAGAAAACCCCTACACAGCCACCCTCTCCGTGCGCCAAAAAATCACCTCACGCACCGCAGAAAAAGACGTCGAACACATCGAAATCGACCTCAGCGGCTCAGGTTTGTATTATCAGGCAGGCGACGCACTCGGCGTATGGCCGCTGAATGCCGCCGACCTCGTCCAAGAAATCCTCGACCTCAACCAACTGACCGGCAGCGAAACCGTCCAACTTTCAGACGGCCGCGAAACCGACATCCGTACCGCCCTGACCGAATCCGTAGACATCACCCAAAACACACCGGCATTCGTCCAACAATACGCCGAATTAACAAATAACGAAGAACTCAAAGCCATAGCCGCAGATAAAGCCCAACTGGATGCCTATCTCGCCGCCACACCGCCCGTCGGCGTATTTGCCGCCTATCCGCACCCACTGGATGCACAAACCCTATACAGCCTCTTCCGCCCACAAACCCCGCGCCTTTACTCCATCGCCTCCGCACAAGACGAAGTCGGCGAAGAAGTCCACCTCACCATCGGCGTCGTCCGTTTCGACCACCACGACCACACCTACACCGGCGCAGCATCCGGCTACTTGGGCGAACGCCTCGAAGAAGGCAGCGAAGTCCGCGTCTTTGTCGAACCCAACCCCAACTTCCGCCTGCCGCAAAACGGCGATACCCCCATCATCATGATCGGCGCAGGCACAGGCGTCGCCCCCTTCCGCTCCTTCATGCAACAACGCGCCGCCAATGGCGACAGCGGCAAAAACTGGCTCTTCTTCGGCAACCAACGCCTGGCCGACGACTTCCTCTACCAACTCGAATGGAGCGATTGGCGCAAAGACGGCCTCCTCACCCGCGCCGACCTCGCATGGAGCCGCCAAGGCGAACACAAAGTCTATGTCCAACACAAAATCACCGAACGCGCCGCCGAAGTTTGGAACTGGCTGCAACAAGGCGCACACATCTACGTCTGCGGCGACGCCGCACGCATGGCACGTGATGTCGAAAACGCCCTGATCGAAGTCATCGAAACCCAAGGCAAACTCAGCCGTGACGAAGCCGAAGACTACCTCAACGACCTACGCGAAGATAAACGCTACCAACGCGACGTTTATTGATTGGATAAGCCAAAATAAAGGCCGTCTGAAAGCTGAATTTCAGACGGCCTTTTTAAGTAACTTGCTCGGATTGTTATCAATTTATCTTGTCTTGCATTATAATTGTGCAAATTTGACTCACTCGAAAGAAAATAAATTGGAAGGATTACAACAACTTGTAGATTTATTGGTGGGTTTTGTCGATTGGATATTGAAATTACTGGCCTTCTTGTTTTAAACTACGTTCCATAATTTTATACATTAAAGACGTATTTTCATCATGCAAACCGCGCAATGCTCCGCTACTTTCTTCTATTGGTACCACACAAACGTGCGGTACTTTTTTGCGCTTGTCTGAAACAGACTAAATTGAAAATACGCAAATCAGAGCCGCCTCATTTGAGCGGCTTTTTTTATACCCACCATGGCCGCTTAAATCCACCCATTTTTAAGAAATAAGGAATACAGCCATGACCGCTTCAACCAAAATCCACAGCCAAACTCAAATGTTACACACCTGCCGCATGGTCGTTGACAGCAACAGCCACCACAGCATGCCCAACACGCTCACTTTGCCTGATACACCCGACAACCTCATCAGCGAAGCCTTAATTCCGCAAGTACGCACCATCGCGACTTTGATTGCCGCAGAGCGTCACGACTTCAATCAAAGCAGCCCCAGCGTTTTTACTGATGAAGCGGATTTCTTCGCGGCGCGTATTCTGGTTTTGGGCGTACGCCGTTTCCATTTGGACATTACCCTGCTGCCTATGCTCAAAACCGCCAACAAACGCGCCGAAGCCTTCGCCAAACGCCATCACATGCCCTTCTCTCCCGCTGAAATGCAAATGTCCCTGCACACCCGCCGCCCTGCCAACCTGCTGATTATCGAAACCGAACACGAAATGCCTGCACTGGGTAATCTGGCCGCCAACAGCCGTGCATTTGCCGCGCAACTTTCCAATATTATTTTGTAAAACCACTTGAAAAACAGGGAAATGGTTTAATATTAGGCAAACACACTCCGCCGAAATCTCGGCAAAGACAAACTTCTCTCAGGAAAAACAATGAAAAAACTGATTGCCTTAGCCGCCCTTTCCACTTTCGCCCTTGCTGCCTGCAAAGACAATACCCAGGCACAGCTTGAGCAGCAACAAAAACAAATCGAAGCATTACAACAACAGTTGGCACAACAAAACGGCCAACAAGAAGACAATACGGTTTACCAGCTCACGCCTGAAGCCGTGAAAGACACCATTCCTGCCGAGGCACAAGCCAACGGCAACAACGGCCAACCGGTAACCGGTACAGACGGCCAACAATACATCTACGACCAATCCACCGGCAGCTGGCTGCTGCAAAGCTTGGTGGGCGCGGCAGCCGGTGCATTTATCGGTAACGCATTGGCCAACAAATTCACACAGGCAAGCAATCAAAACAGCCCGATTGCCCGTCAAGCCCGTGCCAACTATTATCAAACCGCACGTCCAAACGGACGCACCAGCCAACAGCTGAATACGCGCACCCTGCGTGCCCAACAGCAAAATGCGCAACAACAAAATGCGCAACAACAAAACGCTCAACAGCAACAGCGTTACCGCGAAACTACGCGTCAGCCTTCCAACTACCGCCGCCCCAGCATGGGCCGAGGCTTTGGCCGCCGCCGCTGATTCGGTTTATATCCTATCTTTCATATAAACATCCCTAATATAAAAGGCCGTCTGAAAACCAGTTATCCTGATTTTTCAGACGGCCTTTAGTCCTTCTCTATTTTCTTATTGCAGACTTGTGGGTCTGTCTGTATGCGTTATGCCCAGAAGTCTCGCGGTGCGTCCAATACGGGTTTGACGATACCGGTGCGGACGGCAAAATCGCCGAAGCCTTCATCATCAAGTCGGTTTTGCGCCCAATCGGCCACCCAGCCTTCGACAATTTCAAGGATTTCAGGTTCGGTAATATTTTCTTTAAACAGGCGCGGGATGCGTGTGCCTTCGCGGTTGCCGCCTGCGTAAAGGTTGTAGCGGCCGACGGCTTTACCGACCAAACCGATTTCCGCCAGCATGGCGCGGCCGCAACCGTTCGGACAACCGGTTACGCGCAAAACGATGTATTCGTCTTCCAAGCCATATTTGGCGAACATTTCATCGATTTTATCGGAGAATGTCGGCAAGAAGCGTTCGGCCTCCGCCATCGCCAGCGGGCAAGTCGGCAAGGCAACGCAAGCCATGGAGTTTTCACGCTGGATGGTAATCGATTTGCTAATAAGGCCATGATCTTTGGCGATTTTATCAATCGTGTCTTTCAATTCGGGCGGTACATTGGCAACCACCAGATTTTGGTTGGCCGTCAGACGGAAGTCGCCGGGATGGATTTTAGCAATTTCACGTACGCCGGTTTTCAAAGGTCTGCCGGGATAATCAAGCAGGCGGCCGTTTTCAATAAACAAAGTCAAATGCCAGTTGCCTTCATGTCCTTGTACCCAGCCGATATGGTCGCCGCGGTGGGTGAATTCGTAAGGGCGGATGGGTTCAAATTTAATGCCCATGCGCCTTTCGACTTCTTCTTTGAACACATCTACGCCGACGCGTTGCAGCGTATAGCGTGTACGCGCTGCTTTGCGGTCGCTGCGGTTGCCCCAGTCGCGCTGGGTGCTGACGACGGCTTCGGCGGCATTGAGGGTGTATTCCAGCGGAACGAAACCGAATTCATAGGAAATATTGGGATAAGTTTTAGTATTGCCGTGTTCGCTGGATAAAC
Source organism: Neisseria sp. P0024.S006 (assembly GCF_051956595.1). Lineage (NCBI taxonomy): Bacteria > Pseudomonadati > Pseudomonadota > Betaproteobacteria > Neisseriales > Neisseriaceae > Neisseria > Neisseria sp. P0024.S006. The sequence goes on from NZ_JBQCXH010000001.1 coordinate 365,656, forward strand.
CGCCGCCGACCAATACATTGAAACCCACCAATTTGCCGTTTTCTGCAATCGCCACAAAACCCAAATCGTTGGAATGAATGTCCACATCGTTATCAGGTGGAATCACAACGGCGGTTTTGAATTTGCGCGGCAAATAGGTTTTACCCAAAATCGGCTCTACGTCGTCGGCAATTTCTTTATTGCGCGGCTCGGTCGGCTCGGTTGTAAACACTTTTTCACCGTCCAACCATACATCGGCATATGCCATGGTACGCGGCAGGAGGTGCATACTGATGCGTGCCGCCCATTCATAGGCTTCTTGGTGCAGAGTACTTTGTACAGGATTGCTGGTGCACAACACATTACGGTTGACATCGCTGGCTGTGGCAATGGAATCCAGACCCAGTTTGTGCAATGCCTGATGCGCCTGTTTTAAATCGGTTTTCAGAATGCCGTGGTATTGGAAGGTTTGGCGGTTGGTCAGGCGGATGGAGCCGTAAATCGTATTTTCACCGGCAAATTTATCGATACCCAGCCACTGTTTCGGCGTAATGATGCCGCCGGGCAAACGGCAACGCAACATCATGTTTTTTAAAGGCTCAAGCTTTTGTTCGGTACGCTCGGCACGGATGTCTCGGTTGTCCTGTTCGTACATGCCGTGGAAGCGGATAAGTTGAAAGTTGTCGGCAGTAAAGCCGCCGGTAAAGTCGTCTTTCAACTCTTCTTTAATGGTGCCGTGCAGATAATCGCTGCGTTCTTTCAAGGCTTCGTTGCCGGAAAGCGGTGTATCAGGCAGCTTGGCGCGCGGGTCGGTCGTGGTAGCAGTCATTGAAGTACTCCTTATTTTTGGTATAGGCGTTACTTTAATGAGGCCGTCTGAAAATGAGAAAGAATGGTTTGTTTGTTTTAAAGACGATTTTGTTATATCGGTAAAATGCCGCACTTACCTATAGCTAATTTGAATTTACTATATTTATGTTCTGACTGATGAGCATTGGCAGATTAGAAATAAATTGAACAGATGACTTACATCATTAGCCTGCATCAAGCCCGATTCTAATTAAACCCACTATAATCCATTATTTTCCACGGGCTTAAACCGTAAAAATACAGCAAGCAAACTTTATGTCTCACTCCCTTATACGCACCTTCGCTCAAACCTTTAGTTTTCCCTATACAGAAACGTTGCAAGAACTGCCCCCACTGGAAGACAACCGTCATCTGCATTTGGGTGCATTAGCAGATTTCTACTGCCATATGGACGGTACATGGCATTCCGACAATCCACTTGCCAATTATTGGCTAGAGATGGAAACTCTGTTTTTACAATGGGTGACTTATCCCAAATTGCCCAACAGTTGGCACGATTGGGCCTTCGGCTGGGATAGGAAGACCAAGCAATATCTGCCTACACAAGGCTGGCGTGAAGAATGGGCGATATTTGGCATAATGTTTGACGATTCAATTCTTTTTGCTGATACCACCGCTCCCGGCAGTCCTGTTTATTGGTTGATAATAGGTTACGGTACAATAGAAAAACGCCGCCTTATCGCCCCTTCCATAGCAATACTAATGCAAACCTTATTGGCAATTTATGATTTTGAGTGCGAATGGCGGAAAGCAGGCGGAGAGTTTTACGATGAAGAAAGCTGCGACATACCTTCAGCACTATATTCTGCTCTGCATGATTTACTACAACGGGAATTGCCACCAGAATGCGCGGCAGGATTTGAAAAAGCGTTTTGGGGCTGATGCTGTAATTGCAATCTAGAAAACCTATTCTCTGGCCGTCTGAAATTTCGGCTTTAGGGAACAATTATTTAAAATAATATGATTGATTCGTTTGAAATATCAGTTTGAAAATGCTTGAAGGATTGATAGGCTGCTGAGATATAAAAAGGCCGTCTGAAAATCTGATTTTCAGACGGCCTTGATATTGGATGGGACCAACCGATTAAGCTTGTTTGTTCCAACGTTCGATAGATTCTTTGATGACTTGTTTCGCTTCTTCTACATCGCCCCAAGATTCAACTTTAGTGGTACCTGCTTTTTTCAGGTCTTTGTAGTGGTTGAAGTGGAATTCGATTTGTTTGATCAGTTGTTGCGGCAAGTCGGCCAAAGTTTTGTAGGCGTTGCCGTTGTTGCGGTCGTCGGCCGGAACGCAGACGATTTTGTCGTCCACTTCGCCGTCGTCAACGAATTTCATCACGCCGATAACGCGTGCTTCTAGGAAAATACCGGTTGCCAAAGGCTGCTCGGTAACCAGCAATACGTCCAATTCGTCGCCGTCTTCGTCCAACGTTTGCGGAATGAAGCCGTAGTTGGTCGGTTTGGCGAAAATTGCCGGTTCAACGCGGTCGAGTTGGAAAGCGGCCAGTTTGCGGTTCCACTCGATTTTGTGGTTGCTGCCCGCTGGGATTTCGTTGACAACGTTGATGATGCCGCCGTCCACATCCCCCGGGGTCAGGATTTTGTTGAAGTCTGCCATGATGGTTTCCTTTGATTTTAAAGAGAGTCAAACGGCGAAAGTATAGCAAACCCAAGGCCGTCTGAAAATGTGAAACTGTCGTATTCAGACGGCCTTTTTGGCATTCAGCCTTTTGATCAGTTCTAAAATTGCGCGTTTATTGGAAGGCGAAAACACTTTTTCTGCCGCTTCTTCCGCACTAAACCAACCGTAGGCAACGTGTTCGTCCGGCTGCAGGACGATAGGCGTATCGCGCGGAATTTGGGCGGAGAAGATGTGTTCGCGGTTTTCAAAAACGCCTTTGGGATAGCGATGGCGCCAGTGATGATAGATTTCGTAAACAGTGCTGTCATGCCAGTTTTCCAGCTGTCCGTCTGCAAGGCGGATACCGGTTTCTTCCCACACTTCGCGCCATGCGGTTTCTTCGATACGCTCGCCTTCTTCCAAGCTGCCGGTAACCGACTGCCAAAAACCTTGCGGCGCCGTGCGTTCAATCAGCAGGATATTGCCGTCTTTATCATGCAAAACGACCAAAGCGGAAACGGGATACTTCAAAGGCTTACCGCTCATGACTTATCCTTGCCGGATTGATTGGGGAAGCTGATTTTTTGTAGTAAGTAAGCCGAAAGGTTTTCCATGTCTCACTCAAAAATGGGAAATTGATATTCAGACGGCCTTTGCCGAAAATCCGCAAAGGCCGTCTGAAATTATACCTGATTTAACTGCGCCAGTTTCCAAGACACCAGCTCAGCCGCTTCTTCCGGCGAGTTGGCCTTCAACCCCGCTTCGCCAAAATACGAAATTTTAGGCAACTCGCACAAAAACTTATCGACATCTTCTGCCGTCAAAAAACGGCCGTGCAAATCGAATCCGACATTTAAAGCACGCCCTTTGATTTCCGCCATCCTGTCATGCAAATGCCCGTACAAGTGATACCAGCCTTGATAGCAGCCGTCCCATTCCTGAATCGGATAGTGAAAGAGAACCAGCGTATTCTTAATTTCCGGCAATTTCAGTTTCATATACGGCCGTATGGACGACAGCAGCGGATGGCCGTCATGCTTGGTTTGGCTACGGAAAAAATCGGCATGCTGCCGAATCACATGATCATGATTGCCATAAATCAAGTGATGTTGCCCGTTTAAACGCGACAAAACGCGCTCTATCTGCTTATGGTCGTGGGCAAAGGAAAAATCGCCCAGGTTGTACACCGTATCTTCAGGCGTAACGGTTTCATTCCATGTCCGGATTAAAAATTCATCCATCTGCTCCACGTTATCGAACGGTCGAAATTGCGGGCAGAATTTGGCGATGTTTTTATGTGAGAAATGTAGGTCTGATGTGAAGTAGGTTTTGCTCATGCCGTGCTCTCTGCGTTGCAAGCTTGAATCGTATCACGCGCGGGCGTATGCTAAACAATGTTTATTGTGTTCTTCAAGGAGTTTTTATGCGTTTGGTTATTGCCGCGCCGGCCAACGGCGCAATATTGAAAGACGCGCTCAAAGCGTATCTTCAAAACGACCCGCGCGTCAGCAACTTGGTCGATTTATCCTCACCCGAAGGAAGCTATCCGCAACTCTCGTTTGCCGCAGCCGAAGAAGTCGCAGCAGGGCGCGCCGACCGTGCGCTGTTGATTTGCGGTACCGGCGTGGGCACGGCAATCGCCGCCAATAAAGTGCGCGGCATACGGGCAGCGACGGCGCACGATTTGCTCACGCTCCGCGGCTCGGTGGAAAACTATAACGCGCAGGTTTTATGTATGGGGCAAAACGTGATTGCCGCCCCGGCCGCTTGGGCATTGGTCGATATCTGGTTGGATTTGCGCCACGACACAAGCAGCGGCTATGCACCTAAAGTCGGCGAAATCGAAGCGTATGAGCGCGAAAAATAAATACGCATTGCTCCCTATATTTTCAGACGGCCTTACAACTGTCTCAAAAATGCTTGGATAAACGCGATCTTATCCAATTCCGGCATAGCGTTGAACGCTTCCTGATGCTCATGGATGTAGTCGATCAAAGGATAAAATTCTTCATTAACATGGCGTTTGTCCAGTTTGCGGCCGATATTGCCTTCGTTGCTTCGTCCTAGAAACTTGGAAATCAGGTAATACGGCGATTTGAGTTTGAACAGCATTTCGCCGTTTTGCGCATCAAATACCATAAAACCTTCGTGTTCCACGTTTTTCAGACGACCTTTCAGCTCGCCGAACGTGATGTTTTTCAGCATTTCGGGACGGCGGATGCTGTATTGTTTGCCGATTTCGTCCAATTCCGCTTCGCTAAACTGACGGCCTGTCGCCACGTCGATGCAGCCGATTAAGGTTTCGCCCAATGCTTCGCGGATGATGTGTACGTCTTTCGCGTCTGTGATTTCAAACAAAAAAGTGTGGTTCGGATAAGCGCGGAACAGGGTTTCGTATTGCGCGCAGTGTGCGGCGGTCATATAAGCAAACGCGCTATCAAGCGATCCGGTAGTCGAATACAGCACTTTGCTGTCAAACGAAGCGCCGTGAGACGGATGGTCGTCTGAAAGCGAGACGAAAGTGCAGCAGCCGAGGAAGCCGTTTACTTTTACGACCGCGTCCACCAGTCTCTCGTCGCCGATTCGAATCGGATAGCGGCTGCCTTTGGCAATACGCTCCGAATAATTGAACACTTTTTTAAACGGACGCACGATGATGCGGTTGTGCGCGTCAATAATCAAACCGCGCATTTCCAGCAAAGCATCATCAAAGCGGTTGTTATAGAACACGCTGCGGGCGTATTTCAACACGCGCAATTCAGGATAGCGCTTGGATGCTTTGGTGGTAAAGTTACGGCTGCCGTGTTGCAGATAGTGATCGGTCACAAAAGTTTGCTGCGCTTCGTCAAACACCAGCGGCTTATGCTCGATAGCCTGCATCTGTTCGATTTTTTCTAACTGCTCCGCATTTGCCGGCTGCACGGCCTCGATGTGGATTTCGTTTGCCACACGGTTTTGGTTCAGCTTGATATACGCCGCCAACACATCATGCTCTTTCACGCCGTGCAGGTTGGGATAGAAATTGTGCAGTCGATAAATTTCTGTTTCAAAACCGCTTTTCTCCGCCTGATCCAATAAATGACGGCAACGTGAAGCTTTTTGGTTGGTATTGGAATTAATGATCAAAATATTTCGATTCGGATTTTGACGTCCAAGTCTCAACGTTTCAGTCATCAAAGCATTGCCGCGTTTTTGCGCCTTATCCACCGCTTCACCCGACCAACGATATTCACCATATTCATCGGTAATAAACAAATCGTTTTCAATACGGACCACTTCCGCATCCGGATACTGAGCTTTAAATTCGGCGGCTTTTTGTTCGGCAAAAGTCGATTTTCCCGAACCTTGATGACCGCGGATTAAGATGAATTTTTGCATTTTGTTTCCTTATTCTTTTTCTCAGCTTGTCCTGAATAAATAGGCCGTCTGAAAAATATTTCTACCCTTTTTTCAGACGGCCTTAGCTTCAGTTCACAGCTGCCAACGGCGTTTTCTCAATCTCTTCTACCCAAAAATCCGTACCCATACCTCGTTCGGCAAAGGAACCAATCAGGGAGAATACTTGGTCGGAGAAGCCGCCGATGTTCAAGATATCGTGACGGTTTCGTGCTTGAGCCTGGACGTAGGGCTGGATATCCAAACAAACGAGTTTGGCTTCCGGACAGCGTCGTTTCAGAATGTCCCACTCTTTCATCAGGCTGGTTGTTGCGCCCCATCCTTGGTTGTCATCTGCCCAACTTTCGTTGTCTGACACGATGACGACCAAATCCACGTCGGCTTTTTCCCGGTTCAACATGGCGAGCGGTGCGCTGCAAGCCGTTCCGCCACCGCCGATATTCGCGAGTTTTTCGGCGTTGGTCATGATGCTGTCGCGCGGATTGAGCTTCACGTTTACTGTGATTTGCTCAAACGGTATCACGCGGGCTTGCGGGTTGGTACGCAACATGGCGGCGGATACGAGCGCGGCGATGTCGATGCAGCGGGTTTTGCTGGTCGCGCTGCCGCGATGGCCGGTAACCGAGCTGTGCATAGAGCTGGAGACGTCCGGGCAAACCACGACTTTGCCTTGGACGGCCGGTACGTTTTGTACGGCGGTTTCCATCGCGTCTTGCAGCGCTTCGCGGATTTCAAACGGCATTTGATTAGATGTTGCCTGATACGCGGTCAGCAATTGGTAAGGCAGGACGCGGGCACGGGCAATGGCGGTTTCGTCACGCAGTTTTTCTGCCACCATTTTGATGTTTTTGCTTTTGGCAAACACTTCGTGGCGCAGGAAAGTATTCAGGTTTTGACGAACCTGCTGCCATGAACCGTTGCGGGCAATCTCTGCCCAGTCGCCGCTGTTCAAGTCTAAAGCGGTGAGCATTTGGAAGGGAACATTGGGCAATTCGCCTTCTCGGCTTTGTTTGTAGTCTTCAAAAGCGCGGGTAATGGGTGGCAATGCTTCGCGGTCGTAAGGTTTGCCGATCAGCCATGCAAACCAGGCGGCACGCCATGCTTCACGCGGTTTGGGATGCACCATTTTGACCACGTCTGCCAGCGACGGCGAATTACCGACGGCGGCGTTAAGCAGTTGTTTTTCGGTGGCAGTCAAAAGCCAGGTCTGCATCAGTTTTTTCGGACGGTTGCCGAAGGATTTTCTGCCGACTGCGCCGCTGCGGATAATTTGTGCGAAGTTGCGCAACATTTTACCGTTGTCCACCACTTGGTCGAATACGCGGGCGAGCATATTCACGTCTTTTTGCGCCAACACGGCAAGCAACAGCGCAGGCATATCTTTCATAAAACCTTTTTGACGGGCATATACGGCAGTTTTGGCGATGAACTCGGCATCCAGGTTTTCTGCCAATTTCAACACTTGGTCAAGCTGACTTTGGGCATCCGCATAGTAGGTATTGTTCAGACATCCGGTAGCGGCAAGCTGGGCCAGCTGTTGTTTGTGTGTCAGCGTGTAGGCGATGCCGCCGGCTTCGTTATAAGTGTCGGTTTTAGTCAAACGGTTTTTAATAGATTGAAACAAGGTAGTATTAGCCATTTTCATTTTCTTTCATATTGTTGGTTTGAGGCCGTCTGAACTTGTTTTAGCTTTGTTTTTCAGACGGCCTTGAATGGGTGGCAGCGTGGCGGCTAAAGATGAAGAGAAACGGTTTTAACTGAAAGCTAATGTATTCTCTTCCGGGCATCCGCCTACTGCCGTAGGGCGACTAGTTTAATTAGGATCATTCAGGTTTGTAGCAAGGAAGGAATGTAATCCTAATGGCATTCACCCATAAGGGGTGGTACATTGGGCAACAAAGAGTGGAGAAATTTTTACGCGCTCTATCCACTGAGCTACTCTGCCATTGTTGGCGGCAGAGACGGGACTCGAACCCGCGACCTCGAGCTTAGCAGGCTGTAATTCCTCCGGCATTTGCCGTTTGCACCGAAAACGGTTTTTATATCGGCCCGCCTGAATATTTCAGACGGCCTCGAATAGGTGGCAGCGTAGCGGCTAAAGATGAAGAGAAACAGTTTTAACTGAAAGCTAATGTACTCTCTTCCGGGCATCCGCCTGCTGCCGTAAAAATAATATGGCACGCAACAAGTTTTTCAGGGAAACATGCCTTTACTCTACCAACTGAGCTACTCTGCTATTTTGGATAACAGAGGCAGGACTCGAACCTGCGACACAAGGGTATCCATGTTGTAGTTTCCCCAGGCATTTGCCTGCCATATTGAAAAAGGGTGGGCGACTAAATAAACAAGACGTTCAACGTCTATCAGACGAGACAGGACTCGAACCTGTTAATCCAAATGTAGTCTTGTCGGCATTCGCCCTGTAACCACACAGCAACTAAATTTACGGAAAATTTTTCTCCGGTAACTGTATTTCCCGAAGCATCTGCTGTATCGTTACATTCACAACATAGCCAACAGCGTGCCAAGAATGAAATTTTTATAAAAATAATTTTTAATTGATTGAATATAAAGATAATATATTTTAAAGTAGCTTTTATCGGCAAGAAGCGTAGAATACTAAAAAATATATTTATAGATAGTTATATAGAAAATAAAATATAAAAGGATATATGATGCGATTCGATGATTTGGACAAACGCTTGCGGTTAAGCAAACGGCAAATTTGTCTTGGAAAAAATAATTTAAAGGCCGTCTGAAAATGAATACTGCACCCAAAAAACAAGTCGCCGTCAGCTTTCTCGGTACGGTATTGGACAGTGGTTTCGGTCAAGGGCGTTGGCAGAAATGGCGGCCGAATGTCGCCATGAATCAGCGTCAAGATTTTCATCTCGACCGCATGGAGCTGTTTTATGCGGAAAAATACCGCGAGCTGGCGGATCATGTAAAAGCCGATATTCAGCAGGTGTCGCCGCACACGGTCGTCAATCTTGTACCTATGGAGCTGGCAAACCCGTGGGATTTCTCCGAGGTTTATACCAAACTGCACGATTGGGCGGCGAGCTATCCATTTGATACGGAAGAAGAAACTTATCTCACCCACATCACTACAGGTACACACGTTGCTCAAATCTGCCTGTTTTTATTGGTGGAATCTCGTCAAATCCCCGGCGTACTGTTACAAACCGCTCCGCCCAAAAACCAAAGACGCAGTATGGAGGACGGCAATGTCGGCAGTTATGAAATCATCGATTTAGACTTGGCCCGTTACGACGTACTGGCCGAACGCCTTGCCGCCGTACGCGATGACGCAGTGCGCTACCTGAAAAGCGGCATCTCCACCCAAAACGCCGCCTTCAACCGCATGATTGCCGAAATCGAACAAGTCGCGCTCAACTCCCCTTCCCCCATTCTGCTTTCCGGCCCGACAGGCGCAGGCAAATCCATGTTGGCACGCAGGATTTTTGAATTGAAAAAAGCGCGCCATCTGATTAAAGGCACATTTGTCGATGTAAACTGCGCCACCCTTCGCGGCGACGGCGCAGCATCTGCCTTGTTCGGCCACAAAAAAGGCGCCTTTACCGGCGCGGCGGAAAAGCGTGAAGGCTACCTAAAAACTGCCGACGGCGGCGTATTGTTTTTAGATGAAATCGGCGAATTAGGCTTGGACGAACAAGCCATGTTGCTCAAAGCCATTGAGGAAAAACACTTTTATCCCGTCGGTAGCGACAGCGAAGTCAAAAGCGACTTCCAGCTCATCGCCGGCACCAACCGCGACCTACGCCACGAAATCCGCGCCGGACGCTTCCGCGAAGACCTGTTCGCCCGCATCAATATTTGGAACTATCCGCTGCCCGCACTTGCCGACCGCCGCGAAGACATCGAGCCCAACGTCGAACACCAGCTCGCCCTAGCTTCGCAAGAACTCGGCCGAACCACCCGCTTCAACAAAGAAGCCCTGGCCGCCTACCTCAACTTCGCCCACTCCAACCAAGCCCCATGGCGCGGCAACTTCCGCGACCTAGCCGCCAGCATCATGCGCCTGGCCACACTCGCACCTCAAGGCAGGATACAGGTAGAACAAGTCCAAGCCGAAATCGAACGCCTAAAATGGTTATGGTCGGAAGAACCCTTTTCAGACGGCCTCCTACATAAAAGGCCGTCTGAAAAAACACAAGACTACCCCGATAAAATCGATTGGGACACATTGGATTTATTCGACAAACTACAACTGCAACACGTCATCGACGAATGCCGCAAACACCCCAACATGGCCGCTGCCGGCCGTGCATTGTTCAACGTCTCCCGAACAGAAAGGGCAAAAGTCAATGACAGCGACCGATTGAGAAAGTATTTGCAACGGTTTGGACTGGAATGGGGAGATATTTAAATGAGAGTGAGCAAGCTAGCTCATTTTAATCGCATTATTTTTCATCATTTATAAAAAATAAAAGGCATCAATCCGATGCCTTTTTAATTTATTAACACAAATCACTTCTTTGGTTTACTTCAAAAATGCCGCATGATAGGCAATATGCTCACCAATAAAACTGGCGATGAAGTAATAGCTATGATCGTAGCCTTTATGGAAGCGCACATCGACCGGTTGGTTTGCCGCACGGCAGGTTTCGATAAAATCTTCGGTACGCAATTGTGTTGGCAAAAACTCATCTTCCAAGCCCTGATCAATGCGCATACCTTGCACTTTATAGCCTTGTTGAATGAGCGAACTAGCATCATATTGCTGCCATTTTTCACGATCTTCCCCTAAATAGGCAGTAAAGGCTTTTTCTCCCCAAGGCACAAGGCTTGGCGACAAAATGGGCGAAAAGGCAGAAACACTTTGATAACGTTCTCGATTTCGCAATGCCAATACCAATGCACCGTGTCCGCCCATTGAATGCCCCATAATGGAACGTTTGCCATTGGTAGGAAAATGCTCCTCAATCAGACCAGGCAACTCGTTCAAAATATAATCATACATTTGATAATTCGTCGCCCAAGGCTGCTCGGTCGCATTCAAATAAAAGCCCGCACCTTGCCCTAAATCGTAAGCCGCATCGTTCGGCACTTGCTCTCCGCGAGGACTGGTATCGGGGGCAACCACAATCACTTGATGTTCTGCCGCATAACGCTGAAAGCCTGATTTGGTAATGAAATTTTGTTCAGTGCACGTCAAGCCGGAAAGCCAATAAATCACACCAAGTGGTCGATTTTCTTGATTATCCGGCAAATAGACGGCAAATTTCATTTCGCATTGCAGCGTTTGGGCATGGTATGCCCAAACTTGTTGCGAACCACCAAAAATTTGATGTTGTTCAATCAGTTTCATCGCGTACCTTAGTAATGAATAACAGCGCGGATCGATTTACCTTCGTGCATTAACTCAAAGGCTTCATTGATTTGATCGAGTGTCATTGTGTGGGTCACAAACGGTTCTAACTCAATGTCACCTTTCATTGAATCTTCCACCATTTTCGGCAGTTCAGAACGACCTTTCACGCCGCCAAATGCCGTGCCTTTCCAAACACGGCCGGTTACCAACTGGAACGGACGCGTTGAAATTTCTTGTCCTGCACCCGCTACGCCGATGATAATGGATTGCCCCCAACCGCGGTGTGCACTTTCTAATGCTTGACGCATTACGTTTACATTGCCGATACATTCAAAAGTATGGTCAATACCCCATTTATTGATGTCTAACAACACATCTTTGATCGGTTTATCGTAATCGTTCGGGTTCAAACAATCCGTTGCACCGAACTGTTTTGCCAACTCGAATTTTGCAGGATTGGTATCAATGGCGATAATGCGGCCGGCTTTGGCTTGACGCGCACCTTGCACCACCGCCAAACCAATCGCCCCCAAGCCAAACACGGCAACAGAGTCGCCTTCTTGCACTTTTGCCGTATTATGTACCGCACCAATACCTGTGGTCACGCCGCAGCCGAGTAAGCATACATGTTCATGGTTGGCTTCCGGGTTGATTTTCGCAAGTGAAACTTCGGCAACAACTGAGTATTCACTGAAAGTCGAACAGCCCATATAGTGATAAATCGGTTGACCTTGATAAGAAAAACGCGTCGTGCCGTCCGGCATTAAACCTTTACCTTGCGTATCACGCACTGAGACGCATAAGTTGGTTTTACCTGAACGACAAAACTCACATTCGCCACATTCAGCAGTGTAAAGCGGAATAACGTGATCACCCGGTTTTACGCTTGACACACCTTCGCCCACAGCAACGACCACACCCGCACCTTCATGCCCAAGCACCACAGGGAATACGCCTTCAGGATCGCTTCCTGATAACGTAAACGCATCAGTATGGCACACACCAGTATGAGTGTTACGAATTAACACCTCGCCCTTGCGTGGCATTTCTACGTCAATTTCCACAATTTGTAAAGGTTGATTTGGGGCGAATGCCACCGCCGCACGCGATTTGATGGTTGAATTGGCTTGTTTCGTTTCCATTATTTTTGCCTTTTAATTCATTAATAAAGTTATCTAGCCTAAGAAAGATAACCACAGTTTATACTTTGGAACCCACCCTGAAGCAAGCATTTTTGCAATTTTGACTACAACGGTAGCATGATCGACTGAAGGGTCCCATGCAATCGACGGTCAAATGGTTCCGAATATTTCCCTACGTCATGAAGCTGTCCCGTCTGGCAGGCAATTTCCTGCGCACCAAATACCCAAGCAAACTCCGCCGCTATTTCCCCAACATTGACCAAATGGCTTTGCAAGGTTTGCCAATGTTCGTAAGGCAAGAGATTGCCAAGTTTGTCTTGGGCAGAATGGGCGTAGTAAATGAGAGGTTTCATATTGAAATTCTAAAAAATTCAAATTGATAAAAATGCAACGATAATATGCTATCAAATTTAATATGTAAATAGAAAAATGCCGTCTGAAACTTTTTCAGACGGCATTGTTATTGATTACCCTTTATAACTTGCTTCTAATATCCTCCACTGCTTTCACTAAAGCTTCGGAAAGCGAAGAATCAAAAGAAAAGTGGCCTGCTTGGACGATATTTGAACATACAGCCCTCTTCCCTACTCAGACATGAGATACGGTGGCAGAGTTTCAACACTCAGCTGCCCGAAGGCGGCTGGTGGTACAGGTTGTCAGGCTGCTATACCCGGTTGGGTTTCAACACACAGCCGCCCAAAGGCAGCTGGTCGGCGACAAATATGGTATCGATCCCGATATGTTGGTTTCAAGACACAGCCGCCTGAAGGCGGCTGACGGTTTCATAATGCTAACTTTCGTAATGGTTGCTGTTTCAACACACAGCTGCACGAAGGCAGCTGAATATATTGCAAAGCATATCGATAGCCGATTACCTGTTTCAACACACAGCCGCCCGAAGGCGGCTGGCCCTCAATGGGCTGGTTTACTCATTCAGGGCTTGTTTCAACACACAGCCGCCTGAAGGCGGCTGCTACACCAATACCGCCGATGTAGTTTGCGTCCATGTTTCAACACACAGCCGCCTGAAGGCGGCTGGCCGAGCAAAACTACCCCTCCGCCTATGAGTGCGTTTCAACACACAGCCGCCTGAAGGCGGCTGCAATCTTGATTGCCAAAGACGTAGCACCATTACTTGTTTCAACACACAGCCGCCTGAAGGCGGCTGATTCGTGATTGCCTGTATTTCTTCTTCGACTTGTTGTTTCAACACACAGCCGCCTGAAGGCGGCTGCTTTTGGGTTGAGGACAAACGCCGTTTGGCGGTAGGTTTCAACACACAGCCGCCTGAAGGCGGCTGGTTAATCGTGGACAACCCACGCAAAGACCAGCTCGTTTCAACACACAGCCGCCTGAAGGCGGCTGGCCGTCTCAGAATACGAACAGACTATAAACTGTCGTTTCAACACACAGCCGCCTAAAGGCGGCTGAAAGTCAGACGTTATCCGCCACCGTGGGTAGAGCGTTTCAACACACAGCCGCCTGAAGGCGGCTGAGTTTCGCAAATGCGCCATCGAATGTGATGATTTGGTTTCAACACACAGCCGCCTGAAGGCGGCTGATTCGTGTCTTTTTTGAATCTCAATTCTTCTTCTGTTTCAACACACAGCCGCCTGAAGGCGGCTGCCCCTAGCCTGTATAGCGTGTTTGAGGCCTCAAGCGTTTCAACACACAGCCGCCTGAAGGCGGCTGAGCAATCCAATTTCGGCCAAACTGCACCTGCCGAGTTTCAACACACAGCCGCCTGAAGGCGGCTGCGCGACTTGGTTGGCGCTCATTATCACATTCACAGTTTCAACACACAGCCGCCTGAAGGCGGCTGGGCGTGCGAATGCGTTATTTTTGGGATTATTGTGTTTCAACACACAGCCGCCTGAAGGCGGCTGCTGTATGGATTGCCCAATACTACCCCATCGTGATGTTTCAACACACAGCCGCCCGAAGGCGGCTGGATTTCCATGCGTTTTTCCTTGTAAGGATTAAACGGTTTCAACACACAGCCGCCCGAAGGCGGCTGGCTGGCTTAACGGCACTGTTACACTCCGCCACGCGGTTTCAACACACAGCCGCCCGAAGGCGGCTGGTTTTCAGGCCATTTCAACCAAACATGCATATCTTGTTTCAACACACAGCCGCCCGAAGGCGGCTGGAATCAACTGGGCGAATTTGTCTTTTGCCGTAATGTTTCAACACACAGCCGCCCGAAGGCGGCTGGAAAAGGAACTGTCTTTAAATGCCTTATGGGTTAAGTTTCAACACACAGCCGCCCGAAGGCGGCTGGGGCTGCTGCTGCGGTGCACAAACAGTTCAAGAAAGTTTCAACACACAGCCGCCCGAAGGCGGCTGGACATGATTAAAGCTCCTTAACTGCGTTAAACGCGAAGTTTCAACACACAGCCGCCCGAAGGCGGCTGGAAGCAAGACCCATCGCATAAACGCTTCGAGACAAGTTTCAACACACAGCCGCCCGAAGGCGGCTGGCTTTGTCGCCAAGTTGCTTGCCTTTTTCGTAAACACGTTTCAACACACAGCCGCCCGAAGGCGGCTGGTTTCCTATACTGAAAACCGAATCATCCTTAAATAGTTTCAACACACAGCCGCCCGAAGGCGGCTGGTTAAGTGGTTGGGGTACAGCTGCTTATTTTGCTTATGTTTCAACACACAGCCGCCCGAAGGCGGCTGGCTACGTTGACGAGCTTTTCCAAGACCTGCCGGAAGTTTCAACACACAGCCGCCCGAAGGCGGCTGGATGATAGAATCCCGCTTCTGATTAACAGTTATTGTTTCAACACACAGCCGCCCGAAGGCGGCTGGGCTACTACTTCGGCGGCTACCAATGCGACAAGAGCGTTTCAACACACAGCCGCCCGAAGGCGGCTGGATTTTCCGTCTGTTCGTAGAAAAAAATGACGAACGTTTCAACACACAGCCGCCCGAAGGCGGCTGGTTTTGCCTCTTTTATTAAATTCGCCGTTGTTATACGTTTCAACACACAGCCGCCCGAAGGCGGCTGGAGTCATCGTGTTATGCGAGGATTTATGACAAGGCGTTTCAACACACAGCCGCCCGAAGGCGGCTGGGTTTGGGAATTTTTTTTGGCTACTCGAAGAGGTGTTTCAACACACAGCCGCCCGAAGGCGGCTGGGATAATAAATTGTGCATAGACAAGCAATCAGTTAAAGTTTCAACACACAGCCGCCCGAAGGCGGCTGGGTTTTGAATCTGCTTTGTCTGTTTTGGTATGGCTGTTTCAACACACAGCCGCCCGAAGGCGGCTGGAGCAGCAGCCTTCCCACTGAAATGCCCTCTGGCTGTTTCAACACACAGCCGCCCGAAGGCGGCTGGAATCGAAGACTCTTCTATTGCTACCTTATCCCTGTTTCAACACACAGCCGCCCGAAGGCGGCTGGCAATCCAAGTTACAACAACCTGCGCAAAAGGCTGTTTCAACACACAGCCGCCCGAAGGCGGCTGGGGTGCAACCATGAACCGTTCAGTTTCAGCAAGCGCGGTTTCAACACACAGCCGCCCGAAGGCGGCTGGTTGCGCCTTTAACTTGGAAATCAAGCAATTTTGGTTTCAACACACAGCCGCCCGAAGGCGGCTGGTCGGTTTTAACGGTCAAGCCGTAGTCATCGCGCAGTTTCAACACACAGCCGCCCGAAGGCGGCTGGCATCTGCCGCGCAATCGCCGACGCGATCGCAATGGTTTCAACACACAGCCGCCCGAAGGCGGCTGGACGTTTTGGTACGAACCAACGCGCAGGACAAGAGGTTTCAACACACAGCCGCCCGAAGGCGGCTGGGGCTTGGTCGCACATACGCCAAAAACTTGTGATGGTTTCAACACACAGCCGCCCGAAGGCGGCTGGCGGATCAACCGCCAAATGGCGCTTTTTGATTATCCGTTTCAACACACAGCCGCCCGAAGGCGGCTGGTCTTGCTCATATTGCATTACGGTTTGGATAGCGTTGTTTCAACACACAGCCGCCCGAAGGCGGCTGGAGAGTTATTTTTACTTGCAAACTAAAAATTTAAAGTTTCAACACACAGCCGCCCGAAGGCGGCTGGAAGCGGAGCTGACCACGCCACAACGCCCGACAGCGGTTTCAACACACAGCCGCCCGAAGGCGGCTGGACCAACTTCAGATGTCCTACGTTTGCATGGCCGTAGTTTCAACACACAGCCGCCCGAAGGCGGCTGGCGTCTGACGACCATGTCCTATCATCGGTAGTTTGAGGTTTCAACACACAGCCGCCCGAAGGCGGCTGGAACCTTGGTCTGCGATACGGACCGGAACTGATACGGTTTCAACACACAGCCGCCCGAAGGCGGCTGGGCGCAAAAGGCTGAAAACAATAACAGGCATAGGCGTTTCAACACACAGCCGCCCGAAGGCGGCTGGGCAATTACAGCCATTATCACTTTTTACGCAAGCAGTTTCAACACACAGCCGCCCGAAGGCGGCTGGAATCTGAAGGCTATAAATGGGACGAATCAAAAGGAGTTTCAACACACAGCCGCCCGAAGGCGGCTGGTCGAGCATGGTATGGTCGCTCTCTTCGGGATAGGTCGTTTCAACACACAGCCGCCCGAAGGCGGCTGGGCATTTAATCCCTAAGCGCGAAGATGTCATTGCTGTTTCAACACACAGCCGCCCGAAGGCGGCTGGAGTAATCAATATAATATCTACCCCCGAATGTCGGTGTTTCAACACACAGCCGCCCGAAGGCGGCTGGCAGGGATAAGGGTGTCGGCATCTCCCCACAGGGCGTTTCAACACACAGCCGCCCGAAGGCGGCTGGATTCAACAAGCATTGTTTCTCGCTGACCGCCATAATGTTTCAACACACAGCCGCCCGAAGGCGGCTGGATACCATGATCGAAAAAGGCAAGGCTGGATATGAAGTTTCAACACACAGCCGCCCGAAGGCGGCTGGGCGTCCACGAAGCCGCAGGCGTTGTACACAAAGGAGTTTCAACACACAGCCGCCCGAAGGCGGCTGGATGGATACAGTCAAAAGTCTTGCTCCTGAGCTAATGTTTCAACACACAGCCGCCCGAAGGCGGCTGGTAAGGACTAAATCATGGTTTTATTAGGCAGCCTTGGTTTCAACACACAGCCGCCCGAAGGCGGCTGGTTCAAACAGTTTGGCTTTTTCCAGTTCAGGGAAAATGTTTCAACACACAGCCGCCCGAAGGCGGCTGGGACTGTCAGTCAAAATGTTAATGTCGGTAAAGTAGTTTCAACACACAGCCGCCCGAAGGCGGCTGGGTCCTTTATATCTTGACGGCATTCCTGAAGTAGATGTTTCAACACACAGCCGCCCGAAGGCGGCTGGTTATTGTTGTTATGGAAGAGGGACAGCGTTATATTGTTTCAACACACAGCCGCCCGAAGGCGGCTGGCCCGTGTTGATATACGGCGCGGACTGAATTTTCGAGTTTCAACACACAGCCGCCCGAAGGCGGCTGGTTCCCCGTAACTAATCCACAAAATCCAAAAGCAACAGTTTCAACACACAGCCGCCCGAAGGCGGCTGGTAGGGCTTGAATTATCACTAGAGCTTTCACTTTTAGTTTCAACACACAGCCGCCCGAAGGCGGCTGGCAGGCGGAAGTGGCCAAAGCGGAACTACAGGAGGTTTCAACACACAGCCGCCCGAAGGCGGCTGGGACGTGGTAAGTAGTCAAGGTAAAGGCGGTACATGGTTTCAACACACAGCCGCCCGAAGGCGGCTGGACCGTAATACGCCTTTTTGCTTCCTTTTTTCCCTGTTTCAACACACAGCCGCCCGAAGGCGGCTGGTACGACAACGACCGAAGCAGTATAACCGTGTTTGAGTTTCAACACACAGCCGCCCGAAGGCGGCTGGCCGATATTGATAACCCAAAACAACAATTCCGTTTTGTTTCAACACACAGCCGCCCGAAGGCGGCTGGCGCTAACTTGGCAATGGCCGCTACAACCGGCGCTGTTTCAACACACAGCCGCCCGAAGGCGGCTGGAATCGTTTGCTCATGTTGTTTATCGTGTAAAGCGTGTTTCAACACACAGCCGCCCGAAGGCGGCTGGTCCTTGTCTAAATAGTAATAACTGCATTGAGACAGTTTCAACACACAGCCGCCCGAAGGCGGCTGGTTAATTACCGCCGGTTGGTATATCTATTCAAGTTGGTTTCAACACACAGCCGCCCGAAGGCGGCTGGTTCGGCCTTAGAAATGAATGTTCATCAATTCATAGTTTCAACACACAGCCGCCCGAAGGCGGCTGGGCCAATCCCAAGTAAAAATAGTAATCCATCATTTAAGTTTCAACACACAGCCGCCCGAAGGCGGCTGGGGTAGTCTTGCGAATTTGTCGTAGATGAAGTTATTGTTTCAACACACAGCCGCCCGAAGGCGGCTGGAGTTGCAAATGGATTTTGGAAAAAAAGGGCAAAAGTTTCAACACACAGCCGCCCGAAGGCGGCTGGGGCCTTTTGGGGCTGGCTGGGATTCCTGAAGCTTTGTTTCAACACACAGCCGCCCGAAGGCGGCTGGGTCATTCTGACCGCCGATATAAACTTGACCGTAAAGTTTCAACACACAGCCGCCCGAAGGCGGCTGGGTCAGAATGGCGGTGTGGTTGGCTCAAACTAACAGTTTCAACACACAGCCGCCCGAAGGCGGCTGGTATCAGCATGGAAGCAACCGGCATTTATTACGAAGTTTCAACACACAGCCGCCCGAAGGCGGCTGGTTGCTCCATACGCTTTATTTCGATCTTCGATCTGTTTCAACACACAGCCGCCCGAAGGCGGCTGGGTTGGCCACGGTTGAACTGCTGTTACCGCTGCTGTTTCAACACACAGCCGCCCGAAGGCGGCTGGAGTAGCTTCGCTATTGATGACCGTATTTTGATTGAGTTTCAACACACAGCCGCCCGAAGGCGGCTGGCATAATAATAAGCCGTTGAAATTTGACCATCATAGTTTCAACACACAGCCGCCCGAAGGCGGCTGGATAAAATAGATTGTCTTGCGAATTTGTCATACATGTTTCAACACACAGCCGCCCGAAGGCGGCTGGGTTTGCGGGCGCGGGGATGGACAGCAGTACGAAGTTTCAACACACAGCCGCCCGAAGGCGGCTGGTTCCTTACGTTCCTTATACTCTTGGAGGTTACTTGTTTCAACACACAGCCGCCCGAAGGCGGCTGGCCTTAACCGCGTGTATACGCGTTGCCTTTTGGGCGTTTCAACACACAGCCGCCCGAAGGCGGCTGGAGCGTCCGATACCGCCACACAACTTTCAACCAACGTTTCAACACACAGCCGCCCGAAGGCGGCTGGCTCAAATTGATTGTTGACTATCGTCAATCAACTAAGTTTCAACACACAGCCGCCCGAAGGCGGCTGGGATATACCCCAGCTAACCTTAAGCGATTACGCCAAGTTTCAACACACAGCCGCCCGAAGGCGGCTGGGGCATACCGTTTGATTTTTAGGGGATTGATAACAAGTTTCAACACACAGCCGCCCGAAGGCGGCTGGTTTTTTCTGTTTATTTAGTTTTGCAATTTTTACAGTTTCAACACACAGCCGCCCGAAGGCGGCTGGAAGGCCAAATGCGCCTGAAAGGACAGTTTTTCGGGTTTCAACACACAGCCGCCCGAAGGCGGCTGGAGCGAGAAAGGCAGGCATTTTTTATCCTTTCATCGTTTCAACACACAGCCGCCCGAAGGCGGCTGGAGCCTTTCTTAAAAGCCTTGCTCCATCAGGTTTCGCAGCCCCGATTTCGCTAAGCTCCCGAGAAAAGCGTGAACGCGAGTATAACACAGCCTTTTCTGTTACACCCGCATTCGCAATATCCTGATTGTTAAAGAACAATCCCCATTCGCCAAACCTGCCGCATTTTCATGAGAACCGCAGGTTGGCGATTCACACAATCAACGTATCCTTAAACACATCCACCGCCGGTTTCGCGCCGTGATGTTCCACTTTGCGCCGCCATTTGCTGCCTAAATGATAAAAGCGCAGGCTGTCGGTTTCGGGGTTGTAGGTTTTCAAAAGTTTGTCTTTTAAAACAACCCACTGGTCGGGCGCGATGTCGCATTCGAACACCGAATACTGCACGCGCACGCCGTAGTCCAGACACAATTTCGCCACGCGTCGCAGCCTTGCCTGTCCTTCGGCATCTTCCAACGAAATATCGTAAGTAATCAGCATCAACATTTTGTATTTCCATGTGCAGGCTGCTTTAGAGGTTGTCTGAAAACGTCCAACCCGTTTTCAGGCAGCCTGAAAATTTATCTCATCAAAAACGGCGGATATTCCACCAAATCTCCGCGCAAATGGCGCGCCAACAGCATGGCCTGAATATACGGCAGCAGCCCGATTTCCACTTCTTCGCCCAAAAACGGATGAACGATTTTTTCCTGCTTTTTCGCCTGCAAGGCTTGAAACAACAGCTTACGCGCATCGGCTTTTAAGCTCACCGCGCCGCTTGCCTCGGTAACAAAATCCTGCGGTTTGATTTGCCCTCGGTTAATCAGCGACAACACCAGCCTGTCCGCCCACCACGCGCGGAATTCTTCCAAAATATCCTGCGCCAAACTGTCGCGCCCCGGACGGTCGGTGTGCAGAAAACCCACCTGCGGATCCAGCCCCACGCCTTGCAGCGCGCCGCTGATGTCCTTGCCCAAGATGCTGTACACAAACGACAACAGCGCATTCACCCCGTCTCTGGGCGGGCGGCGGTTGCGCCCGTCAAAAGTAAAGCCGCTTTTTTCGCTCAAAAGCTGTCCGAATACGCCGAAATAACGCGCCGCCGCATCGCCCTCAATACCGCGCACCACGTCCAGCTCCGCCGCGCCCTTCAACCGCTGCAGCGAAATGTTCAAAGCATCGACCGCACTTTGAATCGCTGCATTCTCGCCATAATTGCGAATCTGCCGCTGAAGCACCCGTTTACTTGCCTGAATCTTTGCCGCAATGATATTACGCGCAATCGGCACGGGATTTTGCTCCGACACCCGATACTGCGCCCGACGCAGCAGCACATTGCCGCTCTGCCGCCCTTGAAGCCGCCCCAAGAAACGTCCGTTTTCGGTAAAAAACGCCAAATTCACATTATTTTCACCGCAAAACCCCAACAAAAACGGTGACACCAGCACATTCCCGAAACAGAAAATATGCCCGATGGAATGCACCGGCAGCTGCGCCACCTTCTTACGCTCCTGCTCCACCACCAGCGTTTCCCGCTCCTTATGCAGATAGCTGCCTTGCGTGGTAATGTAGAGCGTATTTTGCAGTTTGCGCATGGGGAACTCCTTGGATTTTGGCCGTACTTTTTGGGGCGTTTAACAAGGTTGGGCTACCTGAAAAATGGTAGGTCGGATTCTTGAATCCGACATTTTCAAAATTGCAGCAACAATTTTAAATTACATAAATATCAGATGGTTGTCGGATACAAGTATCCCACCTACACAGACTGAAACACATGGTCGTCTGAAAGTTTGAGGCAATCATTTGAATAGCAAAAACCTAGTGTATGCATACCGTACACGGTTGGTGGAGATACAGGTTACGACTTGGTATTTTTATTTAATATGTATTCCAAATATTAAAAGATTGTCCAACCGGGAACCATTGACTTACTGTAGTTTCACTTTCTAAATTTTCTAAATTTTTAGGAATAGTTAGTCGCTTATTTGATTTCTTATCAAAAACTATCCCAATATATTTTTTATTCTTTAAATCAACTAAATATACCTTATCAAAGGGACATCCTTTATCAATACAAAAATGATTTAGATGAAATCTGGTCGCTTCAGACAAAGAAACATCTGAATAACTTTCTGTATGTAGCAATAGAAATATCTCTTTAAAATTTTCATATCCTGCGTGCAAATTAAATTTTTTCAATAAAATTCCTTCCCAAGCATTCTTTTTGACACTTGTTGTTTGATTCACGCTTGTATATGGCTTATCATTTAAAATAGCGTTAATTTTTTTTCTTTTGGCATTAGTTGGTTTAGATGAATTATGCACATTTCTACTTTCAAGTAATTTACTGTTATCAATTGAACACACCTCAATTCCAATTCTTGTTCCCTTCATTATAAAACCAAAATCTGGTTTATCTATTTGAGCTGGAATCATACAAACATTTTTATCTACTTTTTTTGCTTTGTGAAGTTGTCCATCCAATAAAAATTTAAAAGCCTTTAGTTCTTTTATAGTATGCAATTTTCTTGACATGTTTTCTTATCCAATAAAATATAAAACACGATTAGTTATTCCCCAAACAACCCCTCCACATACCCCACACTCCTATCCCGTTTCCCCAACAACTCCGGCTGGCAAATCTCCACCAGCGAACAGGCTTTGCAGCGTTTGCTGTAGTCGGGCGACGGAGTTTGGCCGCTGTTTAGGAGTTCGTGCACGGCGGCGATGGTGGCGAGGGTTTGGGCGCGCAGGTCGTCTGAAAACACGATAGGGACGCGGTGGCGGGTTTGCATATACCACAGCGCGCCCTCAGAGACGGTTTGCCCCGTCATTTCTTCCAAGCACAAGCCTTGGGCGCAGAGTTGAATTTCGTCCATCGGATTGGGTTTGGGCTTGCCGCGTTTGTATTCCACGGGTTTCAGACGACCTGTCTTTGTTTCCACTTCCACCAAATCCAACACGCCGCTGATGCCAAGTTTTTCCGCCGATACATGCACCGTCCGCTCAAAGCGTACGCCCTTGCGTGTTTCCGGTTCGCCCGAATCCACCCGCTCATGCAGCGCCTTGCCCTGCGCGGTCAAATAGTTCTCCACCCACGCCTGCTCGTTGTGAATCAAGGCGCATTGGCGCGGGCAGAAGGCGTAGTGTTGCAGGGCTGAAAGGGGAATCAGGCGCGTGTCCTGATTTTCCCCTTGGGTTTCGGTTAAAAGTGCGGTCATTTTTAGCCTAATTTACGCAACAGCTTGGTTTCGCCAAGATTTTGATCGTCCACGCTGACAAGGTAGTCGTCAAAATTCCTTGCCACTTCCACTCCATCTTTTTTACCAACCTGAATGCGTTTGAAGAGGCTATCAGCAGGTGCGTCACCCAGATTACTGCTGTGTTCAAACACATAGAGCCCGCGAGCATTCATTTGCCCGCGTGCGGCGGAATGGTCGTGGTCGAACATATTGACGAGTGCCTGCCAAAACAGCTCTAAATCGTTTTCGGAAAAGCCTGTTTGTTTGGCGAAATGGGCAGAAATGAAGCCGTGGCAGCGGTATAGCCCGTAGGGGACGGTGAATTTGCGACCCATTCTCCCCCGTTCTTTCTTTGCTTTGTCTTCTTCACTATCTTCAGGATTTGGGTTTTCAACCTCTTTGGCTGGCGCACAACGAGTAATCGTATGTTCAAGTGTTACTATGGGATCAATGGAGCGGGAAAAAGTCAATTGCACAGGACCTCTAACTTGTCCCGCATTCTCACCTGTCGTTAAAACCGCACCAAAAGTACGAATATCGTAATAGCGTTTGCACATATATTGACGCGCACTTTCGGTTTTTTCTCTCCCATTTGGTTTGTCTTTTACTTCATCTTGCTGATGGGCTTCAGCAATTAAATCATTAAGAATGATTTTTTCACGAATAAAGATATCGTGATGTTCGTCATTTTGAGTCATTTGGATAAAATTGCGGACTTTGCGTTTCAGGCAGACATCAGTTACCAAACCTTCGCCGGTTTGCGGGTCGATACGCGGCAGGTTGCCTGCATCAGGATCGCCGTTAGGGTTGCCGTCTTGCACATCAAATAAAAAGACAAAATCGTAGCGTTTTTCAATAGTCATAGCATTTGCTCCTTATGCGGTTTTCTCTTCGTTAAACAGGTTTTTCAATGCGTCTTTGGTAAACAGGAATTGGGTTTCGTGGTAATAACCGATGGCAAATAGGCCTTGCTGTTCCAAATTCAAATGGTTGGGAAATCTCTGACAATGTTCCAAAATCTGGCAGATTTCCCATTGCAGTTGTACGGCACGTCCTTCAAATTCCAGCTTGTTCAAATGGTGCGGCAGCAGGCGCATCAATGTGCCGAATACGGCAATCGGCGTGCTGCTTGCCGAACCGAAATAGCGGTCGGCAATGGTGGCGTTCAAGCCGGGATTGGCTTCGGCCTGTGTTTTTTCCAGTACGGCAAACAGCCGCCCCAGCACATAGCCGATGTCTTGACGGTTTCTATCTAAGCTCATAGTTAGCTCCTTCATGTTTTTCAGACGACCCGCGCGGATTGCGCGATTGATATAGGCTTTAAGCAGACTTGCTCTGCCATAGGTAATTTTCTGTTCCGCCTTGTTGCGCCGCAAAGCAGCCTGCAACAGGCTGACGGGTAAAACGCGGTTGTTGAGTGCGGCATCTGTTACTTGGGCAATCAGGTCAGATGGCAGGTTTTCCATTTTGCCGTCCAACACCAAATTGCCCAGCAGGCGCGGTAACGGCATATATTCAGGGTATGGTGAGTTTTCGCCACGCACCATCTGCAAATCGTCATACCACGCTGCAATACTTTCGGATAAGGCGGCAACAGTGGTTTCATACCAAAAGCGGACGACAATGCGCGCGGAATTGGGTGATAAACCTAAAAGGTAGAATTTTTCTTTGCCGTCGGGTTCTGTGTATTTCCCGTTGTACAAGCTTTTATAAAGTGATTTGACCGCATCAATATAGGCATCGGGATTGTCTTTGCCGCCGCCGTTAATCAGCGAAGCAAGATGCTCTTCCAACGGGGTTGGTTTCGCACTCCAACAGATGGCTGTTACATCGCCGATACGGAAGCGATTTTCACCGGCAAGCAGAGTGTTTAAGGCGGTGGTGTATTCGAACATGGCTTGTTCGCCCACAGGAAAGATAAAGCCCTGCTCTTTGCCGTATGATTCAAAAGCCGACAGATTTACCGATGTGAACGGGGCAGGTTTGGCGTTCACGCCCTTGATAGCGTTATGCAGCCGAGCAATCGGCGCAGGTTTGCCCGTTACTAAGCAAATACCCTTTTGGACGTTGTCCGACTTCACCTGATTAGCTTGACTTACATATTCCTGCACAGCCTTTGACTGACAAACCAAATCTACCGCCTCGTCCACTAAGCGGAAGCTGAGATTACAGCCTTTAACTTTGGCACATTCCGCCCAATTTGCGGCCTGCATGACTTTGCTTTTTTCTTCCGCAGAAGCCAGAAAGGCGGCAACGGCGGCAACACCTGCATCATCTGGCAATGCCTGTTTCAATTCGTTTACATTGGCAGTAAAGCTGACATGCTGTTTATCCGCCTGCTCTTGCCCTTTTTCTCCAGCATAGGCAAGCACATAACCGTAGTGATCCCACAATAAATTACTTACCTCGTAGGATTTTGAACCGCTCCTGCCCAAACCTTTCGGCACCAAAAAAGTGTGGCCAACTTTTTTCTTGCCTTTCAGCTCGCGGGTATCTTCTAGCTGAATAAAATTACCCTGTTTGTCTATCACGATAATGAACGGGATTTCTTTGTTTTCAAACCCTTCCTGGGCAATACCGCCATCGCTTTCGGCTTTGCGTTGGTAGTATTGGGTGAGTGCGTGCAGAATCATCGTTTCACCTCCTCGCTGTTGGCTGGGGGCACAGTAATTACGCCGTTTATCGCTTTGCATTGGTAAAACATGGGTTCGGCGTTATTGGAATCGCGCGGGTCGGATTTGCTGAAATCCATGTCGTACAACATAAAACCGAAATCTTGGGTAATATCTTCGCGTGGCAATCCATCTTTGGCTTTTTCCAGCAACCTGAAATCACAAGGAAACTCACGACAGCCTAAATAAGGTTGGTGGAAATATTGTCCTTTCTTGGCCCGCCGCTTGAACATTTCGGCAAATTTGACGTAGTTGTCGCCCTCGCCCGCTTCGCTGGTCATGTCAAAATCAGCGTGGATGCGGTAGGCAACGTCTTTCAGCAGCATGGATGCGCGCTGCTGGCGGTTGTCTTCAATATAGAGCGAGCCGCTACGCTCACTCATCTTAGTTCCCACTTCGTTGCGGCGGATATTCGTCCACTGGATCGGTTTTAGAATTTCTATCTTCAAGACTCGCCAGCGGATTGCCGGCTTCCACAATATCGCCATTAGGATGTTTCTGGCGGCAGACGGCGTGATAACAGGGTAGCTTACCCTCTCCACCTTAAGTTCGGGCCTGGTGAAACATGCCAAATCGCCGCTGATTTCTAGGATAAAACTCATATCATCTCCTTATTGCTTTCATTTCATAAAACCGAATTTTCAGGTAGCCAAGCCACATCGTCAAAATCTGCACCAAGCACGGCTTTGTAATAGCCCTTATCTAACACCAGCAATCCCGCTCTGGAGAAAACGGCATGTTCAGGCAACTTTTTCAGTTCGTGTTCGTACACGGTTATCGTGTAGCGTTGCAGCTTGCGGTAAACCCATTTGTGTTTGAGAGGATCGCTTTCTAAAAATTTGAACCAACTTTCAAACGGCTCAGGCAGCGGTGGGCTGTCAGTTTGCCCGAAGGAATTGTCGACCGGCTGAGGAAAGCGTTGTTTGTCCAAAACATCCTGCCATTCTGAAACTCCCACATCGTCCAGTTGTTGTCTGAAAAAATCATCCAGCTCGTTTGCTTTGACGATTTGCGGACTACCGTCTTTTTCCCAATGAGCCAACGGGATAAACGGCACAACGATTGCTACACCTTGGTTATCAATCAGGCGGAAGCGTTCGGCAGCGGTGCGGAATTTAATTGCCAGCGGATTTTCATTGGATGATTCTGCCGTCAAGAGTCTTGTAATGTCGTGTTTATCCACATTGCCTTTACCGTTGAACCGGCGGAAATATTCGGCAAATGCCAACGGGGAAAGCGGGTCGTCGAACAGTCCAGCTTTCAACATCTCTTCGGTAATATCCTGCCCCTGTTTCAGGCTGCCGTTAGGCGCACCTTCTTCGGCACGAAACACGACCACTTCCCCCAACTGCGGCAGTTTGCCTTCACGGTTACACCGCCCGGCCGCTTGGGCAATGCTGTCCAGCCCTGTCATCGCTCGATAAACACAAGGAAAATCCAAATCCACACCTGCTTCAATCAACTGCGTACTAACCAGCCATAAAGGCTTGTGCAGGCTGCCTGCTCGATACAGTGCCAAATATCGGCGAACCAGCGCAATCACTTCGCTTCGGTGTGTGGCGCACATATTGGCAGATAAATGCAGTTTGATACCATCAGAAGGCAGGGCAGCAAAGAGTTTGCGGGCGTGCTTTCTCGTATTGACTACCGCCAAAACACACGGACGCACAGCAATTTCATCGGCAATTTCCTGCCAGCTTTGCATTTCGCCGTTTGGCAGCGGCATTTTGATGCGGACACGGCGCAGTTTTTCCGATAAGGCAATTTTGTCTGCCACAATTTCGCGCACATCCGGCAGTCCTTCCAAAATGGTGCGGCCGAATGCGTCGATATTTTTACCAAGTTCAGGCTGAGTTGCCGTGCACAGCACAAAGGTAACGCCGTAATCCCGCGCCAACACCCGCATCATGTCGGTAATCGGCTTTTGGAAATCGCGCGGAAGCTGCTGGGCTTCATCCAAAATCACCACGCTGTCGGCAATATTGTGAATCTTGCGGCAGCGGCTGGTTTTTGCCGCAAACAGGCTTTCAAACAGTTGCACGTTGGTGGTAACAATCAGCGGCGCATCCCAATTTTCCGTAGCAAGACGAGTTTTCGCAGTTTCCTTATCTTCTTTCACGTCTAAATTGCTGTGGTGTTCCAAAACCACATCATCGCCTAATGCTTTCCGGAAAACATCGGCGTTCTGCTCGATAATACTGGTGAAGGGAATGGCATAAATAATGCGCTTTTTGTCGAATTTCAGCGCGTGCTTCAAAGCAAACCCTAAGCTCGCCAAAGTTTTACCGCCACCGGTCGGCACGGTTAAAGAAAACAAAGTGCGGTCGGTTTCTGCGGCAGAAAAAGATTGCTGCAAAATGGCATGGCGTTCTTGATTTAAGAATGAATCTTTATCTGATTTCTCATGAAGTTGCGCCATATATTGCTCATATCGTTGGTGCAACTCATCCAAACCGGGAAATTTCGGGCGCAATCCGGCAGCCTGCGCGGCATCTGCATCGGCATAGCCGTTCATAAAGGCTTCGGTATCCAAAAAATCGGCGTCCACCAAGCAGGAAAAGAGAAAACGCAGCCAAATATGCAACTCTTCCAGTTTTGCCCCATCTTTCCAAAATGCAAAAAAATCCTGCTTCAGATCATTATCTGATACCGGGAAAAAATCTTCAGATAAACCACTTTCCACCAAACCCGACAAAGACGCAGCCAACTCGTCATCCGCCTGTTGCAGACGGCTTTTTAAACTGCCTTTATCATACCAATCTGCCAGCCCTGCATGATGCCCAGCAATCAAATACACCAACAAATGCCCAAAAAATGGATTAAGGTGCTCTACTGCATATTTGGCACCAGCAGTGGAATGCGGAATTTTGCGCAACTTGGTAGATTCAACATCTTCCAAATGGGCATTCTCTTTTTCAAAGCCGGATGCATTACGGATATATTTCTGAAAAGCTTCCTGAAATTTCCCCAAATCGTGTAAAAGCCCCGCATATTCGGCAAACAACGCCCCATAACGCCCTGCAAAACGTTTAGCGAGTTTGGCGACTTTTTGCAGATGTTTTTGCAGGGAATGAGAATGCCAATTTTCTGATGAGTCTTGGTAAGCGTGGGCAATTTTGTCAGTCATCCAACTTCCTAAAATAAAATTAATTATAGATTTTTAAGAAACACATGTACCCAAACAATTTTTCTATATGTTTCAACAGCAACTTGGTTACCCATGATTTCGCAATCATGCAAGTTTCCATTAGATGGGATTGTGAAAACTAATATTGTCCATCTACCTTACAGATGCAAACAATGGTAAAACTTATCATCATTAATTAGTTAATTTATAAATCATATACCAGATAGTATTCATACTCAATAATATTACATATAAACATTTACCACTTAATATCTAGCAAGCTTTGATTAAAAAATGCCGTCTGAAACTTTTTCAGACGGCATTGTTATTGATTAACCTTTATAACTTGCTTCTAATATCCTCTACTGCTTTTACCAAAGCTTCGGAAAGCGAAGGATCAAAAGAAGAGTGGCCTGCTTGAACAATTCTCAATTCTGCTTCTGGGAAGGCTTGCGAGAGTTCCCATGCGCTTTGCATTGGGGTGCACAGGTCGTAGCGGCCTTGGACGATGATGGTTGGAATATGGCGGATTTTGTCGATATTTGACAAGATGGCTTTATCGCCCTGCAACCAGCCTTCGTTCACGAAATAATGGTTTTCCATTCTTGCAATGGCAAGGGAGGCTTGCGGGTCTTCATCTACGTCTTTGGGTTCAAACTGAATAAGGTAGCTTTCCCAGTCTGCCCATGATTTGGCTGCTTTGAGGCGCGTGGCTTCATCTTCGCTGAACAGCATCTCATGGTAGGCTTTAATTAGGGTTTGGCGTTTGTTTTCGGCTACGGGAGCAATGAATTTTTGCCATTGAGCCGGATAAATTTGGCTGACGCCGCCTGCTTCGTTCAGCCATGCCATTTCAGACGGCCTGCACAGGAAAATACCGCGCAAAACTAAGCCGCTGACGCGATCGGGATGGGTTTCGGCATAAGTCAGCGACAAGGTGCTGCCCCATGAACCGCCGAAGACTAACCATTTTTGAATGCCGAGCATTTCGCGTACTTTTTCGATATCGGCAACCAAATCCCATGTGGTGTTGTCTTCGATACAGGCATACGGTTTGGAGCGTCCGCAGCCGCGTTGGTCGATGATGACGATGCGGAAATGTTCTGGATTGAAAAAGCCTCGGCAAGCAGGTGATGCGCCTGCTCCGGGGCCGCCATGCAGGAAAATCACGGGGTGTCCATCAGGATTGCCTGACTCTTCCCAGTAGATTTCGTGAATGTCGGATACGCGTAAAAGGCCGCTATTTCGTGGTTCTTGAATCGGATGCATGAGCTTTCTCCTTTGTTTGATGAATATATTTAATTGTAACACTTTACCTGCTGATTTTTCAGACGGCCTACATAGGTTTAACGCCACAAATGGCGTAAAATACCACTTTTTGACAGGATTTTTTATGGCTGACAACAAACAAACCCATGCTGCACCCGAAGGACAACTTTTATTGCGTACAGTAGCCATGCCGCGCGATACCAACCCTAATCAGGACATCTTCGGCGGCTGGATTATGTCGCAAATGGATTTGGGCGGTGGTATTTTGGCGGCAGAAATCGCACAGGGACGAATTGTCACCGTGGCCGTTCAAGAAATGAATTTCATCAGACCGGTAAAGGTCGGCAACGTCGTATGCTGCTATGGTCATTGCGTCCGTGTAGGCAATACTTCTTTGCAACTGAAAATCGAAGTGTGGGTGAAGACTTTGATGAACGATATGGTAACGGAAGACCGCCAACTGGTTACTGAAGCCGTATTCACTTACGTCGCCATCGATGCACAAGGTAATCCGCGCCCTATTCCTCGCGAAGGCAATGCAAAGCTGGCTCATTTGTCAGTTTAAGAAATCAAAACCAGACCGTCTGAAATTTCAATGTTCAGACGGCCTTTTTGAATATGGAGACAAAATGTAATAATATTTCTTTTGAGCTAAAACAAGGCGAAGTATCTGTTTTTTAGGTTTAATTCAGACTGATTGATAAGACAAAGACCGTACACCGGCTCCCTATAACACCACTCTACCGCGACAGTTTGTACCACCTTTAAAACAACGTTTCCTCCTCAACCCACTTTAAGGAACATCATGGCTTCGCGCGATTTATACCCACAGGAAATTTTACAGGTTGTTCTCGACAAAAGCTACGCCAAAGCACAATCCAGCATCCCCACACTGGCAATCTTGAGCGTTTTAGCCGGCGAATACATCGGCTTCGGTTATCTTACCTATTTAAAAGTAGTCAGCGGCATTCCGCACGAATGGGGCGGTGTTGCGACTTTACTCGGTGCCGCCGTATTCCCAATCGCCTTGATTTGTATCCTGCTTGGCGGCGGCGAGCTGGTAACCAGCAACATGATGATTATGTCTTTAGGCAGGTTGGCCGGACGGATTTCCTCTAAAATGCTGCTGCGAAACTGGGTTATCGTCTGCATGGGCAATTTGGTAGGCACGCTGGCGATGGCGTTTTTTCTCGGACACTATGTCGGCATGACCGAAGGCAGCGTGGCAGAAAAAACCATTGCTGTGGCAGAAGCAAAAGTCCATATGGATTTCGGCCTTGCTTTCGTATCGGCAGTCGCATGTAACTGGATGGTCTGCATGGGCGCGTGGCTGCACTTTGCCGCTAAAAACACAACCGGACGAATGCTGGCCATTTGGTTCCCCGTTATGATTTTCGTATTAAACGGCTTCCAACACCTTGTCGCCAATATGTTCGTTATCCCAGCAGGGATTCTGGCAGGCGCAAACATCACTTGGGGGCAGTTTTTCTTCAACATGATTCCCGTATTCCTGGGCAATGTCGTCGGTGGCGCATCCTTTGTCGGCGCATCTTATCTTTATACTTATAGAGACACGCTGAAAGATAGTACCGAATAGTCCTAATTTAGAAACAACAAAACCTGCTTTTTTAAGCAGATTTTTCGTTATTTTTCAGACGGCCTTTACCATAATACTACCCTACAAGGTTGCAAGATTGTTTTTAGCTTAATAAGTAAACAGTCTACAAAGGAATTTGAAACGCTTTTTTAATAAAAAATAAATCGTACCGTCTACACTTATATTTGCCCTATTGTTTACCCCACAGAGTAAAAACAAAAAGGACTTAACCGGAAAAACAGGTTAAGTCCTTAAAATCTTTTGGTCGGAGTGAAAGGATTCGAACCTTCGACCCCTTGCACCCCATGCAAGTGCGCTACCAGACTGCGCCACACTCCGACTCGATAAGCCATGAATTTTAGTTTCAAATACTGATTTTGACAAGTGCTTTTTAGAAAAGGAAATTTACTCGTTTGAAAATATTTGAATTATTTATACACAAAAAAGGCCGGCTGAAATCGTTCAGACGGCCTTTGATTATTCAGTCAAATATCAAGCTTCAACCGGGATAATACCGATTTTAGCCTGCCATTGTTTTGGCGCAATGGCGTGAACCGATTCGCCGTTGCTATCCACCGCAACAGTCACAGGCATGTCTTTGACTTCAAATTCGTAAATCGCTTCCATACCCAATTCTGGAAACGCCAAGACTTTAGATGCTTTAATGGCTTTGGCCACCAGATATGCCGCACCGCCGACAGCCATCAGGTAAACGGCTTTGTTATCGGCAATGGCTTGGCAAGTCGCTGCGCCACGTTCGGATTTGCCGATCATACCTAGGAGGCCGGTTTGCTCCAGCATTTGGCGGGTAAATTTATCCATACGGGTGGAAGTAGTCGGACCGGCTGGGCCAACAACTTCGTCGCGGACTGGATCAACCGGGCCGACGTAGTAAATCAGTTTGTTGGTGAAATCCACCGGCAACTCTTCGCCTTTATTGAGCATGTCAACCAGACGTTTGTGTGCGGCATCGCGGCCGGTCAGGATTTTACCGTTCAGCAACAATACGTCGCCGGTTTTCCATGTGGCTACTTCTTCTTTGGTCAGATTGTTGACATCGACACGTTTGCCGTTGTCAGGGCTGTAAGTCAGATCCGGCCAGTCTTCCAAAGATGGGGCTTCCAGTTTGGCCGGACCTGAGCCGTCCAATTCAAATTCGATGTGGCGGGTTGCCGCGCAGTTTGGAATCATGGCAATCGGTTTGGAAGCCGCGTGGGTTGGGTAGTCAAGGATTTTGACATCCAGCACGGTGCTCAAACCGCCCAAGCCTTGTGCGCCGATGCCCAAGGCATTTACCTTTTTGTAGAGTTCCAAGCGCAGGGCTTCGGTGGTAGACAATTCTGCACCGGAATCGGCTTTTTCTTTGAGTTCCTGAATATCGATGTGGCTCATCAGGCTTTCTTTGGCCATCAATACTGCTTTTTCAGGCGTACCGCCGATGCCAATACCCAAGATGCCCGGAGGACACCAGCCTGCACCCATTTGAGGAACGGTTTTCAATACCCAGTCAACGATACTGTCTGATGGGTTGAGCATGGCCACTTTGGTTTTGTTTTCAGAACCGCCACCTTTGGCTGCGCAAGTAACTTCGACTTTGTCGCCTTTCACGATTTCCATGTGTACAACAGCAGGGGTGTTGTCTTTGGTATTTTGACGTTTGCCTGCCGGATCGGCCAATACGGAGGCGCGCAGTTTGTTGTCAGGATAGGTATATGCGCGGCGTACGCCTTCGTTGACCATTTCCTGTACGCTCATCTCGGCATCCCACTGTACATCCATGCCCACTTTCAAGAATACGGTCGCAATACCGGTATCCTGACAAATCGGACGATGGCCTTCGGCACACATACGGCTATTGACCAAAATTTGCGCCATTGCATCTTTGGCGGCAGGGTTCTCTTCTTTTTGGTAAGCCTTGTATAAAGCCTGAATGTAGTCTTTAGGATGGTAGTAGCTGATGAATTGGAAAGCGTCGAAAATACTTTGGATAAAGTCTTCTTGCTTGATGACGGTCATGATTGTGTTCCTTTTCGGGAGTCATGGTAGGAAGGGTTTGTTTATTTTTTAAGAGACCGATTTTTCAGACGGCCTTCAATAGCGTAATAGTGCTTTCAAATGAATAATCCAGACAATATCATTTTCATACTTCATTGATTTAATTAGAATTTAATAACATATTAAATCACTTGGTTATTGATAACCCATATCTACTGGCCATTCACTTACACAGAAATAAAACTACATTATTTTTAAACGATAACCTTATTGCCAGGCCATCTGAAATATTTGCCCTGCACATCTGAGTAAAAAATTTAGTAGCCTGTATTTAAAAGAGAACCATCCCCATTTCAGACGGCCATTTTATTTTTTAATACGATACACAATTGTAAAATTTATGTCATTTCCTCCCTCAACCTTCTTGACGGATGTCAAACTTATTTAATTTTCTGAAATTTTATAACAGCCTTTTCGTTTGTTTACAAAATTAGATATTATCCAATCTATACAACAGGTTATATATTAACTTCTAAGATATAATAATGATTTCTACTAGCAAATATTAGATTATTTTTGCAAATATACTAAAAAGGTAATTTTCTTTTACCTTTAAAATCAAATATAAATAATTAATTTGTCTAAATAATAGGCATATTTTGTTTACAATCTTCTCCTTAAGCAATACCAATTCCTCCCTATCATCAAATTCAACAAATTCTGATACACTTCGCCTTATATAGATAAACATTGATTTTAAAAGAATTTCCGAGTAAATCACTTGGATATTTTCCTCATACGTAATAAATGTAATAAAAATACAATTAACCAAATTATCCACTATTCCAACTTCCAATTTCACAGGAACAAATCATGAGTGAAAATTTGTTAACCCTGACCATAGACGGCCACGAAGTCAAAGCTTCCGCCGATTCGTCAATCATCCAAGCCTATGCACGTTCGGGCAATGCGATTACTGCCAACGTCGGCTGCATGGGTCAAGGCGTATGCGGTTCCTGTCGCTGCATGATTCGTAAAGAAGGCGAGCGCGAAGTAACCACTGCACTGGCATGCGAGACCAAAGTCGAGGAAGGCATGCAGGTCAGCTTCTTGGACTACTTTATTCCGGAGCATATCCAATATTACGACGTGAGCGAGATTGGCGACGGCTGGAACTGGTTGGACGATACCGCCAAAGCCTTCCCTGAAGCGCAAAACTGCCGTCATTGCGGCGGCTGTAATCGTGCCTGTCCTAAAGGTTTGCAAGTGGAAAACGGCGTAGCACAGGTAGTTTCCGGCGATTTTGGCGCGGCTGCGCTGACCTTCGACCAATGCGTGATGTGCAACCTCTGCACCCTTTCCTGCCCAGAACACATCCGTCCGAACCACTTAGGCCTGTTCGCCCGCCGTATGAAAGCGGCGCGTACATTGCGTCCGGTGGATTTGATGCGCCGCCTGCGCGAAATCGACAGCGGCAAAATGAAAGTCGAATTTGAAGAGGAGGCACTGTGATGGCTAACAAAATCCAAGGCATAGATTACGAAACCGCCCTTGCCAATCTGCGTGCGTCCTCATTGGAACTGCGTGGCGATTTACCTGAAAAAAACGAATTGCTGAGCCAGTTTCACCCCGACTATCAGGCTGATGCACGTGTGAAACTGCCTATCGGCCCGAACCAAGGCGATTACTGCCACCCTGATTTGGCCAAACTCTTAATCAGTCAGCCTCTGATTGACGACTATGATTTGTCGGGTGCAGAACACTTAAACACCGACGTCTTGGTAATCGGCGGCGGCGGTGCAGGTGCGGCTGCGGCATTGTCTGCAACTGAAGCCGGCGCACGCGTCATCATGGCGAACAAGCTGCGTATCGGCGACAGCAATACCGTGATGGCCGAAGGCGGCATTCAGGCGGCAGTCGGCGCGGAAGACAGCCTGCAGCAACACTTTGACGACACCATCAAAGGCGGCCACAACGCAGGCAAGAAAGAATTGGTGGCACAAATGGTTACCGACGCGCCGTCCGCCATCCGCTGGCTGATTGGCTTGGGCATGACTTTTGACCTTGCAAAAGGCGCGGACAGCAACGGCATGTTGAGCCGCAAACGTGCAGGCGGTACAACCGTACCGCGTATTTTGAGCTACCGCGACTTTACCGGCCTCGAAATGATGCGCGTCCTGCGCGAGGCGGTCGAACTCGACGAAAACATCACTCAGCTCAACCGCCACCCCGCCATCGAATTATTATCAGACGAACACGGCCGCTGCGTCGGCGCGATTTTGTACGATTTGGAAAAACGCTCTTTGGTATTGGTTCATGCCAAAGCCGTGGTCTTGGCAACCGGCGGCAGCGGACGCCTGCATTTGCAAGGTTTTGCCACTTCCAACCACTATGGCGCGACTGCAGACGGCCTGGTCATGGCTTACCGTATTGGCGCCAAACTGCGCGATGTCGATTCTTTCCAATACCACCCGACCGGCGTTGCCCATCCGCCACACTTGGCAGGCGCGCTGATTTCCGAAGCTGTGCGCTCCGCAGGCACCAAACTGGTCAACGGTTTGGGCGAGCGTTTCGTTGACGAATTGCAGCCGCGCGACGTCGTTGCTGCCGCGATTCTGCGCGAATGTCGCGAAGGCCGCGGCGTAGTGCGCGACGGTCAAGTCGGCGTGTTCCTCGACACCCCGCGCCTGATTGCCAACGACCCCGACGTGTTGAACCGTTTGGTAACACTCGGCCACGTTGCCCACAAATGCGGTATCAACCCTGCTGTTGAGCCGATGATGATTCATCCGACCCTGCACTATCAAAACGGCGGTGTCGAAATCAACGGCGACGGCGCAACCTGCGTGGAAGGCCTCTATTGTGCCGGCGAAGTAACCGGCGGCATCCACGGCCGCAACCGCCTGATGGGCAATGCACTTTTGGACATCATCAGCTTCGGCCGCCGTGCCGGTAAAGCCGCGGCAAATTGCGGCCTGCCGCTGAAAAAAGTACGCGGCGGTGTCGGACACGTCCACGACCTGCAACGCGAAATGACCCGCGCCGGTCTGACCAGCGACATCAAAGCCCCCGTTTTATATCCCGACTACGGCAAATTCGATTTGCGCGAACACGCCGGTTTGCAGGAGCAACAATCATGAATCAAGCCAATCAAAACTTACTGCACCCTTCCCGCCAAGTCGGCGCAGATTTAGCCGCATGGCGTAAAGTTGGCGGCGGCGAAGGCCTGTTGGCGGCGCTTGCCGATCCTCAAAGCATTGTTTCCAAACTGCAAGAAGCCAATCTTTGCGGTATGGGCGGCGCAGGTTTCCCGACCTGGCGCAAATGGGAGGCTGCCGTTGCCGCCCAAAGCAAAAATGGCGACAAATACGTCGTCTGCAATGCCAACGAAGACGAACCGGGCACATTTAAAGACCGCGTTTTGCTGGCAAAAACGCCGCACCAAGTCATCGAAGGCGTCCTGATTGCCGCCGTTGCCTGCCGCGCTAACAAAGCGATTTTGTACATCAACCCGCATCAAACCGAATCCATCGCTTCCATCACACCGGCCATCGAGCAATGGAAAAACAGCGATTTGTTTATCCGCATTGAAAACTACTTGGGCAAACCTTTGGATTTGCAGCTGGTTGAAACTTCGGGCCGTTATATCGGCGGCGAAGAAACTGCTGTCATTTCATGGTTGGAAGGCGGTTTCCCCTTCCCTCGCCGCAAGCCGCCTTTCCCTGCCGAAAGCGGTGTCAACGGTGAACCGACCCTAATCAACAACACCGAAACCTTCGCCAATATTCCGCAAATCCTTGCCAAAGGCGCGGAATGGTACAAATCACTGGGTTTGGGTGATGCCGCAGGTACGAAACTCTACTCGCTCTCCGGCGACGTATTGAATCCTGGCCTGTACGAGCTGCCGATGGGTACAACGCTGAAATCACTGATTTTCGATCACGGCGGCGGTATGCTTGAAGGCCGCACGTTTAAAGCCGTCTTCACTGGCGGTCCATCAAACACGCTTCTGACTGCCAAAGATTTGGATGTGCCATTGGACTTCGTTTCCGTGCGCGAACGCAAATCCAGCCTCGGTACGGGTGCGATGATTGTGATTTCTGAAGGCACGAGTGTGGTGCGTAAAGTCTCTGAATATGTGGAGTTTTTTGCTGCCAACTCATGCGGACAATGCCCGCCGTGCAAAGGCGGCACGTTCCAACTTTCCCGCCTGCTCAACCGCGTGGATACCGGCATCGGCACTTCAGACGACCTGCGCGCCCTGCAAAGCCTGTGCCAACTGCTGCCCCGAAGCGGCCGTTGCGGTTTGATTGACGGCGCGGTAACCGTGCTGCAAAGCTCGCTGCGTACCTTCCCCGAAGAGTACGGCCTGCCGGCAGAACAGGAGTAAATCGGTATTGTTTTCAGACGGCCTGTTACTGTAAAGGCCATCTGAAAAACGATACCCGCCCCCCCTTTCTCTTCTTTCCAAGATAGAAAAGAAACCCAATAAGAAAAATACCTTCCGAACCTACCAAAATACGTTCAGACGGCCTTAAGCAATACTCAGGCCGTCTGAAAACCGATTTCCCAATTCTTTAATCCTCAAATTAGGAGATTCAACATGGGCTTCAAGCCAATTCCTGCTGCGGTCGCACTTGTGCTGACGCTGCTTATCTGGTTCGTTATCCCCGTTCCCCAAGGCGTATCGCCTGACGCATGGCATCTTTTGGCATTGTTCGTCGGCATCATCGCCGGCATCATCGGCAAAGCCATGCCTATCGGCGCAATGGCGATTTTGGGCATTACCTTGGTTGCACTGACCGGCGTGACCAACGAAAAAGCCGCCGACGCAACCAAAGACGCTTTGAGCAGCCTCAACAACTCGCTCATCTGGATGATCGGTATCGCCATCATCATCTCGCGCGGCCTGTTGAAAACCGGCTTGGGTATGCGTATCGGCTACCTCTTGATTTCCCTCTTCGGCAAACGTACGCTGGGCGTAGGTTACAGCCTGGCGCTGGCCGACTTGGTCATCGGTCCGGTAACGCCGAGTAATACTGCGCGCGGCGGTGCCATCGTGCATCCGATTATGAAATCCATTGCCTTAAGCTTCGACTCCGACCCTGAAAAAGGGACGGAAGGCAAAATCGGTAAATACCTTTCACTGGTCAACTTCCACTCCAATGTGATTACCTGTCTGATTTTTATCACTGCCACCGCACCTAATCCGCTGGTGGTCGAATTGGTTGCCAAAGCCACCAATTCGCAAATCCAACTCTCTTGGGGCACTTGGTTCTTGGCAATGGTCGTACCCGGCCTGATTGCTATGCTGATGATGCCGCTGGTGCTGTATTTCCTGTATCCGCCTGAAATCAAACAAACCCCCAACGCCACTGCATTGGCAAAAGAGCATTTGGCTGCCATGGGACCGATGAAGCGTGAAGAAAAAATCATGCTGGGTATTTTCTTAGTTCTGCTGCTGTTGTGGGCGGGTATTCCAGAAATGCTGTTCGGCGTGAAAGTGGACGCTACCGCCACTACTTTCCTCGGCTTGAGCCTGTGCCTGTTGACCGGCGTACTGACTTGGGACGACGCGCTGAAAGAAAAAAGCGCGTGGGATACCATCGTCTGGTTTGCGGCCTTGGTCATGATGGCTAACTTCCTCAACAAACTGGGCCTCATCAGCTGGTTGTCCGACTCCATGCAAAGCGGTATCGCCCACATGGGCTTGGGTTGGGAAGCTGGTTGCGCCCTGTTGATGTTGGCCTACCTCTACGCCCACTACGTTTTCGCCAGCGGTACGGCACACGTTACCGCTATGTTCGGTGCATTCTACGGCGCAGGCTTGGCCTTGGGCGCACCACCGATGCTGTTTGCCCTGATTATGGCAGCCGCTACCGGCATCATGATGTCGCTGACCCACTACGCCACCGGTTCCGCACCTGTCATTTACGGCTCGAACTACGTCAACATGACCGAATGGTGGAAAGCCGGCTTCATCATGAGCGTGGTCGAAATCCTGATTTTCAGCACTGTCGGCATCTTGTGGTGGAAAGCCTTGGGCTATTGGTAATCCTTTAGCCGATTGAAAAATCAGGCCGTCTGAAACTCCAATTTCAGACGGCCTTTTGTTACAATTTCATTTTTACCGAACACACTCGATTACCGTGAAAATACTCATTCTCGGCAGCGGCCAAGTCGGCTCGACCGTCGCCCAAAACCTTGCCTCCGTTCCCAGCAACGACGTTACCATCATCGACATCGACGAAAAAGCGCTCAACCGCATCAGCAGCCGCCTCGATGTCCAAACCATCGTCGGCAACGGCGCATCGCCCTTTACCCTCGAACAGGCAGGCGCGGCGGACTCCGACCTCCTGCTTGCCCTGACCCGCAGCGACGAAACCAACATCGTCGCCTCCAAAATCGCCGCCGACCTATTCAACATCCCCAGCCGCATCGCACGCGTGCGCTCAAGCGAATACCTCGAATATCCGGTTGACGGCAGCGACAACCCCGAAGAAGGCAGCCTCAACATCTTCGGCATTACCGAAACCATCAGCCCCGAACAACTGGTTACCGAACAACTCGTCGGCCTGCTCAACTACACCAGCTCATTGCAGGTACTCAGTTTTGCCAACGATAAAGTGCGCATGGTGATTGTTCAAGCCCGCAAAGGCGGTTTGCTGATCGGCCGTGAAATTGCCGACATCAACCAACACCTGCTCGAAGGCGTGGACTGCCAAATCTGCGCCATCTACCGCAACAACCGCCTGATCGTCCCCACCCCGCAAACCGTCATCATCGAAGGCGATGAAGTCCTGTTTGCCGCCGACATCAACAGCGTGGAAGCCATCATGCGCGAATTGCGTCCGAAAGAAGCGCGTACCCGCCGCATCATGATCGCCGGCGGCGGCAACATCGGCTACCGCCTCGCCAAGCAGCTCGAATCCAAATACGACATCAAAATTATCGAATACAAACCCCACCGTGCCGAATGGCTGGCCGAAAATCTGGACAACACCCTCGTCCTGCAAGGTTCCGCCACCGACGAAACCCTGCTGGACGAAGAATACATCGACGAAATCGACGTCTTCTGCGCGCTGACCAACGACGACGAAAACAACATCATGTCCAGCCTGTTGGCAAAAAACCTTGGTGCCAAACGCGTGATCACCATCGTCAACCGCTCAAGCTACGTCGATTTGCTCGAAGGCAACAAAATCGATATCGTCGTTTCCCCCCACCTGATTACCATCGGCTCCATCCTCGCCCACATCCGCCGCGGCGACATCGTTGCCGTCCACCCCCTGCGCCGCGGCACGGCCGAAGCCATCGAAGTGGTGGTACACGGCGACAAAAACACTTCCGCCATCGTCGGCCGCCGCATCAGCGGCATCAAATGGCCGAGCGACTGCTACATCGCCGCCATCGTCCGCGGCGCAACCGGCGAGGTCATCATGGGACACCACACCGAAACCATCCTCCAAGACGGCGACCACATTATCTTCTTCGTCTCACGCCGCCGCGTCCTGCCGGAGTTGGAAAAACTCATTCAAGTCAAAATGGGCTTTTTCGGTTAAACCCAAAATCCGTTTGCTTGAAGCCATAAAAAGGCCGTCTGAAAACCTTTTCAGACGGCCTTTATTCATTGTTTTATTTACGCTTTGGCAACACGGTTTTTACGGCCAAACCAAACGAAACCAATCACACCCAATACAATCATCGGCACGCTCAACCATTGACCCATGGACAAGCCCAAAGTCAGCAGGCCGAGATAGTCGTCAGGCTGACGGGCAAATTCGGCGATAAAGCGGAACAATCCGTAACCGCCCAAGAACAATGCTGCCGTTTGTCCGGCCGGACGCGGTTTTTTCGAGAAAATCCAAACAATGACAAACAGGCAAATGCCTTCAAGGGCAAACTGGTAAAGCTGAGACGGATGGCGCGGCAGCATACCGTATTGTTGCAGCCATTCAGCCCACAAAGGATTGTGCGCCGCAGCTTCCGCATCTTCGTAACGCGCTTGCGGGAAACCCATCGCCCAGAAAGCATTGAGTTCGGTCACGCGTCCCCAAAGTTCGCCGTTGATAAAGTTACCGATACGGCCGGAAGCCAAGCCCAGCGGTACGAGTGGCGCAACGGTATCCATCAGCTTTAAGATACTGATGTTGTGCTTGCGGCCAAACAGCCACATGGCAACGACTACGCCCAAGAAGCCGCCGTGAAACGACATGCCGCCTTCCCACACTTTGAAAATATCCAACGGGTTGGCCAGATAGTCGGAAAATTTATAAAACAAAACGTAGCCGATACGGCCGCCCAAGATGACGCCCAAGATACCCCAAGTCAGGAAATCGTCGAGTGTTTCTTTCGTAAACACAGAATTGCCCTGCGCAATACGACGGCGGCCCAAAATCGTAAACAGGATAAAGCCGACAATATAGCTCAAGGCATACCAACGGATGGCAAGCGGGCCGATGCTGATCAGCACCGGATCAAACTGGGGATGTATCATCATAATGTGTATTCCTTATCTCAAAGGCCGTCTGAAAGCCTGAACTTTCAGACGGCCTGTATGCAGTGTCGGACGGTTTAACGCAAATCGCCAACCACATTCAAAATAGCAGACAACATGGCCTCGCCCAAGCGCAGCGAGCGTTGGCCGTTCCAGCCGAAATCGTCGTCCGGCAGGTTGGCATTGTCTTTAAACGGCATTTCTAAAGTATAGGCAAGGCAGTTGAAATGATTGCCGACCCAGTTGGTCGCCAAAGTCATGTTTGCCTGACCCGGCGCATCTTTGTCATAGCCGTAATCGTCTTGGAAATCGGGGCTGGCATTGAGCAACGCGAGTTTGAATTGGTCTTCCAAGGCTTCGATGCGCTCGTTGTAGTTCGGCACGCCTTCGGTACCGGCCACAAAGACAAACGGCAGACCTTCATCGCCGTGAATATCCAAGAACAAATCCACACCGGTTTCCATCATTTTTTCGCGGACGGTAAAGACTTCGGGGCTTCGCTCCAAAGTCGGGTTTTCCCATTCGCGGTTGAGGTTGGCGCCGGTGGCATTGGTGCGCAGGTTGCCCAATACCGAACCGTCCGGATTCATATTCGGCACAATGTAGAAAGTCGCACGGTCAAGCAGCATGCGCGCGGTCGGATCTTGCGGATCAAGCAGACGGCCCAGCAAACCTTCGACAAACCATTCCGCCATAGTTTCGCCCGGATGCTGACGGGCGATAATCCAGACTTTCATGTCGCTTTCGACTTGGTTGCCGATGGTCAAAAGATTGATGTCACGGCCTTGAACGGTACTGCCCAAGTCGTCGATACGGCACAAACCGCTGCCCTGCGCATCGCCCAAAAGGTTCAAATGCTGCTCGTTGGAATAAGGCTCGAAATAAGCGTAGTAAACGCTGTTGGACAAAGGCGTATGGTTGATGGTCAACACACCGTTTTCATAGCTGGTCGGCACGCGGAACCAATTTTGGCGGTCGTAAGAAGCGCAAGCCTGATAATCCTCCCAACCCAAAGGATACGCAGCGTCCGCCGCATTTTCAAAATGCATCACGCAGTTTTGATAGGCCGCACCCTGCAAACGGAAGTAAAACCATTGGGCAAACTCCGAAGCATTGTCGGGACGCAGGGCGAGGCGGATATCGGCAGGGTTGCTCAAATCTTTGACAACGACCGAACCGGCATCGAATTGGGTGCTGATTTTCATCATGGGTATCCTTAGTAATCGGCAAAGAGGCCGAAGCAAACCGTCATTTTACCGTTTGCATGAGGCTGGTTTCAACCATTTAACTGATTTAACAGGATTTCAAGCGCTTGGAAATATTGTTTCAGACGGCCTTTGGGATTAAGATAAAGGCCGAAATCATGAAACAAGGTTGAAACCATGACTCAGCAACAATCTGTCTCCTCTGCGATCAAAGCGCGCGTCCTTGCCGAATCTTTACCTTATATCCGCCGTTTTTCCGGCTCCATCATCGTCATCAAATACGGCGGCAACGCCATGACCGATTCGGCCTTAAAAGAGGGCTTCGCACGCGATGTCGTCCTGCTCAAACTGATCGGCCTGCATCCCGTCATCGTTCACGGCGGCGGCCCGCAAATCAATGAAATGCTGGAAAAAGTCGGCAAAAAAGGAGAATTTGTTCAAGGCATGCGCGTGACCGACAGTGAAACCATGGACATTGTAGAGATGGTTTTGGGCGGACACGTCAATAAAGAAATCGTTTCCATGATTACCACCTTCGGCGGTCGCGCCGTCGGCATTACCGGCCGGGACAACCACTTTATCAAAGCGGAAAAACTCCTGATCGATACGCCCGAACAAAAAGGCGTGGATATCGGCCAAGTCGGCACCGTGGCCGACATCGATACCCGTTTGGTGGAAGGCTTGGTCGAGCGCGGCTGCATTCCGGTCATCGCACCCATCGGCGTAGGCCAAAACGGCGAAGCGTTCAAC
Source organism: Neisseria sp. P0024.S006 (assembly GCF_051956595.1). Taxonomy (NCBI): domain Bacteria; kingdom Pseudomonadati; phylum Pseudomonadota; class Betaproteobacteria; order Neisseriales; family Neisseriaceae; genus Neisseria; species Neisseria sp. P0024.S006. Next base: position 410,064 of record NZ_JBQCXH010000001.1, read on the forward strand.
ATCAATGCCGACTTGGTTGCCGGCAAACTGGCGGAAAAACTTCAAGCCGAAAAACTGCTGATGATGACCAACATCCCCGGCGTACTGGATAAAGAAGGCAAATTATTGACCACCCTGACGCCAAGCCGCATTGACGAATTAATTGAAGACGGCACGCTGTACGGCGGTATGTTGCCTAAAATTGCCTCCGCCGTCGAAGCCGCCAAAAGCGGCGTTAAAGCCACGCACATCATAGACGGCCGCGTTCCCAACGCTCTGCTCTTGGAGGTGCTGACCGATGACGGCGTAGGCTCGATGATTTTAGGCGAGGGCTAATCTGGTTTTCAGACGGCCTTATGCCTGATTTAATCAGCTTTTCACCCTAAAAAGGGTAAAAAATGTTATACTATACAGCTTATATTTGTTTGACCGATATTGACGTGAAACAAACTTACAGTCGGTTTCATACCGACGCCGATGCCATGCCCGGCAAAGACGGTATAATGTCTGCATTCATCAGACTTCGGCAATCATCCTCAAGGCCGTCTGAAGCGTAATAAAGCTACTTTTCTTTTACCATCCTATTTGGAGATATTCATGAGCGCAATCGTTGATATTTTTGCACGCGAAATCTTAGACTCTCGCGGCAACCCTACTGTAGAGTGTGACGTATTGTTGGAATCCGGCGTCATGGGCCGTGCAGCCGTACCAAGCGGCGCATCAACCGGTCAAAAAGAAGCTTTGGAACTGCGTGACGGCGACAAATCCCGTTACTTGGGCAAAGGCGTATTGAAAGCCGTTGACCACGTTAACAACCAAATCGCGCAAGCCCTCATCGGCATCGATGCCAGCGAGCAATCTTATATCGACCAAATCATGATCGAATTGGACGGTACTGAAAACAAAGGCAACTTGGGTGCCAATGCCACTTTGGCCGTTTCTATGGCCGTAGCACGCGCGGCCGCTGAAGATGCAGGCCTGCCGCTGTACCGTTACTTGGGCGGCGCAGGCCCAATGGCTCTGCCGGTTCCAATGATGAACGTTATCAACGGCGGCGAACACGCTAACAACAGCCTGAACATCCAAGAATTCATGATCATGCCTGTCGGCGCAAAATCTTTCCGCGAAGCCCTGCGTTGCGGTGCCGAAATTTTCCATGCGCTGAAAAAACTGTGCGATAGCAAAGGCTTCCCGACTACCGTCGGCGACGAAGGCGGTTTTGCACCCAACCTAAACAGCCACAAAGAAGCCCTGCAATTGATGGTGGAAGCCACCGAAGCCGCCGGTTACAAAGCAGGCGAGGACGTATTGTTCGCCCTGGACTGCGCATCCAGCGAGTTCTACAAAGACGGCCAATACCACCTGGAAGCCGAAGGCCGCTCCTACACCAGCGCAGAATTTGCCGAATACCTGGAAGGCCTGGTTAACGAATTCCCAATCATTTCCATCGAAGACGGTATGGACGAAAACGACTGGGAAGGCTGGAAACTGCTGACCGAAAAATTGGGCGGCAGAGTTCAATTGGTCGGCGACGACTTGTTCGTAACCAATCCAAAAATCTTGGCTGAAGGCATCGAAAAAGGCGTGGCAAACGCATTGCTGGTTAAAGTCAACCAAATCGGTACTTTGAGCGAAACCCTGCAAGCCGTCGACTTGGCCAAACGCAACCGCTACGCCAGCGTAATGAGCCACCGTTCCGGCGAAACAGAAGACAGCACCATTGCCGACTTGGCAGTTGCCACCAACTGTATGCAAATCAAAACCGGCTCCCTGTCCCGCTCCGACCGCATGGCGAAATACAACCAATTGCTGCGCATTGAAGAAGAATTGGCCGAAGCCGCCTACTACCCCGGCAAAGCCGCATTCTACCAACTGGGCAAATAAGCAGAATATAGGATATTGATTGTATGAAGTGGGTGACTTTTGTTTTAACCTTCGCACTTTTGTGCTGTCAGTACAGCCTTTGGTTTGGCAAAGGCAGCGTCGGGCATACGGAAGAATTGCAGGAGCAGCTCGTCCGTCAGGAGGAAAAAAACCAAACGCTCACTTTGCGCAACAATTTCCTCAATGCGGAAGTTGAAGACTTGGCACACGGACAAGAGGCCATCGCCGAAATTGCCCGCGTCGAATTGGGCTACGTCCAAGACGGCGAAGTGTATTACCGAATCATCGACCGCCGCTAAACCTATCAAACAAAGGCCGTCTGAAAACACACTTTTCAGACGGCCTTTTTTATCGCAATCGCTATATAATCACATATCCCAAAATCAAATTACACCCATCATGTATGACGTAAACACCCACGATGTCCGACGATTCTTCGCCCACGTCTGGCAACACAGGCTCGCACCGCTCCAATTGGACGGCCTACAGCAAAAAGCCTTACGCATTATCGAAGCCCATCCCGAATACGGACACTATCTCGAAGACATCGAACAATATTTAGATAAAGAATGGCTGCCCGAAGACGGCGAAAGCAACCCATTCCTGCACATGTCGCTACACCTTTCCCTGCAAGAGCAAAGCGCCATCGACCAACCCCCGGGCATCCGTGCCATCCACCAACAACTTTGCGCCCGTTACAACGGCGACTGGGTCAAAGCCGAACACGATATGATGGAAGCCTTGGCAGAAACCATCTGGGAAGCGCAACGCTACGGACGGGGCCTAGATGTCAACGCCTACATGACCCGCTTGAGGAAATTGATCGGCTTAGGCCAAGAAGAAAACGCCCGTCTCAATCCCCATGAAGTCGGCCTGACGGATACAAAGTAACTTCTTTTCAGACGGCCTCAGCCCATACAAATCCTTACGCTTGCCAAAGCCAACGTTTCCATCTTTCATGCTAAATTACTTTTTTGAAATCCCCTTATAAGGAAACCAAAATGCTCCGTCCAGCCCTTATTGCCCTACTGCTAGCCGCCTCCCTGCCCGTAGCAGCAGAAAGCCTCAACTACAACATCGTTGAATTTTCCGAATCCGCTAACATGGAAGTACCGCGGGACACCATGACCGCATATTTCAGCGTCAACGCAGAAGGCAAAGACCGTCAAGCCGTCAACCAAGCCTTCATGAAGAAATTCAACCAGTTCAACAAAATCTCCCAAAACAGCAAATTTAAAGCCGAACTGATGGAACGCAACGCCTCCCCGCGCTATCAATACACCAACGGCAAACGTACCCAAACAGGCTGGGAAGAACACGCTTACTTCAAAGTAGAAAGCAAAGACTTTGAAGCACTCAACCGCCTGATTGCCGACAGCATCAATATCGCCGTTTTGGAAAACTCCTCATTTTCCGTATCCAAAGAAAAACGCGAAGAAACCGTCGACCAATTGAGTAAAACCGTCATCCTGCGCTTCAAAGACCGCGCCCAAAACCTCGCCCAAACGCTCGGCTTCTCAAGCTACAAAATCGTCAAACTCAACCTGGGCCATATCGGCAACCGCCAAGTCGGCGGCGACTTTGCACACGCCAAAATGCTGCGTGCAATCCCCGCTGCAGAAGTGGCTGCAGGAATAGAAGATGGCATACCGGCTTCTCCGGGTTCGGAAGAAATCAGCCTGACTGTTAACGGCTCGGTACAAATGTAGGATTTTATTTAGATAATGTTAAAGGCCGTCTGAAAGTATATTTTTCAGACGGCCTTTTATTATTTAGTCATTAGAAGGGAATATCGTCGTCGATATCTTCAACCGGAGCGGTCGGTTGTGCCGGTGCAGGACGACGGGCCGGGGCGGCCGGGGGTTCTTGCGCCGGGGCAGATTGGTATTGCTGTTGAGGCGCTTGTTGGTAACTGCTTTGGCTTGAATGACTGCCTTGGTTGTAGCCGTCATCGTATGGTGCGCCGCCGCTGTTGTCGTTGCGGCTGCCGAGCATTTTCATCTCATTGGCGATGATGTCGTAAGCGGTGCGTTCGATGCCGTCTTTGCCTTGGTATTTACGGCTTTGGATACGGCCTTCCAGGTACACTTGGCTGCCTTTACGAAGGTATTGGCCGGCGATTTCGGCGAGTTTGCGGTACATGGTGATGTTGTGCCATTCGGTACGTTCTACGCGTTGGCCGTTGCGGTCGTTCCAAGTTTCGCTGGTGGCAACGCTGAAGTTACAGACGGCCTCGCCGTTGGGCATATAGCGGACTTCCGGGTCGCGGCCGAGACGGCCGATGAGGATAACTTTATTCAATGACATTTTACACTCCTGTGATGATTTTTTCGGCGGCCTCTTGGTCGAATCCTTTTTGCAAGGCCTTGATATAAATGGTTTGTTTGTCTGCGCTGAAGCTGATGCTTTCGACGCCTTCAATTTCGGTCAGTTTTTGGTAGAGCAAATCCGGATTTTGTTGCCATTCGGCGTTAAGCGGATAGCTAAGGTTTTTGACGGGTTTCGGTGCCGGTAAGATGAGTGCCAATACCAGCCACAGCAGCATCAATACGCTACAAAAGGTAAATACGCCTGAAAACCCATATTTTTGGAACAATAAGCCGCCGGTCGCGCCGCCGACAAACAAGCCGACCGACTGTAATGTGTTATACACGCCCATCGCCGTTCCTTTCAAATCGGACGGGGCAATTTTCGATACCATAGACGGCAGGCTGGCTTCCAATACATTGAAACCAATAAAATAAACAATCAAATAAGCGGTAATCAACCATATCGAGTGCATGCCAAACAGCAAGCCGATTTGTGCCGCGGCAATGCAGACGATACCAAGGATAAACACTTGCTTGAGCTTGTTACGCGTTTCACCGACGATAATCAGCGGCACCATAATAATCAGGCCGGTAATGGTTGACGGCAGATAGACTTGCCAGTGATGGATTTTTTCCAAACCCAGCTGCGTCATGGCAAACGGCAATGCAGTAAATAAAGCCATTTGCGCCGCATGCAAGGCAAAAATGCCGAAGTCGAGATTAAGCAGTTGGCGGTTTTTCAATACCTCGCCCATACGCGAAGGCTGCGCCTGCGTGTCTTCGTGCATTTTTGACACTTCGGGATCAGGCGTCATCCAGGCAACCACGCCGATACTGATTACCGTCAGGATACCGGTCAGCGCAAACAGGCCGGATACGCCGATAAAGCTGGCAATCATCGGCGCGAGCACCAGGCTGACGGAGAAGGTCAAGCCTATGCTCAGGCCGATCATCGCCATCGCACGCGTCCGCACTTCGTTACGGGTCAAATCCGCCAGCAAAGCCGTTACCGTCGCGCTGACGGCACCCGCGCCTTGAATGGCACGAGCGGTGACCAACATCTGCAGACTATCGGCAACTGCTGCCAAAAAACTACCCGCCGCAAACACAATCAAGCCGATATAAATCACTTTTTTACGGCCGAACTTGTCGGAAGCGATGCCCAATGGCAGCTGCAACAAGGCCTGTGTCAGCCCGTAAATGCCCATTGCCATACCGACCAATGCTTTATTATCTTCCGCACCGGGCAACGAAGCGGCATACATTGCCAAAACAGGCAGCACCAAAAACATCCCTAGCATACGCAGTGCGTAAACGCCGGAGAGTGTGGTACTGGCACGCCATTCGTGCGGAAACATTTGAATGCGGTTATCTCTTGCCATAAATAATGTTTCAGACGGCCTTAAATTTGCGAAAGGCCGTCTGAAAGTGTGAATTAACAGATTTTCTGATTATACAGGATTCAAAGGAATTGCATGGGGCAAATCGCAAGCCGCTCAACCCCACTGCCATCTATTCCGCCACGCGCCCAATACGGCATTCGGATATTTGTTGCTGCCCAAGCTGCCGTTAAACCTTGCCAACGCGCGGACAATATTGCCTTTTTCGATATTGTTGTAATGGCGCAGAATGGTGCAGCCGTAGCGCAGATTGGTGCGGATGTCGAAAAGGTTGTGCGACGGATTGCCGATATAGTTTTTCCAAAACGGCATCACCTGCATCAAACCGCGCGCGCCCACGCCGCTGATGGCATATTGGCGAAACGCGCTTTCCACTTCAATCAAACCTAAAATCACTTGAGTATTGAGTCCGGCGCGGCTGCTTTCGTATTGGATATTGATCAGCAGGCGGCGGCGCTCGCCTTCATCGGGAATAAAGCGTGCCAATCGGGAAGACATCGCCGCCAACCAACGCTCCCCTTCCCTCGAATCGGAAAACACCAGCCGCGCAGGGCTGGCGCTATTGATCGAACTGCGCATCACGGAAGCCACATCATCGGCCAGCGTTTCTTCACGTTGCGCCCCCGCCCAAGCGGCCGCAGGCGTCAAAAGCATGGCTCCGCCGACTTGCAACAGGCGGCGGCGCGATAAAAATAAGGAATCTTGGTTTTCCGATTTCATGTATTTTCTCTTTTTAGGCCGTCTGAAAAGTTCAGACGGCCTTTGATATATTTGCTTAAAATCAGCATTATAAAATACATCTATGAGCATAATCAAAGAGCTGTATTCCTTTTATTGTCAAGTGATACCGCCTCAAGTAACATTTAGGTTTTTCTAATCAAGCGGTATTTTTTATGACCACCACTCCCGCCAACGTTTTAGCCTCCGTCGATTTGGGTTCCAACAGTTTCCGCCTGCAAATTTGTGAAAACAACAACGGCCAGCTGAAAGTCATCGACTCCTTCAAACAAATGGTACGCTTTGCCGCCGGCTTGGACGAACAAAAAAACCTGAGCGAAGCCTCTCAAGAACAAGCCTTGGAATGTTTGGCAAAATTCGGCGAACGCCTGCGCGGATTCCAACCTGAAAACGTGCGCGTGGTGGCCACCAACACTTTCCGCGTCGCCAAAAACATCGCCCAATTTCTGCCCCGTGCCGAAGCGGCGCTGGGTTTTCCCATCGAAGTCATTGCTGGCCGCGAAGAAGCGCGTCTGATTTACACCGGCGTAGTGCATACCCTGCCGCCCAAAGGCGATAAAATGCTGGTTATCGACATCGGCGGCGGTTCGACCGAATTTGTCATCGGCTCGGATTTGCAACCGCTGACCACAGAAAGCCTGCCTCTGGGCTGCGTAACGTACAGCATGCGCTTTTTCCAAAACAAAATTACCGCCAAAGATTTCCAATCCGCCGTTTCCGCCGCGCGTATCGAAATCCAACGCATCAGCAAACTGATGAAGCGCACCGGTTGGGATTTCGCCATCGGCACGTCCGGTTCGGCCAAATCCATACGCGACGTTTTGGCGGCCGAATTGCCGCAGGAAGCCGACATTACCGCCCAAGGCATGCGTTATCTTGCCGATAGGATTATCGAAGCCGGTTCAGTTAAAAAAGCCAAATTTGAAAATCTCAAACCTGAACGCGTCGAAGTTTTTGCGGGCGGATTGGCCGTGATGATGGCCGCCTTCGACGAACTCTCGCTGACCAAAATGACCGTTACCGAAGCCGCCCTCCGCGACGGCGTGTTCTACGACTTAATCGGCCGCAGCCTCAATGTCGATATGCGCGAACAGACAACGGCCGAGTTCCAAAAACGCTACCACGTCAGCCTCAACCAAGCCAAACGCGTTGCCGATACCGCGCAAGCCTTCATGAACAGCCTGTGCCACGCCAAAAACGTAACCGTTCAAGAACTTGCCCTGTGGAACCAATACCTCAGCCGCGCAGGCCGTCTGCATGAAATCGGTTTGGATATTGCCCATACCGGTTATCACAAACACTCCGCCTATATTCTCGAAAACGCCGATATGCCGGGCTTCTCACGCAAAGAGCAAACCATTTTGGCGCAACTGGTTATCGGCCATCGCGGTGACCTCAAGAAAATGGCGGATATTATCGGCGACAACGAAATCATGTGGTGTGCCGTATTATCCCTGCGTCTGGCCGCCCTCTTCTGCCGCTCACGCCTGCCGCTTGATTTGCCGCCGCAAACCCAGCTTCGCATAGATGAAAGCAACCACAGCTTCATCTTGCGCATCAACGCCCAATGGCTGGAGCAACACCCCCTCATCGCCGATGCGCTGGACTACGAAAGCGCGCAATGGCAAAAAATCGATATGCCTTTCTCGGTTCAAGCACAATAAACCGCGCTCCGTTATAATAGGCAGCTGTTCAAAATCCAAACCGCAGGCCGTCTGAAACGACAGCCTGCCATACATCAAGGAAAACCATGAGAAAACCCCAACGCGGCTACGCCCGCCAAGACCGTGTCAAAGAACAAATCATGCGCGAACTGGCTGAACTCGTCCGCACCGGCCTGAAAGATCCGCGCGCAGGCTTCATCACCATCAACGAAGTCGAAGTTACCCGCGATTACAGCCACGCGACCGTGTTCTACACCGTCCTCGACGACAGCACGCGCGACATCACCGAAGAAGCTTTGGAACACGCCAAAGGCCATTTGCGCAGCGAATTGGCCAAACGCATCAAACTCTTCAAAACGCCTGAGCTGCACTTCAAATACGACGAATCACTCGAACGCGGCATGAGCATTTCCAGCCTGATCGACCAAGTGGCGGCGGAAAAACCGGTTGAAGACTGATTGATTAAAACACACAGGCCGTCTGAATGCTTTCAGACGGCCTGAACATTACCCCCTACCCGATATGACAACCAAACCCACCAAACGCCCGGTCAACGGCGTTTTTCTCCTCGACAAACCCGAAGGCCTTTCCAGCAACACCGCCCTGCAAAAAGCGCGGCGTTTGTTCCGTGCTGAAAAAGCCGGGCATACCGGCGTACTCGATCCTTTGGCCACAGGGCTTTTGCCCGTTTGTTTCGGCGAAGCGACCAAGTTTGCCCAATACCTGATTGATGCCGACAAAGCCTATACGGCCACGCTGAAACTGGGCGAAGCCAGCAGCACAGGCGATGCCGAAGGCGAAATCATCGCCACCGCACACGCCGATATTTCATTGTCCGAATTTCAGACGGCCTGCCAAGCCTTAACGGGCGATATCCGCCAAGTTCCACCCATGTTTTCCGCCCTCAAACACGAAGGCAAGCCGCTGTACGAATACGCACGCAAGGGCATCGTTATCGAACGCAAAGCGCGCGATATTACGATTTACTCCATTGATATCACTGAATTTGATGCACCCAAAGCCGTGATAGACGTACGTTGCAGCAAGGGTACTTATATCCGCACCCTCAGCGAAGACATCGCCAAACACATCGGCACATTCGCCCACCTGACCGCCCTTCGCCGTACCGAAACCGCCGGTTTTACCATTGCCCAAAGCCACACGCTCGAAGCCTTGGCAAAATTGGATGAAGCCGAACGCGATGCCCTGCTGCTGCCTTGCGATGTTTTGGTGCAACATTTCCCCAAACTTGAGCTAAACGACTACGCCGTTACCATGCTCAAACACGGCCAACGTCCCCAGTTCACCGAAAACATTTCCACCGAGCAGCCCATCCGTGTGTACAACCGAGACGGCACATTTATCGGGCTGGTGGAATATCAAAAAGAAATAGGCCGTCTGAAAGCCTTGCGCCTGATGAATACCGCCGACAAATAACTTCCTGCAAAGAGAGCCGATCATGAAAGTCTATACCGCCGCCCAAATGCGCGAACGCGAACAAGCTGCCGTCGATAAAGGCACAAGCTTCGACCAACTGATGGAAAACGCCGGCAGCTCTGCCGCCCGAGACCTCATGCAGCGTCATCCTCAAGCCGGACGCGCCCTGATCGTTTGCGGCAAAGGCAACAATGGCGGCGACAGCCTAGTCATGGCAAGATATATGCAGGCGCAAGGTTGGCATATCGATATTCTGTTTTCACTCGGAGAAAACCTCTCCCCTTTGGCTCAAACCAATCGCGAACGCCTCAACGGTTTGCCCCATATTGAATTGATACCCGCACAAGAACTGGAAGGCCGTCTGAAAAAAGGTTACGACATCATTATCGAAGGCATATTCGGCACAGGCTTCAGCGGCGCACTTCCAACCGAAATCGCCGCCCTCTGCCGCCAACTCAATCATTCAGACGGCCTGAAAGTCGCCCTCGATATTCCCACCGGCCTCAACTGCGACACCGCCGAAGCCGATCCCGACACATTCCGCGCAGACCTAACCTACACCTTTGCCGCCTACAAACCGGCACACTTAAGCGAGTCCGGCAAAACCTATTGCCAAGAAACCGTCTGTTTACCTATTGGCATTGATTGAATACCTATAAAAAATAACAGGGTGCAATTTTGCACCCTGTTATTTTTGCTTACTTCCAAATCTGCGCCAATTTAATCCCTAGCGCCGTCAAACCAAACGAACCGAAAACATGCAGACAGGTTGCCATCAAAGCCATACCCCAGCGTTGCGCCTGCATCAAACCCACCATCTCCACTGAAAAACCTGAAAATGTGGTCAAACTGCCGAGAAATCCGGTAATCCAAAGCAAACGCCATTGCGGATCGGTTAAGAGTTCTGCCAATACGCCGATCAGCAGCGCGCCCAGCCAGTTTGCCGCCAATGTACCGATAGAAAAAGGCGCCGAAGACACCAGCACCAAGCCAAACAACCAACGCAATACAGCCCCGACAGCGGCACCGCAAACAATGGGAAAAATATAAGCAAACATAACAAGTTAAAAATTCAATTCAAAAACAGGCCATCCGGTCATAAGGCCGTCTGAAAACCACACAAAGATGTCTTCATATCTTATTGCCAAATCTTAGGCGCGGATTTCAAATACCTGCCGTCATCAAAAGTACAAATCCATTGCGGCTTGAGCGCGATAAAAATGGCTGTTGAAATACCGCTCAAAAATGCCTCCGCCCAAGCGATTAAGAAGAAAACAGGAAAAGCGGTTTTCCACAATACTGTCGTATCAAATACATCCGCCCAGTCCAACAAACCGACCAAAACCACGCCGGTAAACACCATGCCGACCGCCGCAGCCCAAAAACCATTCAGAAAAATAAAGATAAAGATATTGGCAGGCAAACGCGACACCCAATGGCGGAAACCCAAGTTCACCAACAAAGGCGGAAGCAATACGGACAAGGCGTTGATGGGGAACATATGCCAATCGCCCCAAAGCCACAAATATGGAAAAAACAGCAAAACGCCGACGCAGAATGCGACAGAGGTACCCAGCATTAAAGCCGTCAGGTTTAAAGCAAGCAAATGATAGCTCATGCCGGCCAGTTGTCCGCTTTCCGGAGAGGCATTCAAACTCCAAGCCAGCGGCAACATCACGGCAGCCAACAAAAATGCGGAACGATGCTGCGATACCGACACCCATGCCTGCTTTGCACACAAAGCAAAAATCACCAGCAATACAGGCCATGCCGCCATCACGACACCAACGGGAAACCATCCGTTTTGAAAAATCATCATCTCATCCGCAAAATGTTCAGACGGCCTATTATACGCGCCTCAAGCCACAGCTTTGACAATCCTGTCTGCCTTTGCCGTTAAAGCTTGTTTCGGCTGGTTTTGTTTACCCGAAAAAAGCGTTAGAATAACGGACTTTGCCGTTTAATTAAGGGGATGGACGCATGCTTTGGACAATATTGGCTTTAATTCTGCTGGCCGCCATAGCCGGCTTGTTCTGGTGGCGCCAGAAACAAGAGCAAAAGTGGCGCCAAGAATTGGCTCGACTCAGTGGCGATGAAGAAGAAATCAACGAAGAAGACAGCCCGGTCGGTTTTGCCAGCCAACTGGACAGTCTGAAACGTTTGTTCAGCATGAACAAGCGCACCGCCGACAACCATAAAATCGCCCGCATCCGCCTGCTTTCCGCGCTCGAACACAATAAAACGCAACACGCCGAAACATACGAAGAGCACGCAGCAGAGTCCGTTGCCGAAGAGCCGGAACACATCGCAGCGATCGAGGAAGAAATCAAAGTTGCGCCTAAAACCCGCAAATCTGCCAAGCCGGAACGTATTCCCAAAATCACGCCGTTTGCACAAATGGAAACGCCCGAATATAGCCCGTCTTTGGTGCAAAACAGCAATTTTGAAGAAATCACATTAGAAGAAGCCACCCGTTCCCTGCATGAAGCAGCGATTGAAGAATGGAACGAGCATTTGGCCGAAAAAAATGCGCCGATTTACAAAGACGAAGTCGAGACCCCATTGTTGCGCGCTTCATCCCTGCCGATGACCGGCATGGAAATCATCGACTACAACGATCCTGTTTTACGCCGCACACGCGAACGTGCCTTGGCGCGCGCCAATAATGTCCGCGTGGCTGAAGCCCATGCGCCGCATATCGAAACCGTTCAGACGGCCTTAAGAACTGCCGAAAAAGAAGCCATACTCCCCTATACTTCCATGCAGGCTTTTCCTTCTGAAATCCAAGCGGAAGATATTCACGACAACCTTGCCCGCCGTACCGCCGCTCGCCACAAACTGGCCGCGGCCGTCGCCCCATTGCGCGACTACTCTCCGCGCACCATCGAAAATGACGAAATTCTGGCCAACTTGGGACAAATCAGCCGTCCTGCCAGCTTGCGCCGTCAAGTTCGCCATACCAAAGCGGCCGCCGAAAGATGGGCGCGTAAACAAGCTGCCACGGAAGCTGTTGCACCACAACCTGCCACACCGGCAACGCCGTCCCGTCCAAAACCGGCTGCGTCTGTTAAAAAATCCCCTTATATCTCCCGACCTGCCGCACCAAACGCAACCGTAGTCGAGCCACCTGCCGTACCGGTCGTCCCTATGGCGAAAACCGATATTCCCGAGCCCCCCGTTTTCCAAACCTCGATTTCGCCGATCGATATCCCCGAGCCGCCTGCTTTCGAACATAAAATCCAAGTGCCGATTTTTGATGCACAAGTCAATGCGCATGTCAGCAATCAGCCTGAACGCAGTATCCGCGATTATTTAATCAGCGAATCTGCGGAAGAAGAAACAGAATTCGATGGTGAGCCGGAAGCGCCTGTACAAGCGGAAACAGAAGCGATTCAAGCGGTTGAAACAATTGAACCTGTTGAACCTGCTGAAACAATCACAAGGCCGTCTGAATATACTCAGACAGTCGTTGAAACGCCTGTTCAAAGCGTAGAACCCAGCGTTCAAGAAAATACGCCAAGCGTAGCGATTCCAACTTCGGCAACACTGACCGATGCGCTTCTACCGACCACTGCCCTGCTCCTGCCGCCGCAGTTTGACCCAAGCGCCTCGCAAACTGAAGAACAGTTGTTGGAAAACAGCATTACCATCGAAGAAAAACTGGCCGAGTTCAAAGTTAAAGTCAAAGTGATGGACTCCTATTCCGGCCCGGTCATTACGCGCTACGAGATTGAGCCTGATGTCGGTGTACGCGGCAGTGCCGTTTTGAACCTTGAAAAAGACTTGGCGCGCTCGCTTGGCGTGGCTTCCATCCGCGTGGTGGAAACCATCCCAGGCAAAACCTGCATGGGCTTGGAATTGCCTAATCCGAAACGCCAAATGATCCGCCTGAGCGAAATCTTCAATTCGCCCGCGTTTACCGAGTCCAAATCCAAACTGACCCTCGCGCTCGGCCAAGACATCACCGGCCAGCCTGTCGTCACCGACTTGGCCAAAGCGCCGCATCTGCTGGTTGCCGGTACGACCGGTTCGGGTAAATCCGTAGGCGTGAACGCCATGATTCTGTCCATGCTCTTCAAAGCAACGCCGGAAGACGTGCGCATGATTATGATTGACCCGAAAATGCTGGAACTGAGCATTTACGAAGGCATTCCGCACCTGCTCGCCCCTGTCGTGACCGATATGAAGCTGGCTGCAAACGCGCTGAACTGGTGCGTCAACGAAATGGAAAAACGCTACCGCCTGATGAGCTTTATGGGCGTGCGCAACCTTGCCGGTTTCAACCAAAAAATTGCCGAAGCCGCCGCGCGTGGTGAAAAAATCGGCAGCCCATTCAGCCTCACGCCTGAAGATCCTGAGTCATTGGAAAAACTGCCGTTTATCGTGGTCGTCGTAGATGAATTTGCCGACCTGATGATGACCGCCGGTAAGAAAATTGAAGAACTGATTGCCCGCCTTGCCCAAAAAGCCCGCGCAGCCGGCATCCATTTGATTCTTGCCACCCAACGCCCAAGCGTGGATGTCATCACCGGCCTGATTAAAGCCAATATTCCGACACGCATTGCCTTCCAAGTGTCCAGCAAAATTGACAGCCGCACGATTCTTGACCAAATGGGTGCGGAAAACCTGCTCGGCCAAGGCGATATGCTGTTCCTTCCGCCCGGCACTGGCTATCCGCAACGTGTACACGGCGCATTCGCTTCCGACAACGAAGTACACCGTGTAGTGGAATACCTGAAACAATTTGGCGCACCCGATTATATCGACGATATTTTAAGCAGCGGTTCGACCGAAGACTTTACCGGCACCAGCCGCAGCAACGACAGCGACCTCGACCCCATGTATGACGAAGCCGTTTCCGTTGTCTTGAAATCGCGTAAAGCCAGCATTTCCAATATCCAACGCCAACTGCGCATCGGCTACAACCGAGCCGCCCGCCTGATTGACCAAATGGAAGCCGACGGTATTGTTTCCTCGGCGGAAAACAACGGCAACCGCACCATCTTGGCGCAAAGCAGCGACCATCTGGATTAATTTATCCTTGCTTAAATCAAGGCCGTCTGAAAACTTTTCAGACGGCCTTTTTAAATCAGATATGGTTCAGCAATTCCAATCAAATAAACAAGCAAATAAGTAATCTATAAACAACATTTCTTACAAATCTAAATGCTTTTACATTGACGGCATTTGCTTCACAAAAAACAAGGTTCAATCAACCAAACTCGACCTACAAAATGCATATTTTTACCCGTTTGTCACCATTTTCAGACGGCCTTTTGTCAAGACCGGAAAAAACAGGTAAATCCGTTTTTCGATTAGAAACAATATTATTATGATTCATGCCCTCGGCAACACCCCAACCTTTACGAGGAAAAACAAATGAAAAAATATTTTGCAGAATTTTTCGGCACTTTCTGGCTGGTATTCGGCGGCTGCGGCAGCGCAGTATTGGCAGCAGCCTACCCTGAACTCGGCATTGGCTTTGCCGGTGTCGCCTTGGCGTTCGGCTTGACCGTACTGACCATGGCTTACGCCGTCGGCCATATTTCCGGCGGCCACTTCAACCCTGCCGTTTCCGTCGGCCTCTTCATCGGCGGCCGTTTCAACGGTAAAGACTTGTTGCCTTACATCGTATCCCAAGTTATCGGTGCGATTGCCGCTGCAGGCGTTCTGTATCTGATTGCTTCCGGTAAAACCGGTTTTGATGCTGTTGCTTCCGGCTTTGCCAGCAACGGTTTCGGCGAACACTCTCCTAACGGTTACGACATGATGGCCGCGTTGCTGATCGAATTCGTCCTGACCGCATTCTTCCTGATCATCATCATGGGCTCTACCGATAAACTGGCTCCGGCCGGCTTCGCCCCTATTGCCATCGGCCTGGGTCTAACCCTGATTCACTTGATCAGCATTCCTGTGACCAATACTTCCGTCAACCCTGCACGTTCTACCGGTGTTGCCTTGTTCCAAGGCGGCTGGGCTGTTGAACAACTGTGGTTGTTCTGGTTGGCCCCTATTGCCGGCGCAGCAGTGGGCGCGGCTATTTACCGCTTTGTTTTGGCAAACAACGACAACAAATAATCTGAACGGAATGATATTTCCGGTGCGGCCGACACCCTAAACCGTCCGCACCCAAGTTGCCGAGACACAAACGCACCGCCTGACTCAGACGGTGCGTTTGTTTTTGCCATGTTACAATACTTTCTTTTCCCACATTCTCAAACCATCATGCAAACCTTACCTTTTCAAACCGATATCGCCGCCAGAATGCTGGTCAATACTGAAAACGAAACCATCCATCCCGATGCCGTATTCGTACAAACGCAAAACGGCTATTGGATTGCTTGGCACGACCAACAAGCCGCCCTGCTTGCCCCCGATACACCGCCCGATATTCCCTGCTTTTGGGTAGAAGGCGCAGAAAGCCTGGAAGAGCTGGTAAGCATGGTAGAAAACGGCGAATTTGACGAAGTCGAAGAATTTGACGGCGACGATGATGCTTGGCAAGAAGCACTCGGATGCGGCCATCATCACGAAGGACACTGCGGATGCAGCCATTGAGATGTACAAAACGCCTGCTTCCGACACTTGCCCTTTGCCTGACGCTTAACGGCTGCGTTGTAGGCGCAGCTGTCGATTTGGCTGCCACAACCGTCCTGACTGCCGGAAAATTGGTTGTCAAAGGAACGGGAGCAGTGATTGATGCCGCCATTCCTGACGGCAAAAAAGACAAGGACAAAGAAAAAGAAAAGAGCAAAGAAAAGCCAAAATCGGAAGAAATCATCTATAAGGAAGAGTCCTCCGATAAAGTAACGCAATAATCCTTCAGACGGCCTCGGTAAAGCAACCCATCTTACCAAGGCCGTCTGAACATTCATCCTTACATATAGCCCTGTTCGCGCAAAGAGCAGGTTTCTTTTGCCGTTACGATAAAATGGTCTAAGAGCGTAATATCCACCAAACTTAAAGCCTGTTTCAAACGCTCTGTAAACTGCACATCAGATTCAGACGGCCTTGCCGAGCTGCCCGGATGATTGTGCGCCAAAATCAAACTGTCGGCGTATTCATCCAATGCCAATTTGACGATTTCACGAATATAAACCGTGTTTTCCGCCACCGTACCACGCGACAATTCCCGTACCGCAATCAATTGATTTTGACGGTTGAGCAGCAAGGCAACGCTGACCTCGATTTTTTCATGCCCAAGATGCAGGCGCAGATAATCCGCAACCGATTTCGGGTTTGACAACACCATCTGCTCCTGCAAATCCTCACCCAAAATCCGCCGTCCGATTTCTTTGACTACGGCAAACTGAGTATAGCTCGCCAAACCCATGCCCTTGCAAGCAGAAAGTGTTTTGGCATCCGCACTCATCAGCTTTCCCAAACTGCCGAACTCGCTCAACAAATAACGCGCCAAATCAACCGCGCTCATGCCGCGCGTTCCGACACGCAATAAAATCGCCAGCAACTCCGCATCACTCAACGCCGCCGCGCCGCGCTCCAACAGCTTCTCACGCGGCCGCTCCCCCTCGGGCCATTCTTTAATGCTCATGTTTTCCCTTTTTATTCATATAGCGGATTTAGTTTTTATTTAGAACAAAACCATCTTGCCCGCATAAAACGCAATCCGCACGACTTTATTAAAATTAATGCAATTTGCGTATTTTATTCTATATTGAATTATTTTTTAAGACATTTGAATATAAATTAAATCCTTTTGTGCAGAAAAACAACGTTACCCATTTTCGCTATCCTGTTCCCCTGCCTGCCTTTCCTTTCCTATTTGTTTCAAATCAGCCGCCACAAGCATTTTCATATTGCCCCTATGAGGCTTAGGCTAATATAATATTGAGTTTGCCGAGAGCAAAAGCTGAGGCTTAAACTGCTTTCTATTCACGCTGCCCGTGCGCTTTACAAGAGTTTCAGACGGCCTCCGTCCGACTCCCGCCAGCAATCAAACAGCTTTTTATCACCCATTCGAAAATCCGTTTTGCCGGTACTCGTCTTTCTTTTTGGAGTATTGCCATTATGACCGCAACCACTGCGTCTTCAGCCAAACCTTATTTGCAAATCCAAGGCTTGGTGAAAAAGTTTGGTGACAATTACGCTGTCGATAACATCGACTTGGACATCTATCAACACGAAATCTTCGCCCTTTTGGGCAGCTCAGGCAGTGGCAAATCCACACTGCTGCGCATGTTGGCAGGCATGGAAAGCCCCAATCAGGGCAAAATCATTCTCGACGGTCAAGACATTACCAAGCTTGCCCCGTATGAGCGCCCAATCAACATGATGTTCCAAAGCTATGCCCTGTTCCCGCACATGAGTGTTGAACAAAACATCGCTTTCGGTCTGAAACAAGACAAAATGCCTAAAGGCGAAATCGACGCCCGCGTCGAAGAAATGTTGCGCCTGGTGCAAATGACCAAATACGCCAAACGCAAGCCGCACCAACTTTCCGGCGGCCAGCAACAACGTATCGCTTTGGCGCGCAGCCTGGCAAAACGTCCGAAAATCCTGCTGCTTGACGAACCTTTGGGCGCACTCGATAAAAAACTACGCCAACAAACCCAACTGGAATTGGTCAACACGCTGGAACAAGTCGGTGTAACCTGCATCATGGTTACCCACGACCAAGAAGAAGCGATGACGATGGCGACCCGTATCGCCATTATGTCCGACGGCCAATTGCGTCAAGTCGGTACGCCTAGCGACGTGTACGACTACCCTAACAGTCGCTTTACCGCTGAATTTATCGGCGAAACCAATATTTTTGACGGCGTCGTTATTGACGACCGCGCCGATTTCTCCATCGTCAAATGTGACGGCTTGGAAAACCACGTCCGCATCGACCACGGCTTGGGCGTTCCGAACGACCATGAAATTTGGATCAGTATTCGTCCTGAAGATATTGATTTGCACAAAGAGAAACCGGAACACTTGGGCGCGCACAACTGGGCCCAAGGTACAGTCAAAGAAATTGCCTATCTAGGCAGCTTTGCGATTTACCACATCAAACTTGCCAACGGCCGTGTTGTTAAGAGCCAAGTTCCCGCACCTTATTGGTATGTGCGTAACATTACGCCGCCGACTTGGGACGAGACTGTCTACATCAGCTGGCCTGAAAACCAACCGACACCTCTGTTCAGTTAATTTGAGGGAAATGCAATGAACCTTAAAAAACTGAAAAACAAACTGTTCCGCCGCCCCGGCCAGCGTGCAGTGATTGCCGTGCCGTATATTTGGCTTTTGATTCTGTTTCTGATTCCGTTCGCCATCGTATTGAAAATCAGCTTTGCCGAACAAGAAATTGCCATTCCGCCATTTACGCCGTTGACAACGATTGATGAAGACTTAGGCCGTCTGAACATTGCCATCAGCTATCAAAACTACGCCGACATTTTCCAAAACTTTTGGAATACGCTCAATCCGTTTGGCGACAGTGAAAACAGCAATATCTATCTGATGACCTACTGGTCTTCGATTAAGACGGCGCTGACGACGACCATCATCTGCCTGTTGATCGGTTATCCCACCGCTTATGCCATTTCACGCGCCAATCCGGCTGCGCGTAACGGCCTGCTGTTGGCAATCATGCTGCCTTTCTGGACCTCTTTCCTGCTGCGTGTTTACGCATGGATGGGCTTATTGGGTCACAACGGCATCATCAACAATTTCTTGATCAAATACGGAATCATCAGCGAGCCTTTAGACTTGTTCTACAATGCGTTTTCGCTGAATTTGGTGATGGTTTACGCCTATCTGCCGTTTATGATTTTGCCGCTGTACACACAATTGGTAAAACTGGACAACCGTCTGCTCGAAGCCGCTTCCGACTTGGGTGCGGGTCCGATCAAATCCTTCTTTACCATTACCCTGCCTTTGTCCAAAACCGGCATCATTGCAGGCTCTATGCTGGTCTTCGTTCCGGCTGTCGGTGAATTTGTGATTCCTGAATTGGTGGGCGGTTCTGAAAACCTGATGATCGGTAAAGTATTGTGGCAGGCATTCTTCGACCAAAACAACTGGCCGCTGGCTTCTGCCGTCGCCGTCGTCATGGTTGCCCTGTTGGTTGTACCGATTGCCCTGTTCCAACACTATGAAAACCGCGAATTGGAAGAAGGAGGCAAATAATGCAGAAAACCAAATTATCCTGGTTCTTGAAACTGATGCTCCTGCTCTCGCTGGCATTCCTCTATATTCCGCTGGTGGTTTTGGTCATCTATTCTTTCAATGAATCCAAACTGGTTACCGTTTGGGGCGGTTTCTCGACCAAATGGTACGGCGCATTAATGGAAAACGACACCATCTTGGAAGCGGCCTGGCTGTCATTGCGTATCGCCATCGTTTCCTCGCTTGCCGCCGTGGTACTCGGCACATTGGCAGGCTACGCTATGGCACGGATTAAACGCTTCCGCGGCAGCACCCTGTTTGCCGGTATGATTTCCGCACCTATGGTGATGCCTGATGTGATTACCGGTTTGTCCATGCTGCTGTTGATTATTCAGGTACAAATGTTCCTGCAAGGCAGTGAATTGTTGCAATCGCTCTACTTCGATCGTGGCTTCTTCACCATCTTCCTCGGCCACACCACGCTTTGCATGGCGTACATTACCGTCGTTATCCGCTCGCGCTTGGTGGAATTGGATCAATCCTTGGAAGAGGCTGCTATGGACTTGGGTGCCCGTCCGCTGAAGATTTTCTTCGTGATTACCCTGCCGTTGATTGCCCCTGCGATTGCTTCCGGCTTCCTCTTGGGCATTACCCTGTCTTTGGACGACTTGGTGATTACCTCCTTCCTGTCAGGCCCGGGTTCATCGACATTGCCGCAAGTAATTTTCTCCAAAATCAAACTCGGCCTTGACCCTCAGATGAACGTTTTGGCAACCATCCTGATCGGTATCATCGGTACGCTGGTGATTGTCGTCAACTACTGGATGATGCGTCAGGCAACCAAACGGGAACGCGAGGCTGCCGAAGCCTACCGCCAAGAAAAACTGGCAGCCGAGAAAGCCGCCTAATATGCAGACAGGCTGTCCGATAAAGTGCCGGAACAGCCTGTTTTATTAACCGCATTTTATCCTTTCAGACGGCCTGAACTTAAGCCCATATTCCAGGCCGTCTGAAAACCTGTTTTCAATGAAGTGAAAACCAACCTAAAGCCCAAATCATGATCAATCCCAGCTTCAAAGAATACCTTCCTTCCTACTATGTCAGCACAGCCAATCCCCATCCGTCTTATCCGACGCTCGAAGGCCGTCTGAAAACTGAAACCTGCGTTATCGGCGGCGGCTTGACCGGTTTATGCACCGCCCTACCGCTTGCCGAAAACGGCCATGAAGTCATCGTACTCGAAGCCGCACGTATCGGTTTCGGCGCATCAGGCCGAAGTGGAGGACAAGTCATCAGTGATTTTGCCTGCGGTATGGAAGAGATCGAAAAACAAGTCGGCTTAGAACAGGCCCAATGGTTCTGGCAGCAATCCCTGCAAGCCGTTGAACTGGTTGACTCGCGCATTCAAAAACACAATATCCAATGCGATTGGCAACGCGGCTATGCGACCGTCGCCGTCCATCCTCAGCATTGGGAAGAATTGCAACAATGGCACGAACACGCCCAAAAACATTATGGCGCAAGCCATTACCAGCTTTGGGATAAAGCCACGCTGAAGCAACAACTTGCCAGCGATAGGTATCAAGGCGCGCAATTTGATCCTTTATCCGGCCACTTGCACCCGCTCAATTACACCCTAGGCATTGCCAAAGCGGCAGCCGATGCAGGTGCGCAACTTTTTGAGCAATCCCCGATGACGCGTATCGAGCCATGCGATAACGGCTGGTTGGTTCATACACCCAATGGCAGCGTTGAGTGCAAAAACCTCGTTTATGCCGTCAATACTTATGCCGGTTTACACCCGAAATTCAAAGTATTAGAACAAAAAGCCATTGCAGTCAGCACCTTTATCATCGCCACCGAGCCTCTGGGCGAGCGTGCCAAAGACCTGATCCGCAACAATATGGCCATCTGCGACAACCGCCACGTCCTCGACTACTACCGCCTCAGCGCCGACGGCCGCCTGCTCTTTGGCGGCAAAGACAACGAGTTTATCGACGATCCAGACCGCATGACCGAACTCGTCCGCCAAGACATGTTGAAAGTTTTCCCACAACTTGCCGATGTCAGAATCGAGCATTCTTGGGGCGGCGAATGCGACATTACGCGCAACCTCGCTCCACATTTCGGCCGCCTCGCCCCTACCGTTTTCTTTGCTCAAGGCTATTCCGGACACGGCATGGCGATTACCGGCATTGCCGGCTTGGCAATTGCCGAAGCCATCATGGGTGATGACGGCCGTCTGAAACCTTTCGAGCAACTGCGCCACAGCAACATTATTACCCAACCATTCCTGCGCAAACTCGGCTCTTACCTCGGTTCCAAATACTATCAATGGAAAGACAGCCATTAAACCCAAACGACAAACATATTTCAGACGGCGGCAGATTCAAGTAGAATTTAGGCCGTCTGAAAGCGTAGACACGACAAAATTCAATCATTTATCAGCAAGGAAACCATCATGAGCAACCATCACAAACTCATCATCCTCGGCTCCGGCCCTGCCGGCTATACTGCCGCCGTCTATGCCGCCCGCGCCAACCTTAACCCTGTAATCATTACCGGCGTTGAGCAAGGCGGACAACTGATGACCACCACCGAAGTGGACAACTGGCCTGCCGACGCAGAAGGCGTACAAGGTCCGGAACTGATGGCCCGTTTCCAAGCTCATGCCGAACGCTTCGGCACTGAAATGATTTTTGACCAAATCCACACCGTCGATTTGCAAAACCGTCCGTTTACCCTCAAAGGCGATATGGGCGAATACACCTGC
Source organism: Neisseria sp. P0024.S006 (assembly GCF_051956595.1). Lineage (NCBI taxonomy): Bacteria > Pseudomonadati > Pseudomonadota > Betaproteobacteria > Neisseriales > Neisseriaceae > Neisseria > Neisseria sp. P0024.S006. The sequence continues at coordinate 432,361 of NZ_JBQCXH010000001.1, forward strand.
GATGCGCTCATCGTTGCCACCGGCGCATCCGCCAAATATTTAGGTTTGCCAAGCGAAGAAACCTTTGCCGGCAAAGGCGTTTCCGCCTGCGCAACTTGCGACGGTTTCTTCTATAAAAAACAAGATGTTGCCGTAGTCGGCGGTGGCAATACCGCTGTAGAAGAAGCCCTCTACCTTGCCAATATCGCCAACACCGTTACCCTGATTCACCGCCGCGACAGCTTCCGCGCCGAAAAAATCATGGTGGACAAACTGATGCAACGGGTTGAAGAAGGTAAAATCATCCTCAAGCTCAACAGCTCGGTCGATGAAATCTTGGGCGACGAAAGTGGCGTTACCGGTGCACGCCTGAAACACAATGACGGCAGCACTGAAGAAATTGCTGTAAAAGGCGTCTTCATCGCCATCGGCCACAAACCCAACACCGACATCTTCAAAGGCCAACTTGATATGGATGAAACCGGCTACCTGAAAACCAAAGGCGGCACCGGCGACAATGTCGGCGCCACCAATATCGAAGGCGTATGGGCAGCAGGCGACGTCAAAGACCATACTTACCGTCAAGCCATCACCAGCGCGGCTTCCGGCTGTCAGGCCGCACTTGATGCCGAACGTTGGCTCGACCGCCACAGCGTATAAGCCTCTAAGCTACATTCTATTCTTTGAAACATCATCAACAGGCCGTCTGAAATTTTAGACGGCCTATTATCTGCTTGCCACACTGAATTTCATTTTAATGGCAAATTTATATCAAATAAGTACTTTTGCTTTATAATGACAACAAATACCCAACAAACAGGGAACAAACATGAAAAAAACACTAACGACACTTATCCTTTGCGCACTGACTCCTGCCGCCCTGGCTGCCGATACTTACGGCTACCTGGCCATGTGGCAAAACCCAGCCGACAGCAATGAAGCGCTGCAAATCAAAACCACCAAAGAAAATGCTACCCAACTGGACGCGACAGCCGAACTCGAAACATTCTGCAAAGGCCAAGATGCCTTAGCCGGTATCGGCGCAGGCCAAGCAACAGGCTGCAAAACGGTTGTCCCACTGCACAATACCTGTATCGCGGTTGCCTACCCTAAAGCCATGGGCAAATTGACTGCTCAAAACGTAGTGGCCATTACATCTCCGCGCTTCAAAAACGTGCATCAAATTGCCTTGAGCCAGTGCATCAAAAAATACGGCTCTCAAGGACAATGTGCTTTAGAAACAATCTATTGCACTTCCGATACTTACTATCAAGGTACAGTCAAAACCCTTTGGGAAAAAATCAAATCCATTTAAGGCCGTCTGAAAATAAAACCGGCTTGCCCGATATTCTCCATATCACGGCAAGCCGGTTTTTTATTCTGGCTTTTATTTGCTGTTTTTTTCCAACAATTTTGCCACAACGCCTTCGGCCTGTTTCACCAAATCAGGATTGGTTCGGAAGTGGTTTTCATCGTTCAAAGAGTAGCTGACCGTAGAAACCGCATACTTCGTGCTTCTCAACACAAATACGCCTTTACGCAAGATTTCGTTATTGCCTTTGGTTTTGTAACGCAGATTATACGGGCAAGAAGAATCATACAGTTTGCCGCGGTTGTCTGCGGTTACAATCGTGCTGCCAATGCCGCGTTTTGCCAAAGCTTTGGACAAAGCACGATCCAAATCATGCGGTCTTACTTTTGCGTTTTGAATGATGCAGACATGTTTGATGCTGGTCAGCTCTTCAGGTTTCAATACTCTTTGTTCGGTCGTAGAACACGCGCCCAGCAATAATACTGCTGAAGCCGCCGCTAAAATCATGGTTTTCATCTGTTTTCCTTTTAAAATGTTCAAACAATAAATATTCAGACGGCCTTTATGCAAAGGCCGTCTGAAAAAATCAACGTACGTTTTTCATCAAACGCTGTTTCTCACGCTTCCAATCCGCTTCTTTCAGGCTTTGGCGTTTGTCATGCTGTTTCTTACCCTTGGCCAAACCGATTTCCACTTTGATTCTACCGCGGGTGTAATGCAGGTTTAAGGGCACAATCGTATAACCGGCGCGTTCGGTTTTGCCGATTAACTTATTGATTTCCGACTGTTTCAACAACAACTTACGCGGACGGACAGGATCTGGTTTGACGTGTGTCGAGGCAGTGGGCAATGCGGTAATGTGGCAGCCCACCAAATAAAATGCGTCTTTTTTCCAGTAGATATAGCTTTCTTTTAATTGCACGCGTGCAGCGCGGATGGCTTTGACCTCCCATCCCTCCAATACTATACCGGCTTCGATTTGGTCTTCGATAAAGAAATCGTGAAAGGCTTTTTTATTATTGGCAATACTCATTGTGCTGATTCTTTACAAACTTTTCAGACGGCCTATTTTATCAGGCATGCTTAAAAAATAAAACGGCAAACGGTTTTGAAACGTTTATTCGCTTAAAACATGGCGGCGGTAAAAGCGGTCTATATCGGCAATGGCTTTTTCATCTTCAGGGCGCAAATCCAGTTTCAAATCGGCAAGACGGATCAAGATTTGGTCTTCACGCTCGGCAACGGCGCAGCTGACCTCGCCTTCGCTGCGGAAATGACGGATAAGCTCGTCCAACTGGTTTAAAGCATTTTGATAAGATGAATTTGGATTCATAATTTTTAACCCGAACGCCCATAAAAAATGGCGGGAAACCCCGCCATGATTTTACGGCTTATGCCGCGCATTTGATTAAGCAGCTTGAATGTTAGCAGCTTGTTTGCCTTTAGGGCCGGTGGTTACGTCGAAAGACACGCGTTGGCCTTCTTTCAGGGTTTTGAAACCTTCCATGTTGATCGCTGAGAAGTGAGCGAACAAATCTTCGCCACCTTCGTCAGGAGTGATGAAACCAAAACCTTTAGCGTCGTTAAACCATTTTACGATACCGGTTGCCATTAGAAACTTCCTATACTTAAAAATTAACAAAATCAGCAAAACAAGGCATACAGCAAACTAAAACGTTCAGCGTTTCTCCCCCGTTTTTATTACGCGGTCGAGTGCCAACTTCTGCTTAACCGTCTTTTTACATTTGTTAAGACAAAACGTCAAGCTATGTTTTCAAAAAAGTGGGAAAATAGAAAAAATTGGCCGAAATACAACAGAAAACGGTTTGCACTCTAAAACAGGCCGTCTGAAAACTGAAATCTAAGCTTATGAACCATCCGAATACCGACCACCAATCCGATACCCTGCTCAGCGATATCAACACACAGCCGCCGAAACGTTACGGCGTATTTTTATTGAACGACGATTACACCACTATGGAATTTGTCGTCGAAATCCTGACCGAAGTCTTTATGCTTGCACAAGAACAGGCCGTGGCCGTCATGCTGCTGGTGCACCATGAAGGCAAAGGCCTGTGCGGCACCTACACGCGCGATATTGCGCAAACCAAGCAGCATCAGGTCATGGAACGCGCCAAAGCTGAAGGGCATCCGCTCAAATGTATAGTCGAAGAGGTTTAAACCATGCTTTCACCCGAATTGGAACACATCCTGCAACTGCTCTACCGTGAAGCACGCAACGCGCGTTATGAGTTTATCAGCTTGGAACACCTGCTTTTGGTGCTGATAGAAGAAGATGCGGCTGTGCCGAACGTCTTGAAACTGTGTGGTGCGGATTTAAAAGTCCTGTCCGAGCAGCTTGCGGCCAGCGTTGCAGAAAATACGCCGCAAATTCCCGATCATCTTCTGGATACGGTCGAAACCCAGCCAACATTGGGCTTCCAACGCGTCATCCAACGGGCGATGGTGCATACCCAGTCTGCTGGTAAAGCCGCAGTAGAGCCTTTGGATATTTTAGTTGCCATGATGAGCGAATCCGAAAGCCATGCGGTTTATTTCCTCAAATTGCAATCCATTACGCGCTTTGAAGTCTTGCGTTGCATTGCCCATGGCTCGCCCGATGACGAAGACGGCAATGATTCAGACGGCCTGGAACGCGAGGGCGAAGAAGCGGAACAAAAAACCGGCTCCCTTTCCGACTACACCGTCAACCTCAACGCCGAAGTCAAAGCCGGCCGTATCGACCCTTTGATTGGTCGCAAACACGAAATGGAACGGCTGGTACAAATCCTGTGCCGCCGCCGCAAAAACAATCCGCTTTTAGTCGGCGAAGCAGGCGTGGGCAAAACCGCGCTGGCGGAAGGCTTGGCACATCAAATCGTCAACGGCGACATTCCCGATGCGCTGAAAGAAGCCGAAGTGTATGCGCTGGATATGGGTTCGCTTTTGGCAGGCACGAAATACCGCGGCGACTTTGAAGCGCGGGTCAAATCCGTTTTGAAACAGCTCGAAAAAATCCCGCACGCCATTTTGTTTATCGACGAAATCCACACCATCATCGGCGCGGGTAGTACCAGCGGCGGCACGATGGACGCGTCCAACCTGCTCAAACCCGCGCTGGCGAAAGGTTCGCTGCGCTGCATCGGCGCGACCACCTACGACGAATACCGCACCATTTTCGACAAAGACCACGCCTTAAGCCGCCGCTTCCAAAAAATCGACGTGGTCGAACCCACCGTCGCCGAAACCGTGCAAATCCTGCGCGGCTTGAAACCGATGTTTGAAGATTTTCACCAAGTGCGCTATACGCAAGGCGCACTTGAAGCCGCGGCCGAACTTTCCGCCCGTTACATCAACGAACGTTTCCTGCCCGACAAAGCCATTGACGTAATGGACGAAGCAGGCGCGGCGCAACGGATTTTGCCCAAATCCAAACAGAAAAAAGTCATCGGCAAAGCGCAAATCGAAACCGTCATCGCCAAAGTCGCGCGGATTCCCGAAAAAACCGTGTCGCACGACGACAAACAAGTGCTGCAATTCCTCGGCCGCGATTTGAAAAACATGGTTTACGGTCAGGAAAACGCCATCGACGCGCTGGTTGTCGCCGTCAAAATGTCGCGCTCCGGCCTTGCCCTGCCCGACAAACCGATAGGCAGTTTCCTCTTCTCCGGCCCTACCGGCGTCGGCAAAACCGAAGTTGCCAAACAGCTTGCCTACTCGATGGGCGTACCGCTGCAACGCTTTGATATGTCCGAATACATGGAACGCCATGCCGTATCACGTCTCATCGGTGCGCCACCGGGCTACGTCGGCTTTGAACAAGGCGGCCTTTTAACCGAAGCCGTCAACAAACAGCCGCACTGCGTGTTACTCTTGGACGAAATCGAAAAAGCCCACCCCGACATTTTCAACGTCCTCCTGCAAGTCATGGACGCAGGCAAACTGACCGACAACAACGGTAAGAGTGCCGATTTCCGCAACGTCATCCTGATTATGACCACCAACGCAGGCGCGGAAAGCCTCAGCCGACCCAGCCTCGGCTTTACCGCCAAACGCGAACGCGGCGACGAAATGCAGGCGATCAACAAACTCTTTACGCCCGAGTTCCGCAACCGTTTGGATGCGATTATCCCGTTTGCCCCATTATCCGAACCCGTCATCGTCAAAGTCGTGGACAAATTCCTGCTCCAGCTCGAACACCAGCTCCTCGACAAAAAAGTCGAAGCCGAATTCACGCCGGCATTGCGCAAATATCTGGCGGGAAAAGGTTTCGACCCGAAAATGGGCGCACGCCCGATGCACCGCCTGATTCAGGAAAAAATCCGCAAACCGCTCGCCGACGAACTCCTGTTCGGCAAACTCGCCGAAGGCGGCTTTGTGCGGATAGACTGGGATGCGGCAAAAGAAGAAGCCCTGTTGAAGTTTAAGAAAAGCAAGGTCAAACCTGAAGCAGAAACTGTTTAACCAACTGAAACATAAAAGGCCGTCTGAAATTTCAGACGGCCTTTTTATCTCAATCAAAAATCTGATTTACAAAACGGATTTAACAGTAGCAACCACATTGTCTACGGTAAAGCCGAATTCTTTAAACAGCAAATCAGCAGGTGCAGACTCGCCGAAGCGATTGATACCGACTACTGCGCCGTTCAGACCGACGTATTTATACCAACCGTCGGCATGTCCGGCTTCTACGGCTATGCGTGGCAAGCCTTCCGGCAGAACGGCGGCTTTATAGGCAGCATCTTGGCGGTCAAATACATTGGTAGACGGCATGGAAACAACGCGTACGGTAATACCTTGTTCTGCCAATACTTTTTGCGCCTCCAGAGCCAATTCAACTTCAGAACCGGTGGCAATGATGACGGCCTGTGCGTTACCTTGGACTTCGCTGATGACGTAGCCGCCGCGTTTGATGTCATTTAGTTGCTGTTCGTTGCGTGCTTGGAATTTCAGGTTTTGACGGCTGAAAATCAAGCTGGACGGATGATCGGCCGCTTTAACGGCTTCAGACCACGCCACCAAGGATTCAACGGTATCGCACGGACGCCATACATCCATATTTGGAATCAGGCGCAGGGTGGCGGTTTGTTCGATGGGTTGGTGGGTCGGGCCGTCTTCACCCAAACCGATGGAGTCGTGGGTAAACACAAATACTGGGTTGATTTTCATCAGCGCCGCCATACGCAGGGCGTTGCGTTCGTATTCGCTGAACATCAGGAAAGTCGCGCCGAATGGTTTAACACCGCCATGCAGGGTAAGGCCGTTCATGATGGCGCCCATGCCGAACTCGCGTACGCCGTAGTGAATATAGTTGCCGCCGTGTTCGCGGGTAACGGAGACGCTGTTTGACCAGTCGGTCAAGTTGGACGGGGTCAGGTCGGCAGAACCGCCCACCAGCTCGGGCAGCTCTTTGGCCAGAATTTCGATGCTGTTTTGGCTGGCTTTACGGGTGGCGATGGTTTCGGCTTTGGCACACACTTCTTTCAATGCGGCTTGAACGTAAGCATCGAAGTTGTCCGGCAGTTTTTTATCCATGCGGCGCACGAATTCTGCGGCTTCGACAGGGTATTTGGCTTGATATTGGGCGAATAGCTCGTTCCATTCGGCTTCAAGTTTTGCGCCTTTTTCTTTTGCATTCCATGCGGCATAGATTTCTTGCGGAATTTCAAACGCAGGATATGTCCAACCCAAATGTTTGCGCGTGGCTTCGATCTCGTCCGCACCCAAAGGCGCACCGTGGGTTTTGTGGCTGCCTTCTTTGTTGGCGCTGCCTTTGCCGATTAAAGTTTTGCAGCAGATGAGGGACGGTTTGCCGGTTTCGGCTTTGGCCGCTTCAATGGCCGTCTGAATGGCATCGGTATCATGACCGTTTACATTTGGAATCACCTGCCAGCCGTAGCTTTCAAAACGTTGCGGGATGTTTTCGGTAAACCAACCGTCCACTTTACCGTCAATGGAAATATTGTTGTCATCATATAAAACAATCAGCTTGCCCAAGCCCAAAGTGCCGGCGAGCGAACAGGCTTCGTGCGACACGCCTTCCATCATGCAGCCGTCGCCCATGAAAACGTAGGTGTGGTGGTCAACGATGTTCAAGCCGTCTTTATTGAATTCGGCAGCCAAGATTTTTTCGGCCAAAGCCATGCCCACTGCGTTGGCAATACCTTGTCCCAACGGGCCGGTCGTGGTTTCCACGCCGTCGGTGTAACCGTATTCGGGGTGGCCGGGGGTTTTGCTGTGCAATTGGCGGAAGTTTTTCAAGTCTTCGATGGATACGTTGTAGCCGGTCAGGTGCAACAGGCTGTACAGCAGCATGGACGCGTGGCCGTTGGAAAGGATGAAGCGGTCACGGTTATAGAATTTCGGGTTGGCAGGGTTATGGTTGAGGAACTTCGTCCACAATACTTCCGCCATTTCCGCCATACCCATAGGTGCGCCGGGGTGGCCGGAGTTTGCTTTCTGTACGGCATCGACTGAGAGGAAACGGATTGCGTTTGCCAGTTGAGACATGGTTTGACCTTCCTTGGACAAGATTGGAAATATGAAAAAAGGTGTACCGATTATCGCCTGAATCAGCCGTGCTTTCAAGGATAGCTTTTGATATTCGCTTTGTCAGACGGCCTGTTTCCACTCGGTTGCCCGAAACGGACGGGACAGATGATATTAACTGTTATTTCGTTTTGAAACAGTGCTTTATATATTTTTATCGTGTAAATAGCAAATCACTATAAGTTTGTACACAAGCTGAACCGTAAACCTTTGAATACTGCCCTTTTCAGACGGCCCTACATCAAACGGCCGCAAGGAATCCATTGTTAAGACGAAGTCCCTCTTTTGCTTTGAATAGAGTCAAATGTTATGATTTGTATGCACGCGAAAGGCCGTCTGAAAATATTCACATCAAACTACTACCATGACAACAGGCTTGTGTGCACTTCATCAAGGAACACTGAAATGTCACCAGAAAACCAAGCTGAAAACACCACACCCTCAACAGAAAAAACAGCAAAAGCCACTGCGCCCAAACCTTCCAAACCCAAATCCAGCGTGATTCAAATCCATCCTGAAGGCGAACGCATCCATCCTAAAAAGGCAGAAGGACGCTTTGCCAAACTGCGTATCGCCGCCGTATTGGCGACCCAGTTTGTATTTTACGTTATTCCATGGTTCAACTGGAGCGGCCGTCAGGCGGTTTTATTCAATATCCCTGACCGTCATTTCTTCATTTTCGGACTGTCGCTGGGCATGGGCGATTTGATCTACCTTGCCTTGCTGCTGATGATTTGCGCATTCGGCTTGTTTTGGTGGACAACCATTGCCGGTCGTTTGTGGTGCGGCTATTCATGCCCGCAAACGGTTTACACCGAAATTATGCTGTGGATTGACAACTTGGTCGAAGGCGATAGAAACAAACGCCTAAAACTGGAAAAATCGCCTTGGAACTTTACTAAAATTCGCATTAAAGCCACTAAATACCTGCTGATTTTCCTTGTCTGCGCATGGACAGGCATTACTTTTGCAGGCTGGTTTGTCCCAATCCGCCAGTTTGTTCCTGATTTGTTTACCGGAGCAGCAGGCGGCGGCGCGATGTTTGCCGCAGCGTTTTACGGATTCATGACCTTCTTCTTCGCCCACATCATGCGCGAAAAAGTTTGTCTGCATATGTGTCCGTATGCACGTTTCCAAAGCGCGATGTTTGATAAAGACACACTGATTATTTCTTACGATGCCGAACGCGGCGAACCGCGCGGCGCACGCAAGAAAACCGCCAACAAAGAAGACAGCGGCTTGGGCGACTGCATCAACTGCACCATGTGCGTGCAAGTCTGCCCCGTCGGTATCGACATCCGCGACGGTTTGCAATACCAATGTATCGGCTGCGCGGCGTGTATCGATGCCTGTGACGAAATCATGGATAAAATGGGCTACGAGCGTGGCTTGATCCGTTATACGACCGAAGGCGCGTTGGAACACGAATACCCTGAAAGCGACATCAAAAAACGCTTGAAACGTCCGCGCGTAGCCGGTTATGGCGCAGTACTCCTGGTGGTCATCATCGCCTTCCTGGTCGGTATTTCCACCCGAAAAATGGTCGAAGTCGATATCTTGAAAGACCGCGGCGTCATGGTTCGCGAAAATAGCCAAGGCTGGTTGGAAAATGCCTATAACCTGCGCATTATCAACAATAGTGAAAACGAACAACTGATGACCGCAACTGTCAAAGGCTTTGATGAAATCGCGCTGACCGGCCTGCCTGAAAACGGTATTAAAATTGCGCCGCGGGAAACCGTTACCATCCCGGTACAGGTATCTACCATTCCCGAATATGCCGACAAAGGCAGCCATCCGATCGAATTTACCTTTACCTATCGCGAGACCGGCTCTGCCGACTCCAAACCGACTACTTTAGAAGAAAAAGCAACCTTTATCGGAGAATAAACGGTGTCCCCACAACCCCAAATCAAACCTTGGTACAAACATATTTGGCCCTGGGTGCTGATGGCCGGCCCCATCTTCGTCGTTATCGCCAGCGTTTCCATGTTCTTCGTCGCAAAAGAACATACGACAGACTTGGTGTCTGACGATTACTACAAAGACGGCAAACACATCGAAATCCAACTTCACCGCGATGAAGAAGCCGTTAAACGGCAAATTCAGGTGCAGGTTTTAATCAGTCCGGATATGAACGCCGCCAAAGTATTCGTCAGCGGACAATTCGATACCAAACAGCCGTTAAACCTATTGTTGATGCACCCGACGCGCAAAGCCGATGACCAAACCGTCAAGCTGCGCGCCGTAACAGCCGAGCCGCAAAACGGCCGCATGGAATACGAAGCCGTCTTTAAGCCTTTACGCCCAACCAATCATTGGTACTTGCGCGTTGAAGATACTTCAGGCGTATGGCGTGTTGAAAACAAATGGATAGTCAGCCAAGGCAATGCAGTCAACCTGACACCCATGGACAAATTGTTCGACAACGGCAAACAAGCCGCTTCAACAGAACAATAAATCCCGACACAGGCCGTCTGAAACCTTTCAGACGGCCTGAAATCTTCATACCCTCTTATATTCTCTTCCAAATATGATTTTTTCCGATTGGCGCCGACTGACCAAAAACGAAGTCCGTATGGCAAAACAAGTTTTTGCGGACAGCATAGACTTCCACCGCATCAAAATATATCGCGGCATTCCGCTTCTACCCAACGCCAATACCGCCATTGCACCCAATGGAAACATATACTTTCCGCGCAAACACTGTCCCGAAGATTTCACTCAAGCCGGCATAGCCTACAAAATTTGGCTGATTCATGAGCTGACACATGTCTGGCAACACCAGCGCGGTCACAAAGTTTGGCTTTCCGGCCTATTCATCATGCTCAAAGGCGGATACAGAAAACGCAAAGCTTACGCCTACCCCATCCCCTTACCCCACATCAACCAATTAAATATCGAACAGCAGGCAGACCTTATTGCCCACTATTTCGCAGCCACTTTTCTACCCAAAAACATTTACACCCCGCAACAGCCTATTTTTCAGACGGCCTTAGCAGATTTTCTTCACAACCCACACGACAAAAATCTATGCCCGAGATACTTGTCGGCAAAAAAACAACACTTCAAAAAGCAGAGTGAACAAATAAGCTATAATGAACAACCCGACACATCATCCAAAAGGTCCCAAACCATGCCTTGGAACATACCTATTTTACTTACCTGGATGCGCGTCCTATTAATCCCCGTGTTTACCATCCTATTCTATTTACCGAACACATGGATTCAACCACAAACCGTCAACTGGACAGCCGCTATTATCTTTGCACTTGCCGCTATTACAGACTGGTTCGACGGCTTTTTGGCACGCCGCTGGAAACAAACTTCCGACTTTGGCGCATTCCTCGACCCCGTTGCCGACAAACTCATGGTCGCAGTTGCCCTGCTCCTGCTCGTCAGCCTTGGCAGGACATACGCCATCTTCGCCATGATTATCATCGGCCGGGAAATTACCATTTCCGCCTTGCGCGAATGGATGGCACAAATGGGCAAACGCGGCAGCGTTGCCGTGGCAACCATCGGCAAATTCAAAACCACTGCCCAAATGATCGCCATCTTCCTTTTGCTTATCGGCACAGACAAATATAACGATCCTTTCTATCTCATTGGTAACATATTGATGTTTATAGCATCTGTATTGACCATCTGGTCAATGTGCTACTACCTGAAAATGGCATGGAAAGAATTCAAATAAATTTTTTAAAAAAATAAAAACAAAACACTTGACGCACACGATTAAATCCATAATAATTGCGTCTTCTTCGATATACGAAGCAACAAATATCAGAGCGGGAATAGCTCAGTTGGTAGAGCGCAACCTTGCCAAGGTTGAGGTCGCGAGTTCGAGACTCGTTTCCCGCTCCATTCTGATGACTTGTTGATTGTTCTTTTTCAATATGCGGGAATAGCTCAGTTGGTAGAGCGCAACCTTGCCAAGGTTGAGGTCGCGAGTTCGAGACTCGTTTCCCGCTCCAGTTTAATTTCAGATGCACTCAAATGCGGGAATAGCTCAGTTGGTAGAGCGCAACCTTGCCAAGGTTGAGGTCGCGAGTTCGAGACTCGTTTCCCGCTCCATCAAATTACGCATCCGAATATGCGGGAATAGCTCAGTTGGTAGAGCGCAACCTTGCCAAGGTTGAGGTCGCGAGTTCGAGACTCGTTTCCCGCTCCAGTTTCATACTACAACACTCAAGCGTAGTTTTGGCGAGATAGCAAAGTGGTTATGCAGCGGATTGCAAATCCGTCTACGCCGGTTCGATTCCGACTCTCGCCTCCATCCCTTTTATGGCGGGGTGGCAGAGTGTTTATGCTATAAGGGGTGCAACCCTTATACAGGCCGGTTCAAATCCGCGCCCCCGCCTCCAATTTCTCAATTTACTGTCTACGCCCGGGTGGTGAAATAGGTAGACACAACGGACTTAAAATCCGTCGGCCCTAAACCGGCCGTGCCGGTTCGATTCCGGCTCCGGGCACCAATAAATATCTGAATTTATTGAAAATCTAAGATTCCAAATTTCCAATTGACAGCTTATTTGTAAGACTGTCTTTTTTGTTTGTACCTTATTTGTGTCTAACTTGCGCCGTATGTGCCAAATGTGACAAGCTCCTGCAAAGGCCTCAAACTATGACAGTAAGGAAGACTGGTAGCATCTGGTAATCATCGTTTGCTGGACGGCATTATGCACAAAGCCCACCGCAAACATCCGCTGTCGGAAGCGCAAACCAAACGTAACCGACATCTATCGAAGACCCGTTATGTGGTCAAACAAAGCTTCGGTACGCTGCACCGTAAGTCCCGTCCCGCTACACCCGGGCAGCCTATTTCGGTCTGATTAAAGTGAGTGCGCAAAGCCATCTGAAGGCAATGTGTTTGAACCTGTTGAAAGCCGCCAACAGGCTAAGTGTGCCTGTTGCTGCCTAAAAGGTGGCTCGGATGCCTGATTAATCAGGTATCCAAGGTGGATTAAGGGGGTATTTGGGTAGAATCAGGAACAATTAGGGGCGAAAACAGCCGAAAATTTGTGTTTGAATTTCGGCTATTGGGAGGAAAAGAAATTTTACAAAGGTCTCATTTTAAAATTTCACAAAATAATAAGGCCGTCTGAAAATCCTTTTTCAGACGGCCTTATCATTCAAATCAGAAGGACTTAAACCAAGTTCTCCAGCATCCATTTAACGTAACGGCTGACGCCTTGTTTTACATCCAAGAATTCTTCTGTATACCCAGCTTCGCGCAGCTTGGTAATATCCGCTTGAGTGAAGCTCTGATATTTACCTTTAAGTGCATCGGGGAATGGGATATAGCGAATAAGCTCTTCTTCAACCAACTCTTTCAAACTCATTTCAGGCTTGCCTTCGGCTGCTCGGCAGGCGTTGACGGTAGCGGCGGCAAGTTCGTTAAACTGTTGGCTGCGGCCTGTACCGAGGTTAAAGATACCTGAAAGCTCGGGATGATCGAAGAAGTAAAGGTTAACTTTGGCGACGTCTTCTACGCTGACAAAATCGCGGGTTTGTTCGCCGTTGCCGTAGCCGTCATTGGCGCCAAACAGGTTAACATAGCCGTGTTCTCGGTATTGGTGGAAATGGTGGAAGGCGACGGATGCCATACGGCCTTTATGTTGCTCCTGCTGTCCATATACGTTGAAGTAGCGGAAGCCGACGACTTGGGCAGTCAGGCCTTCTTTCATGCGGCGGCGCAATACTTGGTCAAACAAGAATTTAGAGTAGCCATACACATTGAGTGGTTTTTCCAGTTCGCGCTCTTCGCGGAAGATTTCGCCTTTGCCGTACACGGCGGCGCTAGAGGCGTAGAGGAACGGAATACGTTCGTCCTGACACCAGTCCAAAAGGTCGAGCGTGTACTGATAGTTGTTGTCCATCATATAAAGGCCGTCGTGGTTCATGGTGTCGGAACACGCGCCTTGGTGGAAGACGGCTTCGATATTATCGTAAGGCAGAAGATGGCCGCGCACTTGGCGGATGAATTCGTGTTTATCGAGATAATGGGCAATTTCACACTCGGCAAGGTTTTTAAATTTTTCGCCTTTGCTCAGATTGTCGACGGCAACAATGTCGGTAATACCGCGCTGGTTAAGTGCTTTGACGATGTTGCTGCCAATAAAGCCGGCCGCTCCTGTTACGATAATGGTCATAATGAGTTTCCTTTATTTTGATTTTTCAGACGGCCTTAAAGTAATCATGCCGGCTGAAAATAAAAACTTTTCTATCTGGATTATTTTCCAACTCCATTTTCAGACGGCCTTTAGATTTTAAGGCCGTCTGAAACAGCAATTATTGCTCTTCCAATGCCTTATTCAACTCTGCAAACGAGCAAACCGCCGTACCAAGTTTTGCCACGACAACCCCTGCCGCGGTATTGGCAAGGTGCATCGCTTCGGGCATGGTATAACCTGCCGCCAAACCCAAGCCTACTCCGGCAATAACGGTATCGCCCGCACCGGATACATCATAAACTTCTTGAGCCCGTGTAGGCTGATAAATCGGCTCGCCCTCATTGAACAGGGTCATGCCCTCTTCGCTTCGGGTCAGCAAAATCGCGGTCAAGTCAAGATGACGGCGCAGGTTTTGAGCTTTTTCGGTCAAATCGTTTTCGTTTTTCCAGCTGCCTACCACTTCTTTCAATTCAGCACGATTCGGCGTAATCAGCGTAGCGCCGGCATATTTCTCGTAATCGTCGCCTTTGGGATCGATTAAAACCGGTTTACCGGCCTGTTTCGCCCAATCGATCATATCGGAAATATGCGACAGGCCGCCCTTGCCGTAATCTGAAAAAATAATGGCATCATATTCAGGCAACACTTCGCGGTATTGCTGCTTGATTTGTTCCAATACCTCACGATGCGGCGGCTCTTCAAAATCAAGTCGGATAAGCTGCTGGTTGCGAGCAACAACGCGCAGTTTGACAGTAGTCGCAATCTGCTTGTCGCGCATCAGATAGGAAGAAACACCGTCTTGCGTCATCAACGCATCCAGTGCATCCGCAGCTTCATCATCGCCGGTTACGGACAACAGCCCTGCTTTGCCGCCCAGTGAGGCGATATTGCGTGCAACGTTTGCCGCGCCACCCGCGCGTTGGTCGATACGTCCGATTTTCGCCACCGGTACGGGGGCTTCAGGAGAAATGCGGGATACATCGCCAAACCAATAGCGGTCGAGCATCACATCGCCGACAACAAGGACTTTGGCTTGTGCAAAACGAGATTTGAGGGTTTCTTGTTGGAACTTGGTGGACATATTGTCTCCGTTGTGTTTTTTTTTCAGACGGCCTCAACCTGTAAGGTCGCCTGAAAATCAGTTTGCTTCAAGGTTTACCACGCGGTTCACTTCGCGCAATACGGCTACCGGATCGGCAGCTTTGGTTACCGGACGGCCCATTACCAGATAAGTCGAGCCTGCCGCCAATGCTTCGGCCGGTGTCATGATGCGGCGTTGATCGTCATTATTGCCGGCAACGTCCAAGCGGATACCCGGTGTAACCAAGACGAAATCTTGTCCTAATTCACGGCGCAATGGTGCAGCTTCTTGAGCGGAACATACCACGCCGTCCAAGCCTGAGCTTTGCGCCAGTTTCGCCAAGCGGATGACTTGTTCTTCAGGGGCGATGTTCAAACCGATTTCTGCCAAGTCGCTTTGTTCCATGCTGGTCAACACGGTTACACCGATCAAAAGCGGCTTGGTGTGATATCCGGCAACAGCTTCTACGGCGGCTTCCATCATGCGGCGGCCGCCCGATGCGTGCATATCGACCATCCAAACGCCCATCTCGGCGGCAACTTTACATGCCTGCGCAACAGTGTGGGGAATATCGTGGTATTTCAAATCAAGGAAAAGTTTGAAACCTTGATTGATTAAGCTTTCTGCCAAACTGCGACCGGTCGCGGTAAACAGCTCTTTGCCGATTTTGATTTGACACAATGTCGGGTCAAGATTACGGACAAATCCGAGTGTGTCTTTTTCGTTGGCAAAATCAAGGGCGACGATAACGGGAGTACGTTGTTGCTGGGTTTGGAAGTCGGAGATTAAGGGATTCATAAGATGCCTGCAGATAAACGGTTATAGCTTCGATTTTAACAGCTTTTGTACACAAAAGGCCGTCTGAAAATATTTTTTCAGACGGCCTTATGATTTTACTTTGGCAAAACTTATTTGCCCAAACCTTTCAATACTTCGGCTTTCACGGCTTCTACTGCTTGGGTGCCGTCGACTTTGATGTATTTCGGCGCGTGTTCGCCTTCCAGTTTACTGTAGAAATCAACCAAAACTTCGGTTTGCTCGTGGTAAACGGCAAGGCGTTTTTTCACGGTTTCTTCTTTGTCGTCGTCGCGTTGAATCAAATCTTCGCCGGTTACGTCGTCTTTACCTTCGACTTTAGGCGGATTGTAGGTAACGTGGTAAGTACGGCCGGAAGCCAAATGCACGCGGCGGCCGCTCATGCGGTCGACAATCACGCTGTCGGGTACGTCGATTTCAACAACTGCGTCCAAATCCACGCCTGCTTCAACCATCGCTTCGGCTTGTGCCAATGTGCGTGGGAAACCGTCAAACAGGAAACCATTTTTGCAGTCGTCTTGGGCGATGCGTTCTTTCACCATGCCGATGATGATGTCGTCGCGCACCAAACCGCCTTCATCAATAATTTTTTTTGCTTCCAAACCCAGCGGGGTGCCTGCTTTGATGGCCGCGCGGAGCATGTCGCCGGTAGAAATTTGAGGAATGCCGAATGCGGCGGTGATGAATTGGGCCTGTGTGCCTTTGCCTGCGCCGGGTGCGCCCAACAATAATACTTTCATGATGAGTCCTTCTTGGTTTATGGATTTGATGTTTGTTTAATTCTACACGCCTTGCGTTTATCGTTCAAAACTTCAGACGGCCTGTTCTGCGCCAAAGTGCTGCCACGCATCATCGCGCATTTCGATAAACCAGCTGTCTTCGGGAAAGCGTTCCAACGCGTCTTTCAACGTGGAAAGTAGGTTTTGGGACAAGGCTTTTGCCAAATATTCTTCCTCGTTGGCTTCTGCCGCTTTGTCCGGCTGTTGCGCCAAACCGAGGGCGCGTGTCCGATGGCCGTGTGCCAGATAGTTGAGCGCAATCACTTTTTGCGCCCAAAGCTGGGGAATATCGGGGCTTTCCTGCAACAACACCGATAAAATCGATACGGCGACCGCCAACCGTCCGCCGGTCATGCGCAAATCTAAAGACTGGTTGGGCGGCAGGGTGCTGAGCATTTCTGCCATGCGAAACCAAAATTCGCCGCTGGCCTCGTCGGGCGCGGCCACTTTCAACATTTCGTAGTTGAACTCTTGATCGTCGTCTTTGACCAGCAAAGCAACATCGGCAAGCAGTTTTTGTTCGTCACGGCTCAAATGGCGTAAATCATTCATGTTTTTTCCCTTCAGACGGCCTCGAACACAGCCCTTACCCTGTCCAAATCTTCCTGCGTATCCACGCCGGCGGCTGGCGCTTCTTGGGCAATTTCAACGGCAATCGGATAACCGTGCCACAGGACGCGCAATTGTTCCAGAGATTCAATGGTTTCCAAAGGAGAAACTTCCATTTCGAAATAGCGTTGCAGGAAACCTGCACGATAGGCATAAATGCCGATGTGGCGCAAAACAGCTGTTTCTGAAGGTAATTCGCGTTTTTTGGCGCGCATGGCGTCGCGCGGATAAGGAATCGGGGCGCGGCTGAAATAGATGGCGTTGCGGTTTTTGTCGAGGACGGCTTTGACAACGTTAGGATTCATAAACTCGTCAAAATCGTGCAATTCGTGGGCGGCCGTCGCCATTTGCACATTGTTTTCAACCAAAACTTCAGCCGTACGGTTGATGAGTTCGGGATCGATTAAAGGCTCGTCGCCTTGTACGTTCACGACAATCAGATGTTGCGGCAGTTTCAGCGTATTGACCGCTTCGGCAAGGCGCGTTGTACCGCTTTCGTGTTGATTGGAAGTCATGACCACTTCGACACCGTGCGCCTGACAGGCCGTCTGAATATCAGGATGGTCGGTGGCAACGACAATACGCGCAGCCTTGCTTTTTGCCGCTTGTTCAGCAACGCGTACAACCATCGGTTTACCGTGAATATCAGCCAACGCCTTTCCCGGCAGACGTGAAGAATCCAACCGCGCCGGAATCAATACGACAAATTCGGTCATGCTTTCAGTTCCTCTTCGCTCAACGCTCGTGCTTCGTTTTCCAGCATATAAGGGATGCCGTCACGAATCGGATAAGCCAGCTTTGCCTGACGGCTCCACAATTCCTGTTTGTCTTGATGGTATTCGAGTTTGCCTTTGGTCACAGGACAAACAAGGATGTCTAAGAATTTTTTTTCCATGGGGTTACCTTCTGTTTTTTCTAGTATCCATATGATTTAAAGGTCGTCCGATAAATCCTCAGACGACCTTGAATCAATTATAAAAACACCTTAACCTAAAGATCTACCACTAAAGTTTCGATCTCTTTGTATTTCAGGCTGTTCATTCTGTATGGCCAATTGCTCTTCCAATCTTTCTTGTTGTCTTTCTTTAAAATTATCAACAACATCCTTATATTCTGCTAAAATCTGCTTACTAAACGAACCATCGTAATCATTTTTAAACCCATCAATTAAAGATCTGAGCCTGTCAACTGAACTTTGTGGTTGTTCTTTCCCATTTTTCAAAGTATTAAAATTTTCTATTTTATTTTCTTCAAGTTCATTTATCTTTTGCTCAATGGCTTCTCTAGCTTTATATAGAGGATCAGTTAAATAAAGAAACGTTCCTTTTTTACGTTTACCATCCAGATAATTATCTACGGATGTTAATGTCACCCCACCATTATGGCCTGCATGAGATTGACTAATCATAAGTTCACCAGTATCTGGATTTTTTACAACTTGGACTATATGATCTATTCCTTTATGACGTCCTCTATCCCATATTTTATCCCCATTATCCTCCCCTATAATCATTCCTTCCTTCAGCATATCCTTTGTAATGGTGTTGTCAGAAGATAATCTACCAGAAAATAACAAACCTGAACGTGATTCTGATTTTCTAATAATTTCTGATGCCGCATCTATAGAACTATTAAAATAATCTTTTTTAGTAAAGATTTCCTTCCCAAGGAATTCATTAATATGCTTCATATCTGAATTTTGTAAATAAATTACCCATCCAGAACAATCTACCTTTCCTTTCTCAGGATTTTTAGAACCAAATCCATATTTGACATTATCATATTTCTGACTGATACTATAAGCATCACTATAATTTTGCATATTTTTTGGCATAATTTTAAGAATCCTCTGAAACTATAATTAAATGAACTAATGTAAAAGATAAAATCTAATTTGCAACTTGTAACGGTTTATTCCACAATTTCAACCAATATTTTCTCTCTTTGTAAGATGAATTTGATGAGAAACAAATAGGCAGGCGATTTCTAGAAAAAGAACATTTCATTTTTCTTAGAAAAGTTATATCTTTGCCACTATAAACAGTTGCAATGATTTTATCATTCTCAATACCAAGCATCAATAAAGGAACACCATCATTGCTCTCTTTATTTTCCAGCTGGCACTCTCTAGCTCCTACTTTGAGTTTTTTAGAAAAACTTTCAGTAGTACATTTCAAATCATATTTATTGATAAACTTACTTAACATTTCTTGTCCCCCATTCTTTAGGAGAATATCTTTCAAATCTGAAATTATTTTTTCTTCAATATTGACTTGCATATTTTCATCAAATATTGATTTTGAATGTTTCACATCTGATAATTCTGTTGCTGATGCTATAAATGTATTTGTATAAACCAATGTAGTAATGAGACTTAATAGCAATTTAAATTTCATTTCAATTCCTTTAAAGTAAAATATTTTTTAGACGATTCAACACGAACGCCGCCAAGTCCGGCTCAATTATCGCATAAACAGGCAAGACCCACACATGATTCAGGCCGTGGCCGTCTGAAAATTTGACCGCATCCTTTTCCGTCATAATTACCACATCTGCGTCCGGCAAATCCTCGACCGTAATATCTGCATGATCAGGCAAGGCAATGGTTTGTTTTAAAGCGATATTCATGCTTTGCAACGTATTGAAAAAACGCTCCGGCTTGGCGATACCGGCGACGGCGGCGACGGTTTGACTTTCCAAGCCTTCCAAATCCAATTTTTCAGACGGCCTGTTCAAACGGTAAATCCGCCCTGTTTCAATATGGCTGGCAAACATATTTTCAGACGGCCTAAACGCCGCATCTGCTTTTCCGCCGCTAACGACAACCGCATCAACGGAAGCCAACCGAGACAAAGGTTCGCGCAAGCTGCCGTTGGGCAGTAAATCCAAATTGGTACGCCCTGTATCTGCCGCCGGAAATACGGCAATTTCCATATCGCGTTGCAAGGCATAATGTTGCAAACCGTCGTCGGCCACAATCAATTTAAGCTCCGGATGCGCCGCAAGCAATGCCCTGCCTGCTTCTGTACGGTTGCTGCCTACCGCCGTTGGCGCACCGGTTTGACGAAACAGCAATAAAGGCTCGTCGCCTGCATCTGCCGCGCTGCTGGTTGTATTCAATACATGAACCGCCTTGCTCTTGCGCCCGTACCCCCGGCTGATGATGCCGACCTTAACGCCCCTTTCCTGCAAACCCGACACCAGCGCAGCAACTATCGGCGTTTTCCCTGTTCCACCTGCATGGATATTGCCGACCACCATCACTGGCACAGGCAATTTTTCACTTTTCAGACGGCCTGAAACAAAATCATCGCGCCGTTTCGCCGCAATTCTGGCAAACAGTTTGGACAATGGTTTTAACAGCAAAGACAAAAACGGATTGGGAGATTGCCAATGGCGCTCGATAATTTGGTGGAGTTTGGGCATACGCACGGCTTTTGAAGCGAAAATCAAACGATAATATAACACAAGCCTGCCCAGGCAAGGCCGTCTGAACATGCGGCTTTGATAATATTAAAACAAAGAGCTCAAGTTTCATAAAAACGAATACAACGAATCGCCCTAAAACCCTTATAATTCAGCTTTCCCCAATTTTTCTGTTTCGCAATGTCCGAACTCTTCGCGCCCTCCTCTATTTCCGTATCCGAACTCAATGCCCTCGCCAAAGCCTTGCTGGAAGACCATCTCGCAGGTTTATGGATTGCCGGCGAAGTGTCCAATCTGACCCGTGCCGCCAGCGGACATTATTATTTCTCGCTCAAAGACAGCCGCGCGCAGGTGCGTTGCGCGATGTTTAAGGGTGCAGCCATGCGTTTGGCGAAGCCTTTGAAAGAAGGCGACCATATCGAAGTATCAGGAAAAATCAGTATTTATGAAGCGCGGGGCGAATTTCAGATTACCGTGAACGAGGTGCGGCTCAAAGGCTTGGGGCAGCTTTACGAAGCCTATGAGCGATTGAAAGCCCAGTTACAGGCGGAAGGCGCGTTTTCGGCAGAACGCAAAAAACCATTGCCCGCCCGTCCGCAATGTATCGGCGTCGTCACCAGCCTGGCGGCGGCGGCATTGCGCGATGTTGTAACCACCTTAAACCGCCGCGCACCCGAAATCCCCGTTATCGTTTATCCGACGCCCGTACAAGGCACAGGCAGCGAGTTGCAAATTGCCCAAGCGATTAAAACCGCTTCGCAACGCGCCGAATGCGATGTGTTGATTGTCTGTCGCGGCGGCGGCAGCATTGAAGACTTGTGGGCGTTTAACGAAGAACCGGTCGTACGCGCCATCGAAGCCTGCACAATTCCGGTTGTCAGCGGCGTAGGACACGAAACCGATTTCACGCTCGCCGATTTTGTTGCCGACGTACGCGCGCCCACGCCGACCGGAGCGGCAGAATTAGTCAGCCCCAACCGCCAAGAATCGCTACATCGTCTCGCCCAAGCGCAAGGCCGTCTGAAAACTGTTTTGGAACAACGCTATTTCGATGCCAGCCAAAAACTCGACTGGCTCGCACGGCAAATCCGCCATCCGCGCCAAAAACTTAACGAGCAACGCGCTTCAATCAGCAAACTGGCGCAAACGCTGTCTTACTCAATGACGCAAAACCTCCGCACCCACACCGCCCGTTTCGAACGCCAAACCCAAGCCCTGAAACATTGCCGTCCTGATGTTTCCGTTTACAAACACAACATCGACCGCTTTCAGACGGCCTTGTCGCATTCCTTCCGCCAGCTGCTCGCCCACCGCCGTCAAAGCCTGACCGCCCAAGCCGCTTTGCTCGAAGCCGTCTCGCCTCAACATATTCTGGAACGCGGCTTCTCGGTCGTCAAAAATACTCGCGGACAAGTCATCCGCAATGCCGATACGTTGAAGCAAGGGCAGAAACTGCACATCACTTTTGCCGACGGCGAAACCGACGTACGCGTGACCAAAGAGCAGGCGCAGGGCGAGTTGTTTGACTGACGCAATAAAGGCCGTCTGAAACTTTATGCTGATGAAGTGAAACTACGACTGCCTTTTAAAAATCCTTAACCTGCCAATGCGGTATAATGCCTCATCTGCACCCGCAGCATATACGGAAACATTATGGACAACTCACAAAATACAGAAAATCCGATTCCACCGCGTAACTCCATCCGCAAAAACAGCATTTACCTGCTGCCCAATTCCTTTACCATCGCCGCACTGTTTTGCGCATTTTTCGCCATCACTCAGTCCATGCACGGACGTTATGAAACAGCGGCGATTGCAGTTTTCCTTTCCATGCTGCTCGACGGTATGGACGGACGCGTGGCGCGGCTGACCAACAGCCAAAGCGCGTTCGGCGAACAGCTCGACAGCCTTGCCGATATGGTCAGCTTCGGCGTCGCGCCTGCCCTGATTGCCTACAAATGGCAACTTTGGCAGTTTGGCAAAATCGGTTATTCCGTCGCCTTTATCTACTGCGCCTGCGCCGCCCTGCGTTTGGCACTGTTCAACACGCTTATCGGCAAAGTCGACAAACGCTGGTTTATCGGCGTGCCCAGCCCGACCGCCGCTGCGTTGATTGTCGGCCTGATTTGGGTCAACCACAGCGTCGAACGCTTCCCCAACGTGCATTGGTGGGCATTGGGTATCACCCTGTTTGCCGGCATTTCCATGATTGTGCAGATTCCGTTTTGGAGTTTCAAAGAAATCAATATCCGCCGCCAAGTGCCGTTTATGGGCATGGTGTTGGCCGTATTGATTCTGCTTTTGATCAATTGGGAGCCTTCGCTCGTCCTCTTCCTGTTTTTCCTCGGCTACAGCTTGTCCGGTTATGTGATGGCAATCATCCGTTGGTTTAAAAAACGCCATAAATCACACAAACACGACAAGGCCGTCTGAAATGTGGTCTTGGGACATCATCCTTGCCCTGCTCGCCGTCGGCAGCGCGGCGGGCTTTATTGCCGGGCTGTTCGGCGTAGGCGGCGGCACGCTGGTTGTCCCCGTTGTTTTATGGGCGCTACAACTGCAAGGCGTAGGCAACCACCCCTATGCCCAGCATCTCGCCATCGGCACTTCCTTTGCCGTCATGGTGTTTACCACCTTCTCCAGTATGTATGCCCAGCATAAAAAACACGCCATCGATTGGGCAACCGTCCGCCGGATGACGCCGGGCATGATACTCGGCGTCCTCCTCGGCGCAGTAACGGCAAAATATATGCCGACGCTGGCTTTGCAGGTTTTCTTTATTGCATTTCTTACCCTTATCGCACTCAAAACCCTACGCGATTCCAAACCCACGCCTTCACGCACCCTGCCCTCCCTCCCCGGCCTGACAGCCGCAGGCACGCTTTTTGGAGCAGCTTCGAGCTGGGTCGGTATCGGCGGCGGTTCGCTATCCGTTCCATTCCTACTGTATTGCAACTTTCCGGCGCACCGCGCCATCGGCACATCTTCAGGCCTGGCGTGGCCGATTGCAGTTGCCGGCACCATCGGCTATTTTGCCAACGGTTTGCCTATTGCCAACCTGCCTGAAGGCGCGGCAGGCTTTATCTATCTTCCGGCCGTAGCCATTTTGAGCATTGCCACCATCCTCTTTGCCCCGCTCGGCGTTAAAACGGCGCACAAGCTGCCCGCCCGAAAACTCAAAATCGCTTTCGGCATCATGTTGCTGCTGATTGCCGCCAAAATGACTTGGAATTTGATTCATTAAATCTTTCTTGTGAAAAGGCCGTCTGGAAATCTTTCAGACGGCCTGTTTCATGACAATAAAAACAAACTAAATTAAATCTTTTTCCCTACCCGATTTGCCCCATTGCAAAGACGGCCAAGCGCCATATCGCCCATCCTGCCACCAATAATCCGGCGCACAAACGAACCATGCGTTTCTGCAGAAAGGTTTTCAACTGCGCTGCAAATATGCCCATCGCGAGCAGGTTCGGCAAGGTCCCCAATGCAAACGCCAGCATATACAGCCCGCCATGCAAAGCATTGCCACTGCCTAAAGCATACAAAGACGCGCTGTACACCAAGCCGCACGGCAGCCAGCCCCAAAGCACGCCCACGCCGAAACAGGCAGGCATCGATTTAATCGGCAGCAATTTGTTCAGTAAAGGATTTAGGCGTTTCCATATCGGTTTGCCGATGCGTTCGATTTTAGTTGCGGCGGTCGAAATACCGGCAAGATACAGACCAAGCAAAAGCAACAAGACATTGGCGGCAATATACAAACCGTTTTGAACCGCGCGCGTATCGTCCAAAGAAATGCCGACCTGCCCGACCAAGCCGACCAACAGGCCAATGACGACATAGCTGCTGATGCGCCCCAAGTTCAACAATACAATCAGCCCGATTCGGTTTAAATGTGGCGGCAGCTGCAAAGCGAATGCGCTGCTCAATCCGCCGCACATGCCGACGCAATGCGTTCCGCCAAAAAAGCCGAGCAGAAAAAGCGTAAGAAATGTGATTTCTTGATTCATGTTTTTTAATGATTCAAACGAATGGATGAGGCCGTCTGAAACTTTTCAGACGGCCTTGAGAATGAAGGACAGGCTTTTCCGCCCACCCTCTTCACGCTTTAGAAAAGCAATTAACTGCGTGCGCGTACGTCAAATGCCTGACGCAAACCTTCGCCGATCATAACCAGCAAAAGCAGCATCACCGTCAGCGTAGCAACGGCAGACAGACCGATCCACCATGCGTCCAAGTTGTCTTTGCCTTGCGCCAGCAACTCGCCCAAGCTCGCCTGTGAGGCAGGTACGCCCAAACCCAAGAAGTCCAAACTGGTCAAGGCAAGTACGGCACCAGAAATACGGAAAGGCAGGAAAGCCAATACCGGCGTCAAGCTGTTGGGCAGGATATGGCGCCACATGATTTCACGGTTGCTCACGCCCATCGCGCGCGCCGCCAAAACGTAATCGGTCTGACGGTTTTTCAAAAACTCGGCGCGGACATAGTCGGACAAGCCCATCCAGCCGAAAAGCGACAGCAACACCAGCAAAATCAACAGCCCCGGATTAAAAAACGAAGACAGGATAATCAGGAGGTACAGCTCCGGCATACCGCCCCAAACCTCAATAAAACGCTGCATCAGAAGGTCGGTTTTGCCGCCGAAATAACCCTGCACCGCACCTGCAACCACGCCGATTACGGTAGTTACCACGGTCAACACCAAGGCAAACAGCAGCGAATCGCGGAAACCGTAAACCAAGCGTGCCAACAGGTCGCGGCCGCGGTCGTCCGTTCCCAAGATATGCCGTTCGGACGGTTTGGCAGGATCGGGGGCCGTATCGAAATCGTTCAAGGTATCGGCATCGTAAGGATTGGGCAGATACAGGGCAAAATTGCCGTCTGAAGTGATGTTGTGGCGGATAAGCGGATCCAAATAATCCGCAGGCGTATCGAAATCGCCGCCAAATGTGGTTTCATTGTATTCAGTTACCAAGGGGAAGAAATACTCGCCCTGATAGCGTATCCACAAAGGTTTGTCGTTGCTCCACAAAGGCGCAAGCAAGGTAACGACAAACAAAACGGCCAAAATCCGCAAAGCCAGCCAACCGCGCTTATGTTGCTTAAAGGCCTGCCAAGTAGGGTTTGAAGTAGATTTTTTCTTTTTCATGGTTCGAAACATTCTTTAATAATGGATTGAAGATATTTTCAGACGGCCTTATTTCTGTCCGCCAAAGTGAATGCGCGGATCGACCCACGAATAAGAAATATCCGACACCAATTTAGCCAACAACCCCATCAGCGTGAACACATACAGCGTACCCATTACGACAGGATAATCGCGTTTCATCACTGCCTCGTAAGACAGCAAACCCAACCCGTCCAGCGAAAACAGCGTTTCAATCAACAGACTTCCGGTAAAGAATGCGCCGATAAATGCGGCCGGAAAACCGGTAATCAGAGGAATCATGGCGTTGCGGAAAATATGTTTCCACAAAATCTGTTTCTCAGGCAAGCCCTTAGCCCGCGCGGTATAAACATATTGGCGGCGGATTTCTTCAAGGAACACGTTTTTCGTCAATACGGTCATCACCGCCAAGTTGCCTGCCACCGAAGCGGTAATCGGCAAGGCCATATGCCACAGATAATCTTTGACTTTACCGGCCCAAGAGAGCGTATCGAAATCATCGCCGACCAAACCGCCCTGAGGAAACCAGGCAAAAAAGCTGCCGCCGCCAAACAACACCAGCAACACCAAACCCAAGACAAACGGCGGTACGGTATAGCCGACCAAAATGATCATACCCGTAATCGTATCGAAACGGCTGCCATCCCTGACCGCCTTGGCAATACCCAACGGAATACATATCAAATAAGTCAGGAAAAACGTCCACAAACCCAAACTCATCGATACCGGCATTTTCTCTTTTACCAACTCAAACACAGTTTGGTGATGGAAAAAGCTCTCGCCCAAATCGAAACGGGCGAATTTCCATACCATATCGGCAAAACGCGTCAAAGGCGGCTTGTCGAAACCGTATAAAGCATTCAGCGCGGCCAAATCTTCCGCACTGATGCGGTTGCCGTTTTTGGCCAAAGTTCCGGGCATACTGTGTCCCGCCGTCTCGCCGCCAACCGCGCCCTGCGTCAGCTGCTGAACCATCTGCTCCACCGGGCCGCCGGGAACAAACTGAATCACGGCGAAAGTAATCGCCAAAATCCCCAACAGCGTGGGAATCAAAAGGAGCAAACGATGAAAGATATAACGCCACATGGTTAAGTGTTCCTCTATTTTTTTGATTTGAAGGCCGTCTGAAACCGCTTGCTTCAGACGGCGTTATCGTAACGGATTAATAAGCGTTTGGACGATGATTTACTTCTCCAAAGCCTCCAGCAATTTTTTCTCAATCAAATCCGCGTCAAAGGATTTGGCAATCAGCTCGAAGCGCGAGTCGCGACGCCATGAAACTTGGTTTGCACCCCATTGACCGTCCACCCAGTTGAGCCATACCCATGTACCGAGCACTTGGAACACACCTTTGGCACGGACGAGGCCGTCTGTGAATTTGGGCAGATCGTTGAAGAAATCGGTCAATTTTTCGCCGTCGAAATCGCGCCCGGCAGGGAAAGTAAAGCCTTGAGACTGGAAGCCCATGGTGTTGTCCGGCAGGGCTTTGAGGCGGTAGCGCGATTTTTCGACCACGGGAATATCAAGCCATTGGATGTCGAGTTGCGCATTTTGGACTTCAACCACTTTGGCTTTGGGCGGGAACAGTTTGGCTGCTTTATCATGAAATTCGGCCAGTTGCTCCGGCGTGCACAAGTCGGTTTTGCTGGCGACCAATACGTCGCAAATGCCGATTTGGTCTTTATACAAAGCCTGTTGCGCGTAATCGGGATTAATAAACTGGCGCGGATCGACGACGGTAAAGACTGCGCCGATTTCCAGCATGCTGTCGAGCGGTTTGGCTTTCAGTTCGTCGATAACGCTGGCGGCGTGCGCCAGGCCGCTGGCTTCAATCATCAAGCGGTCGGGTTGGGCATCGCGTAGCATTTTTTGTACGGTCGTCCCCATTTGCGCACCGGCAGTACAACACAAACAGCCGCCGGCGATTTCGGCCACGGGAATGCCGTTGTCGCTCAAGACGGCGCCGTCAATGCCGATTTCGCCAAACTCGTTGACGATGATGACCCATTTTTCGTTTGGGTCTTTTTGTACCATCAGACTTTTGAGTGCGGTGGTTTTACCTGTTCCGAGAAAGCCTGAAATCAGGTGGACTTTAGTCTTTTTTACTTCTGACATTTTTTACAAATTCCTGTTAAAACAACATGTTCTTCTTTTAATGAGAAACCGGTTTCAGCCACGCCTGCACGCAAGGCCGCCCATTCTTGGCTCAAAGTCTGCTCATCCGCCGTACCGCATTCGGTGCAAACCAAAATAAACGCGCTGTGGTGCGCCTCTGTTTCTTCGTGGTCGTGGCAATGGTCGTTGCACTCGTGCTGCGCGTGGCTGCACAAAATATAGCCGTTGACCGCCGCCACTTTGTGCAAAACGCCCTGTTCCGCCCAAAAATCAAGGGCGCGGTAGGCCGTCGGCGGCGCAACCACGCCCTCGCTTTGCTGCTGCATCTGCGACAGAACGTTGTAGGCTTTAATCACGCCGCTTTGTTTCAAAACAATATCAAGCACTTGCTCGCGCAATGCGGTTACCTGCACGCCATCGCGCTGCGCTTGTTCTAAGATTTTTTGTTTGATTGCGTTCATAACTGAAACAGCCTTTCAGACGGCCTTGTTAATAAAAAATTACATTATAGCGTGTTTACTCAATTTCAGATAACAAAGAGGCCGTCTGAAACGTTCAGACGGCCTGATGCCGATTACTTAAACCAAGATTTAATTTTTCCAAACAAAGACATGCTTTGTTTTTCAAACGTTTCTTCCTTCGCCGGAGCAGGCGCGTCGCGGTAAACTTTCATGCCTGCAAAGGTCTGGGCAACCGGCATGATTTCGATGGAATTGACGTTCATCCGCGCCGGACGCTGGTAGAGCCACAAAGCGGTATCGGCAATATCTTGCGGCTGGATAAACTCGACATTCTCATAAACCTCGGCCGCACGCTGGTCGTCGCCTTTGAAACGGACGTTGGAAAACTCGGTATCGCCGCACAAACCCGGTTCAATATTGGTAATGCGGATATTTTTGTCTGCCAATTCGGCGCGCAGATTCATGCTGAATTGGCGCACAAAAGCCTTGGTCGCACCATAGACATTACTGCCGGGATAAGCATAACTGCCGGCAATCGAACCCAGATTGATGATGTAGCCCTGTTTGGGCGCAACCATTTGCGGCAAAATCTGGCGGGTCAGAAAAGTCAGGCCGATGATATTGGTTTGAATCATGGTTTCCCAATCGCCAAAATCGGCTTTATCGGCAGTATCCAAACCCAAAGCCAAACCTGCATTGTTGATCAGGCAATCGATTTCGGACAAATTCTCGGGCAGGCTGTTCAAAGCGTTTTGAATCGACTCCGTGCGCGAAACATCCATTTCCAAAGGGTAAAACTGCTCGCCCAATTCCTCTGCCAACTGCTGCAATTTGTCTTCGCGCCGTGCCGCGCCGATGACATGATAGCCTGCTGCAACAAAGGTGCGGCACATTGCCGCGCCGAATCCCGCCGATGCCCCGGTAATCAAAATTGCCATATCGTTTCCTTTCTATACTCGTTTCAGACTTGGGTTTAAGGTATGATAACGCCTTATCAGACGGCCTGAGTGTTTGGCCGGCCGATTCTAAATTTAACGATAATCATATCATCACAATAGGACACACTCCATATGAAAACCCGTTTTCTCCCTGTCGCTTTGGTGGCAGTGGCGCTTACCCTGACCGCCTGCGGCGGCAGCGGCGCACCTTCCCAGCCTAAAGGCCCAATTTCCGAAGACCGTACGGCCGCGTTCAAATCCATGATGCCCGAGTTTACCCGCATGGGCAAAATGGTCAAAGACGAAGAGCCTTACGACGTAGAAAAATTCAAACAAGCCGCCGCAACCTTCGCTGAAAACAGCAAAAAACCGTTCACCCTGTTTGAATCCGACCCTCAAGGCAACGGCCGCGCCCTGCCTGCCATCTGGACAGACAAGGCAACCTTCAAAGCCGAAGAAGAAAAATTTGCCGCCGCAGTTGAGAAACTCAATGCCGCCGCCCAAACTGGCAAGCTCGAAGAAATCAAAACTGCTTACGGCGAAACCGGTGCAAGCTGCAAATCTTGCCACGATACATTCCGCGGTCCGGAATAAGGCTTAAATCAATAAAGGCCGTCTGAAACATCATTTTCAGACGGCCTTTGCTTCAACTGAATTCAAATCTTTCTATATTGACTTTATATTTTGCATTTCACGTTTTTACCGGTTTCATTTGAAACCGACGGCTCAATTCACATATCGCAATCAAATTTTCTTCTTCCGGCCGTTTAGATTCAATTCAATCTCCCCTTATCTTGACCAACCCAATTCAAATTCAGACCTGCTTTATCTTTTCAGTCGAATTCATCATATGCACGTTGGCTATCTCCTAAAACAAAAATCTACTTTATTTTTTAACAAATAAAAACCATTATCAAAATATTTGTAAAGTTTAATAATATGTTATACAGTAGCAACTTCGTTTCTGAGGTAACTATCATGAATCCGAATTTCAAATTAAATCTACTGACATTATCTTTACTGGCTATAACAAGTATCGCACACGCGGAAGACGAGGTTTCAACTCAAGAGCTTGATGAAATTCAAGTCAAAGGCAAACACATTGCCAAAGAGAAAAAAGTTTTTACCGAAGGCCAAGCCAAAAGTTCGCGCGAACGCGTTTATCAGTCCAGCGAAAACATCGATACCATCGTGCGGAGCATGCCCGGCGTTTTCACCCAACAAGACAAGGGATCGGGGGTATTGGCGGTCAATATCCGTGGCGATAGCGGTTTGGGACGTGTCAATACGATGGTTGACGGCGTCACCCAAACCTTCTATTCCACTTCTGCCGATGCCGGACGCAGCGGCAGCTCCTCGCAATTCGGTACGGCACTGGATCCCAATTTTATTGCCGGCGTCGATGTAACCAAAGGCAGTTTCTCGGGTGCCAACGGCATCAATACCTTATCCGGTACAGCCAATTTCCGTACTTTACGGGTGGACGATGTGGTACACGGAAACAATACCTTCGGTCTCTTAACCAAAGGATTGACCGGCACAAACAGCACCAAAAACAACTTTATGGCAACCGGAGCGGTACAAAAATGGTTTGACAGCGGAGCGCGTCTTGGCGCGTTATATGGTTACAGCCACCGTAATGTCGAGCAAAACTATAAAGTAGGCGGCGGCGGTCAGCGTATCGGCAATTTTGGCGAAGAATATTTGGACCGTAAAAAACAAGAATATTTTGAGAGCAACTTATTGAAATTCGACCACGAACAAAATCTCTGGGTTCGTGACTTTTCCAAGCGCAATGCAGTCGGTAAAAGCTATTGGGACTACCCTTTCTCCAAAAAATATAACGATCCTGAAGTTTTACAAAGAGATTATGTCGATGACTTGGAAAGAAGCTGGAAAGAGAATCTGGCACCGCAATGGGATCTGACTCCAATCGATCCTACCAGCCTGCAACAACGCTCAAACAGCCATTTGGTCAAAGTGGAATATGAAAACGACAACAACAAGCTGGATCTTCAGCTTCGTACCATGAACAACCGTATCGGCAGCCGCAAAGTAGAAAACCGCAACTACCAAGCCAATTACAATTTAAACATTGGCGATTATGTCGATTTAAACGTGTTGGCCGCCCATAACCTGGGCAAACAAAAATATCCGAAAAACTCACGTTTTTCAGGATGGGGGCTGCTGGATTATTTGGAAACCAAAAACACAGCCAATCTTTTGGATATCAACAACCGCTTCTCTTTCAAACTTCCCAACAAAACAGATTTAAAAGCCACCATCGGTTTCAATTTCTTTAAAAACCAATACAGTAAAAACCGCTTTCCGGAAGAGCTGAGCCTATTTTACGACGGCCCCGATCAAGATGCCGGCCTGTACAGCTTTTTAGGCCGCTTCAAAGGAGACAAAGGAATATTTCCCCAAAAATCAACGATATTGCAACCTTCAGGCCAGCAAAAATTCAATACCTTCTATTTTGATACTTCCTTGAAAAAAGGCATTTATCAATTGAATTACAGCGCCAATATGGTCAACTACCGCTACAAGGGCGAATATACCGACTACTTCAATACCCAAGAAGACTTTAAAAAAGCATTTGGAGAAGATTCTGAAATTTATAAACAGCATTGCACGCCAAGCTGCGACCTTTATGAACCGGTTTATACCAAATCCGGTAAAAAGCATGCGGTAAACCATTCGGTGGCATTAAATATCAATGTCAACGACTACTTTATGCCGTTTATCAGCTATTCGCGTACGCATAGAATGCCGAATATTCAAGAAATGTATTTTTCACAAATCGGCGACTCCGGCGTCAATACCGCCCTCAAGCCGGAACAGGCCAATACTTACCAAATAGGTTTCAATACCTTCAAAAAAGGGATTTTCAAGCCGGACGATGTACTGGGTTTCAAACTGGTCGCCTATCGCAGCAGGATAAACAACTATATTCACAATGTTTATGGCAAATGGTGGGATTTGGATAAAGCTCCCAGCTGGGTAACCAGTACCGGCCTGCAATACTCTATCCAGCATAGAAACTACGCCAAACCTGTCCATAAAAATGGTTTGGAAGTGGAAATGAACTATGATTTCGGCCGCTTTTTTACCACCCTGTCTTACGCCTATCAAAAAACCAACCAGCCGACCAACTATAGCGATGCCAGCGAATCGCCCCGCAACTCTTCTAAGGAAGACCAAATCAAACAAGGCTACGGCTTAAGCAAAATTTCCCGCCTGCCCCGAGATTACGGTCGGTTTGAATTGGGTTCACGCTGGTTGGGCAACAAATTGACCATCGGCGGCATTATGCGCTATTACGGCAAAAGTACACGGGCAACGACTGAGGAAGAATTTGTTGACGGGACAACCGGCGCCAATACCTACTCTTCACACCAAATGGGCAGAAGGACGATCAAAAAAACAGAAAGCATCAACAGACAGCCGCTGATTTTTGATTTCTATGCCAATTATGAACCGAAGAAAAACCTTATCCTTCGTTTTGACATTCAAAATGCGTTCAATAAGCGCTATATCGATCCTTTGGATGCCGCAAACGATGCCGCAACTCAGCGCTATTTCAGCGTATTTGAAAGAAAAGGCGGTTTTGATGATGAAGAGGTCGAATGCGATGCCAACGGTTTATGCAACGGCAAATATGGCGGCACGACACGTTCCGTATTGAACAACTACGCACGAGGCAGGACTTTGCTGTTTACCATCAGTTATAAGTTCTAAACCTATCTCTATCTATCAGCATTCTTGATACAACACTGACTCAAAAGCCGACAAACACAATGTTTGCCGGCTTTTTTCGATATATCCTCAAAATTTTCTTCATCTATACATAATAAAAAACCTGTCCTTGCGGACAGGTTTTCAATGATGATGGATTACAGGCCGCTCAGACGGGCAGTATCGTGTGCAATCATCAATTCTTCGTTGGTAGGAATCACAACGGCAACAGCTTTGCTGTCGGCAGTAGTAATCACACCGGCATTGCCGAAGCGGGCTTTCAGGTTGGCTTCTTGGTCAATGTACAGACCGAGGAAGCCCAAGTAGCCCAATACGCGTTCGCGGATGATGTCGGAGTTTTCACCGATACCGCCGGTGAAGACCAATGCGTCCAAACCGCCTGCCGCTACTGTCATGCTGCCGATGTATTTAGCCAAGCGGTAGATGAACATTTCCAAAGCCAGTTTGGCGCCCGGATGGCCTTTGGCAGCTTCTTCTTCGATGGTACGGCAGTCGTTGGACAAACCGGAGATACCGAGCAGGCCGGATTTTTTGTTCAGCATTTCGGTAATTTGGGAAATGGTCATGTTGGCGTTTTCAGCCAAGAAACTGAAAACGGCAGGGTCGATATCGCCGCTGCGGGTACCCATTACCAAGCCTTCCAACGGAGTCAGGCCCATGCTGGTATCTTGAGATTGGCCGTTGGCAACGGCGGTAATGGATGCGCCGTTACCCAGGTGGGCAATAACCATGCGCAGGTCTTTTTTGTCTTTGCCGAGGAAGCGTGCGGTTTCGTCGGCGACGAAGCGGTAGCTGGTACCGTGCGCGCCGTAGCGGCGCAAGCCGTATTTTTCATACAATTCATGTGGAACAGCGTATTTGTAAGCATGTTCAGGCATGGTTTGATGGAAGGCGGTGTCGAATACGACAACGTTCGGCAGACCTTTGAAAATGGTCTGTGCGGCACGCAGGCCCAAAAGGTGGGCAGGGTTGTGCAAAGGAGCGAGCGGAATGCATTTTTCAATACCGGCAATGACTTCGTCGTCAACCAAAATAGATTCTTTGTACAATTCGCCGCCGCTGACGACACGGTGGCCGATGGCGCCGATACGGCTGTCGAGGTCATGCGCTTTCAGTTCTTCCATCAGGGCTTCAACAGCACCGGTATGGTCAGGTTTGGCAGAAAGATCGACTTTGCGTTTTTCACCGTTGAATTTGAAGGTAATGAAGGCATCAGGCAGATTGAGTTTTTCTGCCAGGCAGCTCAGCAATACTTCGCCGCTGTCGTTGTCCAATACGGCACCTTTGAGGGAAGAGCTGCCGCAGTTCAAAACCAAGATTAACTTTTGTGTCATTTTTATGCTCCTTGAGGTTTCAGACGGCCTTTTTGTCGGGATCTTACTGCTGCTCCGGCTGGGTTGCATCCGCTGAGGGACATAGTGGGTAGCGGTCTGAACAGGTTAACAAAGTAAACGCGGTATTCTATCAAAAAATGTAATCGGCTGCTTGACTTAATATTTGATGTAAAATGGACGGAATTTTATTTTAGGCCGTCTGAAAAATGACGGCGGTTTTGAAGAATTTTCAATATGCATTATTTCAGTATCCACACTCAAGACGGTGAGCATGCCGGATTTTTTATTATGTTGGCAGACGACGAGTCGCAAAATCCGCCGCAAAGCGGACGCTTCGCAATCAAGCTGCAAAGTGAAGACGCAGCCGCAGCGGCGGTATTGTCACCTTTCGAGCAAACCGATATTCCTCAATACTGGCGCGTGGTTAAAGACCGTATCGAATTGTTTTTTGACGATAAAAACATCGGCGCGCTGCGCAACGAATACCTGACCGTCAGCGGCAAAACCTTTATTCTGACCGATTTGACCGGAGCGATGTAATGGAAAGTATGTTTATCCTTGTCCCCATCAGCATTATTTTGGCCTTTATCATCGGCTGGTTTTTCTGGTGGTCGGGTAAAAACGGGCAGTTTGACGACCTTGAAGGACCTGCACACCGCATTTTGATGGACGACGACTCCACTGAAAAACTGATTGAAAAAGACGAAAACAAAGAATCCGAACAATGAGCCTTAAAAAAGACAATCTGAATTTCCACACGACCCGCCGTTTTGCGCCGCTCTTTGGGACGCAGTTTTTGGGCGCGTTTAACGATAATGTGTTCAAAACCGCATTATTCGTGATGATCAGTTTTTACGGTTTGGGCAAAAACGACTTTCTGCCGTCCAGCCAAATGCTGAACTTGGGCGCGATGCTATTTATCCTGCCCTATTTTCTGTTTTCCGCGCTGTCAGGACAGCTGAGCAACAAATTCGACAAAGCCGTTTTGGCGCGCTGGATCAAGCTGTTGGAAATCATCATTATGGCAGTGGCGGCGTATGGCTTCTACATCCAATCCGCGCCTTTGCTTTTAATCTGCCTGTTTTGCATGGGTACGCAATCTACCCTGTTCGGCCCGCTGAAATACGCCATTTTGCCCGATTACCTCAACGACAAAGAGCTGATTATGGGCAACAGCCTGATTGAATCGGGTACGTTTATCGCCATTTTGCTCGGCCAGATTTTGGGCACCGCAGTCGCAGGCGTTCCGCCGTATATTGTTGGCGGTTTGGTGTTATTGGTCGCTATCGGCGGCACGATGACCAGCCTGTTTATGCCGTCTGTAGCCGCTAAAATGCCGGACACAAAAATCGAATGGAACATCATCAAAGGCACGAATTCGCTAATTCGAGAAGCGGTGGCCGACCGCCCCGTATTCACTTCCATCATCGGTATTTCATGGTTTTGGTTTGTCGGCTCGGTTTATACCACCCAACTGCCGACGTTCACGCAAATCCATTTGGGCGGCAACGATAATGTGTTCAACCTGATGTTGGCGCTGTTCTCCATCGGCATCGCCATCGGCTCGGTATTATGCGCCAAACTCAGCCACGAGCGCCTGATTTTGGGCTTGGTTATCATCGGTACTCTGGGGCTGACGGTCTGTGGATTATTGTTGGTGTGGCTGACCCAAGGCCAACGCTTTACCGAATTAAACGGCATTATTTGGTTTTTATCGCAGGCCCAAGCGTATCCGATTATGCTCGTGATGTCGGCCATCGGCTTTTTCGGCGGTTTTTTCTCCGTACCGCTCTACACTTGGCTGCAAACCGCCAGCAGCGAAACCTTCCGTGCCCACGCTGTCGCCGCCAACAACATCATCAACGGCGTGTTTATGGTGTCGGCTGCTATTTTGAGCGCGGTTTTGCTGATGTTATTCGACAGCATCACGTTGCTGTATTTGATTGTGGCCGTGGGTAATCTTCCGTTGATTGTTTACCTCATCAAACGGGAACCGAAATTTATCGGGGATTTGACCGCTTTGTTGAAAATCAGCAAATAAGGCCGTCTGAAATATATCCCCACCATGCACATTTTTCCTGTTCAATCGCGTGGACAGCTTGTGCATAAATCAGATTACTGTCTGATTTAACATTAAAAAACAGGACTGCCTAAATTTTAGGCATTACTTTACCGCCAAACAAAATGCACATTTTCCCCAAACAAGCG
Organism: Neisseria sp. P0024.S006; assembly: GCF_051956595.1. Lineage (NCBI taxonomy): Bacteria > Pseudomonadati > Pseudomonadota > Betaproteobacteria > Neisseriales > Neisseriaceae > Neisseria > Neisseria sp. P0024.S006. The sequence goes on from NZ_JBQCXH010000001.1 coordinate 469,070, forward strand.
TGTGTAAAGGCTGTGAATAAGTCGGCTTAATGTTTGATATTTCAAAACAAAACGATATTTGATTAATTTTTAGGCAGTTAATAAAAGGCCGTCTGAAAACTTTTTCAGACGGCCTGAGAGTATAATAACCACCTACCTTATAGTTCCCAAACGATATGATTTATCCATGGCATGAAACCCAATGGCAACAGCTCGCCGCCCATTGGCAAAACCGTCCCAACGCCTGGCTGTTTACCGGCAAAGAAAATACCGGCAAAACCGAGTTTGCCCGCTTTGTCGCGCAGGCATTGCTGTGCGAATCGCCCAAGTCCGGTCATGAACCCTGCGGCGAGTGCGCTTCGTGCCATTTGTTCAGCCAAAACACGCATCCCGACTTTTACGAACTCACGCCGGAAATTCCCGAAGGCGAGGCAATAGGACGCAAACTCCTGCAAATCAAAATCGATGCCGTGCGCGATATTGTGGAAAACATTTACCTGACCGCTGTCCGAGGCGGCCTGCGCGTGGTATTGGTACATCCGGCGGAAAGCATGAATACACAGGCGGCAAACGGTTTGTTGAAAGCTTTGGAAGAGCCGCCGCAACACGTCGTTTTCCTGCTCGTTACCCACGCACGCGACAAACTCCTGCCCACCATCAAAAGCCGTTGCCGCCAGATGGTGCTGCCCTCGCCGACCCATGAGCAGGCTGCGGCATATCTGCGTCAACAGGGCGTGGAAAATGCCGAAGCCTTGTTGGCATTCCACAGCGGCGCGCCTTTATTCACACCGGCTCCCGAATTGGACGCATTGCGCGAAGAATTGCTGACGCTGCTGGCTGCCCCGCGCCTGTTGGCCATACTCGACTACGCCGCAGCATTCGACAAACAAAAGCAACCGCTGGCCGTTTTCATCGACTGGCTGCAAAAATGGCTGACGGATGTCGGCTTGGCACAACAAAGCATGGCGCCACTTTATTATCCGCACCATGCCCAAGCCCTGCTTCAGACGGCCTCCAAAACCGATTCACGCAGGCTGTTTGCCCTATTGGGCCGTCTGAACGCGCTCAACCCTTACGGATACCATACCTTGAGTGTTAAAATGCAGCTTGAGTATCTGCTTATCGAATATTTAGATTTTTGGCAAAACAAACCCTAACAGGTAATAAATGATGAATAAAAAAGACATTCCGGCGAAGATGTTGGCTTTGCAACTCAAAGACCCCAATCTGTTGTACAACTGCTATATGCCGTTTTTAGAACACGGCGGCCTGTTCGTGCCGACCGATGACGTATTCTCCCTAGGCGAAGACATCCTCTTGGCCGTCGAAATCGCCGACTATCCCAAACGCTTCCTGCCAACCAAAGTCGTTTGGATCAATCCGGCGCGCACTTCAGCCCACCGCCCCAAAGGCGTAGGCCTTGCCTTTTCCGAACACGAAAGCTGCCAGCAGGCAAAAAACCTGATCGAAGCCGAGCTCGGTCCGCGCCTGCGCAGTGACCGTACTACTTTTACCCTGTAATACCATGCATTTAATCGATTCACATTGCCATCTCAACTTTGACGGCCTAAAAGACCGCCTGCCCGAAGTCTTTGCCAATATGGAAGCGCAAAGCGTCAAACAAGCGCTTGCCATCAGCGTCAGCAAACAAAGTTTTGCCGAAGTCTTCGACATTGCTCAGGCACACGACCACATCTACTGCACCATCGGCATACATCCCGACAACCAAGAAGCGGAGGAATTTACCATCGCCGAAATGGTAGAAGCGGCCAAACATCCGAAAATCGTCGGCATCGGCGAAACCGGTTTGGACTATTACTGGTGCAAAGGCGATTTGTCATGGCAGCATCAACGCTTTGCCGACCACATCCAAGCCGCCAACGAAAGCGGCCTGCCCGTTATCGTCCACACGCGCGATGCGGCCGAAGACACATTGCGGATTTTGAAAGAGTGCCATACCAATTCCGGCGTGATCCACTGCTTCTCCGAAGACGTCGCCTTTGCCAAAGCCGCTTTAGATTTGGGCTTATACATTTCCTTCTCCGGCATTGTGACGTTTAAAAACGCGCCGCTGATTCAGGAAGCCGCCAAATACGTCCCAGCCGATAGAATCTTGGTAGAAACCGATGCCCCCTTCCTCGCACCGGTTCCGAAACGCGGCAAACAAAACGAGCCGTCCTACGTCCGCTATACAGCCGAATTCGTAGCCAATCTGCGCGGCGAGAGCTTGGAAACATTGGCACAAAACACCAGCGACAATTTCTATCGCCTGTTTAAGAAAATACCCGACAGCCGTCTGAACAACGGCTAATTCTAAGGCTTTCTACCATCGGTTCTGCCTCAAACATAGCGGCAAACTCGAAATGGCTCAAGACAGAAACGATAACGAAATCGGCTTGTGCCATCTTCCGGACGGCCGGGCCTTTAAAGAATGGGAATATTTCCATCAACACAATAAATAGGTTTAAATTCAAAATATTGCTTTCCTAAGCCCAGCAAAGCTCAAGGCCGTCTGAAAGTATTTTCAGACGGCCTCTTGCTTATTTTACCGATAGGATGTAAAACCTATCCTTCGAAATAAACGGTTCATCGAAACCGTACACCCATCGACACAATATGGACACAAACTCCGAAATGCACACCCACTCTAATTTTTACGCCATGCTGACAGCCGCCTGCCAAAAAAACGGTAAAGGCACAGTTATTTTCAACGACAAAGAAAAAATCAGCTATTACTCCCTCAAAAACGAAGTAGAAACCGTCGCCGCCTATCTGCAACACGAGGGCGTACAATACGGCGACAGGGTCGCCCTTGTCGTTTCCAATTCTCCCGAATTTATTGCCGCCTATTTCGCCATTACTTCCATCGGCGCAGTAGCCGTCCCACTCAACGTCTTTTTGAAAAGCGAAGAATTTTCCTACATCCTCAATGACTGCGACGCACGCTTTATGTTCGCCTCCGCGCCGTTGGCCAAAGAACTCAAAAACATCAAAGCCAAAACCAAAGTCCGTAAAATCATCTGGATTGGCGAAACCAACGCCGCCAGTGGCGATGACAGCTATTTCGATGCCGCGCGTACATTCCCCGGCAAGCCGAATCTGAGCCGTCAGCCGTCCGTCAACGATTTGGCGCACATTATCTACACCTCCGGCACAACCGGCCACCCCAAAGGCGCATTAATCAGTTACAGCAACCTGTTTTCCAACCTTTCGGGCATCGAACAAATTTTCCAAATTTCGCAAAAAGACCGCTTCGTCGTCTTCTTGCCCATGTTCCACAGCTTTACGCTGACCGCCATGGTTTTGCTGCCGATATCTCAAGCCTGCTCGATTATTTTGGTCAAATCCGTCTTCCCATTCTCCAACGTGTTGAAACAGGTTTTGCTCAAACGCGCTACCATTTTCCTCGGCGTACCGGCTATTTACACTGCCATGAGCAAAGCCAAAATCCCTTGGTATTTCAGATGGTTCAACCGCGTCCGTCTGTTTATCAGCGGCGGGGCGCCTTTGGCCGGACAAACCATTGACGACTTCAAAGCCAAATTCCCGCGTGCCAAATTGCTGGAAGGCTACGGCTTGAGTGAATGCTCGCCCGTCGTGGCCGTCAATACGCCCGAACGCCAAAAAACCGCCAGCGTCGGCGTCGCCCTGCCCGGCCTGACCGTGAAAGCCGTCGATGACGAATTGGTCGAAGTGCCGCGCGGCGAAGTGGGCGAACTCATCATCAAAGGCGGCTCGGTCATGCAAGGCTACCTCAATATGCCTGACGCCACTGATGAAACCATTGTCAACGGTTGGCTGAAAACCGGCGACTTCGTCACCATAGACGAAGATGGCTTTATCTTCATCGTTGACCGCAAAAAAGACCTGATTATCTCCAAAGGCCAAAACGTCTATCCGCGCGAAATCGAAGAAGCCATTTACAAACTCGATGCCGTGGAAGCCGCCGCCGTCATCGGTGTGAAAGACCAATACGCCGATGAAGAAATCATTGCCTTTATCCAACTCAAAGAAGGCATGAAACTGGAAGAAGCCGAAGTCCGCAGCCACCTGCGCGGCCTGCTGGCAAACTTTAAAATCCCCAAACAAATCATCTTCCAAGACGAGCTGCCGCGCAATGCCACCGGCAAAGTGTTAAAACGCAAACTCAAAGAACAGTTTCAAGACTAAACCGCTGTTTCAGACGGCCTCTTGATTCATGCAGGCCGTCTGAAAACAACCTGTATTCCACAAACCTTTTCAGACGGCCACGACCATGACGACACCTATACTCGAAATCGAAAACCTAAACGGCTCCTTTCCGAGCAAGCAAGTCCTCTACGACATCAACCTGACCTTGCAACCCGGCCGCAAGCTGGCATTGGTCGGCGAGAGCGGCAGCGGCAAAACCGTATTGTCGCAAGGCATCATGCGCCTCAACCCGATGGTTAGCTTTGAAGGCCGTCTGAAATATTGCGGAACTGACCTGCTGACCCAGTCCGAACGCGCCCTGCAAAAGCTGCGCGGCTGCGAAATCGGCATGGTGTTTCAAGAACCCATGACCGCCCTCAACCCCGTTATGCGCGTCGGCGAACAAATCGCCGAAGTCCTGACCCTGCATTTGGGTTTGGATAAAAAACAGGCATGGGCGCGCGCCATCGAACTCCTAGATGAAACCGGCATCCACCAGCCCGAGCAAAAAGCCCAGGCTTATCCGTTCCAACTTTCCGGCGGCCAACGCCAGCGCGCCATGATTGCCATGGCCGTATCCGCCCAACCCAAGCTCCTGATTGCCGACGAACCGACCACTGCTTTGGACGTTGCCGTCCAAGCCCAAATTCTCGACCTGCTCTCGCGCCTGCAGGAAGACCACGGCATGACCATGCTCTACATTACGCACGACTTAAACCTCGTGCGCCGTTTTGCCGACGACATCGCCGTTATGCGTAACGGCCGCATCCTCGAAACCGGCAAAGCCGCCGAAGTCTTCGCCAATCCGCAGCATGAATACACCAAAATGCTGCTCAATGCCGGCACAACACGCCGCGTCGCCCCCTTGCCTGAAAACCCGGCCACCGTACTCAAGGCCGAACACGTCGCCTTTTCCGTCAAAGAATCGGACGGTTGGTTTAAAAAACGCGACAAAACCATCCTCAACCCCATTTCTTTCGACCTCAAATCTGGCGAAACATTGGGTATCATCGGCGAAAGCGGCAGCGGCAAAACCACACTGGCCAAAGCCGTTATGCACCTTATCGACTCTGAAGGCAGCCTGATTGTCAACGGCGAGCCATGGAAACGCGAATTGAGACGCGAAATCCAAATGGTGTTCCAAGACCCGTTCGGCGCATTCAATCCACGCATGAACGTCTTCGATACCGTTTCCGAAGCCTTACGCGTGCACGAACCTGAAATGCCGCGCGAAGAAATGCGCCGCCGCGTCGAAGAAGTCCTCAAACAAGTCGGCCTGCCTGAAGACGCACTCGAACGCTATCCGCACGCATTCTCCGGTGGCCAACGCCAACGCCTCGCCATCGCCCGCGCCATCATTGTCCGCCCGAAAATTCTCGTATTGGACGAACCAACCAGCGCGCTCGATGTCCAATGGCAACAACAAATCCTTGAATTGCTCAGCGGCCTGCAAAAAGAATACGGCCTCGCCTTCATCATCATCAGCCACGACCTCGCCGTCATCCGCGCCATTTCCCACCGCGTGATGGTATTGAAAGACGGTCAAGTCGTTGAAGAGGGCGAATGCGAAAGCGTGTTTGCCAATCCGGCCAGCGACTACACGCGCCATTTGATTGCCCACTCCGGCCACATGGTCCAAGAGGCCGTCTGAATCTTTAAGGATTACGATAGACGCATTTCAAAAAAACTATTACCGAGTGGCGGCACTTGAAATTTTCCCAGTCTGCCACTATCCTGAACAACATATTTATCGATCCCCATTCAAAAGGAAACAAACATGAGCAGCGAATTGATTATCCACGCCAGCGATGCCAGCTTCGAACAAGACGTTTTGAAATCCGACGTACCTGTATTGCTGGATTTCTGGGCACCATGGTGCGGCCCTTGCAAAATGATTGCCCCAATCTTGGACGACATTGCCTCCGAATTCCAAGGCCGTCTGAAAGTCGTTAAAATCAACATCGACGACAATGAAGCCACTCCTGCCAAATTCGGCGTTCGCGGCATCCCTACCCTGATGGTGTTCAAAAACGGCGAAAACGTTGCCACTAAAGTCGGCGCATTGGCTAAAGGCCAACTGACTGCATTCGTTGAAGCCTCTATCGCTTAAGGCTTTAAGCATATAAAAAGGCCGTCTGAAAATTGTTTTCAGACGGCCTTTTTTGTATTCATTAAGCAGCCAATGGTTTCAAAGTCAGGCTGGCATTTTCAGCTTTCACTTTAAACAGCAAATCAATATTCGGATGTTTGCCCGGATTGGCTTCGGCATCGGCAACATGTTCGGCAAACCATGCCAGGCCGCGTTCTGCCGCCGCTGCGTCAAGTTTACCGCCAAACTCTTGCGCCAAAGCATGGTAAAGCTTGAGCGAGCCTTGTTTGCCAGGTGCATTGGGAATGTGATGAACCACATTGCCCTCTTTGTCGAGAATATCCAAGCCGCTTAAATGATCGATGGCAGGCATGGCGGCCAGATTGTCTTGGAAGCTCATGATTGTCCTTTCTGATGTGGGCTTTAAAGCAAACCATATAACAAGGCCGTCTGAAAGTTTAGGTTTGACACTTTTCAGACGGCCTTAAACATTTCAATTAACGTGTACCGAAAATCTTATCGCCGGCATCGCCCAAACCGGGAATGATGTAGCCGTGTTCGTTCAAGTGGCTGTCGAGCGCGGCAGTGTAGATGGTTACATCAGGATGCGCCTCGTTGACGGCTTTCACGCCTTCCGGTGCGGCAACCAATACCAATGCTTTGATGTTGCGGCAACCTTTGGCTTTCAAAAGGTCGATGGTGGCGACCATAGAGCCGCCGGTCGCCAACATTGGGTCGATAATCAGCGCGGGACGTTCGTCCATGCTGTCGACAAATTTTTCAAAATAAGAAACCGGTTTCAAAGTTTCTTCATCGCGCTGCAATCCGACAACGCTGATTTTGGCAGTCGGAATCAGGTCGAGTACGCCGTCGAGCATACCCAAACCGGCACGCAAAATAGGGACGACGGTCAAGGTTTTGCCTTTGATACGGTCGCCTTCGATAGAGCCACACCAGCCGTCAATAATGTATTTTTCAATTTCAAAATCACGGCTGGCCTCATATGCCATCAGACGTGCCAACTCGGTGGTAAGCGTGCGGAATTTGTAAGTGCTGCAATCCGCTTCACGCATCAGCGTGAGTTTGTGGCGGACTAAAGGGTGGTTGATAACGGTAACGTTCATGTTGATTTTCCGAATTGCGTTGATGGAGGGGGATTATACTTTTTTTCGCATGGCGCGCAAAGTGCGTATTCATGCGAAAGGCCGTCTGAATCAGGGTTTCAGACGGCCTTTGTCAACAATTTTACATTGCGGGAATATTTAAAATGCTTAAGCTTTCAACAATTCTTGCAGCTCGCCGGCTTCGTACATTTCCATCAAAATGTCAGAACCGCCGACAAATTCGCCGTTAACGTACAGTTGAGGAATGGTCGGCCAGTCGCTGTATTCTTTAATGCCTTGGCGTACGGCATCGTTTTCCAATACGTTGACGGTTACATAGTCGGTACAACCTGCCGCATTGAGGATTTGTACGGCACGGGAAGAGAAGCCGCATTGCGGGAATTGCTTCGTGCCTTTCATGAACAATACGACGCGGTGTGTGGTAACGACTTCTTTGATTTGATCGTGGATAGAGGACATGGTGTGTTCCTTTTTACTAAATCGGTTGTTCGGGGAAAATCAAATTTCCCGCCATTATACGCAAATTGATGAAGTTGAGGGGCGTTTATCAACGTCGGATCTGACCGTTGCCGTTGATGTAGAACTTGGTCGAAGTCAGCGCTTCCAAACCCATCGGGCCGCGGGCGTGCATTTTTTGGGTGGAAATCCCGATTTCCGCGCCCAATCCGAAAACAAAGCCGTCGGTGAACCGAGTGGACGCATTGACATAAACCGCCGCCGCATCAATGCTTTCTTGGAAAAACTCGGCATGGGCAATGCTTTGGGTCACAATCGCTTCTGAGTGATGCGTCGTATGGCCATTAATCCAATCGACGGCTTCTTCCACGGATTTCACTGTCTTGACCGACATAATATAGTCAAGAAACTCGGTACTGTAATCTTCCTCGGTTGCCAAAACAGCATTTTTAAACATACGCAATGCTTCCTGATCGGCTCTAAATTCGACCGGATGCACTTTGGCAATAGCTTCTTCCAGTTTGGGCAAAAACGCTTCCGCTATCTTTTCATGAACAACCAAAGATTCAGCGGCATTGCACACGCTCGGACGCTGCGTTTTCGCGTTCACGACGATATTGACCGCCATCTCCAAATCGGCACTGTCATCCACATAAATATGGCAATTACCGACTCCGGTTTCAATGACGGGAACTTTCGATTTCTCTTTCACCGTCTGAATCAAGCGCGCGCCGCCGCGCGGAATCAGTACATCAATATAATCAACCGCCTGCATCAATTCCTCGGCAGCAGCATGACTGGTATCTTCAACCAGTTGCACCACATCGGCATCCATTCCTGCTTTTACCAAAGTCTGCCTGATGACGGCAATCAATGCAGTATTGGAATGGATCGCGTCGCGACCGCCACGCAAAATAATGGCATTGCCGGTTTTAAAGGCCAGAGAAAACGCATCGACCGAAACATTTGGGCGGCTTTCAAAAATCATGGCGACCACGCCCAAAGGCACGCGTTTTTGAACAATCTTCAAACCGTCCAGATTGGTATAGCCGCGGACAACCTGCCCAATCGGGTCCTGCAAATCGGTAACCTGCCCAACGCCTTCCGCAATGCCTTTGATGCGTTCGTGATTCAAGCGCAGCCTGTCGAGCATAATGTCCGAAATGCCGTTTTCTTTTGCAGCGGACAAATCGCGGGCATTTTCCGCCAAAATCATTTCAGCCTGTTCAAGCAAAGCCGCCGCAACCTGACGCAGCAGATTGTTTTTTTCTACGCTTCCCAAGCTGATTAACGTTTTACTGGCTTTTTGGGCATTCTTGCCCAACTGTTCGATATAACTCATCAAACCTCCCTATTTCTCTTGTGCAAACCACGTTCCGATAGGCGCGCCATCTAAAACCTGAAGGATATCGCGCGGATTGGCACTGTTCATCAACACCATCTGGCCGTGATGTTCAAACATCATCTGCGCGCTCTTAATCTTACTGAGCATGCCGCCCGTACCAAACTTACTGCCCGAGCCGCCGGCAGAAGCAATAATTTCTTCGGTAATATCGGCCACATGGCTGCGCAGCTTGGCATCGGCGTGAACGGCCGGATTTTTATCAAACAAACCGTCGATATCGGACAACATAATCAACAAATCGGCTTTAACGATTTTCGCCACGACTGCCGACAAACGGTCGTTATCGCCAAATTTGGTGGCATGGTCCATCTCGTCCACGCTGACCGCGTCGTTCTCATTGACAATAGGGATGACACCGATGGAAAGCAGGGATTCAAAAGCATTGGTAACGTTTGCCAAACTTTCCGGATATTCGACCACATCGCGCGTCAGCAAAATTTGCGATACCGTCATCCGATAATGGGAAAAAATCTGCGAGTAAAGGCTCATCATGGCCACTTGGCCGACGCTGGAAACAGCTTGTTGCTGCGCCATGTCCGCCGGACGTTTTTCCATATTGAGGACATTCAGCCCAAATCCCATAGCACCGGAAGACACCAGCACAATTTCTTTGCCCTTTCCGACCAGGCTGGAAATGACAAAGGCCAGTTGGTCGATTTTTGCCAAATTGATTTTACCGTTTGGCAACACCAAAGAGCTGGTTCCAATCTTAATGACAATGCGTTTTACTGCTTCAAAATCTCGTTTCATTATTCTCCTCTGCTTTCTATTTTTATGATTGCACGCGGCATTATTTCAGCCAAACGTATCTACATCATAACCGCGAAGCAATAGAAAATACAGACAAAATTAAAAAACGCTTTCTTTAAAAGCTGTATTTTCAGCTTTTATCCGAACCCGTTAACAACAAAACAAAAGGCCGTCTAAAACCCTATTTCAGGTTTCAGACGGCCTTTTACCAATTATTGAAACTCTAGTCTGCAAAGATAAATACAGACCGTTCTCTACAATTGCTTATTGATGGTCGGAAATAATTTTCAGCATTTGCGCCAATACCTTAGGATTGGCTGCAACGATGTCGCCGCTTTCCAACCAGCCTTCATCGCCGGACATATCGGTAACGATACCGCCTGCTTCTTGGACAATCAATGCACCGGCGGCAATATCCCAAGGCTTGAGGTTGAACTCGAAGAAACCGTCCAAACGGCCGGCCGCAACGGCACACAAATCCAAAGAAGCCGCGCCTTCACGACGGCCACCGGCGGTTTTGGCCAAGAAATCTTTCAAAATCGCCAAATACTTGTCCATCATGCTTTGATCGACAACAGGGAAGCCGGTACCGATCAGGCAGCGGTTCAATTCGATGCGGTTGGAAACGCGGATGCGGCGGTCGTTGAGCAACGCACCTTTGCCGCGGGAAGCCATATATACGTCGTTGCGCTCAGGTGCGTACACCAAAGCTTCTTGCAACACGCCTTTGTGCAGGAGTGCCATAGAGATGGCGTATTGAGGATGGCCGTGGAGGAAGTTGGTTGTGCCGTCGAGCGGGTCGATAATCCATTCGTACTCAGCGGTGGCTTTACCGTGGGAGCCGCCTTCTTCGCAAGTGATTTTGTGGTGAGGATAGGCTTCTTTGAGCGCGTCCACCAAAATCATCTCGGAGCTGCGGTCAACATCGGAAACGAAGTCGTTGAATGCTTTGCTGTCTACTTTGACGGCATCCAGATTGCTGGCAGCGCGAATCATCATTTGCCCTGCTTTACGGGCGGCTTTGAAAGCGGTATTTAAAAACGGATTCATGGTTTTCTTCCTAATTCAGGTAAAATACGCCCTAATGCGCCGAACAAGGCACACAAGAGGCTGTTAATCGTTTCCGATGCTGTTAAAGAACATTTCAGACGGCATGGAAAAAGGCCGTCTGAAAACAAAAAGATGGCGCATTATACCTGATTCCCGTACAAACAGAAAATAAAACATGACTTCCGAAAAACCCGCCCTGCCCGCTTATCTGGACAACATCCGCATCATCCTCACGCGCACCAGCCATCCCGCCAATATCGGCTCCGCCGCGCGCGCCATGAAAACAATGGGCCTGCACAAACTGACCATCGTCGCCCCAAATCTGATGGCAACGCCGATGACGGAAAATCCGCCCGTATTCGATCCGGAGCATCCGCAATCGTTTAAATTACCGGAAGAAAGTTTCATCCTCGCTTCCGGCGCGGCAGACGTTTTGGAAAATGCCACCATTGCCGCTTCTTTGGACGAAGCCCTTGCCGACACCACCATCGCCTGCGCCCTGACCAGCCGCCGCCGCGAAATCACTGCGCCGCTGCAAACCCCGCGCGAGTTGGTACCCGAATTACTGCAGGCCGCCAACCGCGGCGAGAAAGTGGCGCTGGTCTTCGGCAACGAAACGTTCGGTTTGAGCATCGAAGAAGTCCAAGCCTGCAACCGACTGATGACCATCAACGGCAACCCCGACTATTTCTCGCTCAACCTCGCCCAAGCCGTTCAGGTCGTATGCTACGAAATCTTCAGCCAAACCGATTCGCCCATGACCCATCTGCAACAGGAAGACCACGCCGCGACCCATGAGCAAATCAAAGGCATGGTCGCCCACATGGAAAGCGTGATGAACGACATCGGCTTTTTCAACCGCCGCAACGGCGAGCGCCTGATGCGCCGTATGCAGAGCCTGTTCGGCCGCGCCAACACGCAAACCGAAGACATCGACATCCTGCGCGGTTTTTTCAATACCGTCAGCCACCGTATCCATAAAAAAGACTGATTAAGGCCGTCTGAAAACATTTCCAGCTTTTCAGACGGCATGACTGATATTCGGATAAGCATGAATTACGCCCTAGACGCATTATGGTGGAAACTCACCAGCCAACCCGTCCGCGACCTCGCCTCGCTGCTGACTGCGCCGCCTTTGTGGCAAAGCGGTTGCGAATTGAGTGTGCGCGAACTATTGGGGGAACACGGTTTCCGCTACCTTTTGGCATTGGATGCCGATCCCGCGCCGCTGACGGATTACCTTGCCCAATGCGCCCCGTTCGGCCACCGTCTCGGCATTTATGCCGAAGAGTTGCTGGCATTTTGGTTTGCCAACGCGCCACACGCCAAACTGCACGCATACAATCTGCCCGTTTTTTCAGACGGCCAAACTTTAGGCGCCGCGGATTTTGTCGTTTCCCTCAACCAACAGCCCTACCATATCGAGCTGGCGTGTAAATACTACGGCGGAGACCAAGTGCAAAACCTGCGCGGCCTCAATCCTAAAGACACGCTGACGGACAAAGCCACCAAACTGGTGCAGCAATCCCAACTGCTACATACACTGCAAGGCAAAGCAACCTTAACCGCACAAGGTCTGTCGGAAAATCCGTTCCCTGCTTCCATCGTGCGCGGCATCGGATTTTTTCCACAAGGTTTCAATGCTTTTGAGCCGCCACTTAACCCATACGGCTGGCGCGGCATCTATATACAAGACTGGGCGGAATATACGTTTGAACGCCAAGAAGCCCGCTACCATCTGCTCGACCGCATGGCCTATCTTGCACCTGCGCGTGTCGCCGAAACCGAAACATTAAACGAAACCGAAATCCGCCGTATCGACCAAGGCTTGATTGCCGTTTTGGAATTACGGCCGGACGGCTTTTGGCACGAAATCGAACGCATCATGAAGGCCGTCTGAAATCATTTACCAACTTTAAGAGAAACCCATTACATTATGAACGCCGCACAACTCGACCATACCGCCAAAGTTTTGGCTGAAATGCTGACTTTCAAACAGCCTTCCGATGCCGTCCTCTCCGCCTATTTCCGCGAACACAAAAAGCTCGGCCGCCAAGACCGCCACGAAATCGCCGAAACTGCCTTTGCCGCGCTGCGCCACTATCAAAAAATCAGTACCGCGCTGCGCCGCCCTCACGCGCAGCCGCGCAAAGCCGCTCTCGCCGCACTGGTTCTCGGCAGAAGTACCAACATCAGCCAAATCAAAGACCTGCTTGATGAAGAAGAAACAGCGTTTCTCGGCAATTTGAAAGCCCGTAAAACCGAGTTTTCAGACGGCCTGAATACCGCCGCAGAATTGCCGCAATGGCTGGTGGAACAACTGCAACAACATTGGAGCGAAGAAGAAATCCTCGCCTTCGGCCGCAGCATCAACCAACCTGCCCCGCTCGACATCCGCGTCAATACCTTGAAAGGCAAACGAGATAAAGTATTGCCATTGTTGCAAGCCGAAAGTGCCGATGCAGAGGCAACGCCTTATTCGCCTTGGGGCATCCGCCTGAAAAACAAAATCGCGCTTAACAAACACGAATTGTTTTTAGACGGCACACTGGAAGTCCAAGACGAAGGCAGCCAGCTGCTTGCCTTATTGTTGGGCGCAAAACGCGGCGAAATCATTGTCGATTTCTGTGCCGGCGCAGGCGGTAAAACCTTGGCTGTCGGCGCGCAAATGGCCAACAAAGGCAGAATCTACGCCTTCGACATCGCCGAAAAACGCCTTGCCAACCTCAAACCGCGCATGACCCGTGCCGGACTGACCACCATCCACCCCGAACGCATCAGCAGCGAACACGATACCCGTATCGCCAGACTGGCAGGCAAAGCCGACCGCGTGTTGGTGGACGCGCCCTGCTCCGGCTTAGGCACGCTGCGCCGCAATCCCGATCTCAAATACCGCCAATCCGCCGAGACCGTGGCCAACCTTTTGGAACAGCAACACAGCATCCTCGATGCCGCCTCCAAACTGGTGAAACCGCAAGGCCGCTTGGTGTACGCCACCTGCAGCGTATTGCCGGAAGAAAACGAGCAGCAGGTCGAACGTTTCCTGTCCGAACATCCCGAGTTTGAACTCGTCAACTGCGCCGAACTGCTGCAAAGCCTGAAGGTCGATTTGGATACCGGCAAATACCTGCGCCTCAACTCCGGAGAACACCAAACCGACGGTTTCTTCGCCGCCGTATTGCAACGTAAGGATTAAGGTTGAAAAAGGCCGTCTGAATTCCTTTCAAACGGCCTTATCGATAGATTTCTTACATTAAAACCATAAATTACGATAGTCGCGCTTTGCAATAATATACTTTGAGGCCTGTATCTCGACCTTTTATCAGAATATTGTGAAAAGCCGAAAAAAATGCTTTATGCTTTGTAAATGTATGTGTTCTCGTTCAAAATTCGCCCGGTCATGCCTCAGGCGATACCCGACACGGACAACGATAATATATAAATCATTTGGTTAAAAATCATGTCGCATATTTATTCTTCCCCCACAAAGCCCCGTTTCTTGTCATCGGCCGTTGCCGTCGCCTGCTGTCTGCTGCCGTTTCAGACGGCCTCTGCATACAGCCTGCAAGACATCCTCAGGGATGCTTTAATCAGCGACCCGATTGTGCGTGAAGCCAAGGCTACCCAAGAAGCAGCGCAAAGCACGACCAAAGCCACGCGTGCGCGCCATTACCCCGTTGTTACCCTGACCGGCACGAAAGTGCTGGCACAACACAATAAATACACCAGCAACGATATGGAAGACGGCGTCGGCGTACGCGGCAGCCTGAACATCTATTCATGGGGCGCGATTGAAGCCGCCGTCCGCCGCGACCGCAGCCGCGAAGAATACTATCAACACAAATACACCGAAAGCCAAGAGCAGCTGGGAAGCGATATCGGCCGCCTCTATCTGAGCGCATTGCGTGCAAAAGAAACCCTGATTCTCAACGAGCAGACTTTGGCGCGCCACAACAACCTCTTAAAAGACTTAAATACCATTGTCAAATATGATGCCGGCCGCCGTTCCGAGTTGATTGAAGCGCGCGCGCGCCAACTGCAAGTGGCAAACATCATTGCCCAACAACGCCGCACCATGGATTTGGCGCTGAGCCGCCTATCCCGCTATACCTCGCGCCAACTGACTGCTGCTGATTTGGAAGATCCGTTTAAAAACGACACGGCAAAATCCATCAGTGAACGCTTCAGCAACCCCAACCGCAACAATAATCCGTCTTATCAGGCGCAGTTGGCCGAGCGCGACAGCGTCCGTGCCGATTTGGACGCCTCCAAAGCCGAACGGCTGCCTGCCCTCAATTTGGAAGGCAGTGCAACGCGCAACACCAAACAGCTTTATTTAAACGTTGCATGGAATGTGCTGGATATTGCCGCACGGCACAATGTAGAGCGCAATGCCAAATCATTGATTGCTGCAGAAGCCAAATCAGAACAAATCCTGCGCGACATGAACGAACGCGTCCAAACGTCTGCCATCGATATGCAGGAAAGCGAGCAGCGTGCCGCCCTGACGGCGCAACACATCGCCGCCCAAAAAGAAGTCATCAAAGTGTACGAATTGCAGTTTAAAATTGCCCGACGTACGCTGACCGACGTTTTGAGCGCATACAGCGAGTTATCCTCCATCGAACAGGATTACGTTGCCGCACGCAACGATTTCCGCGATGCGGCGCTCGACTATTTAAATACCCAGGCCAAAATCTCCGCTTGGGTCGGTTTGGCGCAAAAATAAAGCCATATCCGCCGGTTAAACCAAAAACATTACGCGAAAAAATATGAAAGCCATCATTGAACACATTGTTTTAGTGACCCGCCTTTTGGGTGCGCCCGTATCCGAAGCCGCCTTGTCCGCCGAAGTCGTGCGCGATAAAAAGCTCAAGGTCAACTATCACTCGCTGGTCGAAGTCCTGCGCAGCCACGGCTTTGAAAACACCTTGTCCAAACGCAATCTGGAAGACATTCCCTCGCTCGCCGTGCCGGTCATGATTATCCTGCACAATGAAGAGGCCGCGGTCGTCACCAAAATCGAAGGCTCCGGCCAAGAGCGCAAATACCATATCCGCCAGGTTGACGGTTTGGAACAGGAACTCAGCCACGAGCAGCTCTCCGGCCTGTATTTGGGCTACTGCTGGTTTATCAAACCCAAAATGGCTACCGATATGCGCTCGGAGCTGCCTGAATACCATTTGCCCAAAGCATGGTTTTGGAAAGTCATTTGGCGTTTCCGCAGCTACTACTACCAAGTCATCTTGGCCACCATCATCATCAACTTCCTTGCGCTCGTCAGCTCCCTGTATGTGATGAATGTGTACGACCGCGTGATTCCCAACCAAGCCTATGAAACCTTGTGGGTATTGAGTATCGGCGTGGTATTGGCGATTTTGTTTGAGTTTGCCGCCAAGATGATCCGCGGCCACTTGACCGATATTGCCGGTAAAAAAGCCGACCTGATCATCAGCTCCGCCCTGTTCCGCCGCGTGATGGCATTGCGTCTGGCAGACCGTCCCGCTTCTTCCGGTTCATACGCCAGCAACCTGCGCGAATTTGAAGCCGTGCGCGAGTTCATGACCAGTGCCAGCCTGTTGACCATTGTCGACTTGCCTTTCCTGTTGCTGTTTATCTTCGTGATTTCCATGGTCGGCGGCAAACTCGCGCTTGTTCCCCTGACCATCATTCCGATTGTCGTGATTGTCGGTTTTGTCGTACAACGCCCGCTCTCTCGCCACATCAACGAATCGATGAAAGAAGGTTCGCAACGCTCCGGCCTTGCCGTTGAAGCCATCGAAGGCATCGAAACCCTGAAAACCAACAACGCCACATCTTGGGCGCAACAACGCTGGGACGAATACACCGCCAAAACTTCCGCTTCTTCCATCAAAGTCAAAGACACCAGCAACTTCATGGTCAACTTTGCCGTCGCCATGCAGCAGCTCAATACCGTCTTTTTGGTCGTCGTCGGCACCTATCTGATTCATGCCGACAACCATGCGGAACGCATCACCATGGGTGCATTGATTGCCTCCGTGATTCTGTCCGGCCGCGCTTTGGCGCCGTTGGCACAAATCGCCGGTTTGGCTACCCGCTTCCAACAAGCCAAACTTGCCCTCAAAGGCGTAAACGACATCGTTACTCGCCCTATCGAGCGCAATCCGGAACGCAAATACATTACTTTGGACAACGTTCAAGGCAATATTACCTTTGAAAACGTATCGTTCAAATATCAAGCCGACAACAACAGCGCCGTCGAAGATTTGCGCCTGACCATCAAACCGGGTGAAAAAGTCGGTATTTTGGGCCGTATCGGCAGCGGTAAAAGCACCATGCTCAAACTGGCCAGCGGCCTGTACGATACCGAAAAAGGCAACGTTACCCTTGACGGCGTCGATATGCGCCAGCTTGACCCCAACTTCCTGCGCGACCAAGTCCTACTGTTGAGCCAATCGCCACGCCTGTTCCTCGGCACATTGCGCGAAAACATGGACTTGGCGCGTACCGGCAGTTATTCTACCGACCAAGACCTGCTGATTGCGCTCAACCGCTTCGGCCTTGACAAAATCATCCGTAACCATCCGCGCGGTTTGGATATGCCTTTGGGTGAAGACGGCTTGGGCTTGTCCGGCGGTCAAAAACAAATCATCTCCCTGGCGCGCATGACCTTGCGCAATCCGAAAGTCGTCCTGCTGGACGAGCCAACCACCAGCCTGGACCAGGCTACCGAACGTATGGCACTCAATGCCATCGCCCAATGGGGTCGCAACCGCACCATGCTTTTGGTAACCCACCGTCCGCAAGTGCTGCAAATCGTCAACCGCATCATTGTCATGGACAATGGTAAAGTCGTAATGGACGGCCCGCGCGATCTGGTATTGCAAAAACTCATGCAAAACGAACAGGCCAAAGCAGCCAACGTCAAACAACAGCAACAAGCTGTCAACGCCAAACAGCAACAACAAGCCGCCGCCCCTCAATCGGCAGCACAATAAAGCAAAAGGCCGTCTGAAAACCTACTTACCCTTTCAGACGGCCTGCCCTAATGGTTAAAATCCACCGAACACAATAAAGACACACGATTATGAGCCGCGAAAACAACGTCAAATCCAAAGACCTACACCTCATCAACGACCTCAACGCCGCCCTTCAAAAAGAAAAACACAGCGGTCAATTTTGGGTCATCATCCTTTTCTTCATTTTCCTGGTTGTCTTCGTTATTTGGGCTTACAACAGCCCGGTTGAAGAAGTGACCCGCGGCAACGGCAATATCATTCCCAGCAGCCGTGAGCAAGTGATTCAAAGCCTCGACCCCGGCATCGTAACCGAAATCATGGTTAAAGAAGGCGATATGGTCGAGAAAGATCAGATTCTGATGAAACTCGACGACACGCGCAGCTCCGCCGTTTTGCGTGAAAGCGAAGCCAAAGTCGAAAACCTCGAAGCCACTGTTGCCCGCCTGAAAGCCGAAGCCTACGGCACCAAGCTCTCCTTCCCTGACAGCGTGGGTCCCGAGCTTCGCCATCGCGAAATCGCCGCCTACAAAGCACGCCGTCAAGCCATGACCGACGCCGTCAGCGGCCTTTCCCAAAGCAAGGCTGCGCTTGACCGCGAAATCGCCATTACCGCCCCCATGGTTGCCGAAGGCGTGGTTTCCGAAGTCGAACTCTTAAGAATGCGCCGTGAGTCTGCCGACTTGGCCACCCAAATCTCCGAACGCCGCAACCGCTATAAAGCCGATGCCAACAACGAACTCTTGCAAGCCGAATCCGAGCTGGCGCAATCCAAAGAAAACGTTGCCATGCGTGCCGACCCGGTTGAACGCTCACAAATCCGCGCGCCTATGCGCGGTATAGTCAAAGGCATAAAAGTCACCACCATCGGCGGCGTTGTGAACGCAGGCGAAGACATCATGCAAATCGTCCCGGTTGACGACAAACTGCTGGTCGAAGCCTATATCCGTCCGCAAGACATCGCCTTTATCCGCGCAGGCCAACCTGCATTGGTTAAAGTCAGCGCATACGACTACTCCATCTACGGCGGTTTGGAAGGCAAAGTTACCCTCGTTGGCGCCGATACCGTCAGCAACTCTATGCAAAACCGTGCCAACGACCTGAAACTTGATCCGAACCAAGTCTATTACCGCGTTCTCGTCCAAACCGAAAACAATTCCCTGAAAGACAAAAACGGCAAACCTATGCCGATTATTCCGGGCATGGTCGCAACAGTGGACATCAAAACCGGCGAAAAAACCATCTTCCAATACCTGATCAAACCGATTACGCGCATGAAACAAGCGTTAAGTGAACGCTAATCGATAAACCGATAAAAGGCCGTCTGAAAACTTTTCAGACGGCCTTTGGTTTATGTTTTAAATACCTCCTTATCCAGCAGGCAAATTACTTCTCCTTAAAAGCAGTACCGACAAACGTTCTTTTCGGATTGCCGCGCTCAACTTGATAGAGTTGCGCGTGCTGCTCCTGCGCAAAATTTCCAGCCTGTCCGGTATGATGTTTCACCAGCTTTTGCGCCAATAACATTACCGCCAATTTTTTATTGGCATGCTGGCTGCGTTCGCTCTCGACCCACACGGAAATGCCGCTTTCTTTATGGGTAGCGCGGACGGCACTCTCGGTTTTATTGACGTGTTGCCCGCCTTTACCGCCCGAACGGCAGGTTTGGAACTCGATTCCGTTTTCAGACGGCATTTCATACATCTGCGGCATATCGGGCAAGTGGAAAACGCCTATATACCAATTTTTGCGCGGATATTTCGGGCGGACAGGACTGAGGCATACCCATTGGAGCGTCCCCTGCCAAGTTTGTGCCAAGCTTTTGGCATTCTGCCCTGCCAATTTGAGCGTCGCCGACAAAATACCGTGCTTATCGGCGGTTTCGTTAACAAGTTCAGCATCAATGCCTTTGGCTTGGGCTTCGGCAAGCAGCTTGCCCAAGACGAAACGGGCAAATATACGGCACTCTGCCGGCCCTTGCGCGGTGGAAATTTGCAGATAAACCGCTGGTGTATTCTGTTTCATCTTTACGCTCCACACTCGCCGCCTGTTTTATAAGTCAAAACAGGTGTAAACCGCGCGACCAATTCAATCAAACCTGCATTTTTCATGGCGGCAATAACGCTGTCGATGCTTTTATAAGCCTGCGGCGCTTCTTCAAAAATCAAGGCCTTATCCTGACAAACGACTACGCTGCCGAATTCGGTCTGGCGCAGGCTGTCGGCAGTATATTTGTGCGACAGCCTGCCTTTGCATTCACCGCGCTGCCATTTCCGACCTGCGCCATGAGCCAAGGTATTCAACGAAATTTGGCAATCTTCGGCAGGTCGGACCAGATAGCTGTAATCGCCGCGCGAGCCGGGTATCATGACCAAGCCTTTATCGGTGGGCGTTGCGCCTTTTCGGTGCAGCCAACCGATTGTGCCGTCAATCTCGGTTTGCTCCAAAAAATTATGGTGGACATCAAGCAGGCATGTTCCTTCTGCGCGCCAACGGTCGAGCATTCTGGCCGCAATCAAACGGCGGTTAAGGCTGGCAAATTCCAGGGCTGCTTGGTGTTCGGCTAGATAAGCTACCGCCGCTTCGCCCTCTTCCGCCAAACCTTCATGCCCAAAGGCAGCAATATGGCGTTGCAAAATCTGCTGGCCCAATCCGCGCGAACCGCTATGTACCAACAGTTGCAGATGGTTTTCATCAAAATCGGGCGGAAGCAGATCGGCGCGATAAACAGTATCAACAGTTTGCAACTCGGCAAAATGGTTGCCGCCGCCAATCGTACCCACAGCAAGGCCGTCTGAAAATTGGCGCATATCGACAGCGTCGCCTAACAAATAGACCTGTTCGTCTTTGTCTAGCGGCGTATCGATGTTGCCGAGCTGTTTGGCAAGTTTGGCCGGTTTGAGTTTGGCCGCGCGTAAATCGGTCTGCCAAAACGCCATACCGCAACCGATATCGTTCCCAATCAGGGCAGGATAAAAATGACGGTCGCTGAAAAATGCCGCGCCAACCGGATAACCGCGCCCTGCGTGTAAATCCGGCATTCCGGCAACGCGCAACATATGCGGTAATCGGGCGGTGGTTTCGAGCTGTGCGACAGCGTTGCCTTCAATCCATGTATTTGAATCGGCAATAATTTGAATATGATGGGGATAATTGCCCATGTGTTTATGCTTTCTTTAAAACAGATAGAAACCGTCAGCAGATGACAATAAATAGCCACCGTCTGAGAAATGTTCAGACGGCCTGGTTTCTAGCCGATAATCGTAAGGAAAGCAGCCCGAAGCGGGCGACATGGAATGCGAAAAGCGTTATCCGAAAATCAGACCGACGCTTGGGCTGCAAAGAATGTGATTGAGCGGATTGAAGTATTGCGTGTCATGGCTTGCTCCTTTCTTTGCATGAAAATATTAAAAACGTTCGGATTATAGAGGGTTCATTTCCAATCATGCAAACTTACTGACATCAATCTGCCAATAATGTTGCATAAATGGCAACTATTGAGAACATGATTTAGGCCGTCTGAAAACTTTTCAGACGGCCTTTGATACCCAATAATCCTTACAAAACAACGGTCGGATAAGAGCCGACAACTTTCACGAAGGAAGCGCGTTCGCCCAAAAGCTGCAAGGCTTTTTGGACATTTTCATCGCTTTGATGGCCTTCGATGTCGATGAAGAACAGGTATTCCCACAAAACCGATTTGCTTGGACGGCTTTCAAATTTGGTCATGGAAATGCCTAACTCGGTAAAAGGTTGCAGCAAAGCAGTAACGGCACCGGCACGGTTGGGCGCGGAGACGACCAAAGAAGTTTTGTCGTTGCCGCTGCGGCCTGTGTCTTGATGGCCCATCACCAAGAAGCGCGTGGTGTTGTTCGGCTCGTCCTCAATACACTCAGCGGCAAAGCTCAACTGATAAATTTCCGCGGCGATACGTCCGGCAATGGCGGCCACATTCGGGCTGTCAGACTCTGCAACCAAACGCGCCGCTTCGGCATTGCTGGCTACGGCGATACGCTCGGCATTGGGCAGGTTGCGGCCGAGCCAGTCGTTGCATTGCGCCAAGGCTTGAGCATGGGCGAAAACTTTGGTAATGCCGCCGATTTCGTGGCTGTCTTTACGCAGCAGGTTGTGATGAATGCGGACAACCACTTCGCCGCAGGCTTTCAACGCGGTTACGGCCAGCAAGTCTAAAGTACGGCCTACCGAACCCTCGGTCGAGTTTTCCACCGGAGCCACCAAATAATCGGCTTGGCGCGTTTCAACTTGTTTGAAGCAGTTGTCGATGGTGGTACACGCCATGGTGTGTGCGGCGTGGCCGAAATGTTTGATGGCGGCTTGCTGGGTAAATGTCCCCTTCGGACCCAAATAGGCAATCGTCAGCGGACGCTCTACTGCCAAACATTCGCTCATAATCTCGCGAAACAGCCGGGTAACCGATTCATCCGGCAAGGGGCCGCGGTTCAAATCCTGAATCCGGCGCAAAACGGCTACTTCCCGTTCAGGACGGTACACCGCGCCTGTCCCTTTCAATTCGCCGATAGCATGCGCATGACCGGCGCGCTCGTTGAGCAAACGGAGGATTTCCGCATCAATGCTATCGATGGCATTGCGGTGCGGCAATAATTGTTCGTCTATGGATAAAGGCATAAGCTGTCTCGCAATTTTGTGAGGGATATTTTCATTTTAACATTAAAGGCCGTCTGAATTCCGTTTTCAGACGGCCTCAACACTATCTTTATCTAACTTTATCGTCTATCAGGTTTGCAAACGCCGCCAATTCCATCATAATTAAGCCTTTTGAACGACAAGGCCTATTCCATGCACTCAGACGGACTGTACACCCGTTTTCTGCCCGATGAAGAAGCAACCCTGAAACTGGGTGAAGAATGGAGCAAGCAGCTTTCCGCTCCGCTGACCATCTATCTTGAAGGCGGGCTGGGTGCGGGCAAGACCACGCTGACACGCGGAATTTTGCGCGGACTGGGGCATACGGGCGCAGTTAAAAGCCCGACTTACACCATTGTCGAATCTTATCCGCTGGATACATTCACCCTCCACCATTTCGACCTCTACCGCTTTACCATGCCAGAGGAATGGGAAGATGCCGGTTTGGACGAATTGTTTGCGCCCGACAGCGTCTGCCTCATCGAATGGCCGCAGCAAGGCGGGGAATTCACGCCTCCGGCAGACATTACCATTACATTGACGTACACCGATAAGGGCAGAACCTGCACCTTTTCCGCCCACACAAACCAAGGCCGAAAAAGTTTAGAATCATGGTCAAATTAACTAGAAGACACATTCTCCGTCAAGGCACAGGACTGTTTCTCACCCTCACGCCCGTGGGGGCTGCATTGGCCAAACCGGCCTCTCCTGCGCAATTCCTTGCCGTCCGCATCTGGCCGGCGCATGCCTACACACGCGTTACCCTTGAGAGCAACCACCCGATGAAATACCAACATTTTATGTTGGACAACCCCAGCCGGTTGGTCGTGGATATCCAAGGTGCGGAAATCAACAGCGTCCTGCAAGGCATTTCCAGCAAAGTGCTGTCTGACGACCCTTTCATCCGCAGCATCCGCGCCGGTCAAAATACGCCCAGCACCGTGCGTATCGTCATCGACCTCAAACAAAGCACCCATCCGCAAGTCTTTGCGCTCGCCCCCGTCGGCAACTTCAGAAACCGCCTGGTTATCGACCTTTATCCGCACGGCGCAGATGCCAACGACCCGATGATGGCCTTGCTCAACGGCAGCGTCCCTAAACAACGTCCCAATACCAACATCGCATACGACACCCCCGCCCCTAAAAGCAACCGCGGCAGCGGTGGCAACCGCCGTCCCGTGATCATGCTCGACCCCGGCCACGGCGGCGAAGACCCCGGCGCCATCGGACCAAGCGGCCTCAAAGAGAAAAACGTCGTACTCTCCATCGCACGCGAAACCAAAAAACGCCTCGAAGCCTTGGGTTACAACGTATTCATGACGCGCAACGAAGACATCTTCATTCCCTTGGGCATCCGCGTCGCCAAAGGCCGCGCGCGCAATGCCGACGTATTTGTTTCCATTCACGCCGATGCCTTTACCAGCCCGTCCGCACGCGGTACCGGCGTGTACATGCTCAATACCAAAGGCGCGACCAGCTCGGCGGCAAAATTCCTGGCCCAAACCCAAAACAACGCCGACGCCATCGGCGGCATTCAGACCAGTGGCAACCGCAATGTTGACAACACGATTTTGGACATGACCCAAACCGCAACCCTACGCGACAGCCGCAAACTCGGCCATTTGGTGCTGACCGAATTGGGTAAGCTCAACCAACTGCACAAAGGCCGCGTTGACGAAGCCAACTTTGCCGTCCTTCGTGCTCCGGACGTTCCGTCCATTTTGGTGGAAACTGCCTTCCTCTCCAACCCTACCGAAGAGCGGCTGCTCAGCAGCGAATCCTTCCGCCAACAATGCGCCCAAGCCATTGCCACCGGTATTCAAAAATACATCAATACCGCCGTTTTACGACGCGGTTAATGGCTTGATGAAACAAAGGCCGTCTGAAAAATTTTCAGACGGCCTTATCTTTGCAAGCAATCTATTTAACCGCACTTCCCTACCGCAGCCGGATAGACGGATACCTTCGTCTGCGTCAATGCAAACAGGTTTTCCAACTGCATTTGCGCCTGACGGTTGGCATGTTCCAAAATCTCAGCCTTACACGCGCTTTGCAACACCTGCCGTCTCGCCTCCTCCTGCACCGTCTTAAATACCGACTTATCCATAGGAAGCAAATTAAACGAGCCGGTTTGAATATCGTACACTTCGATATTTTCCAAATCCACGCTCAAAATTTCCACCGCCGGCAAGCTGATTAAGACCTTGTCGTCTACAATATTGACATTGTCCGCGCCTAATTTGTCCAAATCCAAACCGGCCAACACCTTGCCGCGCACAATAAAAATACCGCTTTGAGAATCCTGCCAAAGCCTGCGCCAATCCCCTTTTTTCTCCGTACGGATAATCGTATCGATATAAAACGCCGTACTTTCCAAGCGGTTCATCTGCTTAATCTGCATCAAAACCCCTTCGCGGGACAAAACCTGATGTTCTTCGTTCTGACCATGCAGGGCATAAAACCAGCCGCCCACAGCCGTCAACGCACACAACACCAGCACGACCAATCCGCGCCCAAACATTTTCATTTCAAACATCCCCCGTTAAAATAATCATCAAAACATTCCCCATATTCTCCCAAAACCGTCAATTTCAAGCCATATTCAGGCCGTCTGAAACAATAAATTTCATTACCAAAAAGTAATAAAAATTCCCACAAACAAAGTTTGCCTTTTGGTAAAGACAAGACTACAATCCATTACACACAATTCAACTTCATCCCATCATGAATACCACCGACCTGCGCCGCCACAACCTGCGGCAATGGATAACACAACACCACAACGGCCAGCAAACCAAGTTTGCCCAAGCCATCGCCATCAACCAAGGCGAGCTGTCCGCCCTGCTGAAAAACAAATCTTTCGGCGAGAAAAAAGCCCGAAAAATCGAGCAGGCAGCCAATATGCCTGACATGTGGCTGGATCAAGACCACCAAGACCGCCACGCCCCCACCATCAGCCAAGAAAGAAATACCATGTCCCACATCTCCACCATCCCCGAAATCCTAGCAGACATCAAAGCCGGCAAAATGGTCATCATCACCGATGCCGAAGACCGTGAAAACGAAGGCGACTTGCTGATGGCCGCCCAATTCGTTACCCCCGAAGCCATCAACTTCATGATCAAAAACGCACGCGGCCTGGTCTGCCTGCCAATGGACGGCGAAATGGTCGAAAAACTCGGCCTGCCCATGATGACCCAGAAAAACGGCGCACAATACGGCACCAACTTCACCGTCTCCATCGAAGCCGCCCACGGCATCACCACCGGCATTTCCGCCGCCGACCGCGCCCTGACCATTCAAACCGCCGTTTCCCCATCCGCCAAACCCGAAGACATCGTCCAACCCGGCCACATCTTCCCACTGCGCGCCCAAAAAGGCGGCGTACTCGTCCGCGCCGGACACACCGAAGCCGGCGTTGACCTGGCACAAATGAACGGCCTGATTCCCGCCGCCGTCATCTGCGAAATCATCAACGACGACGGCACCATGGCGCGTATGCCCGAACTGATGGAATTCGCCGAAGAACACAACCTCAAAATCGGCACCATTGCCGACCTCATCGAATACCGCAGCCGTACCGAAAGCCTGCTTGAAGACATGGGCAACGCGCCCGTACAAACCCCGTGGGGTGAGTTCCAACAACACGTTTACGTCGACAAACTCTCCGGCGAAACCCACCTCGCCCTTGTCAAAGGCACACCTTCCGCCGAAGAAGAAACCCTCGTCCGCGTCCACGAACCCTTCAGCGTCATGGACTTCATCCAAACCAACCCGCGCCACTCATGGTCGCTGCCCAAAGCCCTTGAGCGCATCCAACAAGCCGAAAGCGGCGTCGTCATCCTCCTGCACCGCACCGAAGACGGCGCCACCCTGCTCGACCGCACCCTGCCCAAAGGCGCCAACCAAGCCTACAAATGGGACAGCAAAAGCTACGGCATAGGCGCACAAATCCTCGCCGGCCTCAACGTCAAAAAACTGCGCGTCCTCGGCCAGCCGTCATCCTTCACCGGCCTCACCGGCTTCGGCCTCGAAGTCGTCGGCTTTGAAGAAGCTGAAAAATAATCTTGCTTGATTGATTTTCAAAACAAATGAAACAAAAGGCCGTCTGAAAGGTTTCAGACGGCCTTTTAAGTTTGTTATCCAATTCAAAACAGCGAATATAAAAAAAGCCGATACACCTTTCCGATGTATCGGCTTTCGCTATCTGCTCAACGCTTAATTTTTGCCGGGCAGTTCTTTTTCGCTCAATGGTTTGATGTACCAAATATCGCGGCAGTAGTCGGCGATGGAGCGGTCGGATGAGAAGAAGCCCATGTTGGCGATGTTGATCAAGGCTGATTTGCGCCATGCGGATACGTTGCGGTAGTGTTCGTCCGCTTTGTATTGCGTGTCGATGTAGCTGCGGAAATCGGCCATCAGTTGATAGAAGTCGCCGTATGGTTGCAACACGTCGTTGTAGCGGTTTGGCTCTTCCGGAGAGAAAGTGCCTTGACTGATTTGGTTGACGACGCGGCGCAGGTCGCTGTCTCGTTCGATATAGCTCAATGGGTCGTAACCGTTGCGGCGGAGTTCTTCGACTTGCTCGACGGTGTTACCGAAGATAAAGCAGTTGTCCGCGCCGACTTTTTCCAAAATTTCGACGTTCGCGCCGTCCAGCGTACCCATGCAGAGCGCGCCGTTGAGGGCGAATTTCATGTTGCTGGTACCGGATGCTTCTGTACCCGCCAGTGAGATTTGTTCGTGCAAATCGGCGGCCGGGATGATGATTTGGGCGAGGCTGACGCTGTAGTTCGGGATGAACACAACTTTAATCAGGTCGCGGATACGGGTGTCGTTGTTGATGACTTTGGCAACGTCGTTAATCAGTCGGATGATTTTCTTCGCCATGTAATAGGCGGAAGCGGCTTTACCGGCAAAGATGAACACGCGCGGCTGCCAATCGAAATCCGGGTTTTCCAGGATTTTGTTGTAGCGGTCGACGATGTGCATCACGTTCAATGCTTGACGTTTGTACTCGTGGATACGTTTGATTTGGATGTCGAAAAGTGCATCGGTATTAACCTTGATGCCCAGCTCGGTTTCGATGTATTTGGCAAGGCGCTCTTTGGCGGCTTTTTTCACTGCGCCGAATTCTGCCTGTACGGAGGCATCGTCCACTTTGTCGTTGAGCTTGGTCAGGTTGTCCAAATGCAGACGCCAGTCTTCGTCGCCCAGATGTTTGTCCAAGAATTTGGTCAGGCCCGGGTTGGCGATGTTAATCCAGCGGCGCGGGGTTACGCCGTTGGTTACGTTGGTAAAGCGTTCCGGGAACACTTTGGCGAAGTCGGCGAAGATGGATGTGGTCATCAAATCGGAGTGGATTTTAGCCACGCCGTTGACTTTGTGCGAACCGATCACGGCAAGCCATGCCATGCGGACGCGACGGCCGTGGGTTTCGTCAATGATGGATACGCGGCGGACAAAGTCGTCGTCAAAGTTGCCGATGGCGCGTAAGGCATTGAGGAAGTAGGCGTTGATTTCAAAGATGATGTCCAAATGGCGCGGCAGCAGACGGCCCATCAGGTCAACCTGCCAGGTTTCCAAGGCTTCGCTCATCAATGTGTGGTTGGTGTAAGAGAAAATCTTACAGCACATATTCCATGCTTCAGTCCATTCGATGCCTTCTTCGTCAATCAGGATGCGCATCAATTCTGGAATGGCGAGCACCGGATGAGTATCGTTCAAGTGGATGGCGACTTCGTCCGCCAGCGTGCGGATGCTTGGGAAACGGCATTTGTGGCGTGCAACAATATCTTGAACGGAAGCGGAAACCAAGAAGTATTCTTGCTTCAGGCGCAATTCGCGGCCGGAATCGGTAGAGTCGTTCGGATAGAGGACGCGTGAGATGTTTTCGTCGCTGTTTTGTGCGCGAACGGCAGAGGCATAGTCGCCTCGGTTGAAGTCGGCAAGGTCGAACAGGTTGCCTGCGTGCGCAGTCCACAAGCGTAATGGGTTGGCACATTCGCCGCCATAGCCCGGAATGATTTCATCGTATGCCCAAGCGGAAATTTCTTCGCTCGGCTGCCATTCTTTTTTGTTGCCCAAGTTCAATACTTGGCCGCCGAAACGGACGGAATATTGTTTGTTCGGACGGGCAAACTGCCATGCCAAATCTTGGTCGAGCCACAAATCGGGTTTTTCGACTTGTTGGCCGTCCACGATTTCTTGTTTGAACATACCGTATTGGTAACGGATGCCGTAGCCCATGGCAGGAATGCGCAGGGTTGCCAAAGAGTCGAGGAAGCAGGCGGCCAGACGGCCCAAACCGCCGTTACCCAAACCCGGATCTTCTTCTTGTTCGCAGACATCGGCAAATTCTTTGCCCAGTTGCTTGAAGGCTTCTTCAAACTCGGCATAAACGCCTTCGTTAATCAGCGCATTGACAAACGCACGGCCGAGCAGGAATTCCATAGACAGGTAATAAACCATGCGTTTGCTGTTGTCGATGTGGGCGCGGCGTGTTTTGAGGAAATCCTCGGCAATCAGGTCGCGTGCGGCCAACATGGCGGCATTGAGCCATTGGTGTGAAGTTGCTTCTTTAGGATCGACGCCCAAGATGAAAATCAACTTGTAAACAATGGACTTGCGGATGGTTTCTGCATCCGGTTTGGGCATAACGTAATCGTAGCCGGAGATGGGGAGTTTTTGCTTAGCCATGGAAGCCTTTCTTTCATTTGAGGCACTTGGACAACGCGCCTGATGGGTTATAGAAACAACGTCATTCAGTTTTCAGACGGCCTGAAGAAGTATAAATGCCGTCTGAAAAATTTATAGGTAGGTTTGTTTCAGGTTTGATACGGATTATAACTGAAAGATTCCATTCCGTATTATTTTTTTCCTTATAAAACATTTAATTACAAATTAAACTACTCATCATCTCATCGGCATTTCCATTTATGCCATGCAAGCTTCGGCTCAACGGATACAGACGAAATATCAAAGAGTTAACACAATAACGGCTTGGTTTTCATTTAATTCGTTTTATGTAAAACCCAAATCCCCATGTGTTCGACAACACATTTTCCAGCCTCTTCGTAATTAAATTTCTCAGATGGTACGCAAGAAATTTCCCAATTGCCTTGAGGCAGGTTAAATAACTGACGACTACGTTTGGCATTGACCAACAGCAGCCATTCATCGTCCAAAACAACCTGAATCGCCTTGCTGCCCCTGTTGTGCCAACAATATTCGGTCATCGGGCTGCCATCCGCATTGAGCCATTGCACACGCTCTTTTTCCCACCAGCAATCATCTGTCAGCAGCTTGATTTGACTGCGGATGCGTATCAGCTCTTGAGTGTAATTCTGCAACACATGAGACTCATTTTGCCAATCCAACCATGTAATCGGATTATCTTGGCAGTAGCTGTTGTTGTTGCCTTGCTGACTGTTGCCGAACTCATCGCCCGCCAAAAGCATGGGCGTACCATTGGATAAAAATAAGGAGGCAAGCAGCGCTTTGGAGGTGTATTCGCGGTTGAGCAACACCTCTTCATCATCGGTTTCGCCTTCTACGCCGTGGTTGTAGCTGATGTTTTCATTATGCCCGTCGCGGTTGTTTTCGCCGTTGGCTTCGTTGTGTTTTTCGTTATAGCTGACCAAATCGCGCAGAGTGAAGCCGTCGTGTGCAGTGATGAAGTTAATGCTGGCGGACGGGTGGCGGCCGCTGTGGTTGAAAATATCGGACGACCCGGCCAAGCGTTCGGCAAATGCGCCCAAATTGCCGCTTTCCCATGACCAAAACGCGCGCATGTCATCACGGAAACGGCCGTTCCATTCGGCAAAAGGTTGCGGGAAATTGCCCAAGTGATAGCCGCCCTCGCCTATGTCCCATGCTTCGACAATCAGTTTCAAACCGGCCAACACCGGGTCTTGATACAGGACTTGGAAAAAACGGCCGTACGATTGGAAATCAGGCTCGCGTCCCAATACAGTTCCCAAATCGAAACGGAAGCCGTCGATATGAAACTCTTCCGCCCAATAGCGCAGGCTGTCTGCCGCCCAACGGGTAACATCTCTCCGGACAATATTGAGCGTATTGCCGCAACCCGACCAGTTTTCATAATTGCCGTAAGGGGTGTGCCAATACCATAAGGTGTTGTCGATACCTCGCTGACACAGCATCGGGCCTTTGTCGTCCTGCTCGGCCGTGTGGTTGTACACGACATCTAAAATCACTTCCAAACCTGCCTGATGCAGGGCTTTGACCGCTTGTTTAAACTCCGCTGCCGCACGCTCGGGATTGTCGGCATAAGACGGCCCAACGGCAAAATGGGAATAAGTGTTGTAGCCCCAATAATTGCTCAAGCCCATCTGCTGAAGATGGTATTCATCCAGATGATAATGAATCGGCAGCAGCTCGACCGTCGTTACCCCCAATTCTTGCAAATAGGCCAAAACCCGTTTATCGCACAAGGCTTTATAAGTGCCTGCGTACTTCAAATCGGGGAATTGCTTGGTCAACCCTTTGACATGGGCTTCATAAATAACGGTTTTGCCCCACGGTATTTCCGGACGGCAATCTTTGGCCCAATTGAATCGGCTGCGTCCGACCACGACGCTTTTTGGCGCAACGGCGGCATTGTCGCGTTCATCTTCCGGCCTGAACCATGCCATTTCTTCGGCATTACGGTAGCTTGGTTTGCCGTCAATTTTTTTGGAATACGGGTCAATCAGTAATTTGTTGGGATTGAAACATGAGCCGTATTCTGCGTTTTCACGTCCATATACGCGGAAACCGTATCGCTGCCCTGCCTTAACATCCGGCACAAATCCGTAAAATACCGAACCGCGCCGTGAAGGCATCTCCAAACGGGTTTCTTTATCCTTATCAAACAGACACAATTCGACCTTTTCGGCATTGATGGAAAACAAGGTAAAATTCGCGCCCTTGCTTGTCAGGGTCGCGCCCATGGGATAAGGCTTGCCTTCCTCGATATGCCATGATTTGGCAGACATAGAATGATTCCTTGGTATGT
Organism: Neisseria sp. P0024.S006; assembly: GCF_051956595.1. Taxonomy (NCBI): domain Bacteria; kingdom Pseudomonadati; phylum Pseudomonadota; class Betaproteobacteria; order Neisseriales; family Neisseriaceae; genus Neisseria; species Neisseria sp. P0024.S006. The sequence goes on from NZ_JBQCXH010000001.1 coordinate 500,775, forward strand.
ATTTGGTTGCGTGTCCAATATAAGGCCGTCTGAAAATCTTTCAGACGGCCTTGAGTCATATTGATGTCACTATCTTTTAATTTTCAGCTGATTGGGCAGGTATGATGCCCACCCTCAAAGTTGATTTACGCTTCTTCTTTGACTGCCGCCTGATACAGGTAAACGGTTGCCAACGGCGGCACGGTCACAGACAGGGAATTAGGTTTGCCATGCGACCAAACTTCTTCTGTCTCCACCGTTGCGCCGGCAGAAACGCCGCTGCCTTTGTAATGCAGGTCGTCTGAATTGAGGATTTCGCGGTATTCACCGGCAGAATTCACACCGAAGCGGTAACCTTCGCGTACTACTGGCGTGAAGTTGCTAATAACGATAACGCGGTTACCTTCACGGTCGCGGCGTTCGAAGACGAATACGGAATTATTACCATCGTCGGCAACCAGCCATTCGAAGCCTTCCGGCCATTGGTCTAATTGGTAAAGCGGCGCGGTGTCTTTATAGACATGGTTCAATTCGCGCACAAAGTCTTGCACGCCTTTGTGCCAGCCGCCCTCTTGCTCCAGCAGGAACCAATCCAGCCCTTCGTTGTAGTTCCACTCGCGGCCTTGCGCAAACTCGCTGCCCATAAACAAGAGTTTTTTGCCGGGGAAGCCGTACATAAAGCCGTAGTAGGCGCGCAGGTTGGCAAATTGCTGCCAGCAGTCGCCGGGCATCCGTCCGAGCAGCGAGCGTTTGCCATGCACGACTTCGTCGTGAGAAAGCGGCAGCACAAAGTTTTCGCTGTACTGGTACATCATGCCGAAGGTCATTTTGTTGTGGTGATATTTGCGGTTGATGGGGTCTTCCATCATGTAACGCAAAGTATCGTTCATCCAGCCCATATTCCATTTGAAGCTGAAGTTCAAACCTTCTTGGCGGGTCACATTGGCAAATGATGTGGATTCTTCGGCAATTTCGGTCGCAGCCGGAACTTCTTCTTTCAACATGGTGTTGGTATCGCGCAGGAAAGCGATGGCTTCAAGGTTTTCATGGCCGCCGTATTGGTTCGGAATCCACTCGCCGTCTTTGCGCGAGTAGTTGCGGTAAATCATGGAAGCAACCGCGTCAACGCGGATACCGTCGAAGCCGAAACGTTCTATCCAATACAGGGCGTTGCCTTGCAGGAAGTTTTTCACTTCGTTTCTGCCGAAGTTGTAAATCAGGGTGTTCCAGTCTTGATGGTAGCCTTCGCGCGGATCGGCATGTTCGTACAGCGCGGTGCCGTCGAATTTGGCCAGGCCGTGATCATCGGTCGGAAAGTGGCCGACCACCCAGTCGAGGATAACGCTGATGCCCTCGTCGTGCGCAGCTTTAATCAGGGCGCGCAATTCTTCCGGCGAACCGAAACGGCTGGTCGGCGCATACAATCCGGTTGCCTGATAGCCCCATGAGCCGTCAAACGGATATTCGGAAACAGGCAGGAACTCGATATGGGTAAAACCCATGTCTTTGACGTATGCGACCAATTCTTTGGCCAGCTGTTCGTAAGTCAGCCAGTAATTGTTTTCCGGATTGCGCTTCCACGAACCCAAATGCACTTCATAAATGCTGATCGGCGCATCAACGGCATTGGCGCGGGCGCGGAAGGCCGGTTCTTCCACTTCGTCAGGCAAGCCGCGCACGATAGATGCCGTGGTCGGGCGTAGTTCCGCACCGAAAGCATACGGGTCGGCTTTTTCACGTACATTACCGTTGGCATCGCGGATTTCAAATTTGTATAGGGCATTGAGTTTGACTGCCGGAATGAAGATGTCCCAAATGCCGTTATCGCGGTGGAAACGCATCACATGGCGGCGGCCGTCCCAGTTGTTGAACTCGCCGATAACGGAAACGCGTTGCGCATTGGGCGCCCAGACGGCAAAGCGTACGCCCTTCACACCGTCCAACTCGGCAAAATGCGCGCCTAAAGTCTCATAAGGACGCAGGTGTTTGCCTTCGGCCAACAGCCAGGAATCCATGTCTTGCAACGCAGAGCTGAAATGATAAGGGTCTTCTTCAATCACTGGCTCGGTATCTTCGGTGTAACGGATACGCAAAGCGTAATCGGGCGCATCATCGGGCAAGACGGCCACAAAGAAACCGCGTTCATCAATTTTTTCAGACGGCACGATGAGTTCGCCGCTGCGGCGGTTCACGATATCCACGCTTACTGCGTCGGGAATCAAAACGCGTACCACTTCATCGCCCTCTGCAAGGCGGTGTCGTCCCAGATAAGCGAACACATCGCTATGGGTGGCAAGAAACAGGCTTTCGACCGTATCGCGCTCGATTTGGTCAAGTTCATGATAAGTCTTGATTTGGCTGTTTGTTTTCATGCGTACCTCGTCAATAATGGCAAGTTGGCCGCCCATGAGGCGGTGTTGTAGGAAATCTTCCAAAGAAACCGGCATTTTTTGCGCCCAGTTCGGATAGCCTTCGGTTACACCCGGGACATTCAGATTGTCGATGACGCCCAGCAGGTTTTCCAGTTGTACGGCGTAAAGCTTGCTGCGGCTCAATGCGCCGTATTTGTGCAAAGCCGCCAACAAGGTTTCATCGGCTTTTGCCGGCATTTGTACGTCTGCACCCAGACAGCCGGTTTCTTTCAATTTATCCAGCAAATCGGCTTTATCGTGTTCGCGCTCATCCAAGGCCGTCTGAAAAGCGGCTGCATCAGGCAAAGTACCGAGTTTGAACATCGTATCCAAATCTTTGCCTGTCCAATAGCCTGCCAAGGGTGCAACATCGTGGGTACTGATGACCGTAATCGCCTGCTCGGGGTATTCTTCCGGCAATTGGAAACCGTTCCAGCCCTTGCTGAAATACATGACTTTGTACGAGAACACCTGATAGCGGTTGAGCAGATGGCGGGCTTCGTCAGGTACCGTACCCAAATCCTCGCCGATAATGACGCAACGATTGCACCGGCTTTCCAACGCCAAAATAGCAAACATCACTTCGGCATCGTAATGCACATACGCGCCGAAATCCGCCGTTTTGCCGTTTAAAACCCACCACAAACGGCACAATGCCATTACATGGTCAATCCGCAATACACCATACAGGCGCATGTTTTCGCGCAACAGATGGGCAAATTTTTCATAGCCCGTATGCTTCAACATCAACGGATTAAGTGGCGGCAAATCCCAATTCTGCCCTGTCGGCCCCAAAGGATCGGGCGGCGCGCCGACTGACAAGTCCATACAATAATCTTGGCGGTTTAACCAAGTATCCGCGCTGCCGCGCGCCACGCCGACTGCCAAATCGCCGTAAATGCCGAGTTTGACACCGTATTCGGCAGCGGCTTGGTTGACTTCGCGCAATTGCTCCGCGCAAAGCCATTGCAGCCACATATAAAAACGGATTTCACGTTCATGGCTGCGTGCGAATTTTTCTACCGCTTCGCCATCAGGCTGATGAAATTCAGACGGCCATGACTGCCAACCCACTTGTCCGGGACGGCTGTAATACTGATCCAAAGCCTCAAACAAACCGAAGCCCCGTAAGGCTTTGCCTTTTTCCGCCACAAACGATTCAAATGCAGCACGCTCATTTTCCGCGGCTTCGCAAGTATCTTGTTCAAACGCGTTAAACGCCATGTGCAGCGCATCACGCTTGCACGCCCAAACCGCGGTATAAGTCACTGTTTCCGTAATACGCAAAGCAGCGATGCGCTGACGGATTTTCGGTTGCGCCAGCCAGTTTTTCAGTTGCTCGTTATAAGTAAACGCACCGACTTTCTCAACATCCAAATAAATCGGATTGAGCCATTCGCGCGAAGAAGGGCTATACGGGCTGGCAAAAGCGGGCTTGCTGGTAAACAAAGCGTGCAAAGGGTTGATACCGACAAAATCCAGCTTTTTCTCCGCCGCATATTTCATCAGGTTCAACAAATCGGTAAAGTCGCCTATGCCCCAGTTGCGCTCAGAACGCAGGCTGTACAAATGCATGGTCAAACCATTCATCCGTCCGCCATTGGCAAGCAGTTTAGGCTGATAAACCGATTCAGGCGCAACAATCAGGCGCACAAGGCAACTTTTGCCGCCGGTCTTGGCCGACAAGGTGTAATAACCGCAAGCCAGTTGGGGCAGCTTAATCCAAAGCGTATCGTTGTCGCCCGGATACACAGTCAAGGTCTGACATTTATCTGCTTCATCAATCAATACGACCGCTTCCGCACCATGAAATTCAGACGGCATCTGTAAAGATTCTTCACCGTTTTCATGCGCAACCATCGTATTCAAATAAAGGCCGTCTGAATCCGGTTTGCTTTTATCCAAAACAGCGACAATCGATTCCAAAACTTCCGTTTTGGTCACATGATAAGTGCCGTTGATGTCGTGGTAACCTAAATCAATACCGGCCTGTACCGCCTGCTGCTCCAATGTTTCACTCATTGCATTCTGCCTGTTTTACCAATATCTGAATCTTAATACAGATTCTGCCGCACCGTGATATGTAATTCATTGTAGTCTCAAACAAACCCCATATTTCCCCGCTTGATTTGACCTGAGCCAAAATTTCCTATTTATCTGTCTTGTAAAAACTTAAAGGCCGTCTGAAAAGGAGGATTTCATTCCTTTTCAGACGGCCTTTATCATGCTTTAAGCCTGATTAGTGATGGTGGTGACCGTGCGGACCGTGTACGTGACCGTGGGCAATTTCTTCCTCGGTCGCATCGCGCACACCCTCAACAGTCGCCTTGAACAATACTTTCATACCGGCCAAAGGATGGTTGCCGTCCACCACGGCTTTGCCGTCGGCAACATCGGTTACACGATAAATCAATACATCACCGGTTTCCGGATCATCGGCTTCAAACATCATGCCGACTTCGACTTCAACAGGGAACACGCTAACATCTTCAATGCGCACCAGCTCAGGATCTTGTTCGCCGAAAGCATCATCGGGCGACAAAGCCACTTCGACGGTATCGCCTACATTTTTACCGTGCAATGCTTCTTCCACCAAAGGGAAAATGCCGTCATAACCGCCATGCAGGTAAGCAATCGGCTCTTCGGTTTTGTCCAACAGCTGGTTGTTGGCATCGTACATTTCATAATGCAGGGAAACTACGGAATTTTTAACAATAGACATCATGCCGTCCTTAATCAATTTTTAAAAGTTACGCTACAGTTATTCTATCACAGCCGCAACCAAACAATCGGCTTGCTTTAATAAATACCCCGTGCAAATGCGACAAAAAGATAAAAGCCTATATAAAAAAGCAAAATCAAATGATTTCAATACGCAGAAGTTGCTTTTTCACAACACAAAGTGATTAAATTACAAAAAACTTCCCCAAAGCAAAAACATTCCAAACCCTTAAAACCAATAACAAATAAAAATACACAACCCATTGAATATAATATGTTTTTAAAATCTTCATCAATAATGAATATTTTCAGATGATTTTTCGCGCGCCAATATGATTTACATTATTTTCACTATTTTCGTATTGATTTTAGCCGGCAAACGGTTACGCAACGTTGCATTGACCTATCCCGTGGGGCATAATATTGAAAAATTCAGCAATGAATTTCTACTGTATAGGCCGTTTGACGGCTATTTTTAGTTTAAATCGATTTAAAAAAGGTTCTTAAAAATGAAAAAATCTCTGTTCGCTGCTGCTTTGTTGTCTTTAGCTTTGGCCGCTTGTGGCGGTGCTGATAAAGCTGCTGAAACTGCCGCTTCTGCTGCTTCTGAAGCCGCTGCTTCTGCTACTGAAGCTGCTGCTTCTACTGCTGATGCCGCTGCTTCTGCCGCTACCGAAGCTGCTGCTTCTGCTACTGAAGCCGCTGCGTCTGCTACTGATGCCGCTGCTTCTGCCGCTTCTGAAGCTGCTAAATAATATTCTTTTGAATATAAAAAAAGCAGGATACCATTGCGTATCCTGCTTTTTTACATTCCTCTCACTCCCCTTCCCGACTTTTCCGCCTGACTGCCATGCACCTTCACGACCGTTTTGCAACGTTTCTTTCCGCCTCTGAAATCATCGAAGCCACTCCGGCCTTGTTAAACGACCAACGCCGCCGTTTTACTTCTTCTCCGGATATTGTCTTACAGCCGAACTCTGTCGAAAGCGTGCAGAAAATCATGCGTTTCTGTTTTGAAAACCGCATCCGCGTCACCCCGCAAGGCGGCAATACCGGATTATGCGGCGCAACGGTAACCACCGAAGGCGTACTGCTCAACCTCTCCAAGCTCAACCGCATCCGCGATATCAACCTTGCCGATAACAGCATGACGGTTGAAGCCGGTGTGATTTTGCAAAATGCTCAAAAGGCGGCAGATAAAGCAGGACGACTGTTTCCGCTCAGCCTTGCCAGCGAAGGCTCTTGCCAAATCGGCGGCAATATCGCCTGTAATGCCGGCGGTTTGAATGTCTTGCGTTACGGCAGCATGCGTGATTTGGTATTGGGTTTGGAAGTCGTTTTACCAAACGGCGAACTGGTTTCCCACCTTCAGCCCCTACACAAAAACACGACCGGCTACGACTTGCGCCATCTTTTTATCGGCAGCGAAGGAACATTAGGCATCATTACCGCCGCCACACTCAAACTCTTTGCCCAGCCCAAAACCAAAGCGACCGCATGGGTAGGCCTAGATGATATTGAATCTGCCGTCTCGCTTTTGACCGCTGTGCAAGGCCATTTTGCCGAACGCTTGACCAGTTTCGAGCTGATCAGCCGCTTTGCCCTCGATTTATCTTCGGAATTCAGCCAACTCAAAAAGCCTGCCGATGCGGAATGGCATATTTTGATTGAACTTGCCGACTCTGTTCCCGACGCAGGTTTGGATGAAAAGCTTGCCGAATTTCTCTATCAAAACGGATGGGAAAACAGTATCTTGGCGCAATCCGAGCAAGAACGCTCCGATTTGTGGACCTTGCGTGAAAATATTTCCGCTTCCCAACGCAAACTCGGCACCAGCATCAAACACGACATCGCCGTCCCTATCGCCCAAGTAGCCGCTTTTGTCCGCCAATGCGCGCCTGCCTTGGAAACCCGTTTTCCCGGCATACAAATTGTCTGCTTCGGACATTTAGGCGACGGCAGCCTGCATTACAATACATTCCTGCCCAATGTATTAAGCAACGAGGCCTACCAATACGAAGATGCCGTCAATACCATTGTTTATGAAAACATCCTTGCCTGCCACGGTACCATTGCCGCCGAACACGGCGTAGGCATCATCAAAAAACATTGGCTGCCCCGTGTGCGTACACAGGCCGAACTTGCTCTGATGCATGCCATCAAAAATCAGCTTGACCCTTACGGCATCATGAATCCGGGGAAACTCCTGCCTTCTTTGGATTAACCAATACAAAAAGGCCGTCTGAAACATTTCAGACGGCCTTTTATCTTATCCAAACTATTTTAATGCCGTTTTCCAGTCCAATCCGCCCAATGACGGTACCTGTATCACTTCGTTGGTATCCAAATTGACCGCTGTCAGCTCTCCACCCCACAACGCGCCGGTATCCAAAGCAATTACTTGGTCTGTGTTAACGTAGCCCAATGACGACCAATGCCCAAACACGGTAATATAATCCAAATTCTGCCTATCAGGTGCTTTAAACCAAGGGCGCAGGTAAAGCGGCATTTTCTTCAAAGTGGATTTATATTCGTAATCCAATTCACCTTTGTACGTCAGCGCACGCATACGGGTAAAGACATTGACAATCATCCGCAGGCGCTCGTAGCCGGTCAAATCATCCGTCCATGCAGTCGGCTTGTTGCCGTACATTTTGCCAAAAAATTTCCTGTATTTTTTACCTTGCAATTCAGCCTCGGCTTCACGGGCAAGGCTTTCGGCCTTATCAACCGACCATTGCGGCAAAATACCGGCATGCACCATCACATGTCTGTTGCCGCGCACCAAAAGCGGTTGATGACGCAGCCAGTCCAATAGGGATTGACTCTCGGGATGGGTCAAAATCGGCTCAACCGTATCGCTGCGCTTGAGCGTTCCTTCACCGCAACCGACGGCCAAAAGATGCAAGTCATGATTACCCAAAACCATTTGCACACTGCTGTCGTGCTCTTTGGCAAATTTCAAGGTTTCCAATGACTTCGGGCCGCGATTGACAATATCGCCGACCAACCAAAGGGTATCCGTACCATGATTAAAGCCGATTTTGGCAAGCAGCAAAGTCAGCTCGTCAAAGCAGCCTTGAATGTCTCCGATTGCGTAATGTGCCATTATTATTGTTTTCCGTTGTTATTCTTTTCAGACGGCCTCAAGCCCAGCCCAGGCCGTCTGAAACATCAATTATGCGTTTAAAACCAATACTGCTTCCGCTTCAACCTGAACGCCTTTAGGCAGGCTGGCCACGCCAACCGCCGCGCGCGCAGGGAAAGGTTGTTCGATAAATTCAGCCATCACTTCATTAAACACGGCAAAGTTGGCCAAATCGGTCAAATAAGCATTGAGTTTGACGATATCGTTCAAAGAACCGCCGGCCGCTTCGGCTACGGCTTGCAGGTTTTTAAATACTTGCACTGCTTCGGCGCGGAAGTCGCCATTACCGACCACAGTCATCGTGGCCGGATCCAAAGGAATCTGTCCGCTCATATAAACCGTATCGCCTGCGCGGACTGCTTGGCTGTATGCGCCAATCGCGGCAGGAGCTTTGTCGGTATGGATAATGGTTTTAGACATGATATTCTCCTCAAGTAGAAATGTCAGAATCAGGTGGAAGCTTCGAATTTTACTTTCAACAGAAATACGTTTCAATAAAAGCATTCAATTAATGCATTTATCCCGTCTTGTTCTTCCCCGATTTTAAACCTACAATCCCACATATTATTCATTTCAAAGCCGAAATCATTATGTTTTTTGTCTTATCCCCAGCCAAAAACCTCAACGAAAAAGACCCTTCCCCCGTCAGCAGCTTTACCCAGCCCGACCTTCTGCCCGAAGCGGAAATCCTGATGCAGGAATTGCGCAAACTTGCCCCTCAACAAATCGCCGAGCTGATGCATGTTTCAGACAAAATTGCCCTGCTCAACGCCGAACGCAATGCCGTATGGCACACGCCGTTTACACCTGAAAACGCCAAGCAGGCCGTATTTATGTTCAACGGCGACGTCTATGAAGGCATCGCCGCCGATACGCTCAAGCCGGAACAAATCGACTACCTGCAACAACACGTCCGCCTGCTCTCCGGCCTATACGGCGTACTGCGCCCGCTCGACTTGATGCAGCCCTACCGCTTGGAAATGGGCACGGCCTTTGCCAACTCGCGCGGTAAAAACCTCTACGAATTTTGGGGCGATAAAATTACCGACCTGCTCAACCAAACACTGAAGCAGGCCGGTAGCGACGTTTTAATCAACCTCGCCTCACAAGAATATTTCAAATCCGTCAACACCCAAAAACTCAACGCACGTCTGATTACGCCGATTTTTAAAGACGAGAAAAACGGGAAATACAAAATCATCAGCTTCTACGCCAAACGTGCACGCGGTTTGATGGTGCGCTACGCGGCAGAACACGGCATTACCGAGCCTGAAATGCTCAAAAATTTCGACTACGAGGGCTATTCATTCAATGAAGCAGCTTCAAACGAAGCCGAATGGGTATTCATGCGTGAAGAACAATCTAAATAAAAACAAAATACTAGATATTTTCCCTAAAATACCACTTGGCAAAGGCCGTAAGTTCTATTAATATTACGGCTTCAAGAACGGAAGCGTGGCAGAGCGGTTTAATGCAACGGTCTTGAAAACCGTCGAGGGTTGATAGCCCTCCGTGAGTTCGAATCTCACCGCTTCCGCCATTCTTGATAAGAATATAAAGACTTGATTAATTCAAGTCTTTTTTTATTTTTGTCCTTTTGAAATTTAAGTTTATTTTGACAGGTCAACATTATCGATAAACAAAAAGCCGTCTGAAACTTCCTTATCCGGTTTCAGACGGCCTTTTAATAGCCATGATTCCTGTTAGAAAACCTTTTCCTTCAATAGTTTCAACATTGCAATCAAACCTCCTTTATCATTTATCACTCCAATAATAGCCTCCCTTCCTCTTTGGCTCTTTCATTCATTAATTAAGTGATAATACCTCACATTATAGAATCTAGGAGCCCTTAGCCTTATTTTCCAAGCTTCTCACTTCTACTTTATCCTCCGCTAAATATACATCAAGTACTTTTTCCTGGCCTCGAAAGAAAAGCATCAGATCTCTAGTAGAAAATTCAGAATAATAAGAGGACAAAAATTCATCCCAAGACTCTATTTGAAACAAAATATAAATCGGTGAAAACTCCCATAAAACCATGATAAATTGCCTTCTATTTCCAACTAAACTTTGAATAGATACAATCAAATCTTTAGTAACAAGATCGGCTGGAAACTCATAAAGGCAAGGAATCGGAGAATCTATAGGATTCAACTCCCCTGCATACCAAGCTATTTCTTTCGGTTTGGTGGTCAGAAAATGGACATCCTTTATCCCCTTCAAACCCTTGATTCGTTTTTCTACTTTTAATAACGATAATTTCTTTTTTAACTCACTCATCGTTCTCACTCTATCGAAAGCTACACATTTATTCCTCTTGCTTTTAGACTTTCAATAATTCTTTTTTCTAAATGAGGAGAAAGCCAAACTGTCCACTCTTCATAATTGCTGCTCTCCTCAAAAGAAATAAGTTTTTCTTGCCCATTCTGCCATAATCTCGGTGATTCACCTGGTAAGGCTGGAAGTAGCAACTGTATCTGGGAAAACTGAGAATCTATTTCGCAATCATACTTCTCTTTTTGACCGACTTTCGGCCAACGTTTCTTATATATTCCCAGACCATTTATGGCAATTGGTGGAAATAACCTTCCTGATTGGATAATATCCTCTATTTCAGGAGATAATCCATCGATTAAAGTAAAAACCTCTATGAGTATACCGCCACCATCAAGATCTTTGATGATTCTACAATAGGCAAATTTTTTATCTTCTCCTAAGAAATCAGACTTTTTAAATCGCACCAATTCAGATCTATCAGATAAAAACAAAGGAATTGCGAAAATTTCTCCCCCTTGAACATTTGCTAATCTATTTACCATAGTTTCTGATCCTCAACTTAATGTTATACCTTTCATACCCAAGCACCCCTTCCCTGTTTATAACCGAATACAAAACTAAAGGCCGTCTGAAAACTACTTCAGACGGCCTTTGCTTTTTCTACAAATCAAATGCGGCATTAATCAAACGTTTGGTGTAGTCGTTTTGAGGATGGTGGAAAATCTGATCCACGCTGCCGTACTCGACCATTTCGCCCTGCTTCATCACAATCACATTGTCGCTGACGGCGCGCACGACAGACAGGTCATGACTGATGAACATATAAGTCAGGCCGTATTTCTTTTGTAAATCGCGCAAAAGCTCGACCACTTTGGATTGTACGGAACGGTCAAGTGCAGAGGTCGGCTCGTCCAAAAGGATGAATTTCGGGCGCAGGATAACAGCGCGTGCAATGGCGATACGCTGACGCTGACCGCCGGAAAATTCGTGCGGATAACGGTTGAGCGTGTCAAGCGGCAGGGATACCTCCTTCATGACTTCTAAAACGCGCTGGATACGTTCTTTTTTGGTCATTTCAGGATGGTGAACCGTCAAACCTTCGCCAATAATTTCGCCAACGGTCAGACGCGGAGAAAGCGAACCGAACGGATCTTGGAACACAATTTGCCGTTGCGATTTCAGACGGCGTGCTTCTTCGGCGGTATAGTTTTTCAGGTCTTTGCCTTCAAAGGAGATATTGCCGGTATAAGGCAGCATCTGCATGACGGCTTTGCCCAGCGTGGATTTGCCGGAACCGGACTCGCCGACAACGCCCAATGTTTCGCCTTCTTTAATTTTGAGGCTGATGCCTTTAACGGCTTCAAAAGTTTTGAGCGGTTTGCCGAAAAAGTTTTGCTTCAATACGAAAGAAACATTGACATTATCGGCATCGATTAACACACCGGCGTTGTTTTCTTCAGGCTCTTTCATGCCTTTGGGAATGGCATTGATGAGTTCGGCAGTATATTCGTGTTTCGGATGGGCAAATACTTCTTTGATTTTGCCGCGCTCGACAATTTCGCCGTTACGCATGACGCAGACGGTTTTGGAATAGTGTTCAGCCAAACCCAAATCGTGGGTAATGAAAATAATCGCCATGCCCATTTGCTGTTGCAAATCGTGGAGCAAATCGAGAATCTCAGCTTGAATGGTCACATCCAAAGCAGTGGTCGGCTCGTCGGCAATCAGCAGGTCGGGTTCGTTAATGAGCGCCATGGCAATCATGATGCGTTGCAGCTGACCGCCGGAAAACTCGTGCGGATATTGCTTCATGCGGCGTTCGGCTTCTTTGATGCCAACCCGTTGCAACAATGCCAATGCTTTTTGTCCTGCCTCTTTTTTGCCGAGCTTTTTATTGTGTACCCGCGCCGCTTCAATCAGCTGCGTACCGATACGCATAAACGGATTGAGCGAGGTCATCGGCTCTTGGAAAATCACGCTGATGCGGTTGCCGCGCAAATCGCGCAGGGTTTTCTCATCGGAGTCCAAAATGGAAATGCCGTCAAACGTAATGCGCGAATCTTTGCTGTATCGGGCAAATTTTTCAGGCAACAGACGCATGATGGACATGGACGTTACCGACTTACCCGAACCGGATTCGCCGACCAAAGCCAATGTTTCGCCCTCTGCCACTTTAAAGCTGACATTACGCACGGCGTGCACGGTTTTCTCATGCAGTTCGAAATTGATGTCCAGATTTTCTACAACCAGTAACTGTTTTGTCATTTTGATTATCCTTTTGGTTGTGGTTTAGCGGTCTTTCGGGTCAAGCGCATCGCGCAGACCGTCGCCGATAAAGTTGAAACAGAACAAAGTGGTTACCAGGAAGAAACTCGGTACGAGCAGCTGCCATGGTGCGGCTTCCATCGAAATCGCGCCTTCTTGCAGCATCGAACCCCAACTGGTCATCGGCTCTTGCACACCCAAGCCCAAGAAGCTCAAGAAGGATTCAAACATAATCATGCCCGGCACCAGCAAAGAGGCATACACCATCACCACGCCCAAAACATTCGGAATAATGTGACGCGTTACGATTTTACGTTTTGCCACGCCGCTCACACGCGCCGCTTCGACAAACTCTTTATGCTTCAAGCTCAAGGTCTGACCGCGCACGATACGCGCTACATCCAACCAAGACACCAAACCCACGGCGGCAAAAATCAAAAGCAGGTTGCGGCCGAAGAATGTGGTCAGCAGAATCACGAAAAACATAAACGGAAACGCGTTCAAAATTTCCAAAAAACGCATCATCAGCGAATCGAGCTTACCGCCGATAAAGCCGGCAATCGCGCCGTAAAGCGTACCGATGACAACGGCCACCAATGCGCCGGCCACACCGACCAGCAAGGAAATACGTCCGCCGGTTGCCGCGCGCGACAGCAAATCGCGGCCGAGCAAGTCCGTACCCAGATAGTGATGGGTAGAAAAGGACGGCGGAATCTGCATATTGTCCCAGTCGGTGAAGTCGTAGGTGTAGCGGACAATCCATGGCGCCACAATCACAAAAATGCTGATCAGCAACAGGATGATAATGCTGTACACCGCCGCTTTGTTCTGTTTAAAACGCCGCCATGCGTCGCTCCACAGGCTTTTGCCGTGTACTTGGGCGTATTCTGCTGCCTCTGCAAGGGCCTGAGTCTGCTTCTTTTTGAATAACATAATGTTCTCTCTCGCTTTTTCTTCTTTCTTCAGGCCGTCTGAACGTTTCAGACGGCCTTTGCGCAAATGGGATTAATAACGGATTTTCGGGTCAATAATGGCATACAGGATATCGAGGATGGCGTTAAACAAAATGGTCATGATGCCCACCAAAATCGTCAAACCCAAAATCATGCCGTAGTCGCGGTTGAGCGCGCCGTTGACAAACAATTGTCCGACGCCGGGAATACCGAACACGTTTTCAATCACAATGGAGCCGGTGATGATACCGACGAATGCCGGGCCTAAGAAAGAAACAATCGGCAGCATGGCGGGACGCAGCGCATGGCGCAGAATGATACGGCTCATGGGCAGGCCTTTGGCGCGTGCCGTGCGGATAAAGGGGCTGTTCAATACTTCGATCATCGCGCCGCGCGTAATCCGCGCGATACTGGATACATAACCGATGGACAAAGTAACGACGGGCAGAATCAAGTTCATCAGTGCGCCATCGTTCCAGCCGCCGGCAGGCAGCCATTGCAGTCTGACGGCAAACACCAGCACCAATACCGGCGCCATCACAAAGCTGGGAACAACGATACCGGTCATCGCACCGCTCATCAGCGCATAATCCAGCCAACTGTTTTGTTTTAAGGCGGCGATGATGCCGATAAACATGCCGAAGATGGCAGCAATCAAAAAGGCGTAGAAGCCGAGTTCCGCCGATACCGGCAGGGATTGGGCAAGCAACTCATTAACGCTGAAATCTTTATATTTGAACGACGGCCCCAAATCCCCCTGTGCCAACTGCTTGAGGTAGTGGAAATATTGGAGGTACATCGGATCATTGAGGTGGTATTTGGCTTCGATGTTGGCCATGACCGCAGGCGGCAGGTTGCGTTCGCCTGTGAACGGGCTGCCCGGCGCGAGCCGCATCAGGAAAAACGATACGGTAATCAACACCAGCATGGTCGGGATGGAAGCACATATCCGTTTGATGATGAATTTCAACATAATCAGGCTGTCCTGTCTGAACATACCGGACTCGTGAAAACAAAGCTGACCTGAAGCGGAAATCGGATGAATGGCAGCAGGCATCTGTAACGTCGCCGCGCCGGTTTCTCTCTCTATTCCGACCGGGTTATTGTTTTTATTCGGAGTCGGGTAAGGTTTTGTAGTTTGTAGATAATTGTTGTTATCAGGCCGTCTGAAACTTGGTATCCGCCGTTTCAGACGGCCTTTCACGTTAACGCGCCAAAGGTTCGGTGCGTTCGATCAGCCATGCTTTGGCCACACCTTCTGTCAAAGGCTCGAGACGGCGGCGCACTTCGGCGTGATATTGGTTCAGCCATTCGATTTCGCTGCCGGTCATCAGTTTGGTATCGATCAGGCGCGTATCGATCGGGCAGAGGGTAACGGTCTCGAAATACAGGAATTTGCCGAACTCGGTTTCCTCAGGGTTTTCAACCGGACGGTTGATCACCAGGCTTTCAATACGAATACCCCATTTGCCCGGACGGTAAAGACCCGGCTCGTTGGAAGTCAGCATACCTGACTTCATTGCGTGATGTGGTTGCGGTACGGCGGCAACGGCAATGCTTTGCGGGCCTTCGTGCACATTGAGGAAATAGCCCACGCCATGACCGGTACCGTGACCGTAATCGCATTGCGCCTGCCAGAGTGATTTGCGGCAGATGGCATCAATCATCGGGCCTTTGATGTTTTCAGGGAAAATGGTTTCCGCCAGAGAAATATGCGCTTTCAATACCAAAGTGTAGTCGCGTTTCATGGCCGCACTCGGATTGCCGACAGGCACCACGCGCGTGATGTCGGTCGTACCGCCCCAGTATTGGCCTCCGGAGTCAATCAGCAGCATACCGTCGCCTTTGATTTTGCTGTTGTTTTCCGGTGTTGCGCTGTAATGCGGTAAGGCAGCATTGGCATTGTAGCCGGCGATGGTGTCGAAACTTGGCGAAATAAAGCCGGGACGTTGGCTGCGGTGTTTGTAGAGCATGCCGTCGATGTCCAACTCGCTCAATTCGCCGCCGTCTGCCAAGATTTGTTCAAACTCGGCAAAGAAGCCGCACAATGCTGCGCCGTCTTCCGCCATGGTATTGCGGATATGGGCGATGTCGGCATCGGATTTAACTGATTTGAAGAATGTGCTGGGGTGGATGGCTTCAATCAAACGAACGTCTTCAGGCAGGCGGCGCAAAGTGCCGACGGCGGTTTTGTTCGGATCAATCAGCAATGCACCCTTAACACCTGCCAAATAGTCTGCCGCTTGCGCATAAGGCAATACTTCAAAACCTGCCGCTTTCAAAGCTTCGGCAGATTCGGCTTTCAGACGGCCTGCATCGGTAAACAATACGGCTTTGTCTTGGCTGATAAACAGATGGGACAAGAACACGGGGTTGAACGGCACATCGTCGCCGCGCAGATTGGTAATCCAAGCGATGTCGTCCAAAGAAGAAACCAAATGCGCATCTGCACTCTGCTCCTTCATGGCCGCACGGATACGGGCCAGTTTTTCGGCCGCGGTTTCAGAAACGTAATCGGGATGGTGAACGTAGATTTCCGGAGTCGGCAATGCAGGACGGTCGTCCCACACTTCGTCCAACAAGGTTTCTGGGTATTCGAGGCGGATGTTTTTGGCGGCAAGTGCCTGCTTCAAACCGCGCTCGCCGCTGAGTGCGAACATATCGGCAGGCGCGCCGACCACTGCGCCCTCGGGCAGATTTTGTGCCAGCCATTCGGTATAAGGCGCATCAACGCCCATTTTTTGCAGCTCGATGCCGTTTGGCGCAAGCTGTTGGCCGGCCTGTTCCCAATAGCGGCTGTCTGTCCACACGCCTGCCTTATCGGCGGTTACCACCAAAGTGCCTGCCGAACCGGTAAAGCCGGAAAAATCGCGGCGTGCCTGCCAATGCTCGGGCAGGTATTCGGAAAGGTGCGGATCGGCGGAAGGAATGACAAACGCGTCCACGCCATGTTTTTTCATGGCTTCGCGTAAAGCGGACAAACGTTGTTGTACAGATTTCATGTGTTATGTCTCCTATTGTTTCAGACGGCCCCTGTCATCAAGGCCGTCTGAAAGCTTGTGCTGTCTATCATCAATCTATTTTTTCGGTGCGAACGACCAGCTCTTGACTGTATAGTTCCGCAAAGGGTCTTTGTCGGAATAGCCGATAATATCAGGTTTGACCATACGCACTTCAACCTGATGATACAGCGGAATCAGCGCAGCGTCTTCTTGAAGCTGCTTCTCCGCATCGGCATAAAGACGGCTGCGCGCTTCCTTGCTGACGCCATCTTTCAACGTATTGTTCATAAATGCGTCAAACGCCGCGCTTTTGTAGCGGAATGCATTGTTTGAATTGTTGGATTTCAAGATATTGAGCATGCCTGCCGGATCGTTGAAATCGGAACACCAGCCGCTGAACGAAACCTTGAAATTACCTTGCGCGCGCGTATCCAAATAAGTTTTCCATTCCTCGTTGGACAAAGTCGGACGGATAAACGGAATGGCGGCTTTCCACACCGACTGCACGGCAGTGATTTGTTTTTTAGACGCTTCGCTGGTGCTGTACAAAATATCGAACTCAAGCGGATGGTCATCGTTGTAGCCTGCTTCGTTCAACAGTTTACGCGCGGTTTCGATGCGTTTTTCAGGCGTCCATTCTTTCCACTCCGGATAAACAGGAATCACGCCCTGCATTTGCGGCGGTGTCAACTGGAACGCAGGCGTGTCGCCGCGGCCGCCCACTTTGACAACGATGTCGCGGCGCGTCAGCATATTGAGTGCCTTGCGGACGCGCGGATCATTAAACGGCGCCGCTTCGTGGTTCGGCTCCAAATACCAGCTACACAAAGAAGTTGTACGTTTCACTTGTCCCGGAAACTCAATATCCGCCACCTTAACCTGATCGCTGGGAATGCCGTAAGTTACATCAATTTCATTGGCGCGATAACGGTTGTACTCGCCGCTGCCTGACAAGAAAACCGCCTTCGGAATAGCCACTTTGTCTTTATCGTAATAATTAGGATTGCGTTCCATATTGATGTGGCTGTTGACTTTCCAATCCTTTAACAGATAAGCGCCACTGGAAACATAATGACCGGGCTGCGTCCACTTATTGCCGTATTTTTCGACAGTGGCGCGGTGCACCGGGAAAGTGAATTGCTGAATCAGCATATCGGGGAAATAAGGTACGGGTGCAATCAGCGTAAATTGCAGGGTTTTTGCGTCCAACGCCTTGACGCCCAATGTCTCAGGCTTGGCTTTGCCGTTTAATATATCTTCCGCATTTTCCACTTGGGCATCGACCAAATAGCTGCCGAAAGGTGCGCCCGTGGCCGGATCGGCAAGACGGCGGAAGCTGTACACAAAATCCTCGGCGGTAATCGGATCGCCATTGCTCCATTTGGCATCACGCAGATGGAAAGTCCAGACACGCTCGCCCTTGCTTTCCCATCTTTCCGCCAAAGCAGGAATGGTTTTACCTTCGGCATCCGTACCGACCAAACCATCCATCAGCTGGCGGATAATCGCACCCGCCGCCATATCGCCGCTCATCTGCGGGTCCAGCGTGCCCGGCTCGACGCCGTTGCTGACCACCACGCGCTCATAATCAGTACGCTTAAACTCAGGGGCGGGTTTGACATCGCGGCTGCACGCCGACAACGCAAATACGGCGGCCAATGATGCAGCCAACAGCGGATAGGTTTTTCCGGCCATATTTCATTCCTTCTTTTGGGTATTCTTCTTTTTCAGACGGCCTGATTATTCAAACTACATTTAACTACAAATATTTGAAGTTTTTAAACCCAGTCAAATCCTCTATTTCCAGATATAAAAATAGTGTTTCAAACTACCTATACCATCGAAATAAAAGCAGTCGTCCAAGATTGTTGGCAAATTAACACAAAAAAACGTAACTGAAAACTATTTTTCAATTTATCCTACGATAAGTTACAAATGTATTGATTTTTTATAATTTGTCAAATAAGATTATCCGAATTTCCCGTCCCTAATTAAGAAAAAGACATAAAAGGAGAACAAAATGAACAAGTTATCTTGTTTTGTTGCCACTGCCCTCATCGGCTCTTCCATAAGCTTCGCCCACGCCGAACCTAAAATGAGCGGTACCATCTACATCATGACCGAGGTCGAACACAACAATAAAACCGGTGTAACCTCTACAACCATTTCCGATAAAAGTTCCAGTCTTTATCTCTCCGATGAAGTACCGCTCAACAACGACTTATGGTTGAAATGGCAACTTGGCTCCTTTATTTACTTCGATTCCGACCGCTGGGGCGGCTGGGGTACTGCCGACTCATACGTCGCGCTCAACAGCTACAAAAACCTCGGCACCGTCAAAATGGGTTACATCAGTACCCCTATGAACAGCATTTATCTGAATCCGTTCGATACCAACAGCCCGATTTTGGAATTCAGTAAAATTTCCCGCTTCGGCCAACGCCGCGTTTCCATGGCTTATGAATCGCCTTGGAAAAACGGTTTCCAATTCAAATTCAACGTCTCCCCAGGTTCCAATGCCGCGCGCAACAACAACGACTGGAATCCGGACAAAAAACGTGACGGCGACTGGGTCTTCGGCTGGGGCGTGGACTACTACCACCCCAACAACGGCTTTAACGCGCACTACGCTGCCGAATACGCACCCAACGACTCCCCAACCGAAACCAAAGACTTCCAAGCCCATGCATTCATGGCCGGATACAGCAAAGACAAAATTTCCGTCGATGCCGCGTTCCAATACGCCAAAAACACTTGCGACGGCTTCAGCTGCTGGGGCGTATGGAAAGATGCGGCAGGCAACGTAGCCGGTTCTTACGACAAAGAAATCAACAACACCAAAGAATTTATGGTGTCAGGTTCATATAAAATCGGCAATTTCAAACCTCAAATCGGCTTTGCCTACGGTAAAAGCTCCATCGGCGAAAACTACAAACACGTCGCCGTCAGCACCGATTACAGCTTCTCCAAACGGACGACCGCCACACTCGGCGCCGGCTGGTTGAAAGAAAGTGTCAATCCGAAATACGACGAAGATTTGCCGAAAAAATCTTCTTACGCAGTGGGCATGGTATTCAAACACCGCTATTAATGCCTGACAGATTAAAGGCCGTCTGAAACAATTCGTTCAGACGGCCTTTTCTACATCCTATAAATAAACTTGCAGCCCACCTTAAAAATCATTACATTGCCCACACTCAAGCCACAAAAACGTCATCATGAATGCCCACCGTACCCTCATTATCTCTGTCTTCATCGTCGCCAGCTGCGGCCTCGCTTACGAGCTCATCATCGCCGCGCTCGCAAGCTATCTTTTGGGCGACAGTATTTTGCAGTTTTCCTCCGTCATCGGGCTTTATCTGTTTTCAATGGGCATAGGTGCGCACCTGACCCAATACATCAAAGATAAAGACGTATTGCACCGCTTTATCGAAATTGAACTTCTGGTCGGCATCATCGGCGGTATTTCCGCGCTGGCATTGTTTGTGGCCTTCGGTTTATCCGCCGCCCCGTTCCGTACCCTGCTCTACGCTTTTGTACTGATTGTCGGCATGGTTGTCGGTATGGAAATTCCTTTGGTGATGCGCGTGTTAAACCAAAAAGGTGCGGAATTTAAAGAACTCGTTTCCAAAGTATTGACCTTCGACTACTTGGGCGCACTTGCCGTCTCGTTATTATTTCCGCTCCTGCTCGCCCCCAAACTCGGCATGGCGCGTTCAGCCTTATTATTTGGCATTTTCAACGCCGCCGTTGCCTATCTGACCGCGCGCGTGTTTAAAGCCGAACTGCCACGCTACCGCGCCATTCGCCTGCGTGCGCTGATTGTCTTGTCCATCCTCGCCATCACCTTCGCCTACGCAGACCGCATTTCCTTCAAAGCCGAACAAAGCTATTTCGGCGATCCCGTCGTCTATCAAAGCCACTCACCCTACCAGCGGCTGGTCGTTACCCGCTGGAAAGACGATACCCGCCTCTACATCAACGGCAACCTGCAATTCTCCTCACGAGACGAAGCCCGTTACCACGAAGCACTCGTTCTGCCCGCCATGCAGATGGTTCCCAATGCCGAACGCGTCCTGATTCTCGGCGGCGGCGATGGATTGGCGGCACGCGAAGTCTTGAAATATCCGCAAGTCAAAAATGTTACTTTGGTCGATCTCGACCCCGACATGACTGCTACTTTTAAAACCTCCGCCACCTTAAGCGCGCTCAATCAAGGCTCGCTGTCCCACCCCAAAATGCACGTCGTCAACGACGATGCCGCCAAATGGCTGGAAGGGTCGTCTGAAAAATTCGACGTTATCATCATCGACCTGCCCGATCCCTCCAATTTTTCGCTGGGCAAACTCTACTCCGTCCCCATGTACCGCCTCGTCGCCCGCCATCTTGAGCCGCAGGGCAAAATCGTCGTCCAATCCACTTCGCCCTACTTCGCCCCCAATGCCTACTGGTCGGTCGTCGCCACCCTCGAAGCGGCCAAGTTGAACACCGCGCCCTATCATGTCTACGTCCCCTCCTTTGGCGAATGGGGATTTGTGCTGGCAGGGTTTGACCAAAACTTCCCCATTCCGCAAAAATTCGACGTACCCACCCGCTATCTCAATGCCCAGACCGCCGCCGAAATGTTCCGCTTTCCGCCCGATATGGCAAGGCGCAAGGTTGAAGCAAATTATTTGAACAACCAAATCCTCGTCAGCTATTTTGAAAGCGATTGGAACAATGTGATGCGATAGAATATCTAAAGGCCGTCTGAAACATCTGTCTTCTTTTTATCTCCGTTCAGACGGCCTCATCGTCCGTTTACCCTTTTTCACACAGCATTTGCTTGAAAAAATAAGGTTTATCTTTATCTAGATAAAACACAATCGACACTATCCGTTGAATGAAGGAACAAACACTTATGCAGTATTTTGGAATCGGTTTTTTGGTTTTAATCTTTTTGGAAATCATGTCCATCGTCTGGGTTGCCGACTGGATAGGCGGCGGCTGGACGCTGTTTGTGATGGCCGTCAGCTTTATCAGCGGTATCTTTATGCTGCGCCATACCGGCATTTCCGGCCTTTTGCTCGCAGGTGCAGCCGTCCGCAGCGGCCAAAACATTTCCCTCTATCAAATGCTGTGGCCGATTCGCTATACCGCCGCCGCGGTTTTCCTGCTCAGCCCCGGTTTTATTTCAACCGCCGTCGCCCTGCTCTTGCTGATTCCGTTTAAAGGCAATACGCCCGTTTCTTCTGCACAGTCTTTCCAAAGCCGTCAGACTTACGGCCCTGCCAAAGATGATGAAGACATTATCGAAGGCGAATACACGGTTACGCGCACCGGCAAAGCCGATAAACCGCAAGACTATATCGAGCACAAACCCGATTGACGACTTCCTTCATAACAAGCCGTCTGAATTAGGAATACTCAAAAGTGTTTCATATTTCAGACGGCCTGAGTCATTTCCGGGCTTTGAAAATGTAAATATCGGTTTGTAATTCGGTTATTCCGCATAAATCATTTAAAATAAGCAGCTATTTTGATTCTAAAAACGACACGGTATCCAATGAACGTTCAACGTCTTTTCCCTCTCTCCCTCAGCTTGATTACCGCCGCTGTTTTATCGGCGTGCGCCACCCAAAACACACCGACTGCTTCAAAAACCGAAAGCGTCGTTCAGCCTAAATCCACTTCTATTCCTTCACGCCGAGCCGACAGCGAGTCCAAAGTCCTGTCTGATTACAGCCAATACCAAAGCGCCATTGATGCCGCCAAACGCGGCGACGATGCTTGGGTACAACAATTTTTATCCCAAGCCAGCGACAGCGCAATGGCTGAAAACGTCCGCAACGAATGGCTGAAAACCTTGGGCGCGCGCGGCCAATGGGATTTATTCCGTCAAGAATTCGGCAAATTGAACGCCGCCGGTGTCGCACAAGAAGTGCAATGTTATGCCGATTTGAGCAGCGGCAATTACAGCAAAGCCGCCGAGCTGGTTCGCGTGACCGGCAAACTGCCTGCCGGTTGTACCCGCTTGGTTGAAAGCGCGGCAGCTTCAGGCCGTCTGAACACCAACGACGCATGGCGTCGCGTGCGCGGCTTGTTGAGCAACAGCCAAACCACGGATGCACGCAACCTCGCCGCCGCATTGGGCAGCCCGTTTGAAGGTGGTGCGCAAGGTGCGACCGAATACAGCCTGTTGAGCGTAATCGGCAAAGATGCACGCAAATCCGCTTCTGCCACCGCCACCCTGTCCGACATGGAATCCGGCCTCAGCCGCGAACAACGCAGCTTCGCATGGGGCGTATTGGGCCACTACCATGCACAAAGCCAAAACATGCCGACTGCTTTAAGCTACTACGGCCGCGTTTCTGACCGCAAGCAACTGACCGACGAGCAATTGGAATGGTACGCACGCGCCGCTTTGCGCCTGCAACGTTGGGACGAATTGGCAAGCGTGATTCAGCATATGCCTGAAAAACTGCAAAAAGACCCGACATGGCAATATTGGCTGGGCCGCAGCTTTGCCGCACAAGGCAAAAACAGCCAAGCCAAAGAAATGTATGAAAAAGCCGCTGCTTCCGGCCGCAATTTCTACGCTGTATTGGCAGGTGAAGAGCTGGGCCGCCGCATCAATACGCGCAACAACGTTTCCGATGCCGATGCCAAAGATGTCCGCCGCATGAGCGAAGACGGCGCTATTAAACGCGCATTGGTTTTGTTTAAAAACAGCCAAAGCAACGGCGACTCCAAAATGCGCCGTCAGGCACAGGCAGAATGGCGTTTCGCCACCCGCGACTTCAACGAAGACAACCTGCTGACTGCCGCACAAGTCGCTTTTGACAACCAGTTCTACGACATGGCGATCAACAGCGCAGACCGTACCGACCACAAACTCAACTACAAACTGCGCTATATCTCTCCGTTTAAAGACCTGACCGTCCGCTACGCCTCGCAAGCAGGCATCGATCCCGCTTGGGTTTACGGTTTGATTCGCCAAGAAAGCCGCTTTGTCATGGGCGCACAATCCAGCGTCGGCGCACAAGGCCTGATGCAGGTCATGCCTGCAACCGCCCGCGAAATCGCCGGCAAAATCGGCATGAGCAGCAGCGAACTCTACACCATGGACGGCAATATCCGCATGGGTACGTGGTACATGGCAGATGCCAAACGCCGCCTGCAAAATAACGAAATAATGGCCACCGCAGGCTACAATGCCGGCCCAGGCCGCGCCCGTAACTGGCAGGCTTCTTCACCGTTGGAAGGCGCGATTTACGCCGAAACCATCCCATTTACCGAAACCCGCGATTACGTGAAAAAAGTCATGACCAATGCGACTTATTACGCGTCATTGTTCAACGAACCGCAAACTTCGTTGAAACAACGTATGGGTACGGTTCCCGGCCGCTATTAATATCCATAGGCCGTCTGAAAAGTGAGACAGAATCAGACATTCAGACGGCCTGCAACCTTGACAGACTATCGGGTTTATAAGATAATCGCCCGATTGTTTCTGACCCAAAAGGTCACTTGCACGGCAAAAGCCGACTTGTTAGGAGGTGATGTTTACATCACGGCGCGTATCCCGCCCTGCCCTCGGCAAACCAGCGATACAACAACTACCCCATTATGACAAGCCGTCCCCTATTTCTTAAAACGGTTTGATTGAACAAAATTTAAAGGAAATAAAATGCCAGCTATTCGTGTTAAAGAGAATGAACCATTTGAAGTTGCCATGCGTCGTTTCAAACGTGCCGTAGAAAAAACCGGTCTGTTGACCGAGTTGCGCGCCCGTGAAGCGTACGAAAAACCAACTACCGAACGCAAACGCAAAAAAGCTGCTGCAGCAAAACGTCTGCAAAAACGTCTGCGCAGCCAACAACTGCCTCCTAAAATGTACTAATTACAGGCCTGCCCTGTGATAAACGACACACCGCAAGGGCAGCTTTGCGGTGTGTTTTGTTTTTCAGACGGCATCTTTTTATTGATATAAAGTGAGAACATTATGAGCCTAAAAACACAATTAACCGAAGACATGAAAACCGCCATGCGTGCCAAAGACCAAGTATCTTTAAGCACCATCCGCCTGATTAATGCCGCCATCAAACAATTTGAAGTAGACGAGCGTACCGAAGCCGATGACGCCAAAGTCATCTCCATTCTGACCAAAATGGTGAAACAGCGCAAAGACAGCGCCAAAATCTATACCGAAGCCGGCCGCCAAGATTTGGCTGACAAAGAAAACGCGGAAATCGAAATCCTCAACCGCTACCTGCCGCAAATGATGTCCGCAGAAGAAATCAAAACTGCCGTGGAAGCAGCTGTTGCAGAAACCGGTGCATCAGGCATGGCCGATATGGGCAAAGTCATGGGGGTATTGAAAACCCGTCTGGCCGGCAAAGCCGATATGGGTGAAGTCAACAAGGTTTTAAAAGCCGCATTGACTGCCTAATCGTCAAACAAAAAGGCCGTCTGAAATATGATTTTCAGACGGCCTTTTTTTATTATACCCATCAAGCAGCGGTTACTTTGTCCTCATGACACAACAAGGTAATCAAATCGCTGATACGTTTTTTCATGGAACGGCGATCGACGATTTGGTCGATTGCGCCCTTCTCTAACAAGAATTCTGCACGTTGAAAACCTTCCGGCAAGGTTTCACGTACAGTCTGCTCGATAACGCGCGGACCGGCAAAACCAATCAGCGCATTCGGCTCTGCCAAAACCACATCACCCAAGAAGGCAAAGCTGGCAGACACGCCGCCCATGGTCGGGTCAGTCAATACGGAAATAAACGGCAGACGTTTTTCAGTCAGCAAATGCAAAGCCGCGCTAGTCTTCGTCATCTGCATCAGAGAGTTAACCCCTTCCTGCATACGTGCACCACCGGAAGCCGCCACGCAAATAAACGAACAATTATCTGCAACGGCACGGCGTACACCCTGAACGAAACGCTCGCCCACGACCGAACCCATGGAGCCGCCGATAAAACGGAATTCAAACGCAGCCACAACGACAGGCAGGCCGTTCATGGTGCCTTTCATAACGACCAATGCATCGTCTTCGCCGGTTGCTTTACGTGCAGCCGCGAGGCGGTCGGGATATTTTTTACTGTCTTTGAATTTCAGCGGGTCGGTCGGTTTAATATTGGCTGCAATCTCTTCACGGCCTTCTTCATCCAAAAGCAGATTCAAACGTTCGCGCGCAGAAAGCGGATTGTGATGATTACATTTTGGGCAGACTTCGCTGTTTTGCTTCAACTCGGTTGAATAAACCGTTGCCGAACAAGACGGACATTTGTGCCACAGGCCTTCAGGGACGCTGGACGAACTGCTTCGGTTTTTAATTTTCGGAGGAAGAATTTTATCTAGCCAGCTCATGAATGACTCCTTGGAATTCAGAATTCAGACGGCCTGTTGAATGTAAGGCCGTCTGAAACAATGGAATAAAAAATTTAGCGAATCGCGTCTTTCAACTCTTTAACCAACACGCCTACCGCTTCAGCCTCGCTACCTGCGTGGCTTTCAATCTCTTTGACGATACGGCTGCCGACAATAACGGCATCCGCTACCGCACCAATCTTACGCGCACTCTCCGCATTATTAATGCCGAAGCCGACACCGATCGGAATATCAATATATTTGCGCAAAAGCTCTATTTTACGCGAAACTTCTTCAGTATCCAAACTTGCCGCACCGGTTACACCTTTGAGCGATACATAATACACAAAACCACCGGCTACTTTGGCAATCGTTTGAATACGCTCTTCAGTTGTTGTCGGCGCAATAAGGAAAATACAATCAATACCTTGCGCTTTCAAAGAGTCATGCAGCGGGGTAATGGTTTCTACCGGGGAATCCACAGTCAACACGCCATCTACGCCCGCGTCGGCAGCCGCTTGTGCAAACGCTTGATAACCCATTTTATGTACTGGGTTCAAATAGCCCATCAAGACAACCGGCGTTTTATCATTGGTTTGGCGGAACAAGCGTACTGTTTCCAATACGTCGTGCAAAGAAACATGATTTGTCAACGCCCTTTCGGCCGCACGCTGAATGGTCGGACCATCCGCCATCGGGTCAGAAAACGGCACACCCAGTTCCAAAATATCGGCACCGTTAACCACCAGGCTGTGCATCAATGCCAGGGTCGTCTCAAGGTTGGGATCACCCACCGTAATATAAGGAATCAGTGCTTTTGCGCCATTGAGCACTGAGAAAGTTTGTTGGATTCTGCTCATTTTCTGCTATCCATTTCATCGATTTGAATGTTGTCCGACAGCCTAATCTATTCTGCCGTTACATTTATTGTAAAAAACTTAGTCTGCCGCAAAAACAAATGGCCACTTTTCCCAATCGGCAAACAAGAGGCTAAGTATAACATTTACGGCTATTTCATAGAATCATTTGCAATCAAGATTCTGATATTTTGAAAGCAATATAAAACAATAAAGGCCGTCTGAAAACAATTCAAACAGCCTTTACAATAATCAATCATGCAAATCTTTGTATGCCTTCGCACTTTTGATCACAATTTCCTTATCGATTACGGCTCGACATGGTGGTTTTGTTGTTCAGAACCCAGATGACGCTCCAAATCAGACAAAATCTGCACCAGACCATGACGGACTTCTTCCGCATTGGCGGCAGGGTTGCCGTTTGCATCCAAAGCGCCACGGCTGAACGTATCGATATACGGTTCAAACGTATCTTTCAGTTTCAACAACTTAACGACATCTGAGCGCGTATATCGATCGCCACCGTATCCAATCACAACATTATTTTCATGTTGCCATTGGGCAAACTGAGCCGGACTGATTTGCACCAATTGGCACATCTCATCCAACGTAAAATAACGCTTGGCAGGAATAACCGGGTTATTGTTGTTTGTCATAGTAATGCTCCACCATGCCTTTAAGTTTTTGGCTGGCATGGAAAGTTACCACACGGCGTGCGGTAATCGGCACTTCTTCGCCGGTTTTAGGGTTACGGCCCGGGCGTTGAGGTTTGTCGCGCAATTGGAAATTGCCGAAACCGGAAATTTTAATTTCTTCGCCACGCGCCAAAGTGCTGCGGATTTCTTCAAAAAAGAGCTCGACGATTTCTTTGGCATCATTTTTGGTGACGTTGCTGACTTTGTCGACCAAAATATCGGCCAATTCTGCTTTAGTTAGTGTCATGTGTTTACCTTCATTCAAACTGGTGCAATTATTACCAAAATTCTTTTAAAAATCAAGTCCTCACCAAAAAATCAAATATGATTGGCAATTTTTGGCGACAACTTTTATCTTGTTTTAAGCGCGAAGTTGCGCGTCTTTTTCGGCTGCAGCTTTAATCATTTTCGCAACCAAAGGTTCGATGACTTCATCTGTCAGCGTATTTTCCATATCCTGCAAAATGATTTTGACGGCAACGCTCTTCATGCCTTCAGGCACGCCCGTACCGCGGTAAACGTCAAACACGCTGATTTCTTGAACCAGTTTGTTCGCCGCCGCTTTCAGGGCATTTAACAAATCATCATGCGTTACAGCCTCAGGCATTACAAATGCCAAATCTCGGCGTGCAGGCTGGAATTTGGATACGGTCTGATAACGGGTTTTCTCACGGCCCAATACCGCATCCATATCGATTTCAAACACCAGCGGCGCTTGTGGCAAATCATATTTTTGCAGCCATTTCGGATGCAACTCGCCGACAAAACCAACTACTTTGCCGTCTGAAACGATATTGGCGGCACGTCCTGGGTGCAATGCCGGATGTTCTGTCTTCACAAAGGATACTTCTTTGTTTTTCAAAAGGCTCTCAACATCGGCTTTCATATCGTAGAAATCTACGTTGCGTGTTTTCTCGCCCCATTGCTCGGGCAACACGGAGCCATACCACAAACCGCCGATACGTTCGTTTTGAACAAATTGATCAGCCGAATCTTTGCGGAACACGCGGGCAATTTCAAATACGCGTACACGGTTTTGCTTACGGTTCAAATTGTTTTGCAAAACTTCCACCAAACCGCCGATCAGCGTAGAACGCATGACGGCATACTGCGCCGCCAACGGATTTTGCAGGCGGATAGGATGGGTATTGGCAGCAAAGTCTTGCTCCCATTGCTCATCCACAAACGCATAGCTGACCACTTCGCGGTAACCGCGAGCCGCCATTTCGTTATAAACCGCAAAACGCGGGCGTTTGGTTTCAGGCAAAGCCAACATTTTCAGACGGCCTGAAGTATAGTCGTCAGGAATATTTTCATAACCGTAAACACGACCGATTTCTTCAATCAAATCGGCTTCAATTTCAATATCGAAACGGAAGCTAGGAGAAGTGACACGGAAGCCTTCTGCAGTTTTCTCAGGCTGCAAACCCAAGTGTTGCAAGATAATTTCGACTTGCTCGGCAGGGATTTCAACGCCCAATACCGTTTTCAGACGGCCTAAACGCAATTCAACCTGTTTAGCCTCAGGCAATTTGCCTTGTGCCTCAACCATTTCACCGGCCGCGCCACCGCAAATCTGCAACACCAATTCGGTAGCGCGCTCAATGGCATCAGCTTGCAAGCGGTAATCCACGCCACGCTCAAAGCGGAAAGAAGAATCCGAACCAAAACCGTATTGACGGGATTTGCCGGCAATAATCTCCGGGGCAAACCAAGCCGCTTCCAATACAATATTTTGCGTCTCATCAGAAACCGCACTTGCCTCGCCGCCCATCAAACCAGCCAAGCTCAACACACCTTTTTCATCAGCAACCACCAATGTATTGTCAGCCAAAGTAACGGTCTTCTCATTCAGACACGCCAACGTCTCGCCATTTTGAGCACGGCGGACAATCAAACTGCCCGACAGCTTGTCAGCATCGAAAACATGCATAGGCTGACCGATTTCCAGCATGACATAGTTGCCGATGTCCACCAATGCGGAAATGCTGCGGATACCGCTGCGTTCCAAACGTTGTTTCATCCAATCTGGAGTAGGCGCTTTCGCGTTGACATTTTCAATAACGCGGCTGATAAAACGGCCGCAGTCGGCCGGTGCATCAATACGGACAGCCTGTTTTTTCTCGCTGCTGATAGAGGCCGTCTGAATTTCAACAGGCGTAAACGCACATTGGGTCAACGCAGAAACTTCACGCGCAATGCCCTTAACGCTCAAGCAGTCAGCGCGGTTGGGCGTAATTTTCAACGTAAACAGCGTATCGTCCAAATCTAAGTATTCGCGGATATTGGTACCGACAGGCGCATCTTCAGGCAGAATATGCAGACCGTCTACACCATCATCAGGCAAACCCAATTCATTGGTCGAGCACAGCATACCGTTTGATGGTACACCGCGCATTTTAGTCGGCTTAATTTTGAAATTACCCGGCAAAACGGCACCCGGCAGCGAACACGGTACTTTAATGCCTGGCTTAACATTCGGCGCACCACAAACAATCTGAACCAACTCGCCCGTACCGGCATCAACTTGGGTAACGTTCAAACGGTCTGCATCAGGATGCTTTTCAACAGATTTTACTTCGGCAACAACCACGCCACTGAAAGCAGGGGCAGCAGTATCGATTTCTTCCACTTCCAAACCAGCCATGGTCAAAAGATGTTCCAGTTTATCGGCAGAAAGATCAGGATTGGCTTGGGTTCTCAGCCATGAATAAGGAAATTGCATATTATTTTCTCTACTATCAAGCCGTCTGAAACAAATTTTTATCAGACGAAATCAGTAATATCTATTCACTTTTTCAGACGGCCTATCAAAAGACCATCTGAAATTTATTTAAACTGCTTCAAGAAGTTCAAATCGTTATCGAAGAACAAGCGCAGGTCATTGACGTTGTAGCGCAACATGGCAAAGCGGTCGAGACCGATACCGAAAGCGAAACCGGTATATTTTTCAGGGTCGATATTGACGTTTTTCAATACGTTAGGATGTACCATACCACAACCGCCTACTTCCAACCATTTGCCGTTTTCGCCCATGATGTCGATTTCGGCAGAAGGCTCGGTAAATGGGAAGAAAGACGGACGGAAACGCACTTGCAGGTCATCGCGTTCAAAGAAGCGACGGATAAAGTCAGTAAACACTGCTTTCAAATCGGCAAAAGTGACACCCTCTTCCACCCACAAACCTTCGGCCTGATGGAACATAGGCGAGTGAGTGGCATCACTGTCCACACGGTAAACGCGGCCGGGAGCAATAATGCGGATAGGCGGCTCTTTTTTGTCGAGCATATAGCGGATTTGAATAGGCGAAGTGTGTGTACGCAAAACGTCGCCGTTTTCAACATAGAAGGTATCTTGCATCGCACGCGCGGGGTGATTTGCAGGAATATTCAAGGCTTGGAAATTATGGAAATCATCTTCGATTTCAGGGCCGTCTGCCACTTCGAAACCCATACCGTGAAACAGCTCGACCACTCGTTGCAAAGTTAAAGTAACAGGATGCAAACCGCCATACTCTTGTGCACGGCCCGGCAAAGTAATATCCAAGGCTTCTGCAGCCAATTGGGCTTGCAACTTGGCTTCATTCAGGGCATCGCGTTTGGCATTAAAGGCCGTCTGAAACTGATTTTTGCATTCGTTGATGTGCGCGCCTATGGTTTTACGCTCTTCAGGAGACATTTGACCCAAAGTTTTCAAAAGTCCGGTCAATTCGCCGGTTTTACCAAGATAGCGTGCTTTAATTTGTTCTAAAGCATTGAAGTCTTGCGCGGCTTCAATAGCGGCAATACCTTCTGCAACGATACGGTTTACATTTTCCATGGTGGTTTATCGTCTGTTTGTTGATGGCAGGCCGTCTGAAACAACAAAGCCGTCTGTTGGGTTTGATTTCAAACCTGTTCAGACGGCCTTTTGTATTAGTGCGGCCAATCCGTTTGATAAGAGGGGCCTATTTTATCGCAAATCAGTATAAAAAAATAGAGTTTAAAGAAAGAAAATCAACTACATAGAGTTTCTTTTAGAAAAGAAAAAAGGAAGCATAAGCTTCCTTTTTAAATAATCTTATCGAATTAAGCAGCCAAAGCAGCTTTAGCTTTTTCAACCAATTGTGCAAATGCAGCTTTGTCGAATACAGCCAAATCAGCCAATACTTTGCGGTCGATTTCGATAGCAGCGCGTTTCAGGCCGTTCATGAATTTGCTGTAAGACAGACCATTTTCACGGGCACCTGCGTTGATACGAACAATCCACAGTTGACGGAATTGACGTTTGCGTTGGCGACGGTCACGGTATGCATATTGACCGGCTTTCATTACCGCTTGTTTGGCAACACGGTAAACGTTTTTACGACGACCGCGATAGCCTTTGGCTAACGCGAAGACTTTTTGGTGACGAGCACGAGCGGTAACACCGCGTTTTACGCGTGGCATATTCTAAACTCCTTAAGCGTAGGGCAACATTTTAGCAACAGAAGCCAAATCGCGTGAATCCACCATAGCGGTGCCGCGCAATTGACGTTTAGTTTTAGTGGTTTTTTTAGTCAGGATGTGACTTTTGAACGCATGACCGCGTTTTACACCACCGTTACCCAGTACTTTAAAGCGTTTTTTCGCGCTAGACTTGGTTTTCATTTTAGGCATTGGAAAACTCCATTCGTTATTAGATAAGGTATAAGGGGGTTTTGAAATAAATTTCAAACGCTTGAAACCCAAAATACCACGGTTTTTGCCGCTAATTAAACCTTATTTCGAGCGGCAATCGAAATAAGCCTTGGATTATAGCTTTATTTTTTCTTAGGCGCAATCATCATCACCATTTGGCGGCCTTCCATTTTAGGGAAGGACTCGATTTGCGCTACTTCCGCCAAATCTTCTTTTACGCGCTCAAGCAGTTGTGCACCCAATTGTTGGTGGGCCATTTCACGACCGCGGAAACGCAATGTTACTTTGACTTTGTCACCATCGGCAAGGAAACGGTTGATGTTGCGCATCTTGATTTGATAGTCGCCTTCATCTGTACCCGGACGGAATTTAATTTCCTTGATTTGTACCTGCTTTTGGTTTTTCTTGGCTTCGTCGCGCTTCTTGGCTTGTTGGTATTTATATTTACCGTAATCCATCAGTTTGCATACAGGTGGTTTGGCAGTCGGGGAAATTTCTACCAAATCGACATCTTGCTCTTCGGCCATAGCCAGAGCTTCACGAACTGAAACGACACCAAGCTGATCGCCTGACTCACTGATTAATCGCACTTCTTTGGCGGTAATTTCACCATTGATTCGTGCTTCGCGTTCTTGAGCGATGATGAATACTCCTATAAAAATTAATGATTGACGAGGGCGTCGGTGATTTCTTGCTGCAATTGTGCAATGAAATCATCGACATTCAAAGAACCCAAGTCTTCTGCTTTGCGGCGTACCGCAACTTTGTTTTCTTGTTTCTCTTTATCGCCGACAACGATTTGATAAGGGAAACGGTATTGGCTGTTGTCGCGGATTTTGTAACCGATTTTTTCGTTACGCAAATCCAATTCAACACGGAAGCCTGCTGCCTGCAACTTGGCAGCTACTTCGCGACAATAATCTGCCTGGTTCTCGGTAATATTCATAATCACCATTTGAACCGGCGCAAGCCATAATGGGAATGAGCCTGCATGGTTTTCAATCAGAATACCGATGAAGCGTTCCAATGAACCCAAAATAGCACGGTGCAACATTA
Source organism: Neisseria sp. P0024.S006 (assembly GCF_051956595.1). Lineage (NCBI taxonomy): Bacteria > Pseudomonadati > Pseudomonadota > Betaproteobacteria > Neisseriales > Neisseriaceae > Neisseria > Neisseria sp. P0024.S006. Next base: position 534,156 of record NZ_JBQCXH010000001.1, read on the forward strand.
CAGGACGCGCACGGTCGTTGTTTTCGGTTACATATTCTGCATTCAAACGCTCCGGCAATACGAAGTCCAATTGCAGGGTACCGCACTGCCAAGAGCGACCCAAGGCATCTTTGACATGGTACTCAATCTTAGGACCGTAGAATGCGCCTTCGCCAGGCAATTCTTCCCACTCTACGCCGCAAGCGGTCAACGCATCACGCAGGCCTTGTTCGGCTTTATCCCAGACTTCGTCAGAACCTGCACGTTGCTCAGGGCGGAGGGACAACTTCACAGCAACATCATGGAAGCCGAATTGTTTGTAAATGCGAACCAGCAATTCATTGAATGCACGTGCTTCATCAACGATTTGATCTTCAGTACAGAAGATATGCGCATCATCCTGCACAAAACCGCGAACACGCATCAGACCATGCAACGCACCGCTTGGTTCATTACGATGGCAAGAACCGAACTCAGCCAAACGCATCGGTAAATCGCGATATGAGCGCAAACCGTTATTGAAAATTTGCACATGACCCGGACAGTTCATCGGTTTAACCGCGTATTCTCGTTTTTCTGAACTGGTCACAAACATATTGTCTTTATAGTTTTCCCAGTGGCCGGATTTTTCCCAGAAGGTTTTATCCATAATCTGAGGTGTTTTCACCTCTTTATAGCCGGCAGTATTCAGCTCTTTGCGCATATGCTGCTCAATCACTTGCCACAAAGCCCAGCCTTTAGGATGCCAGAACACCATGCCTGGCGCTTCATCTTGCAGGTGGAACAAATCCAATTGTTTACCCAGCTTACGATGATCGCGTTTTTCCGCTTCCTCGATGCGTTGGATATAGGCTTTTAATTCGTCTTTACTTGCCCAAGCTGTACCGTAAATACGTTGCAGCATTTCATTGTTGCTGTCGCCGCGCCAGTATGCGCCTGCCAGTTTGGTCAGCTTGAAGTTTTTCAAGAAACGGGTATTGGGAACGTGAGGACCGCGGCACATATCGACGTATTCTTGATGATGATACATACCCATTGCTTCCACTTCAGGCATGTCTTCAATCAGACGCAATTTGTACTCTTCGCCGCGATCTTGGAAAATTTTGATGGTTTCTGCACGGGGCGTCATCACTTTAATGACGTCATAGTCTTGTGCAATCAATTCTTTCATGCGCGCTTCGATGGCGGCTACATCATCAGGCGTAAATGGTTTTTCAGTTGCAATATCGTAATAGAACCCGTCTTCAATCACCGGGCCGATAACCATTTTGGCATCAGGGTAGAGCTGCTTGACCGCATGACCGACCAAGTGCGCGCAGGAGTGGCGGATAATTTCCACGCCTTCTTTATCTTTAGGCGTAATGATTTGAACGTGGGCATCTTCGGTAATCGGATCGCAAGCATCCACCAATTTACCGTTAACCTTGCCTGCTACCGTTGCCTTTGCCAAACCTGCACCGATAGACGCTGCAATTTGCGCCACGGTAACGGGTGATTCATATTGGCGGACCGAACCGTCCGGCAAGGTAATGTTCAACATCAGAAAGCTCCAAAACATTAAAAAATAACGGCATAAAGCCGTTATGGAAATTTGGTAGGCACAATTGGACTCGAACCAACGACCCCCACCATGTCAAGGTGGTGCTCTAACCAACTGAGCTATGTGCCTTCATCTAAGTCGCTTATTGTAACGAAGCGTGTTCCCTTTTGCAAGCATCTGTAAATACTTTTCAGACGGCCTGGATATTTTTGTTTGATTTATGTCTCATTTTTTATTTCTTCTATTATTCAGGCCGTCTGAAGCATTGTTTTGACAAAGATAAAATCCAGCCGTCAACCAACGAAAAATCCTTTATAATCTGCCCTTTCATTTCGCACACACGCGAACGTCCAATCTCTTATTATTATGCTCAAATTTACCTTACACAAAAAAGACGGTCATGCCCGACGCGGTACTTTGGAACTGAACCACGGCAAAATCGAAACGCCGGTATTTATGCCGGTCGGCACTTACGGTTCGGTCAAAGCGATGAACCCGCAAAACCTGCATGACATCAAAGCGCAAATCATCTTAGGCAACACTTACCATCTGTGGCTGCGCCCAGGTTTAGAAGTCATCGAACAATTCGGCGGCCTGCACGAATTTATCGGTTGGGACAAGCCGATTTTGACCGACTCAGGTGGTTTCCAAGTGTTTTCGTTGTCCGACATGCGCAAGCTGACCGAAGAAGGCTGTACATTCCAAAGCCCGATCAACGGCGACAAACTGTTCCTCTCACCAGAAGTGTCGATGAAAATCCAAACTGTGTTGAATTCCGACATCGTGATGCAGTTGGACGAATGCACCTCGGGCGAAGCAACACACAGCCAAGCGCAAAAATCGCTGCAAATGAGCCTGCGCTGGGCGGAGCGAAGCAAAAAGGCTTTTGAAGACCTGAAAAATCCGAATGCGCTGTTTGGCATTGTACAAGGCGCGATGTATGAAGATTTGCGCGAAGAATCACTGAAAGGTTTGGAAGAGCTCGACTTCCCCGGCTTGGCCATCGGCGGCTTGTCCGTTGGCGAACCTAAGCCCGAAATGTACCGCATGTTGCGCGCCGTCGGCCCTATCCTGCCGGAACACAAACCACACTATTTAATGGGCGTCGGCACGCCTGAAGACTTGGTGTACGGCGTGGCACACGGCGTGGATATGTTCGACTGCGTCATGCCCACCCGCAATGCGCGTAACGGCTGGCTGTTTACCCGTTTTGGCGATTTGAAAATCAAAAACGCCAAACACAAACTCGACAAGCGTCCGATTGATGAAAGCTGCACCTGCTACGCCTGTCAGAATTTCAGCCGCTCCTACTTGCACCACCTGCACCGAGTCGGCGAAATCTTGGGCGCACAGCTCAACACCATCCACAATCTGCACTTCTACCAAGTCATCATGGCAGAAATGCGCGAAGCCATCGAACAAGGCAAATTTGCCGATTGGCAGGCGCAATTCCATGAAAACCGCGCCCGTGGTGTGGATTAATCCTTTTAAAGGCCGTCTGAAACCAGGTTTTGATTCAAACTACTTTTCAGACGGCCTCAATATTCTTCATTAATAAAGCACAACCATGTCCCGTTTCCATACCGAACCGGCCCTAGCCTACACCGCACAAAACCGTACCGCCGTCCTGCTGCTCAACCTCGGCACGCCTGACGCGCCCACTGCTGCCGCAGTCAAGCCCTACTTGAAAGAATTTCTGTCCGATCAACGCGTTGTCGAATTGCCCAAGCTCTTATGGCAACCGATATTGCGCGGCTTGGTATTAACTTTTCGCCCGAAAAAAAGCGCGCATGCCTATGAAAAAGTTTGGTTTAAAGAAGGTTCGCCGCTTGAGGTTTACACACACCGCCAAGCAGAAGCCCTGGCCAAACATTTGCCCGATGTCATCGTCCGTCATGCCATGACTTACGGCAACCCGAGCGTTGCCGACGTTTTGGCGGAACTCAAAGCCCAAGGCGTGGGCAAATTGCTGGTCATCCCGCTTTATCCGCAATATGCCGGCTCTTCCACCGGCGCGGCTTTGGACAAAGTATTCCAAGAATTATTGCTGCAACGCAACCAAATGAGCGTCCGCACTGTTTCCCGTTATTACGACGATGCCGCTTATATTCAAGCCATGAAGCAGCACATCGAAGCCTATTGGGCCCAAAACGGACGCGGCGAAAAACTGATGTTGAGCTTCCACGGCATTCCGCAAAAGCATCATGACGACGGCGACCCCTATCCTGACGAGTGCCACCATACCGCCAAACTGCTCGCGCAGGCATTGGGCTTGTCCGAACAAGAATACATCGTTTCTTTCCAAAGCCAGTTTGGCAAATCCCAATGGGTCAAGCCCAGCACGCAAGCCTTGTTTGATGAGCTTCCGAAACAAGGCACGACCAAACTCGACGTCTTCTGCCCCGGTTTCATGGCCGACTGCCTCGAAACCATGGAAGAAATCGCCATTATGGGACGCGAACAATTCCACGCCGCTGGCGGCAAAGAATACCGTTACATCCCCTGCCTCAACGATTCCGCCGACTGGATTGCCGCACTTGCCCAATTAAGCCGGGCCAATCTGCAAGGCTGGATTTGACCTAAACCAAAGGCCGTCTGAAAAATCCACTTTCAGACGGCCTTTAGCGTTATCATCAAGTTATTCAAACGCAAACCAAGCGTGTAGCCATCAAAAACACGACTCAAAAAGGAACACATCATGACTGCACTCCGCCCCATCCTGCTCCTCCTGACCGCACTCAGCCTCCCAACCGCTTTTGCCGCTGATGCCACGCTGATGAGCAAAGGACAAAAGATTTACGAAACCAACTGCGCCGCCTGCCACGGCAAAAAGGGCGAAGGCCGTGGCGCCATGTTCCCGCCACTGTTCCAGTCCGACTATATCAACAAAAAACCTCAAGTCCTGTTGCAAAGCATGACCAAGGGCATCAACGGCCCGATTAAAGTGAACGGCAAACCCTACAACGGCTTCATGCCTTCTACCGCCATCAATGATGCCGATGTTGCCGCCGTTGCCACTTACATCATGAACGCCTTTAATAATGGCGGCGGTACGATTACTGAAGCAGATGTCAAAAAATCTCACGGGAAAAAATAAAACGTCTCTCCCCTAAAGGCCGTCTGAACATTTCAGACGGCCTTTTCTGTACGACACATTTTGTTTCTATGTATATCGTTACGCAATATCAACAAACATACGCAAAAAACCGTCAAACCAAAAAAAGCATATGCGTTTTGTGTTAAAGTAAACATTATTTATCGGCTGTTTTGCGTCCAGGCCGTCTGAAAGGTTTTATCTTATGAACTTTTTCCGCAAGACTGTTTTATTTTTAGTCGTCCTCTCCATATTTGCCGCCTGCGGCTCCTTTATTTCCCAATACGTTTTGGGCATGAACCCGTGCGTATTGTGCATCCTGCAACGCTTGTGCGTATTGGGTGTCGGGCTGTTGGCCATTGTTACAGCGTTCAGCTCGCAATCTTCCAAATTTGCCCGTTCGCTCTCTGCATTGTTGATTGCCGCTCCGGCCGTCTACGGCGCCGGTGTCGCCGCCTATCAAATTTGGTTGCAAAGCCTGCCGCCCGGCACCGCCCCTTCTTGCGGCGCACCTTGGACCTTCCGCCTGCGCGACTGGCCTTTGTTCGATTGGTTTGAACCCATCGTCCGCGGCTTTGGCAACTGCGCCGAGCCGGACTATCTATTCGGCGTCGCCCTGCCGGTGTGGAGTATTTTGTATTTCAGCTTCGTGGTATTGCTGCTGCTTTGGGCTTGGTTGAAAACCAGAAAAATCTGATTGGTTTCAATATAAAAAGGCCGTCTGAAATTTCAGACGGCCTTTTGTTCTTTAAACCATTTAGTCCAGATTCAACACGGCAGAAGTGTAAACGTCTTGTACGTCGTCCAAATCTTCCAATGCGTCAATCAGTTTTTGCATCTTAACCGCATCTTCGCCGCTCAGCTCGGTTTCGTTTTGGGCGCGCATGGTAACGTCACCGTCAACAGATTTGTAGCCTGCGGCTTCCAATGCCGCTTTCACGCCTGCCCAGTCGTTCGGCGCGGTAATCACTTCGATGGAACCGTCGTCGTTGGTGATGACGTCTTCCGCACCGGCTTCCAAAGCCGCTTCCATCAGCGCATCTTCGTCAACACCTGGTTCAAACACCAAATAGCCTTGATGAACGAAGTTGAACGCTACGCAGCCGTCGGTACCCAAGTTACCGCCGTTTTTAGTGAACGCATGGCGCACATCGGCAACGGTACGGGTTTTGTTGTCGGTCAGACAGTCCACCATCAAAGCTGCGCCGCCAATACCGTAGCCTTCGTAACGCAACTCGATGTATTCCACGCCTTCCAGATTGCCCGTACCTTTATCGATGGCACGTTGCACGTTGTCTTTAGGCATATTGTTTTCAGCAGCTTTTTCCAAAGCCAGGCGCAGGCGCGGGTTTGCGCCGGGGTCGCCGCCGCCCATGCGGGCAGCAACGGTAATTTCTTTAATCAGACGGGTAAAGATTTTGCCGCGTTTGGCATCTTGTCGGGCTTTTTTGTGTTGGATATTTGCCCACTTACTATGGCCTGCCATATTGATTCCTTTCATTTTTTCACGCGTTGAGGCGGAATTTGCTTCATTTATAAGGCGTGCATTTTATCATAAGTTGTCTTTACCCAAAATATTCAGACGGCCCAAACATTTGCAAAAACAGGCCGTCTGAAAACAAAAAAACCTTTTTTAAATAAAGAAGCACATTTGCGGCAACCCTTTGTCAGTTTTCGTTTTAATTCACGAAGGTTTACGGTATGATGACAAAATCGGTCAAAATTGTTAACAACTTAACCGGTATCAAATGGCAAAACGGCCTGCTCGCCGATATTGCCAAACGCGAAAAATGAGTGGGAGTAGTTACCCGTATCATTTTATTTTTATTGTTTTTATTAAAGGTTTTATTATGGAAGAAATATTGTCTGCTCTGGTGGGTGCAGTCAATCAGGTTCTTTGGGACTACCTGCTGATTTATGCCTTAATCGGTATCGGCCTATTCTTTACCCTGTACTTGGGCGCACCGCAAGTGACCAAATTGGGGACGGGTTTCAAATCCGTTTTCGGCGGCTTGTTCAGCAAAAAAGACAAAGACCACGAAGGCAAATCCCTGTCTCAATTTCAAGCGCTTGCCGTAGCGATTTCCGCGCAAATCGGTACCGGTAACGTTGCCGGTGTCGCCACTGCAATTACTGCCGGCGGCCCGGGTGCCATTTTTTGGATGTGGCTGTCTGCCATTTTGGGCATGTCTACCATTTTTGCAGAAGCCGTTTTGGCGCAAAAATACCGCGTGGTCAGCCACGGCAAATACATTGGCGGCCCTGCGTTTTACATCACGCACGGCCTGACCCCGAAAATCGGCCGTGGCGCGGCGCGTTTCCTGTCCGGCTTTTTCTCCATCGCCTTGATTATCGCTCTGGGTTTCATCGGTAACGCGACCCAATCCAACTCTATCGCCTCTGCCATGAATTTGGCTTTCGATATTCCCCCGATGGCTGTCGGCATTGCTTTGGCGGTATTCGCCGGTCTGATCATCATCGGCGGCATCAACCGCATTGCCGGTATCGCGCAATTTGTCGTGCCGTTTATGGCGGTGATTTACATCTTGTGTGCGGTGATTATTTTGTTCAAATTCTCCGACCACATCATCCCGATGTTCCACAATATCTTTGTCGCCGCTTTCAATCCTGAAGCGGTATTGGGCGGTGCGGCCGGTATCGGTATGCGCGAGGCAGTCCGCTTCGGTGTGGCGCGCGGCCTGTTTTCCAATGAAGCCGGTATGGGTTCAACCCCGCACGCTCATGCGACCGCCAACGTCAAACACCCTGTGCAACAAGGTATGGCCGCGTTTATCGGTATCTTTATCGATACGCTGATGGTCTGCACGGCAACCGCGCTGATTATCCTGCTGACCGATGCCAACCTGTCCGGCGAAACCGGCGCGGCAGTTACCCAACTGGCGTTTAACAAAGCCTTCCCGGGTTTCGGTTCGCAACTGCTTGCCGTCTGCCTGACCTTCTTCGCCTTTACCACCATCATCGGCTGGTACTACTTCGGCGAATCCAATATCCGCTTCCTGTTCCGTGGCAAACACTTGGGCATCTACCGCGCACTGGTTTTGGTGGCCATCGTATTGGGTACATTGGGCAAAGTGGATTTGGTTTGGAGTATGTCCGATATGTTCAACGGCTTTATGGTCTTGCCGAACTTAATCGCCCTCTTCCTGCTGCGTAAGGAAATCCGTGCGGTTTACGACGATTATCTGGCGCAAACCAAAGCCGGAAAAGAGCTGACCTATCACTATGAATTCCACGAATTCCACGACAAAAACCCAGGTTAACGACAAACAAAAACCTCTCAGTCAAACTGAGAGGTTTTTTATTTCAGGCCGTCTGAAACTACAACACATAAAAATAAATACTGATAAATTGCGTCAAACTGCCTGCCAAGACAAATAAGTGCCAAATACCGTGGCCGTGGCGGATTTTCGTATCGTTGATAAACCAATAAATCCCCGCGCTATACAATACGCCGCCCAACACCAGCCAAAATAATCCACCGGCCGAAAGCGACTGTATCAGCGGCCATACCGCCACCACAATCAACCAGCCCATCAACACATAAATCACCATCGACAGCAGCCGCTTCTCGCTTTTGCGCCCAATCGTCAGCTCCTGCACAATGCCCAGCAAAGCCAGCCCCCATGACACACCGAAAAGCGACCAGCCCCAGCCGCCGTGAAGGGTAATCAGCGTAAACGGCGTATAGCTGCCTGCAATCAAAAGATAAATCATGCAATGATCGACCTTTTGCAAAATCGCCTTGGCCTTCGGCTGCGGAATGCTGTGGTATAAGGTTGAGCCCAAATACAGAAGCAGCAGGCAAACTCCATAAGTCAGTGCACCGGCAATCCGATAGCCGTCCGCCGATTCCACCGCTTTCACCAGCATCAGCACCAACGCCGCCACTGCCAATAAGAAACCGGCCAAATGGCTGTACGCATTAAATCTCTCGCCGTGATACATAAACCATTCTCATTTCTAAAAAACCAAAGTGTACGCGAAGACAGGCGCTTCGTCAGAGAAATCGGGTTAAAAATAAGTTAAAGCACAAAGGCCATCTGAAAACACATTCGAGCAATATAACAAAAACATCTTTGCAACAAACAAACCATTCTTTCCCTTTTTCAGACGGCCTCACTAAAGTATCGGCTATCGCCAAGATTGCAAAGAGAGAAAAAATGTCCATCCAAAACCACCACCTCGACTGGCTCGAAGCCGAGTCCATCTACATCATCCGCGAAGTGATTGCCAACGCCCAAAACCCGGCCCTACTGTTTTCCGGCGGCAAAGACTCCGTCGTCTTGCTGGCGCTTGCCGTCAAAGCCTTCCAAATCGAAGGCCGTCCGCTGAAACTGCCGTTCAAACTCCTGCACGTCGATACCGGCCACAACTACCCCGAAGTCATCCAGTTCCGCGACGACACGGTCGCACGCACTGGCGTACAACTTGTGGTCGGCAGCGTAGAAGAATCCATCCGCAAAGGGAGTGTCGTCTTGCGCCGCGAAACCGATTCGCGCAACGCCGCCCAAGCCGTTACACTGGTTGAAACCATCGAAGAACAAGGCTTTGATGCACTGATGGGCGGCGCGCGCCGCGATGAAGAAAAGGCGCGCGCCAAAGAACGCATCTTCTCTTTCCGCGACGAGTTCGGCCAATGGGATCCCAAAAACCAACGTCCTGAATTATGGTCGCTCTACAACACACGCCTGTTCCAAGGCGAAAACATGCGCGTGTTCCCGATTTCCAACTGGACGGAATTGGACATCTGGCAATACATCGCACGCGAAAAACTCGCCCTGCCACCGATTTATTACACCCACAAGCGCGAAGTTGTCGAACGCAATGGCCTGCTTGTTCCCGTTACCCCGTTGACCCCCAAACGCGAAGGCGAAGTTGCCCAAATCCGTGATGTCCGCTTCCGTACCGTCGGCGATATTTCCTGCACCTGCCCGGTTGCCAGTACCGCCGCCACACCCGAAGACATCATTGCCGAAACCGCCGCCGCGACCATTTCCGAACGCAGTGCCACACGCATGGACGACCGCGTATCGGAAGCGGCAATGGAAGAGCGCAAAAAACAAGGCTATTTCTAAACCGTTTTTTTCAGACGGCCCCTATATATTTCAAACCCGAACAACACGGCAAAGCCATCTGCCCCTGCCGTGTTGTTTGCTTTATTATTCTTGCAAATATCATTTAACAACAAAAGCTTAATTAAAAATCCTTACCAAGCGACAAACAATAAAACATAAACAAACATGGTATAATAAACACTTGCAGGCAGAGATGTAGACAAAGATCTCAGGCCGTCTGAAGGAGGAGAAACATGAATCGACGCGTTTATATCGTACATGGCTTTGAAGGCAATCCGCGCGGCAACTGGTTTGACTGGCTTTGCGCCCAAATCAAAAGCACCGGCGCACAAGCAATCTCCCTCGCCATGCCCAATCCCGACAAACCAAGCACGACCGCGTGGCAGTTTACCCTTGACCAGCACATTGGCAAGCCCGATGCCCATACCTTCCTAGTCGGCCACAGCCTCGGTTGCATTACCCTCCTTCACTTCCTCAGCCGCCAACAGCCGCAAAAAATCGGCGGCCTGCTGCTTGCCGCCGGTTTTGCCGATATGCTGCCGCCCCTACCTGCGCTCGATGCCTACATTAAAGCAGCGTCGCCTGATTTCGACATCCTGCGCAAAATTGACATGCCCAAACACTGCCTGGTTTCCGACAACGACACCCATGTTCCACCCGAACTGACTTTGGACATGGCGGCCAAACTCAAAAGTCCTGTTACCCATATTCCCGAAGGCGGCCATTTGATGGCTTCGGACGGTTTTACCCAACTGCCGCAGGCTTGGGAAGCGCTGAAACCCATGTTGACCGAATAAACACACAATATAATCCAGTTTTCAGACGGCCTTGTCTGTCTTTCCTCCCCATAACAGGCCGTCTGAACGACAATAAAAAACAACCTGCCTTTTCAAGCAGGTTGTTTCTTTTTATGCCTTATTGACGGCAAATTTAATATTGCACCGTCCATTCAATCTCACCGCCGGCCCTCATCGGTACAAGCTCGCCATCGCCGTAAGGCACGCTGGCAGGTACGGTTTGCGTTTGTTTGACCAATGTGATGGTATCGGAATTTTCAGGCAGGCCATAGAAACGCGGGCCGTTTTTAGAAGCAAAGGCTTCCAGTTTGTCCAACGCGCCTGCTTTCTCAAACACTTCGGCATAAAGCTCGATGGCGGTCATCGCGCTGAACATACCGGCGCAACCGCAAGCATTTTCTTTGGCAGTTTTGACATGTGGCGCAGAGTCCGTGCCGAGGAAGAATTTGTGCGCCTTATCGCCGGTAACGGCGGCAACCAAAGCCTGACGGTGGGTTTCGCGTTTAAGTACGGGCAGGCAGAAATGATGAGGGCGCACGCCGCCGACCAAAAGGTCGTTGCGGTTGAGCAGCAAGTGTTGCGGCGTCACGGATGCGGCCACATTATCGCCTGCTTCCAATACCAGTCGGGCGGCCTCGGCAGTGGTGATGTGTTCAAACACGACTTTAAGATTCGGCACTTGCACCAAAACTGGCTTCATTACGCGCTCGATAAAGGCGGCCTCTCGGTCGAAAATATCAATTTCAGGGTCGGTTACTTCGCCGTGAACCAAGAACAAAATGCCCTGCTTCGCCATTTCTTCCAACACGGGAATCAGTTTGAACAAGTCGGTTACGCCGGAATCAGAATTGGTGGTCGCGCCCGCAGGATAGAGTTTGAAAGCCACAATACCGGCAGCCTTGGCTTCGCGCACGAGTTCGGGCGTGGCATTGTCGGTCAAATAAAGCGTCATCAACGGCTGGAAGGTACTGCCTTCAGGCAGGGCGGCCATAATGCGCGCTTTGTAGGCTTGAGCATCGGCAACGCTGACGACGGGCGGTTTGAGGTTGGGCATGATAACCGCGCGGCCCATTTGTCGGGCGGTGTACGGGGCAACAGCTTTGAGCGCGTCGCCGTCGCGCAGGTGTAAGTGCATATCGTCGGGGCGGATGATGGTCAGGGTTTGCATAGCTTACTTTCGAGTGGTTTGGTTTGATAATGTTTCAGACGGCCTTTATTCGGCGGTAACGGTTTCTATTAATTTGATGTTTCAATCGTCAACCGGCCTAAGGCAAAACGGCGGCCTTATTGTCGTAAGAATGATGGGTCAAATAAAAAACAGCCTGTACCGGAAAATGCTCGGACGAAGTTGTTTTGACGGTCAGCAAGGTTTCTTTCGGACTGCCGGACGCGCGCCATGCGTAGGAAATCTGACGCATAGGCAACGGGGCTTCCGCCAAATTATCGGCACGCAACTCAGCGTTCAAACCTTGCGGCGGATTTTCTGCCAAAGCCAAAAATTGTTTGAAAATCAGATGGTCGTTGGCTTTGGCCGTGCGCACGCTGCAACTGTCTTCGGTCAGGCTCAAATAATAATCTGCGCCGTTTACCGTTTTCTTCCAAATGCTTAATGCCTCCAAATCCATCATTCCGGCAGGCAAATCGGCAATCTCTTTTTTCGACAATAAAACCAGTTTGTTGGCATTGGCAAACTCGCCGACAAGGGCGGCATCGCCGTCTGCGGCCACGCAGCTTTGGCGGAATAAGTCGGTTACATTTTGAGCATAATCGGCAGCGCTCTGTGCCGAAACACTTTCATTGCCGCATGCACTCAGGCAGACGGCCAATACGACGGCAGACAACGCGACGGCTTTAGACATTTCAGACGGCCTTTATTTGTGTTTCAACACCAGCTTGAACACGCCGTCGGCCTCGCTCGATTCCAACAAAACATGTCCGGTCTGACGGCAAAACGCTTCAAAATCGCCGGGCGCACCGCCATCGGTGGCCAATACGGTCAGCACTTCGCCCTCCTGCATTTGCGCCAAAGCTTTTTTGGCACGCAAAATCGGCAACGGGCATTTCAAACCGATGACATCCAGAGTTTGTGTATTCATAAGGCTCCATAGGTGTATTGGGGTTAGGTTTTATTGCCGCGTTACCAACAGCGGCACAACTATTCAGCTATAACTAACGCAATGATAAATTTAACTTTTAACTATTTTAGGGAATTCAGCATTTTTAATGTAAAAGAAATTTTTTTGCGGTATTTTGTGAATTTTTAGAAATATATTTTTCAATCAATATGGATGTTTCTGCAAAATACTCAGTAGATGTTTCAAATTCTCTTGTTTGTTGCATCTTTGTGAAAGCAATGTAAAACATAAAAAATTCTGTCAGACTATTACTCAACTGATAAAAATTCGGGTCTCCTGGTCTTCCTGCATATACAGGAGACATTAAATGAGTTACATCGCAAAAAATAATGGCATCACTATCTGTACAAGCAAAAATTTGATATTTCCCATCTATAAATTCTTCATAATCTTGCAAAGCCCAATGTTCGACTGTTGTAAATTCAGAATGTAAAGGCAGCAATATTAAATTGAAATTACTATTTCCAAAATAGCAATCTCCCTTCATTTGGACATGCTGATAATAATATAAAAGCTCCCCTTGAAAAGATGAGGATGAAATATCCAGCTCTTCAAATGAAAATTCTAATTTATTTGAAGGAAATGGGGTTGTTCTTGAATATAGCTCTATTAACTCACTTAGTACATTGTCTAATTTCATATTTTCCCCTTAGCATTTATCTTGTTCTTGATTAAATCGTTGTTTCAAAGCTGCTTTGCGATCGATTAACCTTCCTGTATTTTTACCGCTATGTCCTTAGTATGAAAACTCGTCATATTAATCAGAATTAACGTCAATTATACCGCACTTACTTGCACCCCACCCTGCAAGCCCATAAAATAAAGCTGTTTTTCACTTTGGAGCTGTCTATGCGCCGTTTTGCCCTTCTCGCTCTCAGCCTTGCCGCTACTCAAGCATTTGCTTTGGGTTTCAGCCAAAAAGATACGCTGACCAACACGCGTTATCAGGAAAGCCCTGAAGAAGTTGCCGCACGCGAATTTAAAGAACACAAAGCCGAGTTGCCGCCCCTGCCCGATACCCAATCGGGCGATTGGTTCGACCTCTATGTCAACGAAACCTACGGCAAGCAGCCCAAAATCCTGCTCAGCAGCCTGCAAATCATGCCTGCGCCGGACAACAGCATCCGCTACGTCTTGAACGTTCGCTCCGACAAAGGCTACGACAACCTCTCCGTCGAAGGCCTCTATTGCGCCCGCACATCCTTTACTTACAGCAACGACAAGCGTTCTTCTTACAAAGTATTCGCTTACGGCGACACAGTAAACCGCCGCTGGATCGAGCCGCGCAAAGGCGATTGGAAGTTGATCGGCAATGCGTTTAGCCGCAACGACGCCCTGCACACCGCCCTGTATCAGGCATTCTGTATCGACGGCATGCCGACAACGGTCGAAGGCTTGGTACAACGTTTGAAAGAACGCGGCGGCCGTCACGGTACCACGCTGAGCAACCACGACAAATAAACCTGTTTAATCAACAAAAAGGCCGTCTGAAATTTCAGACGGCCTTGTCTTTCTAGACGGCTTAGAATTTGTGATACAGGCCTACAGAAGCGGCTTTTTGTTCAATACCGCCTTTGTTGGCTGCAGTCAGACGGGTTTTGTTGCCGACTTTCAGATACGCCAGTTGGGCAACTACGCCGGTGCGTTTGCTGAAGGTGTATTGACCGCCGACAACGACTTGGTCGAATTTATCCACCAATTTTTCGCCACTGTTCACGCCCTTGGCAGGCCAGCCGTGTGCGTAAGTAATGCGTGGGGTAACATTGCCGAATTTGTAGCCGACGGTTACCGCTGCATCAACCACTTTCACGGCTTCCTCTTTGCCTGTGTCGGTAGTGATGACACTACCCTTGTACTGATTAAAACCATCGGTGAAATAACCTAAATATTCGTTGCCTGTCTCATGACCTTTGGCATAGTGTACGCCGCCGCCGACAAAGAGATTGTCTTTGTCGTAATAAGTTTCGACTTTGGCGATTTGCGCCGCTTTGACTTTGCCTGATTTGTCGGTGTACGCGCCGTTGTAGTGGCCGTAAGCTGCATTGGCGGTAAAGCCGTTTTTAGAGAAGCTCACGCCGCCGGTGTACTGGTCTTTGGCCGGTTTGGTGTGCGTGTATTTGTCTGAAGGATTGCGGTTGTCACGCGGTGCATAAGACACGTTGAATTTGAATCCGCCGAAATCCGGGCTGTCGTAGCGTACGGCGGCATTACGGTTACCGGTACGGGTAAAGATGCCCAAGCCTGCGGCATTGGTTTTATACATCCATGGATCGATGGTGTCCATTTCGTTCAGCATATTGCTGAGCTTACCGGCGCGAATCTTACCGAAGTTACCTTGCAGGCCGATGAAGGAATCACGAGTGGCAAAGCCTTGGGAACCGCCGGTAATGGCTGTTTTTTGTTCAACTTGCCAGATGGCTTTTAAATCGCCGCCCAAATTTTCGCTGCCTTTGAAACCGATGCGGGAGGTATTGTCATTGATGCTGGTTGCGGTAGAGCTGGTTTCCGAACCTGCATCACCTTTGATTTTGACCTGACCGACGGTCACGCTGCTTTTGATTTGACCATACAGAATCACTTCTGCAGATGCAGCCAGCGGCAAACCGGCAATAACCAAAGCGATAATCGATTTTTTCATTATTCTCTCCAAAACAAAGTTAAAATCTCGTGAAAACACGTTTAGCAATATTAATGTTTTCCAACGCTACAAACAACTACTTTCATCTTGAGAAACACTTTTATTCATTAGAGTTTAGACTTTTTACAACATAATCAAATAAAACAGGCCGTCTGAAAGAAATTTCAGACGGCCTCTCCTATTCAAAGTGACAACAAAGACAATCAACCCTCTTATTGCAATCATTTAATCAAAAATGATTGCTTGATAAATGTTTGCCATATATCAACCCAACATTCTCCGATTGCCACTATCATTAACTTTCTTCTTATGAAGAAGTTTTTTTATATCAATAATTTATTTGGTATAAATTTTTCCTTTTACCTAATGTGAATAAACAGGAGCCTTTATGTTGAACAAACACCTCTTTTTATCTTTGCTCATGGCTGTCTCCGCTGCAACAGTATCCGCTGAAACCCATCATGCACATTGGTCTTACACAGGTGAAAACGATGCTGCACACTGGGGCGATTTAAGTGAAGACTTTGCTGTCTGCAAAACAGGCAAACAGCAATCTCCTGTGGACTTCTCCGCAACAAAAGCAGTAAAAGGCAAACAACTGGCATACCGTTACAACGTCGCCGACTACAAAGTAGAAAATAACGGCCATACCCTTCAAGCCACGCCGCAAGGCAAGGCACAAACCATCGTGATTAACGGTAAAACCTATACCTTAAAACAATTCCACTTCCATACGCCGAGCGAACATACTTTCAAAGGCAAACATTTCCCGATGGAAGCGCATTTCGTCCATCAAGCCGAAGACGGTACTTTGGCGGTCATCGGCTCTGTATTTAAACCGGGCAAAAACAACCCTGCCTTGTCCGCACTCATTGCCAAAAAACTGAAAGCAGGCGAATCCGTAGATTTGAAAAACTTGAATATCCAAGCCCTGCTGCCTAAAGATAGCAAGTCATTTCAGCTGAAAGGCTCGCTGACAACGCCGCCTTGCAGCGAAAACGTGACTTGGGTTGTCTTAAAAACTCCGGTTCAGGCAGATGCGGCGCAGTTTAAAGCCATGCGCGACATTATCGGTGGCGAAAACAACCGTCCCGTACAACCTTTGAACGACCGCGAAGTCAATGAAGACAAATAACTTCTAAGGCCGTCTGAAAAGAAAAAAGCACCCGGATAACGGGTGCTTTTTCAATCACATCAATCAGGCTTTTTTGTTACCCAACGCGGCTTTCACAAACGCGCTGAATAAAGGATGGCCTTTGCGCGGATTGGAAGTAAATTCCGGATGGAACTGACACGCGAAGAACCAAGGATGATTTGGCAATTCGATGGTTTCAACCAAACGCTCACGGCCTGCGGATACGCCGCCGATGACCAAACCAGCTTTTTCCAACTGAGGCACATAGTTGTTGTTGACCTCGTAGCGGTGGCGATGACGTTCGCGGATATGTTCGCTACCGTAGATTTTTGCGGCAAGGCTGCCCGGTTTGAGGTCAACTTCTTGCGCACCCAAACGCATGGTACCGCCCAAATCGGCAGATTCGTCACGGGTTTCTACGCTACCGTCTGCAGTTTGCCATTCGTCAATCAGGGCAACGACAGGCGCAGCGCATTTCAAGTCAAACTCGGTAGAGTTCGCACCTTTCAAGCCTGCAACATCGCGGGCGTATTCGATCAGGGCAATTTGCATGCCCAAGCAGATGCCCAAGTATGGTACGTTGTTTTCACGCGCATAGCGTACGGCGGCAATTTTGCCTTCCACGCCGCGTGAACCGAAGCCGCCCGGCACCAAAATCGCGTCCATGTCTTTGAGCATGGAAACGTCGCCATTGCCCTTCTCAATGCTTTCGCTGTCGACAAAGGTAATTTGTACGTCGGTTTCAGTGTGAATACCGGCGTGTTTCAGTGCTTCGATCAATGATTTGTAGGACTCGGTCAAATCAACGTATTTGCCGACCATCGCGATTTTGACGGTATGTTTCGGATTTTGAATCGCGTGAACGATTTTCTTCCATTCGGTCAAATCGGCTTGTTTGACATTCAGTTGAAGCTGCTCGGTAATGATGCTATCGATGCCTTGGTTGTGCAGCATTTCAGGGCATTCGTAAATGCTGTCCACATCGTAGCTGCCCACGATGGCGCGTTCTTCAACGTTACAGAACAAAGCAATCTTACGGCGCTCGTCCGCAGGCATTTCTCTGTCCATACGGCAGATCAGGATGTCCGGTTGTAAACCGATGCTCAACATTTCTTTAACGGTATGCTGGGTCGGTTTGGTTTTGATTTCGCCGGCGGCGGCAATGTAGGGAACATAGCTCAGGTGGGCAAACAATGTATTATTACGGCCGAGCTGGCTGCGCATTTGACGGATGGCTTCCAAGAAAGGCAACGATTCGATATCGCCGACTGTACCGCCGATTTCAACAATCGCCACATCATAACCAGCCGCGCCTTCATGGATACGGCGTTTAATTTCATCAGTAATGTGCGGAATCACTTGTACGGTACCGCCCAAATAGTCGCCGCGACGCTCTTTGGCAATCACGTTTTCATAGACTTGGCCGGTACTGAAGCTGTTGCGGCGGGTCATGGTGGCGTTGATGAAACGCTCATAGTGACCAAGGTCGAGGTCAGTTTCCGCGCCGTCATCGGTCACAAATACTTCGCCGTGTTGAAACGGGCTCATGGTACCCGGGTCAACGTTGATATACGGGTCAAGCTTAAGCATGGTCACGTTCAAGCCACGCGACTCGAGAATAGTAGCAATAGAAGCGGCGGCGATACCTTTACCCAAAGAAGATACAACGCCGCCGGTTACGAAAATGAATTTAGTCATGATGTGATACCCATGTTGGAATGTGTGATTTTAACTTGAAGCAGCATATTCTGGCAAACGGCAAAAGCTTCAGGCCGTCTGAAAACAGCGTTTTCAGACGGCCTTATCATACTGATTCTATATATCAGCGCAGCTCGCGGCGCAGGATTTTGCCAACGTTGGATTTTGGCAACTCGTCGCGGAATTCGATGTCTTTCGGCACTTTATACGCCGTCAGTTCTTTGCGGCAGAAATCGATCAGTTCTTCCTTGGTCAAAGACGGGTCTTTGCGTACGACGAAGACCTTAATCGCTTCACCGGTTTTCTCGCTTGCCACGCCGATACAGGCGACTTCCAAGACTTTGTCGTTGCTGGCCACCACTTCTTCGATTTCGTTCGGATATACATTGAAACCGGATACCACAATCAAATCTTTTTTGCGGTCCACCAGCTTCAGCCAGCCTTTTTCATCCATCACGGCAATGTCGCCGGTCTCTAAAAAGCCGCGTGCATCGATTGCTTTGGCGGTTTCTTCAGGACGGTTCCAATAGCCTTTCATCACTTGCGGACCGCGTACCCACAATTCGCCCGGCTGTCCGATAGGCACTTCTTTGCCGTCCGCATCGCGTAATTCGACTTCGGTCGAAGGAACCGGCAAACCGATACCGCCGCTGTAAGCCTCGATATTCAAAGGATTGCAACACACACCCGGGCTGGCTTCGGTCAAACCGTAAGCTTCCACAATCGGCGTACCGGTGATTTTTTTCCATTTTTCCGCAACGGCTTTTTGCGTTGCCATACCGCCGCCCAAAGTCAGCTTCAAACGGGAAAAATCGACTTCGGCGAAATCCGGACGGTTGACCATCGCATTAAACAAGGTATTCACACCGATGAACACGCTAATCGGCTCTTTTTTCAATTCACCGATAAATCCTTTCATATCGCGAGGGTTGGTAATCAGGATGATTTTAGAACCGGTATTCGCAAAGATCATCAGGTTTACCGTCAAGGCAAAGATATGATAAAGCGGCAACGCGGCAATAACCGTTTCTTCGCCTTCGCGCAGGCTGTTTTTAATCCATTCTTTTGCCTGCAACATATTGGCGCAGATATTGCCGTGACTGAGGACGGCGCCTTTCGCCAAACCGGTCGTACCGCCTGTATATTGCAGCAAGGCTGTGTCATCGCGCGTCAATTCGACGGACTTGAACGTATTTGCCGCACCTTGCTTCAAGGCCGTCTGAAAAGTCACGGTATTGGGAATGCGGTATTCCGGCACCATTTTTTTCACTTTGCGGATGACGAAGTTCATCAACGCGCCTTTAATCATGCCGAACATCTCGCCGATCGATGCGACAATCACATGTTTGATTTGTGTACGCGGCAACACCAGCTCCAGCGTATTGGCAAAGTTTTCCAACACGACAATCGTGGTCGCGCCGCTGTCTTTCAACTGATGCTCCAACTCGCGCGGCGTATAAAGCGGATTCGTATTCACTGCCACCAAGCCTGCTTGCAAAATACCGAAAAGCGCAATCGGATATTGCAAAACGTTCGGCATCATAATCGCCACACGCTCACCGCGCGGCAGTTTCAATACGTTTTGCAGGTAAGACGCAAAATCGGTCGCCAACTTGCCCACTTCGGCATAAGTCAGCGTTTTGCCCATGTTTTGAAAAGCCGGTTTGTCCGCAAATTTTTCGACGCTTTGACGGAATACGTCGCTGATAGAGCTGTATTGCGTGATGTCGATTTCGGCATTGACGCCTTTTTCGTAGCTTTTGAGCCAGAGTTTTTCCATGTTGATTCAGTCTTTGTTTTAGTCGTTTTTAGAATGGAGGCCGTCTGAAAGGCTTGATTTAATCCGCCGCTTCGTTTTCAGACAGCCATTGTGTTAAGCAGTAATAATGACAGGCTTGTCGGTGGACATGATGATACCTCCGCCCAAGCACACATCGCCGTCGTACAGTACCGCAGATTGGCCGGGCGTTACTGCCCACTGCGGCTCGTCAAAGACAAGCTCAATGGTTTCATCATCCAAGTAACGCAACGTACAAGGCGCGTCAGCCATACGGTAGCGCGTTTTGCAGGTATATCGGCCTTCTTTCGGGCGTTCGGGCAATGTGAAACTCAAATCGTTCATAACCAGGCTTTGCGTATAAAGCAAAGGATGGTCATGGCCTTGGACGACAATCAGTTCGTTTTTGGTCAAATCCTTGGCCGCAACAAACCACGGCTCGCCTGCGCCGCCGATGCCCAAGCCTTTGCGTTGGCCCAGCGTGTAAAACATCAAGCCGACGTGTTCGCCAACCACTTTGCCTTCAGGGGTCACCATTTTGCCATTATTGGTCGGCAGGTATTTTTGCAAAAACTCGCGGAACGGGCGTTCGCCGATAAAGCAGATGCCGGTACTGTCTTTTTTGGTTGCGGTCGGTAATTTGAATTCTTCGGCAAGACGGCGGACTTCAGGCTTCTCCAACTCGCCCAATGGGAAAATCGCGCGCTCGAGTTGGAAAGGCTTGAGACGGTATAGGAAATAGCTTTGGTCTTTATTTTGATCCAAGCCTTTGAGCAGGTAATGCACACCGTTGCGAACTTCTTTGCGGGCATAGTGTCCGGTAGCAATGGTATCGGCGCCCTGCTCTATGGCGTAGTCCAAAAAGCATTTGAATTTGATTTCGGCATTGCACAATACATCCGGATTCGGCGTGCGGCCTGCGCTGTATTCTTTGAGGAAATAGGCAAATACGTTGTCTTTGTATTGTGCGGCGAAATTGACAATGTCGATGTCGATGCCGATGATGTCGGCAACGGCAATGGCATCGAAGGAATCTTGTTTGATGCTGCAATATTCGTCGTTGTCGTCATCTTCCCAGTTCTGCATGAACACGCCGCTGATTTGATGGCCTTGCTGTTTGAGCAGGGCCGCGGTAACGGAGGAATCGACGCCGCCGGAGAGGCCGACGATGATGTTTGCTGGTGTGTTGTGAGTATTCATGAGGGGAATGTGGGTTTCAAATACATTTTTTAAAGCGTGATTTTAGCACATTTTGATTTGACGACAGAAAAGGCCGTCTGCAAGCCCAATGACTTTCAGACGGCCTTTATATGCAAATTCAAGCAATTAGTGCTGATGTGCGCCACCGTGTGCGCCGTGATCGTGCTGCATTTCGGCTTTAGGCGCGGTTTTCACTTCCAACTCGACAGTTTGAGGTTTGGCGTTTTTGAATTTCAGGGTTACAGGCACTTTTTCGCCTTCTTTCAATTGTTGTTTCAGACCCATGAACATAACGTGGTAGCTGCCCGGTTTCAGCTCGGTTACGCTTTTTGCCGCCAAAGGCACGCCGCCTTTAACTTCGCGCATACGCATAACACCATTGTCGTTAATATGGGTGTGTACTTCAACACGTTCGGCAACAGGGCTGCTGCCGCCTACCAAGAAGTCTTGTTTGGCTTCATCGTTTTGGATTTTCATGAATGCGCCACCCATTTTCATACCTTCGACAGTGGCACGTGCCCAACCGTCTTCAATATGGATACCGGCTGCAGATACGGAAGTTGCCAAGCCTGCCAGAATCAGGGTTGCCATTAATTTTTTCATGTTTTGCTCCTTGTGTTTGCCAAATGGCTGGGATATACAGCCTTCATCTTACAACCAAAGGCCGCCTGAAAACTTTGATATAGATTAATTAATACTATCTAATCCTAACGAATTACTATATTACCACATTTTTAAGCAGTTAATGCAATAATCCAAACAATAAATAACATGAACAAAGCCATCAATTGCGCGGCCGAGCCGGCATCTTTGGCACGCTTGGCCAGCTCGTGTTTTTCAGTAGAAGTATGGTCAACGGCTGCCTCGATGGCGGTATTAAACAATTCGGTAATCAGTGAAATAAACGATGCGACAACAAGCACCATTTTGGTGACCGATCCGAAATCAAGAAACAACGCTAAGAAAATTAAAATCAGGTTCAACCAAAAAACTTGGCGAAATGCGCTTTCATAACGATACGCGGCAGCCAGTCCGTCTTTGGAATAACCAAACGCATTGATAATGCGCTTAATGCCGTTTTTACCTTTTTTTTCAGATGCGTAGGAAGATGGTTCCATCATATTCTCAACATAAAAAGGCCGTCTGAAAAGAAACGGTCGGGTCAATTTTCAGACGGCCTTTGGGTTTATTGTTTTGCCCAAGATGCTACGGCATCTGCAAACATAGCGGCAACGTTGAAATCTTTTTGCTTCATGATTTCTTGGAAGCCGGTCGGGCTGGTTACATTGACTTCGGTCAGGTTGTTGCCGATGACATCCAAACCGGCAAGCAAGATGCCTCGGCGCTTCAATTCAGGCGCCAGGGTTTCTGCAATTTCACGGTCGTGCTCGCTCAATTCCTGCGCCACGCCGCGGCCGCCGGCAGCCAAGTTGCCGCGCGTTTCACCGTTTTGCGGAATACGCGCCAAAGCATACGGAACAACTTCCCCGCCGATAATCAAAATGCGCTTGTCGCCATGTACGATTTCAGGAATATAGCGTTGTGCCATGATGGTGCGTGAATCAAGCTGCATCAGGGTTTCAAGGATACTGCCGATATTGGGATCGGATTCGGTCAGGCGGAAAATACCCATACCGCCCATGCCGTCCAACGGTTTGATGATGATGTCGCCGTGTTCTTTCAAAAAGGCACGAACATCGGCAGAACGCGTGGTTACCAAAGTGGGGGCGGTGAACTGGCTGAAGTTCAAAATAGCCAATTTCTCATTGAAATCGCGCATTGCTTGTCCGCTGTTAAATACTTTTGCGCCCTGCTGCTGTGCCAATGTCAAAAATTGGGTTGCGTACAAATATTGCATATCAAACGGCGGATCAGTGCGCATAATGACCGCATCGAAATCTTTTAAGGCCGTCTGAACTTTTGCCTCTGCTTTAAACCATTCGTGATCGTCATCGTTCTTCGCACCGACAAACTCAAATGCCGCTGCCTGAGCCACCACCCAGCCTTCACGGACGGACAATTCTCCGCTCAAGGTATGAAAAAGCTGCCAACCGCGCTTTGCCATTTCACGCATCATGGCGTAAGTAGTGTCTTTATAGGTTTTAAAACTTGCCATCGGATCGGCGATAAACAGGACTTTCATCAAAATTTCCTTATAAACAGACGCTATAATCATACCTTGTATTCTGCTTGTCTGAAAGGGCGCAAAATACGGGAAAGGCCGTCTGAATTTCATTTTCAGACGGCCTTAAGACTTTTAGGCGGCGGCCAGATGTAAGAGTTCGGCAGCATGGCTGCGTGTGGTATCGGTAATGATTTCGCCGCCCAACATACGCGCGATTTCCTCAATGCGCTGATGATGATCCAATACGCTGATTTCGCTGACGGTTTGTTCGCCTTCGCTATGTTTGCGTACCTGCCAATGGTTTTCACCGCAAGAGGCGACTTGGGGAAGATGGGTTACCGCCAAGACTTGATGTTTTTTACCCAAGGCACGTAAAGCTTTACCGACCATTTCGGCGACGCCGCCACCGATACCGGTATCCACTTCGTCAAAAATCAATGTCGGCACTTGCGTGTATTGGCTGGCAACCACTTGCAAAGCCAAGCTGATACGCGCCAATTCGCCGCCGGAAGCTACTTTGTTCAAAGGACGGGACGGATTGCCTTTATTTGCCGCCACTTGGAATTGCACCTGCTCCAGACCATGCGCGGTCGGCGAAGACGGCAACAAGACGATGTCAAAACGTGCGCCCTTCATGGCCAAATGCTGCATATGCTCAGTGGTCTCTTCGCCCAAACGGCCGGCAGCCTGATGGCGCATGGCGGAGAGAACGTGAGCGGCTTCGTGGTATTCGGCAAGATTGCGCGCAACCGTATTTTCCAAGGCTTCCAAATCAGCGGCCGCTTGCAGGTTTTGCAGGCGCTCGTCAATTTCCGCCAACTTTTGCGGCAGCTCTTCCGGCTCAATGCGGTATTTGCGCGCCATGCTCATCAATTCGCCCATACGGCTTTCTTGTGCGGCCAATTCATTCGGATCGATATCGCTGCGGCCGGCCACATCGCGCATATTAGCACTGATTTCCCCCAATTCTGCTTCAATACTTGCCAACATATTCAGACTTTCGGCAAAGCGCGGCTCAATGTTTTGCAGATTGCCCAGCAGTTTTTGGCATTGGTAGATTTGACGTTGGATGCCGTTGTCGCCGTCTATGCTTTCGCCCACCTGCTCGGCGGTTTGCAGCAACTCGGCCGAATGCGCCAGGCTGTCGTGGCTTTGGCTTAAGGTTTCCCATTCGTTGGGTTTGAGCTCCAATTGGTTTAATTCATTAAACTGCCATTCCAAACGCTCGCGTTCGATGGCCATGGTTTCTGCCTGCTCTTGCGCTTCTTGCAGGGCTTTTTTCGCATTGACCCAATTTTGATAAAGCTGCTTGACCGTTTCCGCCTGCTCTTTGCTGCCGGCAAATGCGTCCAACAACTCGCGTTGCGCAGATTCTTGATTCAACGAATGATGGGCATTTTGGCCGTGAATATCGATTAACTGCTCGCCAATGGCTTTCAGCTGCGCCAGCGTTGCTGCCTGATTATTGATATAACTGCGGCTTTTGCCCTTGGCATCGATAATACGGCGGATGCTGAGCTCTTCTGCATCTTCTTCCAAAAGGCCTTGCTCCTGCAGCTGCGCTTTCAGTTCGGGCAAACCGCTGATGTCAAACAAAGCCGACAACTGCGCCTCTTTGGCGCCGTTGCGCACTTGGCTGTAGTCGGCTTTATCGCCCAACAACAGGCCAATCGCATCCAGAGTAATCGATTTGCCTGCGCCGGTTTCGCCCGTTAAAACGGTAAAGCCGTTTTGAAAATCAAGATTCAGGTTTTCAACAATGACAAAATCACGCAAAGAAAGTGCCAACAGCATTGCAGTATTCCTTAGTAAATCACCCGCACTCATGCGGAATAGCTTTAGATAAGTTGATTATAACTAAGGTTTTTTATAGTTTAAATCAGATTTTTCTTATGATTTATCTAAGATATTTATTTTAAACAAATTATTTTTTAAGCGGGCAATAAAAAGGCCGTCTGAATATTGCTACATGTTCAGACGGCCTAAATTTATTTTACTCTGCCAGTTCTACTTGTTCATGCCCCATCAATTCCTGCCCTACTCCTGCAAGCAGGTTCAGATAACGCTCATACTGCTTGAGCATATCGGCAATCAATTCTTTTTGCGTCATATATTGCACATCGTATCCATCGCGCCCATCCGAAAAATACGTCAACGGTATGAACGTTGCTGCATATTTGAAATGAGGCAGGCTGTCTTCACGAATCAACTGGTCGGTAATTTCCCGCTTTACGGATTTAATCCCATAGACAAAATCCCTTACCGTCCCTTTATGCACCACCAGCTCCACCGACGGCTCATCCTGTTGCAACAGGCAACGGATTTCTACGTCCATATTGTATTTTTCGGTCAATTCGTTTTTCAATTCCTGCATTGCCGGAAGCGCCGTATTTTTCATAAATTTGATGATATCGACTTCCTGCGTCTGATTCATCATTTGGCCAAGGCGTTCCCTCCAATGATCGCCCGACCAGAAAATACTGCTCGGATTGACGGCGGTTGCAAAATAGTTGGCATCGTTGTTCAGGGCTTTCCACAAAGAAACCATCATAAAAATCATCAACACCGCAAACGGCAGAGACGCAATCAGGGTCATGGTTTGCAAGATAGGCAAACCGCCGGCACCCAGCAATACAATAGCCACAGCCGAAATCAACACGCCCCACATAACCGATTGCCACTTGGGCGAAGCCAGCCCTTTATCGCGCGAAGCAATATTGTTCAGCACATAAATGCCCGAGTCGGCAGAAGTGATAAAAAACAGCGAAATCACCAGCAATGCTACCAAGCTGCTGACAACCGGCCACGGCAAATAATTCAAAAAGGCAAACAACAATTTTTCAGGCTCGTTGGTCAAGGCAGACAAGGCACCGTTTGCCACATGCGTGTCCAGCCACAAGGCTGAATTGCCAAATACGGTAAACCACAAAATACTCATCAGGCTAGGCACTGCCAATACGCCAAAAATAAATTCGCGGATGGTTCTGCCTCGCGAAATTCGGGCAATGAACAAACCGACAAAAGGCGACCACGAACACCACCAAGCCCAATACAACACCGTCCAGCCGGTAAACCATTTTGTATGCTCAGGCTCGTAGGTATATGACTTAAAGCTGAACGAAACGAAGTTACTCAAATAAGTGCCCAAATTGTCGCTGAATGCGAAAATCAAATACGTCGTCGGCATACTCAACAAGACAAACAACAGCAATGACAGTGCCAATACCAAGTTGGTTTCACTCAAAATTTTGACGCCTTTGCCCACGCCCGAAGTTGCGGAAAATATGGCAATCGCCATCACAACAACGATAATGCCGACCTGCAAGACATAGCTGTTGTCCTGCACCCAGCCCATCTTCAACAAACCGGAACCCATTTGTGCCGCGCCAAATCCCAAGGTTGTGATAATACCGAACAAAGTCGCAATCAAAGCCATCACATCGATGGCATCACCCATTTTGCCGTTGATTTTGTCTTTTAAAATCGGATAAAAGCATGAGCGCAACGCCAGCGGCAATTTATAGCGGAAACCGAAATACGCCAAGGCAAGCGCAATGATTCCGTAGATTGCCCAGGCATGAATCCCCCAGTGGAACACCGTATGCAGAATCGCCTCTTGCGCATTGCCTTTGGCAATCGGGGAAGAAAAATGCGATAACGGCTCGGCCACACCGAAAAACATCAAGCCCACGCCCATACCGGCCGCAAACAGCATGGCCAGCCATGATAAAAACGAAAACTCAGGTTCGTCCTCGTTTGTACCCAACTTGATACTGCCGAGGCTGCTGATGGGAAGCGCCAATAAGAAAATAAGGAATACAGAGAAAGTCAGAATATAAAACCAGCTGACATTTTGAAAGATAAACTGCTTCATGGCATTTAACAAAGCCTCAGTATTTTGAGGCCAAACCAAAGCAGCTGACAAAAGCAAAAGGACGAAGAAAAGCGTAATACCGACCACGCTTGGGTTGAAAGAAGATTTGTTTTGAATGAATTGTTTGAATTTCATATCGGTTCCGTAGTTGATACAGCGCATATTTGAAGAACAAACGGGCTGCCGATTGATAAAGAAAGAAACGTTTCCGTATGCCTTCTCAAACTATTCCAGAATGAGAGATATTTATTCTAATAATTTCTAAATTATATCACAAAATCAATAAGTTACTAAGTTAAATGAAAATTATATTTAAAATCATGATGTTACACAACAATAAAGGCCGTCTGAAACACAATTATTTCAGACGGCCTTTACATTCAAATCAGTTAATCAGTCTGCTTCCTGATTCAACTGCTTCTTCAGATTCCTCATCGCCCGTCGGCGGCGTTTCCATCAAATCAGGCAACACCAGCTCGCCCAATTCAGTCAGCGGCGGCAATTCTTCCAAACTTTCCAAACGCAAATCGCTTAAGAATGTTGCCGTGGTTGCCCACAAAGCCGGACGGCCGACAGAATCACGGTGGCCGATGACTTCAATCCAGCCCCTATCCTGCAAGGTTTGCATGACATTTTGCGACACCGCCACGCCGCGTATGCCTTCGATATCGCCACGCGTGACCGGTTGTTGATAGGCAATAATCGCCAGCGTTTCCATCACGGCGCGGGAATAACGCGGCGCGCGCTGCTCTTGCAGGCTGCCCAGTCGTTCAAAGGCAGCTTGGGCGATTTGGAAACGCCAGCCCTCATGGGTATGCACCAGTTGCAAAGCCCTGCCCTGCCAGCGGGCCTTCAGTTGCGCCAACACGTCAATCAGCTTGTCTTGCGACAACGGTGGCACGCACAATTCGCGCATGGCTTTTTCGTTTAAGGGTTCGACTTGCGTCAACAGCGCCGCTTCAATCAGCGCATCGGGAGAAAGTTTTTCAGTCATAATAAAATCAATGTTCAGACGGCATAAATAGCCAAAGGCCGTCTGAAAGACAATATGGTCAACGGTTTGTTACGCGCTCAAATGCGCTTTCAGTTTTTCTTCGTCCAAAAACCAATGGCAGATTTCGGTATCGCCATCTAGCAAAACAGGTACCAGCTCATTGTACTTTTCTTCTAAAACCGGATCTTCATCAACATCGACAATATCCAGCTCAAATCCAAACTGCTCCTGATAAGGCTTTAATTGTTCACGCATTTTGTGGCACAGGCTGCAATATTCCCGAAACATCAAGGTCAGTTTCATGGCGGTTACTCTCGGAGGGACAAAAGCGGCCATTGTATAGCAAAATGCTTCCAAACCATACAGGCATGACAAAGGCCGTCTGAATAGGCGCGAAACGAAATCAAGGATTTCTGTCACGCCTTCAGACGGCCTTTGTGTGTATTCTGAAATTAAGACTGAACGTTGATACCGGCAGTCACGGTATTTTGGGCACTGCTTGCAGTCAAAAATGACGCTGCCAATTCGCCGCAGCAACCGCAACAAGTCGCCACACCTAATTGAGCCTGCAAATCGCTCATGGTGGTTGCACCGGCGGCGATGGTCTCTTTGATGTCGTGGTCAGTAATGGCGTTGCAGATGCAGACAAACATGATGTGCTCCAATAATTTTGTTACCCTCTGTAATTGAGAGTAGGATTTATTCTTGAACGTAAATATAAATAAAAACGGTTTGCATTGCAATATTGGCACTGTCCTTTTGTTTTGAAATTTTTCTATGTAAATTTGTATTTTGATTGTTATTTTATAAATAATAAACTTTATAACCGTTCAGACGGCCTCGATAACAAAAAGCGGCATCTTCGAGATGCCGCCTTTATTTATGAACGGGAATGGTGTTCATCAACCATGTTTTTCAAACGGATATTGGCAACATGGGTATAAATCTGCGTGGTATTGATGTCGGAATGTCCCAACATCATCTGGACCGAACGCAAATCGACGCCGTGATTGACCAAATGCGTGGCAAAAGCATGGCGCAAGCCGTGCGGACTGAGCGAAGCAATACCGGCCGCTTCGGCATATTCTTTGACTATCATCCATGCAAGCTGACGGCTGATACCGCTGCGTTTCTGGCTGACAAACACTTCGTCGCAGATTTTGTTTTTCAGCAACAATGGGCGCGATTCGTTGCAATAGCGTTCCACCCAATATGCCGCTTCCTGTCCCAACGGAACCAGACGCAATTTGTCGCCCTTGCCTATGGTACGGATACTGCCGCGATGTAAATCGATATCGCTGAGTGTCAATTTGACGGCTTCGGTCACGCGCAAACCTGTTGCATACATGACTTCGAGCAAGGCTTTGTTGCGCAGCCCGTGCGGCGTTTCCACATCCGGTGCAGCCAGCAGCGCGTCGATTTGGGCTTCGGTAATCAGCGTGGGCAGTTTGCGTTCAGATTTCGGCGCCTTGAGAAAACGGGTGGGATTGTCTGCTCTTTGGCCTGTTTCTTCCAACCAGCCGTACATACGCTTGCAAGCCGACAATGCCCGCGCTTGGGACGTATTTTTTTCCCCTTCCGCATACACGGCATCAGACAGAGCAAATTCATCGGCACTCAACCAATCCTGCCCACCCTCGGCCAACCGCGCGGCGACTTTGACCAAATCACGGCGGTAACTTTGCAGCGTATTGTGGCTGAGCCTGTCTTGCAGCCAAAGGGATTCAAGCAGCTTGTCTATTAAATCGTCCATATTCATCAAACTGATTGAAAGGCCGTCTGAACGACATGGCTTTACATTCGTTCAGACGGCCTTAGGTTTTCAAAGCCCTATTAAGAGGCTTGAGAGATTGTATCCAAAACTTCCTGCGCGTGTCCGGCTACTTTGACTTTGCGCCACTCATGGGCGATTTCGCCGTTTTTGTCCAGCACAAACGTGCTGCGCTCGATGCCGAGGGATTCTTTGCCGTAAAGCTTTTTCAGCTTGATCACGTCAAACAGTTTGCAGACGGTTTCTTCTTTATCGCTCAACAATTCAAACTGGAAGCCTTGTTTGGCGCAGAAATTCTGATGCGATTTCACGCCGTCGCGCGAAATGCCGACAACGGTATAGCCCAATGCTTTGAATTGTTCCAATCGGGCATTGAAATCCAAGCCTTCGGTGGTACAGCCAGGCGTGCTGTCTTTAGGATAAAAATAGACAACCAACGGCAAATGTTCGGCGGAGTTAAAATCGCTGCCGGAAGAAGATGGGAGTGTGAATTGATATTTCGACATATTATTCCTTTCAGACGGCCTAAACCTAGCCTGCGTTTATTTTTCGCTTAAATTCAAATAACTGCGCGTACCTTGAAAATCTTCCAATGCGCGCAACAAAAGCTGGAAGTGGTCGTCATTGCCGGCCAAATCCAACTCATCGGCATTGACGGTCAGCAAAGGCGCGCTTTGATACAAATGGAAGAAATGGCTGTATTCGTCATGCACCCGTCCCAAATAGCCTTCGGGAAACAAGCTGATGATACCCTCTTGACGTTTTTGCAGGCGTTTGCGGTTGTTTTCGACAGCGGTTTGCAGATAAATTACCACATCAGGTTCCGCGTATTGCGGCAGAATGCGTTGCTTTATATCGGCAAAAAGCTGCCACTCGTCATCATTCAAAACGATGGGCGTAAAAATGCGGTCTTTTTCCGGCAGAAAATCAGCCACAACCATTCCACCTTGCGCACAATGGTCTTCAATAATATTCACGCTTTCAGCGCGGCGCGTCAGGAAGAAAAGCTCGGCGGCCAGGCCATTATTGGAAACATTGCTGTAAAACTTCATGAGAAACGGATTGTGATCCGGATTCTCCGATAACAGCAACGCGCTGAAATGCTCTGCCAAGCGGCGGCTCAAAGCGGTCTTGCCGCTACCGATGGCGCCTTCGACAACAATATAACGAGGATTCATAGTAACTCTTTATAATGTGTTTCCCAACAATATTTTATAGCAAAAAAGGCGTGTCCAACACGCCCTTTCTTGTTTCAGCCTGTTTTTCAGACGGCCTTTATTCTTTCAACAGGCGAATCCCCTGCCCGCCCAAAGCCTGAGCCAAATCAGCCGCACGGCCATGCTCGCCCAACTCGAAATCCGGAAGGATTTCTACCAGCGGCAACATCACAAAACTGCGCTCATGCGCACGCGGATGCGGCAAGGTCAGATGCGGGTCATCGCTGCGGATACCGTCAAAATCGATGATGTCCAAATCCAAGGTGCGCGGCGCATTACGGAAGCTACGCTCTCGACCAAATTCCGCCTCGATGCGGTTTAACTCTGCCAACAGCGCCACGCCGTCCAATGAAGTTTTCACGGCACACACGGCGTTCACAAAATCGGGCTGATTGTCATAGCCGACCGGCGCAGTCAGATACAGGGAAGAAACCTTTTCGAGCCGGATATGCGGATGCGCGTCCAATTCGGCCAAAGCGGCGCGAACCTGTTCGGCAGGATTGGCAAGATTACTGCCCAAAGCGACAACGGCTAAATGCGGATACATTTCAGACGGCCTCTTTTAAAACGGCAGCGTTTTGGTTTTGGCAAGGAAAACAATCGTGGCAACACACGACATGGCCAAAATATAGACGATATAAAATTTCGGTGAACGCGGACGCGAACGCATCATGATCATGCCTAACACAATATAAACCAGCAACAGCAGGATTTTCATGCCGAGCCACGGCGCATTGAACGGCGAAAAATGGGTAATCTTCATCAGCCACAAGCCGGTAAACAGCAACATAGTGTCGTTCAAATGCGGCATGGCTTTCCAAATGCCTGCCAATGGTTTTTCAGGATGCCGCCAAAGCATGAAAAAGCGGATGTTAAACAGCAAAATGGTAATGGTTACAAAAATCTGGTGGCTGTATTTGACGAACAGGTATTGCATAACAGTTTCTTGTCGGTAGAAGGAATGAAAGCGGCTATTTTACCGCAAACATCTATTTCTGACGCAACTTTTCAACCGCCAGCAGATAGGGCGGCGCATTGCGGCGGTTGACAAAGCCATAGCGTAATACGGCAAAAGCTTCCTGCGGCAAAGTTTCCGCCCATTGCACAATCGCCTCAGCTTCTATTCGGCCGGCTTCATGCCCCGGATACAATACCGCCACGGCAAGGCCGCCCTCTTTCAGTAAACCCAAAGTATCCGTCAGCGCACGGATGCTGCTTGCTGCTTCAGTCGTACAACTTTTATCGCCGCCCGGCAGCCAACCGAAATTAAATACTGCGGCATCTAAAGGCTCGTCGATATAAGACAAAAGGTTTTCATGGCCATCATGTATCAGGGCTACCCGGCCATCTACACCGTTTTCTTTCAGACGGCCTTGAGTCTGTGCCAGTGCTTTAGATTGCACATCAAACGCCCACACTCTACCCGTTTCGCCAACCAATTGTGCCAACAGCAAAGTATCATGTCCGTTTCCGGCCGTCGCATCCAAAGCGCGGCCGCCTGCTTTTAAGGCTTGTCGTAACAGGGAGTGGGCAAAGGGAAGAATGTTTTCAAGCAGCATGATAAAGGTCGTCTGAAAATAAAAATACCCTACCGCAAAAGCGGTAAGGTATTGAAAAACAGGAATGCGTTACATCATTTATTCGGCAGGTTGTTGCACAGTCTCAACTTGAACCGGAGCAGCTGCGGCAGCGGCTTGAGGTTGTTTGTTTTCGTGTTGCAGGCTGACTGCGCGTGCAGGAACGATTGTTGAGATAGCGTGTTTGTAAACCATTTGAGTGACGGAAGTATTACGCAGCAGAACAACGTACTGGTCGAATGATTCCACTTGGCCTTGCAGCTTGATGCCGTTTACCAAGTAGATTGAAACCGGAACGTGCTCTTTACGCAACGCATTCAAAAAAGGATCTTGTAACATTTGTCCTTTAGCTGTCATATTCTTGAGCTCCATTATTATGATTGTAAAGACGCCAAAATCGGCGTTTGATGGGATTGTAGCCCCGAATAGAATAAATTACCAACTATTTTTTTCTATCACACCGTTTAGGAATCCAGCAATAAGGGAAATTCCCGACAAACCGACTGTTTCATTTTCATCTTTACACCCCTTCCCAATCCCGATTTTATGTATTTTGATTCCAGTAAATCCAATCGATAAATATCATGAAACATGAATAACTTACATTCCATCATAAAAGGCCGTCTGAAATCGTTCAGACGGCCTTTGGCCTTTATACTTATTTGCTGAATTGTTTTTTTACGCTGACTTTGGTTTTTTTCTTGAAGCGGTTTTTCTCTTCCTTGCGGCCTTCGCGTTTCTCGATACGGTTGCTCAGGCTGACACGGCGCAGCGTTTTTTTCTTCGGTTTGTCTTCCGCATTTTCATACGGGTTTTCCGAAACATTATATTGAATTCTGAGCGGCGTGCCTTGCAGATTAAAGGCTTTGCGGAACGTTTGGGTCAAATAGCGCGTGTAGCTGTCTGAAATGGCGTGCAGCGAATTGCCGTGTACCACAATTACCGGCGGGTTCATGCCACCTTGGTGGGCATAGCGCATTTTCGGACGCACCAAGCCAGCACGCGGCGGCTGTTGACGCTCGATCGCACTTTGCAATACGCGCGTGATTTTCGGCGTCGGCATCTTAATCATCGCAGCATTGTAGGCAGCCTGAATGCTTTCAAACAAACCGTCTATACCGCGCTCTTTCAACGCAGAAATAAAGTGGAACTTAGCAAAATCAAGGAAATACAGTTTGCGGTTGATATCGCGTTTCACTTGCTCGCGCCGCTCTTCGCTGATGCCATCCCATTTATTGACCGCCACCACCAAAGCACGGCCTGCTTCCAAAGCGAAACCTGCAATCGTCGCATCTTGGTCGGCGATATCTTGTTGCGCATCCAACACCAAAACAGCAACGTTTGCCGCCTCAACCGCCTGCATGGCTTTGATAACGGAGAACTTTTCCACTGCTTCATCCACTTTGCCACGACGGCGTACACCTGCGGTATCGATGATGGTAAACGGTTTACCGTCGCGTTCAAAATCGATATGGATACTGTCACGCGTCGTGCCTGCCATATCGAAGGCAATCACACGTTCTTCGCCGAGGATGGCGTTTACCAAGGTCGATTTACCGACATTTGGACGGCCGATTACAGCAAAAACAGGATGTTTCGCTTCTTCCTCTTCCTTTTCAGGCTCGGGGAAGGTTTCCAAAATATCTTCAATCAGATAATACACGCCATCGCCGTGCGCACCTGAAATAACATAAGGGTCTCCCAGGGCAAGTTCGTAGAACTCGGCAGCAAGCACGGCCCTATTGCCGCCCTCGCCTTTATTCACGGCCAAATAAACAGGACGCGGGCTTTGGCGCAAACGGTCGGCAATAATTTTATCTTGCGGGGTCAAGCCGGTACGGCCGTCCACTAAAAACACCACTGCATCGGCTTCATCAACAGCCTGCAAGGTCTGTTTTGCCATTTCGTGCAAAATGCCGCTGTCCACAACCGGCTCAAAACCGCCGGTATCGATGACCAAATAAGGTTTGCTGCCGACTTTGCCATGACCGTAATGGCGGTCACGCGTCAGGCCGGGCAAGTCATGCACGAGCGCGTCTTTGGTGCGCGTCAAACGGTTGAATAAAGTAGATTTGCCGACATTGGGGCGGCCGACAAGCGCGATGGTTGGTTTCATGATGGAGTCTTTCTGTGTCAAGTGCCGCCTAAAATCGGGAGCGGAACACAAGCAGGTGTTTTAAAAACACGGTTGATAAGGATAAGTGTAGGCCGTCTGAAAAGTCATGGCAACTTCAGACGGCCTTGATTTCAAACAAACTTATTTCAAGCTGTCGATTTTCATTTGCAGCAATTCGCGGCCTACTGCGGTTTGCGGCAATTTGCTCAAAGCAGCTTCGTAACTTTGTACGGCTTCTTTGGTTTTATTTTGGGCAACGTAAACATCGCCTTTGGTTTCCAGCATTAAAGGTTCGAAATCAGCCTCAACCTGAGTATTCAGGGCATTGATGGCGGCATCGTATTTTTTCTGCTGCAAGAGGACGACGCCCAAACGCTGCGCCGCCAAAGCTTGAACCAGCGGTGCGTTTTGGTTTTTCAGCACCCAATTCAAATGACCTTCCGCCACATCATAACGGCCGGCATCAAACTCGGTCGCCGCTACCATCAACGTAGCTTGGGCTGTCGAAATGGAATCAGGATAGTTTTTTTGCAATTCGGCCAAATCGGCGTTGATGGCTTTTTGGTCAGTTTTTTGCTGCGCCTTTTCCACCATTTGCGCCAATACGGCTGCTGCTTCCTGATCTTTTGAAGCTTTTTGGCCTTGGTAAATGGTGTAACCCAAATACCCCAAAGCCGCCACGATCAGCAAGGCAAAGATCCAACGGCCGGTGCGTTTCCAAAAATATTTAAAGTTGTCTAACTCTTGTTGTTCTTCCAAATGGGCTGCCATTTATGCGTTCTTCCATTGTTGTAAAGTGTCTGTCAAATCAGCGGCGGCAACGGTTTTCTGTTCATGTTTGCCCTGCATATCTTTCAGGGTAACCGTACCGTTTGCCAGCTCATCCTGAGCCACAATCAGGGCAAAGCGTGCGCCACTGTTGTCTGCTTTTTTCATTTGCGCCTTCAAGCTTTGATAGCCGGAATGCTGCATTACATTAAAACCTTGTGCGCGCAAGGCTTGCGCGTATTTCATCACCTGCAAATCCGCACCTTCGCCTTGGTGCATTGCATAGACATCAGGCGCAGCGTTCACTTCCAACGAGCCGTATTCGCTCACCAAAAGCAGCAGGCGCTCAATACCCATCGCAAAGCCGATAGACGGCGCAGGTTTGCCGCCAAGTTCTTCAATCAAACCATCGTAACGGCCGCCACCGCACACAGTCGCCTGCGCGCCGAGTTTGTCGGTCGTCCACTCAAAAACCGTCTGATTGTAATAATCCAAACCGCGTACCAAGCGCGGATTTTCAACATATTGGATACCCAAACCGTCCAACATCGCCTTGAAGCGTGCATAGTGGTTTTGCGAAGCCTCGCCCAAGTAATCCACCAAACGCGGCGCCGCATTGCAGATTTCCTGCAAATCAGGGTTTTTCGTATCCAAAACGCGCAAAGGATTGGTTTTCAGACGGCGTTTGCTGTCTTCGTCCAGTTGCGCTTCATAGCGGGTCAAATATTCAACCAATGCCGCACGGTGTGCCGCGCGTTCCTCACGGTTGCCCAGGCTGTTGATTTCCAAAGTCAGGTATTCGCGAATACCCAATTTTTCCCATAAGTCGGCAGACATCGCGATGATTTCCGCATCAATATCCGGCCCTTCAAAACCCAAAGCCTCGATACCGACCTGATGGAACTGACGATAACGGCCTTTTTGCGGACGCTCGCGACGGAACATCGGCCCCATATACCACAGCTTTTGCGGGCTGTTGTACAGAAGGTTGTGTTCGACCACCGCACGCAGACAAGAAGCCGTACCTTCAGGACGCAGGCTCAAACTCAAAGAATCGTTTGAGTCGGAGAAGGTGTACATTTCCTTGCCGACCACATCGGTTTCCTCGCCGATGGAGCGGACAAACAAACCGGTTTGCTCGACAATCGGCGTACGGATTTGCTGATAGCCGTAAGCGCGTGTCCAACGACTAACCGTATCTTCAAACGCCTGCCAAAACGCAGCCGTCAGTTTGAAATCTTTTTGTTCGACAGGTAAAAGGTCGTTCATGCCTTTTACAGATTGAATTTTTTGTGCCATTTCAATATGGGATAAGCGAAAATCAAATAGTTGGGCATTATAGCTGATTTTTAAGGGTTTGTGAGGTTGGGAACAAATCAAAAGGCCGTCTGAAAATCGGTTTTCGCATTCAGACGGCCTTCAATTTTAAATGGGTTTACCTTGCTATTACCGTTTGGGTGGCAGAGATTTTTTCATCGGCATAGCGTACCACATCTTTGATGACTTGTTTTTGTACGGCGGAAATCAGGGTTTGCATATAAGCGTAGTCAGGTTCGCCATCTTTTACGGGTAAATTAATCATCAGGTCATCGGCATCTTTGGCATAAAAATTCCGTCCGTAATGAAATTCCCCCGTATATGCCGCCTTATGGATGGCAGAAGTAATGAACAACACCGCCATTTTTTCCAATTCATCGGTATGCACGACTGCTACATGGTCGTCTGCGCCATATTCGTAATTACGGTATTTTGCCGAGCCAAACATATCTATCGTAACCGTATTGGCTTTGAAACGGTGAACTGGATTACCGATAAAGGCGGAAATGCCCGTATCCGCTTCGCCTGCGGTAACAAATGGTAGGCAGCCTGAAATTCTGTCATCGCTTTTCAGGCGTTTGCCACGTGTGGCTTTTCCAAATAAAGTGTGTAGATTGAACCTTCTCCATTGCTGTTGTCCAAAATCTGCAAACGCCCGTTCTTCGTCAGCCGTCAGCGTGTAGTCTTTCAGGCCTGCGGCTGAAAGGTAGGCTTCCAGCTCGGCGGTACGCCGAGCTTCCAGCTCGGCGGTACGCCGAGCTTCCAGCTCGGCTACGAATTTTTCCATAAAGTCAAGGTTTATTTGACCGTTTTGGACAGGTAATCGTATTTTAAAACCAAAACTTTGTGAACTTCTCAATTTAGAACCGTATGAATACTTTCCTAACAAGGATTTTGAAATAACCGAAGTCAAAAAAATCATTGCTCTCGGCGAATATTCAATTTCATCATTCCAATAAACACCCGTATCATCGCCTGCTCCAAAAGCATAACTCCGATAAAACGCATTTCCGAAAATATCTACTGTAATTGAATTGGCTGGGAAACTCGCAACAGGATTTGAAATGTAATTAACCACCCCTGTATTCGTTACACCTGCCATTACAAAAGGGATTTCCCCTAGAATTTGGTCGTCTTTTTTCAGCCTTCTCCCTTGTTCAATTCTGTTAAAAATCTGACTTAACGTAAAATTATCCCACTCAACCGATTCCAACATCTCAGTCAAGCGGGCATCTACTTTCCCAGCGTGTCGTTCTGTCCGCTTCCACGTTTTAACAAGTTGGAAACTTCCCAAGCCAAATAATCGCTGACTGTTTTTTTGAAATCGTCCAGCGTCGGACGGGTGTCTATCGGGGCGGTTTGGTTCCAGTCTGCGCCGTTTTTCGGGTCGATGGTGCCTTCATAGTATTCTTTTTCACTAAATATGTTGAGTTTCTTTTTGCCGAAACGCACCAGTTGCACCAGTTCTTCATAGCGTCCGCGCGCATTACCCGTGTCTTTCAAATTGTTGCTGGCTTTTTTGCGGTTGGTGCGGGTGTAGCCGTCGTCTGAAAAGTCGATGAATTTGACGGTTTCGTCTTTTTCATGCGCCTCGCCGACTTTGAAGACGTAAATATTGGTCTGTACGCTGGATTTACCAATAAATAAATCAAGAGGCATTTTTATGCTAGCAAGCAGAGTATTGTTTTGCAGAATCCGCTTGTTGATTTCACGGGCTTTTCCTGAGCCTGCGGAATTTTGGATGATGATGGCGGCGTAGCCTTTTTTCATCATGCTGAGGGCACGTTCGACAAAGTTCATGCCGTTGCCGCTGGCGGAATACGGGGGATTGAGGATAAAGGCATCGGCGGGGAATTTGTGGTCGGTTTTACCGAAACCGTATTTGCCGTCAAAATCGGTCAACGAGTCTTTGTTTAAGATGTTGGAACTGCCGTCGCCCATCAGAATCATATTCAAAATAGCAAGCATATAGACGCTGGAAAGTAATTCTAAACCCAAAAGCTGTTCAGCTTTGATTTGGGCTTCTTTTTTGCGGAGTTCTTCGGGCGAGCTGATACTGTTTTTGGCATCTATCAGCATTTCATTCATGGCGGCGACCAAAAGCCCGGCTGAGCCTGTGGCGAAGTCCCAAACATAGGAATCTTTATTAACACGGGCAAGTTTGGCAAGTAATGTGGCGACATAAGACGGGGTCAGCACCACATCGTTGAGCTTATCTTGAGTAAAGCCCAGCCATGAGTACATTTCGTTAAAGAGCTTGCCAGTAAAATCGGTAGTCAGCCCGATTTTGTAGTAGATACCCAAGTCATCGACAATTTTGGTAAAGACACGTTTTAATTGGGTTTCGCCACTATGAACTTTGTTGATGTTTTCGGTTAGAAGGGTATTGGACAATGTGCGTAAAATCATCTCTTTCTTTTCTTTGGGTAGGGCTTTTTCTTCCAAGAAAGACTCGATTTTGCGCACAAGGATGTCGCCGTCTCGCCAGCCGCGTTCGTTTGATGATTTGAGGTCGGATTTTTCCAGCGGCGCAACTTTTCCGGGTATACCGATGGTGGCGATGATGGCGGCGGCAACGAGATAGACACGGTCGTTTTCGCCTAGGCCTTTTTCGTTTTGGTAGATGTCGTTGTTGAGTTTGGTCAGGCTGGCATCGATTTCTTTTTCACGCTTTTCTTTGAGCCTGTCCAATTCTTCGGGCGTTAGCGAGAGTTCTTCGACTTGGCTGATGAAATCTTCAAAGTGTTCTGCTGCTAGAAATGAAAAGTCATTAAAATCGCCGACACGTTGCCCTACGCCTAAATTGCTTTTAGACACATAATACACGCCGATTTCATAACGAATTTCTCCCTGCTCGTCTTTGTAGCCCGTCATGCCGACGGCGATGATGTCAGTGTAACTGGTATGGTGTAGTACGGCGTTGGCGTAATGTACCGCGCCGTTTACGGCATAGCCGTTGATGTTTTTGAAAATTGGCTCGTTTTTAGCGTTGCGGTTTTCGACATTACCATCAGCATCGAGTTTTTCCAGCTTGTCTTTATGACCTTTATATTCGATAAGCACGGGGTAGTAACGCCCGTTTTTACTACTTTGTAACAATAGCTTCACATCGGGACGGTTTCCGCCAATGCCACCATTTTTGGAATAATAGTCGTCTAAGGCTTTGTCGATTTCAGTATTTAGACTTGCTTGTTCAAGTCTGTAATCGAGCTTGTAGGATTTCAGCCAGCCGTTGGCAAGGTCAGCGATATTGGGTTCAATGGATTTGTTGGATTTTTTGCTTGCTTGGGTCATTGGTTTTATCCGACATATGAAATGTGTAAACAACCGCTATGATAATATACTCGCCCCTTTCATGCTTGATTTATTCCTCCTGAAGTCGTTTGAAAACCATCCTCAAAATTTCAAACAACCTTTGACTTGAATAGTTAATCTGTTTGCAATATCAAATCCGGAAAAGATCTCGTTCCTATTCTTCCTGAGAAAAGACAGTTTTCCTACTCTACAACAGGTTGTCCGTTATAAAAGATAGATTTCCACCTACAACGAAAATGATGATAAAAAGTGCAATATCGCGTCAATAGCAATCATAAAGGCCGTCTGAAAAAATCCTAAAAACCGAGTACAATCCGCCGCATGAAAAAACGTACCAATCCCCTCCCCCTTTTAGACGGTGTCAAACCCAGCTACTTGGTTTTGCCGCATGAAAAGCAGTTTTACGGCTTGTCGCTGCTGCATTTTTTATGCGCTCATTTTCCCTTTGTCGGCAAAGAAAACTGGCAGCGGCGGCTAAACAGCGGTTTTGTGGTGGGCGCGGATGGCGTGCCGTTTGATGAAAATACTTTGTTCGAACCCGGCAAGACGATGTTTTATTACCGTGAAACCAGCCGTGAGAGCGAGCCGCGTATTCCGTTTGAAGAAAAGATTTTGCATATTGATGAGCATTTGCTTGTAGTGGACAAACCGCATTTTCTGCCCGTCATCCCCAGCGGCAGGTTTTTGCGAGAAACCCTGCTCACGCGCCTGCGTTTGCGGCCTGAATTGCAGCATTTGAACGTTGAAGACATTACGCCGATTCATCGCTTGGACAAAGATACGGCAGGCGTTATGCTGCTTTCGCTCAATCCTGCCACGCGTCGCGATTATCAGACCATGTTCCAAGAAAAAACCGTCCGAAAAACCTATGAAGCGGTGGCGCCGACGCGGACGGATTTGGACTATCCGCTGCATATTTCGTCACGAATGGAACGCGGCGAAAAATTCTTTCTCACGCGGGAAACGGAAGGCGAACCCAACGCCCACACGACCATCGAACTTATCGAAAACCGCGGCGCATTCAGCCTCTACCGCCTCACTCCGCATACCGGGAAGAAACACCAGCTGCGCGTGCATATGATGAGTTTGAACATGCCGCTGATGAACGATGCGCTTTACCCTACCCCATTGGCGGCCGGAGAGGAAGACTACGACAAACCTTTAAAACTTCTGGCCAAAAGAATAGAGTTCACCGATCCTGTCAGCGGAAAAATACGCGTATTTGAAAGCGGTTTTGCACTTTAAGTTATCCAATCCAATAAAAAAGGCCGTCTGAAAAGTCTCAGACGGCCTTTTTGTCACAAAATCATTTGATTAGTGATGAATGCAGCTGCACTCTTTGTTCATATCAATCACCATACGGCCGGTAATTTTACCTTCGCGCATTTCTTGGAAGATGGCAGGCGCTTCATCCAAAGCACGCAATTCGACTTTAGGCACAACCAAGCCTTCTGCGCCGAATTGGAATGCTTCTTCCAAATCTTTGCGGGTACCGACCAAAGAGCCGACCACTTCGATGCCGTCCAATACCAAACGTGGGATAGACAAATCCATAGACTCAGGCGGCAAGCCAACTGCAACAACACGGCCGCCTGCGCGAACGCAGTTAACGCCTGAATTGAAGGCAGCAGCGGATACGGCTGTGACAACGGCTGCGTGTGCGCCGCCGGTTTTCTCTTGGATGACTTGAGCCGCATCTTCTTTGGCGGCATTGATTACCAAATCCGCACCGGTTTCTTTGGCAAAAGCCAGTTTTTCATCGTTGACATCAACGGCAACAACGTGCGCGCCAAATACTTTTTTTGCGTATTGAACTGCCAAGTTGCCCAAACCGCCTGCGCCGTAAATCGCAATCCATTGGCCCGGACGAACGCCGGAAACTTTAATCGCTTTATAAGTAGTTACGCCGGCACAAGTGATGCTCGAAGCTTGCGCAGGGTCCAAGCCTTCAGGGACTTTGACTGCGTAATCTGCGCTCACGATACAATGGGTCGCCATACCGCCGTCGGCAGTATAGCCTGCGTTCAATACAGAGCGGCACAAGGTTTCGCGGCCGGTATTACAGTATTCGCAAGAACCGCAGCTTTGGAACAGCCATGCAATGCTGACACGGTCGCCAACTTTCAGATTTTTCACACCGTCGGCAACTTCTTTAACCAAACCAATGCCTTCGTGTCCCAACACGCGACCCGGTTTGTCGCCGTAATCGCCTGCCGCAACGTGCAAGTCGGTGTGGCACACGCCGCAATACTCGACTTCCACCAACGCCTCGCCGTATTCCAGCGGACGCAGTTCGCGTTCAACAACTTCTACATCACCTGCTACATCTTTGTTTACTACCACAGCATGCATTTTCATGGAGCGTCTCCTAGAGTGTCGAAAAAACTGTTTAGCCATAAATGAGAATACTCCCCATGTTCGAAGCCGTCAACCCATAATCTTTTTCAAAACAACAAGTTATGATGTTATACCATAACAAATCTTATTCAGGCCGTCTGAATCTTTAAATATATTAACAAATGCACTTTCATTTCAATCAAATCCTTTATTTTTCAGACGGCCTGCTACATGAAACAACATTGCAAACGTAAATTTTGAGAACATTCTCATTTTTAGTACTTGAACCTAAAAAGAAAAAAGCATAAGCTGTTTTTATGGCGCAGAAACACGCCTTCCCATTCATTAAGGAGACAGCATTATGGCAAAAGATTTAAATGTGTTTGATAAAGAATATGGCCTTTTAATCAACGGCGAATGGACGAAAGGTAGCGAAGGCAAACTTTTATCCTCTTACAACCCTGCCAATGGCGATGAATTGGCCAAGTTCACAGACGCAACCGACGCCGATGTCGATGCTGCCGTGGCCGCTGCGCAAGAAGCGTTCAAAACATGGCGTAAAACCACGACTGCCGAACGCGCGGCCATTTTGAACAAAATCGCCGATGTGATTGACGAAAACGCCGAATTGTTCGCCCTGCAAGAAACCTTGGACAACGGCAAACCCATCCGCGAAACCCGCGCCGCCGACGTACCTTTGGCTTCCGACCATTTCCGCTATTTCGCCAGCGTCATCCGCGGCGAAGAAGGCACGGCAACCCAGCTTGATGCCGAAGACCTGTCCATCGTTTTGCGCGAACCGATCGGCGTTGTCGGCCAAATCATTCCTTGGAACTTCCCATTCTTGATGGCCGCATGGAAAATCGCTCCGGCATTGGCCGCAGGTTGTACCATCGTCATCCACCCTTCTTCCAGCACTTCATTGAGCCTGTTGTCCTTCGCTCAAAAAATCAACCACTTGCTGCCTAAAGGCGTGTTGAACGTGATTACCGGCCGCGGTTCCAAATCCGGCGAATACATGCTGCACCACAAAGGCTTCAACAAACTGGCCTTTACTGGCTCAACCGAAGTCGGCCGCCGCGTCGGCATCGCCGCCGCCGAATTGCTGATTCCGTCCACTTTGGAATTGGGCGGCAAATCTGCCAATATCTTCTTCGACGATATGCCTTTCGACAAAGCGCTCGAAGGCGCGCAAAAAGGTATCTTGTTCAACCAAGGCCAAGTTTGCTGCGCCGGTTCTCGTATCTTCGTTCAGGAAGGTATTTACGATAAATTCGTCAATGCTTTGGCTGAAGAATTCAAAAAAATCAAAGTCGGCCTGCCTTGGGAAGACGACACCCAAATGGGTTCGCAAGTCAATGCCGGTCAACTCGAGACCATTTTGAAATACGTCAAAATCGGCGAACAGGAAGGCTGCCGCATCATTACCGGCGGTAAAAAAATCGAAGGCGAATTGGGCAAAGGCGAATTTGTCGAGCCTACTTTGATTGAAGCCAACAGCAACGAAGCCCGCGTTGCCCAAGAAGAAATCTTCGGCCCGGTTGCCACCGTGATTAAATTCAAAACCGAAGAAGAAGTCATCAAAATGGCCAACGACAGCGAATACGGCTTGGGCGGCGCAGTGTGGAGTACCGACATCAACCGCTGCCTGCGCGTTTCCAACGCATTGGAAACCGGCCGTGTTTGGGTGAACTGCTACAACCGCCTGCCTGCCGGCGCGCCGTTTGGCGGCTACAAAACTTCAGGTATCGGCCGCGAAACCCACAAAATGATGCTCGCCGCCTACACCCAAGTGAAAAACATCTACATCAGCACCCGTGAAGAACGCGAAGGCTTCTATTGATTCGGCAATTCACATTAATCTGATTTAGGACATAAAAGGCCG
Organism: Neisseria sp. P0024.S006; assembly: GCF_051956595.1. Classification (NCBI taxonomy): domain Bacteria; kingdom Pseudomonadati; phylum Pseudomonadota; class Betaproteobacteria; order Neisseriales; family Neisseriaceae; genus Neisseria; species Neisseria sp. P0024.S006. The sequence continues at coordinate 578,541 of NZ_JBQCXH010000001.1, forward strand.
TCTGAAACCTGTTTCAGACGGCCTTATCAATTACACAATAACTTTTTTAGGAGATAAATTATGTCGAAACACAAAATCCGTTACATTCTGCCGTTGTTGGCAATTAATGACATCCGCCGCCTGTGTCGGTGCGGCAGGGTCGTCTGAAAAAGCTGCAAATGCCGTTAAACCGAAACAGGAAAAGAATCTTTGTCCCGAACCTGTTGACCAAATGGATGAAGATTGTTTGAGGCTTACATTAAGGGAGTTTGAAGGCAAATTGAACACAAAATATAAAGATTTATTTAGGCGGGCTACCACCAAAGACAAAAAACTGCACGGTTTATCCAAACAGTATTTCACAAGCATCCACTCAAAATGGGAGGCTTATCGGGACGAACTCTGTGATGATCCGACCGGTAACGACTGATTTAAAATCACCGGCGGACAGAGTTTTTTATATGTGTTACATTGAGCAAATACAACATCATTTAAAGTCATTGGAACGTTTTTGATTTTTTTAGGAGACTGATATGCCGAAACACAAAATCCGTTGCATTCTGCCGTTTCTGGTAATAATGACATCCGCCGCCTGTGTCGGTGCGGCAGGGCCGTCTGAAAAGGCTGTTCCAAAGGTAACAAGGCAAAAACAGGACAATAAGGACATATGCCCTCAGAGCATGATGAAAGACATAGACGGACAAGGCTATGAATGTGTGGATATTTTCAGTATGAGGTTGGAAAAGCAATTGAATAAGAAATACGAAAATCTGCTGCACCGCATCGATTCAAAAGACCCAAAATTGAATGGAGTATCCAAAGAATATTTCTTGACTATCCGTAAGAATTGGGAAAGTTATACGGAAATGCTGTGTTCAGACCCATCCGTTACGACGAAAGTTCGTCCTCTTGCAGGACGCTACATCCGTATTTGCAGATTCGAGCAGAATTTAAACCATTTGAAAGCGTTGGAACGCTTTGAAAATTCTTTATAAAGCTGATAGATAGTTAGGAGGCTGATATATTGAAATCCAACAACCGTTACATTCTGCCGCTGCTGGCCGTGATGGTATCCGCTGCCTGTGTCGGTGCGGCAGGGTCGTCTGATAAAGCTGCAAATGCCGTTAAACCAAAACAGGAAAAGAATCTTTGCCCCGAACCTGTTGACCAAATGGATGAAGATTGTTTGAGGCTTACATCAAGGGAGTTCGAAGGAAAATTGAACACAAAATATAAAGATTTATTCAGGCGGGCTGCCACCAAAGACAAAAAACTGCACGGTTTATCCAAACAGTATTTTGCAAGCGTCCGCTCAAAATGGGAGGCTTATCGGAACGAACTCTGTGATGATCCGACGGTAACGACTGATTTAAAATTACCGGCGGACAGAGTTTTTTATATATGTTATATTGAACAAATACAACATCATTTGAAGTCATTGGAACGTTTTTGATTTTTTTAGGAGACTGATATGTCGAAACACAAAATCCGTTACATTCTGCCACTGCTGGCCGTGATGGCATCCGCTGCCTGTGTCGGTGCGGCAGGGTCGTCTGATAAAGCTGCAAATGCCGTTAAACCGAAACAAGAAAAGAATCTTTGTCCCGAACCTGTTGACCAAATGGATGAAGATTGTTTAGAAATTACTCTGCTGAAACTTGAAAACAAACTGGACATGAAGTACAAAGATTTATTTCGACGTGCCGCTACCAAAGATTCAAAGCTACATGGGCTGTCCAAACAATATTTTATAAACGTCCGTTCAAAATGGAAGGCTTATAAGGAGGAGCTTTGTTCCGACCCGACAATCACAACCGACTTGAAAACTCCTTCAGACAAAATCCTCTATCTGTGTGACGTTCAACAAACACAACACCATTTAAAAGCATTGGAACGTTTTTAATTTTTTAGGAGACTGATTATGAGTCGTTTTACAGGCGGAGACCATCTGAAACCGGAAGACGGTTTGAAATACTATATTCATCAAACCATGATGGTAAACGAATTGTCGGGCGGGCACGGCGCGTACAAAATATCGAATGCGGAGAAGGCTGCCAGCGGTCCGAGTTTCGGCCCCATCCAATACGACATAGGCGGCAATGACAAAGGACAGCAATTATTGGAACGGATTGCGCGAGAGGCAATAGACTCAAAAGGCAACCGTTTTATTTCCGATAATGAAATAAAGCAGATGCAAATTCATCTATACAAGCCGTTCAATAAAATGTCTGCCGAAGACAAACAGGTGTATCAAAATTTGAAACCGAAATTGAATCAGGCTTTGGCTTCCGAAACCGGTATCTCATTAATCAATCGGGATTATGTTAAAGTTCTGAACAAAAAAACCGATAAAGTAAATGAAATTATCTCAAACATTCAAAATCCTGAAAACAAGAAATTCCTGCAATCCAGTATGCAGGCACAAGTTTTTATCGCCGATATACGCAACCAATATGGCAAAAAAGTAAACGAAGCTTTGGTGGAATTCCTCAGCCAGAGTAAAGAAGATAACGGAGTAAGGCTGCCGGGAGGACGACAGGTCAAAGTCGAAGGCAAACTGGATATGGAAGATTTAAAAAACTTCCGTATGAATACGGCTTACGGTGTCAAAAATCCCGCCGATGCCCGTCGCAGAGACAAACACATCGAGGACGTTACCGCTCCGACCCGCGAAAAACCGCGAACCCAAACAGATAAATTCCATGCCTTGGTTCAAGGCTTGCTCAACGATAAGGACGGCTCTTTCGCCAAACAAGTTTTGGCGGAAAACCGTGAAGTTGTTGATGCTTTCAATGCCAAAGTGCAGGAAAGAATGGAACAGGAACAGCAACAAACGGCAGCGAGGGAAATTTCTGTGCAGCAGAATCCTGCGGAAAGGGAATTGGGAGGACGGTCTTTCGGCTGATCGTTTCACATGAGGCCGTCTGAAACCTGTTTCAGACGGCCTTGCTTTATTCTGTTTCGCAATAAATGCTTCATATCTTTCTCAAAAAAAGCCCCATCACTTTCTCTCCGGCCACAGCCAGCAATGCCCCGGCCACAACCACCATGGCACCCACATAGCTGACGATATTCATATCCGAAGCGGCAAAATAATCAGGGGCAAGGTAATGACCGATGGTGGAAAATATCATGGTAAATACGGGTATCAGCGTGGTAACAATACTGACTTTTGAAGCGTCCCAATGGTTGAGCGCTTCGCCGAATGAACCATAACCGATCAGCGTGTTCAAGCAACAATAAATAAAGCATCCCCATAAAAACGGATTGCCGATATGGGCGATTTGCGGCGGTTCGGCAAACGGCAGGAAAACAAAGCTGCTGCAAAAATAAATCATGAGCAGGATTTGTTGCGAATTGAAATGTTTGGACAGAAGTTTTTGCGCCACGCCGTAGCACACCCAAATCATGCTACCCGAAGCCGCCATGATTACCCCGACCGCGTAGCTGCCCAAGCTGAAAAGTTCGCCGAATTTGTCGTTGAAAAACATGACCAAACCCGTCAGCAAAAGCATCAAGCCGATTTTTTGCCAGTGCGTAAAGGCTTCTTTAAACACGCCAACGCCGACCAAAATCATGGTAAAGGGCGAGAGCTGCCATAACACCTGCGTGGTTGTCGGCGAAATATAGTGCAAACCCATGGCAACAAGCACAAAGTTGGCGGAAATGCCGATAATGCCCAACACCAATAAAAATAAGGTTTGCTTGGAAAATTCAGACGGCCTCGGCAGCTTGCCGGTCAGCCCCAACAACGCAAACAACACCAGCGAAGCCACTAAAAAGCGTATCCATACCAGCGTGGGCGCATCGACGGCTTTTAAGGCCTGTTGGGCGATGACCGGCAGCGAGCCCCAAGTCATGGTGGCAAGCAGCGCCAATGAAAATCCGAGCCAAGTTTTTTGTTTCTTCATCTTCAGGCGGCCTTTACTTACGCGGCTTCCCAGTAGTCGATATAAAGCTGTAATTCGAGATTATTCCGCCATTCGTTGGCAACGGGGCGGTACACTGTGCGGATGTATTCGGGAATGTCTTCGCTGCAACGCCAAAACATGGCTTCAAATTCGTAGCCGTCTTTTTGCAGCCAGACTTTTTTGTGTTTGCCTTCCGCGCCTAAAGGCTGCTGGCGGATAACGTGAAACTCGTCGGTAAAGCTCGGCGGCGCGAAGCCTTGTCCCCAAACGTGGCGGGCAAGGTTCTGCGCCTGTTCCAGCGTAATATCGCGGGCTGGCAGGCTGCCGTCGGTGATGAAAGTTTGCGACAAATCGTCTTCGCACACCATCTCGCGCACGGCTTCTTCAAAGGCCGTCTGAAATGCGGGAATATTGTGTTCAAGTATGCTCAAACCCGCCGCCATTGCGTGTCCGCCGAATTTCAAAATCAAATCGGGGTGGCGTTTGGACACCAAATCCAAAGCATCGCGCAGGTGCAAATTGGGAATGGAGCGTCCCGAACCGCGCACTTCGCCGTTGTCGGCAGGCGCAAACACGATGGTCGGGCGATAAAAACGGTCTTTGAGACGGCTAGCAACAATGCCGACCACGCCTTGATGGAAGTCGTCGCGATACGCCACCAAAGTCGTCTGCCCTGGAGGCAAGGTTTCAGGAAAATCATTCAGCGCGTCTTGCAGCATAGACTGCTCGATTTCGCGGCGTTCGATATTGAGATTATTTAACTGGGCCGCCAGTTCCTGCGCTTCGGCATCATCTCGCGCCAACAGACAGGCAATGCCGACCGACATATCGTCCAACCGTCCGGCGGCGTTAATGCGCGGTCCCAACGCAAAGCCCATATCAAACGGCTGCGCCTTGCGCCAATCCCGTCGCGCCACTTCAAACAAGGCACGGATGCCGGGGCGCATTTTGCCCGAACGCATCCGTTTCAAACCTTGCGACACAAGGATGCGGTTGTTGTGGTCGAGGGGGACGACGTCGGCGACGGTACCGAGTGCGACTAAATCCAAGAGGTCGCCCAGATTCGGCTCTTTCAGGCCGTCTGAAAAATAATTGCGGCGGCGCAGTTCGGCACGCAAAGCCATTAATACATAGAAAATCACGCCCACGCCCGCCAAGCTTTTGCTTTGGAAACCGCAACCTTTTTGGTTCGGATTGACGATGATGCAGTCGGGCACGGTCTCGGCAGGCAGATGGTGGTCGGTCACAATCACATCCAAACCCAATTCCTGCGCCCGCGCCACGCCTGCAATGCTGGCGATACCATTATCCACCGTTACCAATAAATCCACGCCTTGTTCTGCCGCGATTTCGGCCAGCTCGGGCGTTAAGCCGTAGCCGTGTTCAAAGCGATTGGGCACAAGAAAATCCACTTTCACCCCCATCGCCGCCAAACCGCTCATACCGACGGCACACGCCGTTGCACCGTCGGCATCGTAATCGGCGACAATCAGGATTTTTTCCTGACGCTCGACCGCATCTGCCAAACGGCCGGCGGCGGCTTCGCAGTTTGTCAGCGTTTGATACGGCAAAAGCGCAGCAAGCTTGTCGTCCAACTCAGCCGGACTTTGCACATCACGTGCAGCACACAGCCGCGCAATCAAAGGATCGGTACCGGCAGTGAGCAAGTCGTTAAAAACAGTCGGATTAATGGAACGTGTTTGGATTTTGACGGACATGGTGTGTGGGTTTAAAGAGAAAAAATTAATCTTTTTGAAGCGTTTATTTTAAGGGCCAGGCCGTCTGAAACCTGCAATCCGTTTTCAGACGGCCTTGGATATTATTTGCGTGAAGCATCGATAATTTCACTGACTACGACATAGGGGACTGCTATCACTGCGCCGACTGCGTCCAAAGCCAATGTAAATGGTGTTTGCAGGATATTCTCCGTCAACTTCTGAACGTCTGTGCTTTTTTTGGTTTCCGTATAATAAATTCTGACCGGGACAGCAGTGTCAAAACGGCGGTCTTCGGCAACATTTTTCGGCGTCGCATAATAATGACCTTCGGTAGAAATACACCGTGTGTAGACAGTTTCGTCATCGAGTTCGACCGGCTTGAACGCCAGCTGTTTCAACTTGGCAATCTCGGCAGCTTTTTGAGTATCGTAACGCAGGCAGAATTTTGAACGGAAAGTTTGCGCTTCAGGGGATTTCAATTCGACCGGCAAAGCCTCATACGCATATCTTGGGTTTTGCTGAACCATTTGAAACTGTTTGTCCAATTTAACATCCAAGACCGCCTTCAACTTGGCCGAATCTTTAGGATTAACGACAAACCAATATTTTTTGCCCATCATGACCAAGCTGCCTGTTTCCAATTGCGTATTGTCTTTGGCAACCACGCCAAATGCGTGAATCTTGTCTTTGGCAACGGTTTTTTCGGTTGTGGTTTTATGGAACGGGTTGTTCCCTCCCCAAAGAAAGGCAGTACAACCATTCAGGGTTAGTGCACTGATTAACAAAGCGGGTACAAAGCGGCAAAATTTCATGGTCATCCTCCTTCGGTATTACGATACAGGCCGTCTGAAAACTGCAATCCGTTTTCAGACGGCCTTAAGGTTTATTCCTCCCAATCCTGCCCTTCTTCTGAAGCATTGGATTGACCGGCCTCCATCACTGCTTTAATTTCTTGGAACAGCGCGCGGAAGTTTTTCGGCGGTTTGTTTTGTTCCTGCTCTTTTTTGGTGTTGCGGATTAAAGTGCGCAATTTACCGGCGTCGGCCTGCGGAAAATCGGCCATAAATTGGGTAATCGCGCCATCGTCTGCCAACAGTCGGGTACGCGCCTGCTCGACGCGTTGCAAAAAGGCATTGTGTGCCGCATTGTCACCGCGCAGTTTGGCCAAATAGGCTTCGATGGGTGCGGGGTCGGTATCGCGCATCAGGCGGCCGATAAATTGGGCTTGGCGTTTGAGCGCGCTGTTGGACGTGATTTTTTTATAGGTGGCAATGGCCTCGAACAGGTCTTCGTCCAAGCCGATTTTTTTCAACGTATCGCTGGAGAGCTTGGTCAATTCCATACCCAAAGCCTGCAAATCGTTCATCTGCTTTTTCATTTGGGTTTTGCTGACCCATTCGTCTTCTTGTTCAAACATTGTGTTTACCTGATTTTCTGAATCTGCCTATTTTATCAGTTTTCAGACGGCCTTTCCGTGCGATTTTTGCAGTGGCCGTCTGAAACGGTTAAAATGCCGCAAAACCCTGTCAGGAAACCTTTTTATGCTGTTTAACCACACACCGGACGAGCTGTTGCGCTTGTGCGGACACACGCTGGATTTGGCCAAACAATCCGGCGCTACCTCGGCCGAAGCCGATTTCAGCGAGTCGCTCGGCCAAAGCGTCAGCGTGCGCCTGGGCGAAATCGAACAAATCGAGTTCCAACAAGACAAATCTTTAGACATTACGGTCTATGTCGGTCAACGCAAAGGCCGCGCCAGCACTGCCGACTTCTCCGAACTCGCCCTGCAAGATACGGTCAAAGCCGCCATCGATATTGCGCGCTATACCGCCGAAGACGATTGCGCCGGCCTTGCCGATGCTGCCTTGATGGCAACCCATATCGGCGACCTCGACCGCTACCACGAATGGGATTTGAGTACCGAGTCCGCCATCGATTTGGCCAAGCAATGCGAACAGGCCGCGCTGTCAACGGACAAACGCATTGAAAATTCCGAAGGCGCATCGGTTCATACCGGCCATTACCAATACGTTTACGGCAACACCTACGGCTTTGCCGCACATCAGCAAAGCACGCACCACAGCATTTCTTGCAGCGTGGTCGCCAGCGACGAACACGGCATGCAACGCGACTATTGGTACGATTCTTCCTGCCGTCACGAAGACATGGACGCGCCCGAACTCATCGGTAAAACCGCAGCCGAACGGACTTTACGCCGTCTGAACAGCCGCAGCGTTCCGACCGGCAGCTATCCCGTACTGTTCGACACCACTGTCGCCGTCGGCTTAATCGGCCACCTTATCGGCGCACTCAGCGGCGGCGCGCTCTACCGCCAAAGCAGCTTCCTGATTGACAGCATCGGCAAACAGGTACTGCCCGAGTTCCTCAGCCTTCGTGAAGAACCGCATATCCTGCGCTCGTTCCGCAGCACTTATTTCGATGCCGAAGGCGTCGCCACTCAGCCGCGTTTTGTGGTGAAAAACGGCATAATCGAAGGCTATTTCCTCAGCAGTTACAGCGCGAAAAAACTCGGTATGCAGACAACGGGCAACGCCGGCGGCGCACACAATCTGTATCTGAACCACACCCATGCCACGCAGGCCGACCTGTTGAAAGAAATGGGGGCAGGTTTGCTGGTTACCGAATTGATGGGACAAGGCGTCAACACCATTACCGGCGACTACTCGCGCGGCGCGGCCGGATTTTGGGTGGAAAACGGCGTCATTGCCTATCCGGTTCAGGAAATCACCATTGCCGGACGTTTGCAGGATATGTACCGCGACATCATCGGCGTGGCAGACGACGCATTACGCCGTTCGTCCAACCAAATCGGCTCCGTCTTGGTTTCCAAAATGACGGTTGCCGGCAACTGATTGAACTAAATATACAAAAGGCCGTCTGAAAGATATCTTTTCTTTTCAGACGGCCTCGCCGTTATCTACTTCCATAAAAAACACATCATGCATATTGTCGTCATCCCCTCTTGGTACCCCTCTTCCGAAACCGACGTGGACGGAATCTTTTTCCGCCTCCAAGCCCAAGCCCTGCAACGCGAAGGCATGAAAATCGGCATGGTCGTTCCCATGTTCCGCTACTTGAGAAGCCAGCCGAAAACCATCTTCTCGCGCTTCTACGGCCTGCGCCGCCATCAGCAAGGCGGACTCAACACTTACGCCTACGACAGCATGTATTTCTTCCCGCGCTGCCCGGTTGTCGACATCGACCGTATCCGCTGGGTCAACGCAGGCATGAAAGCTTTTGAAGCCTATATCGCCGACAACGGCAAACCAGACGTAATTCACGCCCATTGCGTCAACTACGCCGCCATTTTGGCCTGCGCCATCTTCAAAAAATACGGCATTCCCTACGTCATTACCGAACACAGCAGCGCCATTTCACGCGGCCTTGTCCGCAAAAACCAATGGCCATCCATGCACGAAGCCGTGCGCCACAGCGCGGCCCGGTTCGCCGTCAGCCGTGATTTCTGCCGCATTCTCGAAAAAACCTACGCTGGTACAGACTGGCAATATCTGCCCAATATGCTGGGCGGAAATTTTGAACAGGATTTCGAGTTCCCCGAAAAAAACCATCAAGACTTCACCTTCTGCAGCGTCTCCCACCTGCGCCACCTCAAAGGCCACGACCTGCTCCTGCCTGCTTTTGCCGAAGCACTCAAAACCTATCCGCAACTCAAACTCAAAATCGGCGGCAGCGGCGCAGAAGAAGGCCGTCTAAAACAACTGGCAAGCGACTTGGGCATCAACCACGCCGTTACCTTTACCGGCGCATTGACCACCGACCAAACCCTAGACCTCATGCGCCACAGCAACGCATTCGTCCTCGCCAGCCGTACCGAAACCTTCGGCGTCGTCTATATCGAAGCACTGTCGCAAGGTTTGCCCGTTATCGCCACACGCTGCGGCGGCCCCGAATCCATCGTCACTTCCGACAACGGCCTGCTGGTGCCAATCGAAAACATACCGGAACTGACCAAAGCATTGCTCACCCTATACGAAAACCATGCACACTACGATCCCGTCCGTTTGCGCCAAGATTGCCTGCAACAATTCGGCAGCCGTGCCATTGCGCAACACCTGATCGACACCTTCCAAAAAGTGCTTAATAAATAGGCATAAACCATGCAGGCCGTCTGAAATCCTTCAGATGGCCCGCCTTCTTCCAACAAGACAAATCTAGTGTAAAATTAAGACAATAACTAAACTTTTTGATTTAGAATCAGTCCAAGGAAAAACTGTTACCTATAATAATATCCCCACATACATTATGCGCTATTACGGAACGATTACTCGCTGGAACAGCAAGCGCGGCTTCGGCGCCGCAACCATAGAAGACACAGGCCAAGAAATCTTTCTTGCCCTTGCCGCCTTCACCACCCTTACCCGCCTACCGGCCGAAGGGCAACACATCTCCTTCAACATCACAGAAGGCCGGCGCGGCCGCAAAGAAGCTGAAAACGTCTGCTTCGCCCTCGATTGCGCCGACTGCTTCGATGTCCTCGTTCCTCCCCCCGAAAAACCCCTCGCCGGCAAACAGGCCATCGTCGGCCTGATCGCCGTTATCTTCGTCTGCAGCATTTTCGCCGCCTTGTGGTATGGCCTCCACTTTTCCGACAACACACCAAAAGAACCTACCGTCAAAAAACAAGAAACCATGGTTCACGAAGTAGCCGCCAAAATCGAAGCCGAACGCAAAGCATGGCGCGATGCCGTCAACCGCAGCAACCAACGCACAAAGCAACCTCAACGCACCCAAGATGATGCGTCGAAACAATAACGCTTTATCCAATACAAAAAGGCCGTCTGAAAAAATGGGAAGATGAAATTATAGATTTCTTCCTCATTCTTTCAGACGGCCTTTATTCTTACCTCAATTCGGTTCGGCCATTTCCAACGCCTGTTTGATGTCTACGGCAACGACGCGTGATACGCCTTTTTCCTGCATGGTTACGCCGACCAGCTGCTCTGCCATTTCCATGGTCAGACGGTTGTGGGAGATGTAGAGGAACTGGGTTTGCGCCGACATTTCTTTGACCAGGTTGCAGAAACGCGAGGTGTTGGCGTCGTCCAGCGGGGCGTCGACTTCGTCCAGAAGGCAGAAAGGGGCGGGGTTAAGGCTGAACAGGGCGAACACGAGGCTCATGGCGGTGAGAGCTTTTTCGCCGCCGGAGAGGAGGTGGATGGTGCTGTTTTTCTTGCCGGGCGGGCGCGCCATGATGGACACGCCGGCGGTCAGGAGGTCGTCGCCTATCATTTTGAGGGTGGCTTCGCCGCCGCCGAACAGAGTCGGGAAGAAGGTTTGGACTTTGCCGTTGACGGCGTCGAAGGTTTCTTTGAAACGCGCTTTGGTTTTGTCGTCGATTTGGGCGATGGCTTCTTCCAAAAGGGTGATGGCGGCCTGCACGTCTTCGCTTTGGCTGCGGTAGTAGCCGTCGCGTTCGCGCGCTTCTTCGAGTTCTTGCAGGGCGGCGAGGTTGACGGCGCCGAGGGCTTCGATTTGCTGGGTGAGGCTGCCGATGCTGCTGTTCAATACTTTCGGCGATTCTTTCGCCAAGGCTTCGAGCGCGTCCAAATCAGCGGCGCGTTCGGTCAGGTTTTGATGGTAGCGTTTGGCGTTAATCAGGGCTTCCTGCTGCTGCAACAGGGCGGTTTGGGTGGCGGCCTGAAGCTGCGGTAGCTTGGTTTGCAGGGTTTGTACGCGGGCGTATTGCTCCCTGCCCTGCTCCTGAATCTGCGCGAGTTTTTCCTGCGCGGCGATGTATTCTTCGTCCAGCGTGTGCACGGCTTCGGTCAGCTCGTCGAGCTTGATGTGCTGCTCGTCGTTTTGGAACTCGGTTTCATAGGCGAGGGCAAGCTCTTGCTGGCGTTCCTGCCAGTCCAAGGTTTGCTGTTCGAGCCGGGCGATTTGCTGCTGGTAGTTTTGTTTTTGCTGGTTGAGTTTGTGGACGGCAACTTCCGCCAGCCCGTATTGGCGGTTGGCTTCCAACAGGGCAAGCTGCGCCTGTTTCAGACGGCCTTGCTGCTCTTGGCGGCTGTGCGCGGTGGTTTGCTGTTGGTGTTCGAGTTCGGCGGCAGCTTCCTGCAAAGTAGCGATGTCGTCTGAAAGCCCGTCGGACGTGTGTTGCAACACGGTCTGTTCTTCCGCCAACTGCGCCAGTTCGCGCTCGATGTGTTCGCGGCGGATTTGCCCTTGGTTGGTGCGCGCCAAGAGTTCGGCGGCGCGTTGTTGCGCCTGACTGTATTGGCGCGTGTGCTGCTGTTGCTGCTGCATCAGGTTTTTATGTTGCACTTCGGACGAGCGCACGGCGGCTTCCGTCTGTTTGAACGCGGCTTCGGCGGCGGAGAGTTCGGGGGCGAGGTTTTCCAGTTCGGAAGCGATGCCGTCAAGGCGCGCTTTTTGGGCAATCAGGCTCTCCTGCGCGGGTTTGGCATAGAGCAGGACGCTGACTTTGTCGACCTGATGGCCTTCGGGCGTGAGCCAGATTTGGTGTGCACCCAAATCGTTTTGATGCGCGAGGGCGTAGCTCAAATCGGGCGCGCACAATACGCCGTCGAGCCAGTGGTGCAATGTCGTCTGAAAAGGCGGCTGCGCTTGGATTTGGTTCAACAGTGCCTGTACGGGTAGGGATTTTTTGATGCCGCCAGAGAGGTCGTCTGAAAGCCATGCCGCCTGCCCTTGGGGCAAAGGTTCGGGCGGAATGAAGCCAGAAGGCACGGCGCGGGCGTGCAGGCGTTCGGCAAGGATGACGGACAAGGCGTGCTGCCACTCTGCGGGCGCGGTGATGTGTTGCCACAGTTGCGGCGCGGCGGCGTGGTCGGTTGCCTGCCAGAAGTCGGCGGCTTCCTGCTGTTGCGACAGGATTTGCGACAACGCCTGCTGTTGCGCCTGCAAGGTGATGTGTTGCTGCTTCAGGCTTTGGAAGCGGTTTGAGGCCATCTGAAACGCCTCGCGGGCGGCGTGTAAGGCTTCTTCCGCGGCAATGATTTGTTCTTCGTAATGCTCTTGCTGGCTTTGCAACAAGGCGGCGGCTTCCTGCGCGGCGGCGGTTTCGGCTTCGTCGGGCAGGTTCAGGGCTTGGTTTTCCTGTTTCAGACGACCTTTGCGCTCTTCGTGCTTGGCAACGGTTTGTTCGGCATGGGCAAGCTGCTGCTGCTTCAACGCCAGTTCGCGGCGGATGCGGTTTGCCTCGTCCTGCTGGGTTTGGAAGGCGGCGTTGAGCGTGGCTTGGGCTTCTTCCAATTCGGGCAGACGCTCTTCGTGTTCGGCAACCTGCATCGCCCATTCTGCCAATTCGGTTTGCTTTTCTTCGGCCTGCAACTCGTTTTCTTCAAGCTGCACGCGGATTTGCTGCTGCTCCTGATGGATGCGCTGCAACTGCGCCTGCGCCGCCTGCTTGTCGCGTTCGATGCGTTGGTGCAGGTTTTGCTGATGGCGGATTTGTTCTTCCAAACGGGCAATCTGCTCGCGCAACACGCCGCGTTTGTTGCTCAATTCATGCACTGCCTGCTGCTGCGACTGTTCGGCGGTCTGCAAGGCGTGTACTTCGTCGTTTAACACCTGAACCTGCGCGGCGGTTTCGTCCTGCTGCGCCTGCAAAGACTGATACTGCGCGGTTGCCTTGTCGGCGGCGGCAAGCGATTGCTGCCATTGGGCGTAATCGAGCAAATCCTGTTGCTGGTTCAACTGCGCGGTCAGGGATTTGTAGCGTTCGGCGGTTTCCGCCTGTTTTTCCAGCTTTTCCACCTGACGCGCCAACTCGTTCTGCAAATCGCCCAAACGCTGCAAATGCTCGCGCGTGTCTTTCAGACGGCCTTCCGTCTCCTTGCGGCGTTCCTTATATTTAGACACTCCCGCCGCTTCCTCGATATAGGCGCGCAACTCCTCCGGCCGCGCTTCGATGATGCGCGAAATCATCCCCTGCTCGATAACGGCATAACCGCGCGCGCCCACGCCCGTACCCAAAAACAAATCGGTAATGTCGCGGCGGCGTACGGTCTGATTGTTGATGAAATAAGTCGATTCGCCCTGACGCGTCAGCTGCCGCTTGATGCTCACCTCGGCATACTGCCCCCACGCGCCCTGCAAACTGTGGTCGCTGTTGTCAAACACCAGCTCCACCGAAGCCCTCGGCGCAGGACGGCGCGTTGCCGCACCGTTAAAAATCACGTCCTGCATACTCTCGCCGCGAAGCTGCTTCGCCGAAGCCTCACCCAACACCCAGCGCACCGCGTCAATCACATTCGACTTGCCGCAGCCATTCGGCCCGATAACCGCAACAAGCTGCCCCGGCACATGAATCGTGGTCGGGTCGGTAAAAGATTTGAAGCCGGAGAGTTTGATGTGGGTCAGGCGCATGGCAATGTTTCGAATCGGAAGAGAAGGCGTATTTTAACGGAAATACGCTAATCCGTTGAGAGAAAATCTGACGATTCAAATCAAATAAAAAGGCCGTCTGAACTTTCAGACGGCCTTTTGTTTTTTAGCTTGGATTACACCGACACGACGGCTTTGATGTGCGGATGCGGATCATAGCCTTCCAACTCGAAGTCTTCAAATTTGAAGGCAAACAAGTCTTTGACTTCAGGGTTGATTTTCATGGTCGGCAGGCTTCGGAAATCGCGGCTTAATTGCAGCTGGGCCTGCTCGATATGGTTGCTGTATAAATGGGCATCGCCAAACGTATGGATAAACTCACCGGCTTCCAGTCCGCACACTTGCGCCATCATCATGGTCAACAATGCGTAGCTGGCGATGTTGAACGGTACGCCAAGGAAGATATCGGCGCTGCGTTGGTAAAGCTGGCAGGACAGTTTGCCGTTGGCAACGTAAAATTGAAACAGCGCGTGGCAAGGCGGTAAGGCCATTTCGTCAACCAAAGCAGGATTCCATGCGGACACAATCAGGCGGCGCGAGTCGGGATTTTTCTTGATTTGTTCCACCACATTGGCAATTTGGTCGATATGGCGGCCGTCGGGTGCGGGCCAGCTGCGCCATTGGTAGCCGTAAACCGGGCCCAAATCGCCGTTTTCGTCCGCCCATTCGTCCCAAATGGAAACGTTGTTGTCTTTCAGGTATTTGATGTTGGTATCGCCTTTGAGAAACCACAGCAGCTCATGAATAATCGAGCGAAGATGCAATTTTTTGGTGGTCAACAGCGGAAAGCCTTCACTCAAATCAAAACGCATTTGATAACCGAACACGGAACGCGTGCCGGTACCGGTACGGTCGGATTTGTCGATACCATTGTCGAGGACATGGCGCATAAGGTCGTGATAGGCTTTCATGGGTTTCCTTAATGTATGTGCTGTGGGAATTTGATGCGTATTGTACCGAATTTTCAGACGGCCTGCCTCTCTGTCTGCAATGGGCCAACCCTTCCTCTAGGCTTAGCGTATATCCGTTAATAATGTTGACAATTTAGCATTTATTTACACGAAAATTTGAGCCAAATGAAATTTTACAAAAAAATTTTGAAATTTTCTAGTTTAATTACTTAGAACTTTATGTCTTATTATTTTTAATATATGAAATATAATCCATAATTTTCAATAAGAATAAAAATATAATTCTAATTTTACAAATTGGTAAAAAAATAATGTCAACAATCTGGTTAAAATTTTTCTTGGCAAGTAAATTTTTTACAGTTATATTTCAAAACATAAATATTGAAACATCTCACTCGATAGGAGTTGAAAAATGACTGACCTGAACACCCTGTTTACCAATCTTAAACAACGCAACCCCAACCAAGAACCCTTCCACCAAGCCGTTGAAGAAGTATTCATGAGTTTGGATCCGTTTTTGGCGAAAAACCCGAAATATACCCAACAAAGCCTGCTTGAGCGTATTGTTGAACCGGAACGCGTGATTATGTTCCGCGTCACTTGGATGGACGACAAAGGCCAAGTTCAAGTCAACCGCGGCTACCGTATTCAAATGAGCTCTGCCATCGGCCCTTACAAAGGCGGTTTGCGTTTCCACCCGACCGTCGATTTGGGCGTGTTGAAATTCCTCGCCTTTGAACAAGTCTTCAAAAACGCGCTGACCACCCTGCCTATGGGCGGCGGCAAAGGCGGTTCCGACTTCGACCCTAAAGGCAAATCCGATGCCGAAGTAATGCGCTTCTGCCAAGCCTTTATGACTGAACTCTACCGCCACATCGGTGCCGATACTGACGTTCCTGCCGGCGACATCGGCGTAGGCGGCCGCGAAATCGGCTATCTGTTCGGACAATACAAAAAAATCCGCAACGAATTTGCTTCCGTCCTGACCGGCAAAGGCCTCGAATGGGGCGGCAGCCTGATTCGCCCTGAAGCCACCGGCTACGGCTGCGTGTATTTTGCCCAAGCCATGCTGGAAACCCGCAACGACAGTATTGAAGGCAAACGCGTGTTGATTTCCGGCTCCGGCAACGTGGCGCAATACGCTGCCGAAAAAGCCATCCAACTGGGTGCAAAAGTATTGACCGTTTCCGACTCCAACGGCTTTGTCCTCTTCCCTGACAGCGGTATGACCGAAGCGCAACTGGCCGCTTTGATCGAGCTGAAAGAAGTACGCCGCGAACGCGTGGCCACTTACGCCAAAGAACAAGGCCTGCAATACTTTGAAAACCAAAAACCGTGGAACATCGCGGCCGAAGTCGCCCTGCCTTGCGCCACCCAAAACGAATTGGACGCAGACGCTGCCAAAATCCTGCTGGCAAACGGTTGCTATGTGGTTGCCGAAGGTGCGAACATGCCGTCAACTTTAGGCGCGGTCGAACAATTTATCAAAGCCGGCATCCTCTACGCTCCAGGCAAAGCCTCCAACGCCGGCGGCGTGGCAACTTCAGGTTTAGAAATGAGCCAAAACGCCATCCGCCTGTCTTGGACCCGTGAAGAAGTCGACCAACGCCTGTTCGACATCATGCACAACATCCACGAATCCTGCCTGAAATACGGCAAAGTCGGCGACAAAGTAAACTACGTCAATGGTGCGAACATTGCCGGTTTCGTCAAAGTAGCCGATGCCATGTTGGCGCAAGGTTTCTAAACCTCTATCCAGCCAAACCAAAGGCCGTCTGTTTTCAGACGGCCTTTTTCTTTTCATGCAAATTTTATACGCCCAAATAACCTTCCCTGCTGGAAAGCCACCTTGCCAGATGCGCTTCGACGATTTCAGGGTTTTGTTCGATTAACATGGGCGCAATTTCGAGCGCTTGTTCCAAGAGGTGCAGGTCTTCTTCGAGGTTGGCGAAGCGCAGCATGGGGACGCCGCTTTGGCGCGCGCCGAGAAATTCGCCGGGGCCGCGGATGTTGAGGTCTTGGCGGGCGATTTCGAAGCTGTCGGTGTGTTCGTAGATGACTTTCAGCCGCGCTTTGGCGAGTTCGCTCAAGGGTTCGGCAAACAGGAGGACGCACACGCTTTCTGCCGCGCCGCGCCCTACCCGTCCGCGTAATTGGTGCAGCTGCGCCAAGCCCATGCGCTCAGCGTGTTCGATTACCATCAGGGCGGCGTTGGGCACATCTACGCCGACTTCGATGACGGTGGTGGCGACCAATACGTTCAGACGGCCTGCAGCAAATTCCGCCATGACTTCGGCTTTTTCGGCGGCCTTCATGCGCCCGTGTACCAAGCCGATATTGAGTTCGGGCAAGGCCGCCTGAAGCTGGGCTAGGGTTTCGGTGGCGGTTTGCAGTTGCAGGGTTTCGCTTTCTTCAATCAGCGGGCAGACCCAGTATGCCTGCTGCCCTTTGCGGCAGATGTTGAGGACGAAGCCTTCGACTTCGGCGCGGCGGACGTTGTTGACGAGGCGGGTTTTAATCGGGGTGCGCCCGGGCGGCAATTCGTCGATGACGGACACGTCCAAGTCGGCGAAAAAACTCATGGCGAGCGTGCGCGGGATGGGCGTGGCGGACATCATCAGTTGGTGGACGTCTCGTCCTTTGTTTTTGAGGGCGAGGCGTTGGGCGACACCGAAACGGTGTTGTTCGTCCACAATCACCAAGCCGAGATTTTGGAACTCGACGTCGTCTGAAAACAGAGCGTGTGTACCGACGGCAATTTTGACGGTGCCGTCGGCGAGTTTGGCTTTGGCTTCGTCTTTGGCTTTCTTACGCTGGCTGCCGGAAAGCCAGACGACTTCAAGGCCCAACGGCTCAAGCCATTGTTTGAACTTGATGAAATGCTGTTCAGCAAGGATTTCGGTCGGTGCCATTACAGCTACCTGCGCACCGGATTCAATGGCGGTCAACGCGGACAAGGCAGCCACAATGGTTTTGCCGCTGCCGACATCGCCTTGCAGCAGGCGGTGCATAGGATGGGTTTGCGCCATGTCGCGGCGGATTTCGGACACGACCCTTTCTTGCGCATCAGTCAGGGCAAACGGCAAGGCGTGGCGCAGGGCTTGGGTCAGCGTGCTGTCGCCACCCAATGCCGCCGCCGTACCGCTGACACGCTTCTGCCGCGCCAAGCGCATGGAAAGCTGTTGCGCCAAAAGTTCGTCAAATTTGAGCCGCTGCCATGCAGGCAGCGTGCCGTCTGAAAGTTGATGAATGGTGAAGCTCGGCGGCGGAGAGTGCAAAAGGCGCAGGCTTTCAGCGAGGTGCGGCAGTTTCAGACGGCCTAATAAAGCATCAGGCAAGGTATCGTGCAGCGGCGTAACGTCCAAGGCCGTCTGAATAATACGGCGCAAAGTGGGTTGATTTAAACCGTTTACGGTCGGATAAATCGGCGTGAGGCTTTCCGCCAAACCGCTGCTCTCGGCATCGCGGATTTTGGGATGAATCATCTCGTCGCCGTGAAACCCGTGTTTGATTTCGCCCACGGCTCGGATGCGTTTGCCGACCGCCATCTGTTTCTGGTTACTGGCGTAAAAGTGGATGAAACGCAAAAAAAGGACGCTTCCGGAACCGTCGGCAATTTGAACGATCAGCTGCTTGCGCGGTTTGAACGTTACTTCCTGATGGATGACCTCACCCTCAACCTGACACGGCACGCCGATCGGCGCGTCCTTAATCGGCATGATGTGCGTCTCGTCCTCATAACGCAACGGCAGGTGCAATACCAAATCCCATGCGGTATGGAGGTTGAGTTTTTCGAGTTTCTTGGCGGAAACATCGGTGATTTTGAGCTGTTTTTGGGTTTCGGGCGTCATCTTAAAAGGCAGCTGATTGAAAGTTTGCTGTATTTTATCCGAAAACAAAAAGGCCGTCTGAACGCAATGTTTCAGACGGCCTTCAAAGCTGAATACTTGAAACAAATTAATATTTGAAAATACGCCAGCTATCGAATTAACTTCAGCCATTGTTAGTAAACAGCTTTCAAAAAAGAAGGATGTTCAATCCATACCTTTATCAGGAATTTGGCCAATAATGTTCACATACCAAATAATGATCCATTCACTCTAGAAATGCCAATCCAATTTCAGTTTGACTGTCCGCGGTTCGCCATAGAAATTGTTTTGACCTCGCGTACGGTTATAGTTGTTTTCAAAATACGTCCTGTCAGCCAGGTTAGTTCCTATCAGGCTGATTCTGCCGTGTTTGTAAAAGTCATATTGAACAAAGCCATCTATAAGTCCGTAGCCTCCTTGGCGAATATTGTAAAGGCTACTTGTGCGACTTTGCGCGGATATTCCGCCACCCAAGGTCAACTTAGTTTGAGGCAAGCGGTAGCTTGTACCGAGGCGGAACATATGTACCGGCGTGAAGTTACTGAAGTTATACGGGTCGGCAGTCGTGTTTTTCTCCAACCGCTCCGCATTGACTTCTGCAGCATTTTTATATTTGCTTTTGTTATATGTGTAGCCAACAAAAATACGCCAGTTTTCCGACAATTCGCCAGCCAATTCAAGTTCTGCGCCGCTACTCTTAACCTTACCCACAGGTTTAGCGATGGTTTGGAATGAACCTCCGTTACGACTAGTATCAGGAACAAATCCAAAATCGACAACGGTACGGTTTTTCTGCTGTAAAACAAACAAGGCAAGCGAAGCATTCAGACGGCCTTGCAGGAACGACCCTTTCCAACCTATTTCATAGTTAGTCCCGATGAGTGGTGGAAGAACGGATTTGCTGGTTACATCAACGTTATCCTGTTGTTTAAAAATCTTAGTATAGCTGGCATACAAGCTTTGTTGCGGTGTCAGGTCGTAGGTAATGCCTGCATATGGCGTGAACCGATGACTTTGCATTTTTGAGGTGTAGTGTTCTTTGTCGATTTTGTTACTACTCTCAGTTTGAAATGCCGTAGCAGGCTGGCCGTAGCGTACAGGCATTTCTTTGGTTTGTGTGGTTTCATAGCGCGTATAGTGCATACCGCCCAAGAGATGCAGACGGTTGGTTGCATTAAAGCGGGTGCTGACAGTCAAAGAATGTGTTTTATTCGTGTTAAGGTATTTCGAATAATTGTATAACGCCGGAACATGATCATCTGCAACCTGAACAGTTTTCCACAGCGGTATTTTCAGATATTGGTTTGCCCATTTCAAATTTCCCTCTTCATCCCGCTCCTGTATTTTGTTTCCATTTGCATCCAATTCGTAAACAGGATCTTGCACCATTACGCGCTCACCATTGTCGTTGACTGTCCAGACAGGCTTGCCTTCCGCATCCAAACGGGGAGTATATTTGGTAATATGCGCGCCACTGCATTCCGGCACATAGATTTTGTTATTACCTTTTTCGTTATAAATATGCCAATCTGGCTCGACAATACCTTTTTCTAAAGGATTACGCTCCGGACCATCGGGATGAATGCCGCAACTGCCTGCACCTGCATAACCTTGAGGACGGACAAAATAACGGTTTTGATAGATTTCCGTATAAGCAGAACGGATTTTTTCATTGTTATACGCATAGCCGACAAAGAAATCATGTTCACGTCCAAGCAGGCGGTAGTTACCTGTCAGATCCAGCTTAAAGCCCCATTGCACATCGTGTTTGGTATAGTGCAACGGCATGAAATTGTAACGGCGGTTGAATGTGCGGCGAAGATTGTATGCTGAGTCGTATAGACGGTTGGGAAACAGGCCTTCTGCATTGTTAACAATGCCTTGCTTTGCAAGCTCCTTATCAATAAACTCTTTTTTATCTACTTCTACACCCGGATCCTGCCAGTCGTTGCACAGGAAATCCAAACCAATGTCCTGCATACATTGATCAAAACCTGCCCGACGTGCTGCCGCCCTTTGGGAGCGATATTGTTCAAAAGCAGATGCATCGAAACGATGGGCAATGTAATCTGCTTTTTTCTCTTCATATGTTTTAGTGACACCATCACGATATTCTTTTAATTTTGCCAACGCCTTGTCTTTAGGCTCAAAAGGAATAACCTCCCCCTTCTCGGTTAAGAAACCCGTTGCCTCAGATGCTGAAATACCTGCCGCGTGTTCGTTTTTCAGAAAAAATTGTCCGACTTTGGCATCTGAATCATTATGCGTATAAGAAATTTCTGCATTGAGTTGCCATCCATTGTCAAAGACATGTTTGAAACCGGAAAAAATATTGTATTTATCAGCATTCAGGCGTGACCATGAGGTTTCACCCAAATAAGTTTTACGTGGCAATTTCAAAGGATTGTTACAGGCAGGACTGGAGCTGAAGGCCGCAGTTTTTTGATCCTCACAAGGTAAAATCACGCCGGCAAAATCGGGAATGTCTTTATTTTTCTGATAAGTGCCGCCCAATGTCAACATACTGTTATCACTCAAATCCGTATCGATCACGCCATAAACCATGTCTTTCTTGTTCCATACACCCTCTTTAAAAGAACGGTGGTCCTCATGAACACCAACCAGCCTACCGCGTACCGTATGTTCATTATTCAAGCTTCCAGATACATCCAAAGCCAAACGCTTGCTGCCCCTATGGTCAGTACTGATTTCACCGGTATGCTTAAACAAAGCTGTTGGCCGCTTACGGATTAAATTAATGGTTCCACCCGGTTCGGAATTGGATTGAGTAAGACCGGTTGCACCTCTGACAACCTCAATGTGATCATAAACAGCAAGGTCTGTGCTCGGTGAAACATCGATTTTTGCCGTATAGCCCGAACGTCCAGACACATTCGTGGTAATACCGTCTTCACCAATCTGATCAACATAGAAACCACGAGACAAAAAACGAGTTTGTAGGCCCGAATCGCGAACCACGTTGATTCCCGTAGTGTTTTTCATTGCCTCTTCTAAAGAATATATTGCTTTATCATCTAGCTGCCGACGCGTCATTACGCTCACCGACTGCGGCGTATCCTTGCCTGAAATACGCAAGCCAGTCGCTGTTGCCATCGTTCCAATTGTATAAGACTGACTGCGCTCGGTATTCCTTTGTGCCTGCCGTTTGCCACTGACCTTGACCGTATCCATATCTACATGTTCCACTTCTTGATGTCCCGTATCTGCAAAAACAGTTTGGCAAGGCAGCACTAATAACAAACAAATTGTTTTCATTTGAAAATCAGGTTTCACAACTATTTCCTTAATTAATATAATCTACTTATCTGCTAGATAAAAATTACAATTTATTGATTTTAAATGGTATATAACCTATAAAATTTAAAATTAAATCGTAATGATAAACGATATCATTATATACTTATTGCATTAATATATGAACTTTTTGTTATAGATTTTTTCTTATGTCCTGATTTTTAGATAAAAAAGGCCGTCTGAACGCAATGTTTCAGACGGCCTCAATTTAGGTATAACGCGATTAAGCGTTAGCTTCCTGTTGTTGTTGGTAGATGGCTTCGAAGTTGATCGGAGCGAGCAATACAGGTGGGAAGCCGGCGCGGGTTACGCTGTTGGAAATGGCTTCGCGTGCGTAAGGGAACAGGATGTTCGGACAAGCAACGCCCAACAGCAGTTGTACGTCTTCTTCAGGAATGTTTTCCAGACGGAAGATGCCGCTTTGGGTAACTTCGTTCAAGAACATGGTGCGCTCTTCGTTCAGTTTGGCAGTCACGGTCACGGTAACGTCAACGCTGTAGAAACCGTCTTCCAGTTTGGTGTTGCCGGTAGAAACGCGCATATCCACTTCAGGCTCGCCTTGCTCCAAGAAGATTTGTGGCGCGTGAGGCACTTCCAAAGACAAGTCTTTTACATACAGACGCTCAACGCTGAATACGGGTTGCAATTCTTCGCTCATTTTATTTTCCTAAGTTAAGGGTTAAGGATTCAGTAATTCGTCCAACTTGCCTTCCTGCTGCAAGCGGTACAAATCGGTAAAGCCACCGACATGGGTGTCGCCGATAAAAATCTGCGGCACGCTGCGCTGGCCGGAAAGCTGCTGCATTTCGGCAAAAATTTCCGGATTGCCGTCGATGCGGATTTCGTTGATTTCTTTCACGCCCACCGCCTGCAACAGCCTTTTCGCCATGGTGCAGTACGGACAATACGGACCGGTATAAACAGTAACGGTTTGCATGATTTCTTCCAAAATACCAATGTTCATGACTATATGGGCATAAGCGTTATTTTACAAGTGTTCCCGCCGTACGGTTGTAAAAAACATTCAGACGGCCTCTTGACTGTAAACATCTGCGCAGATGCGGAAAACCCATAATTAAAGTATGATAAGCGCTTTCGCTGAATGACTTTTGCCATTTGTTTTTTTGAAGAAGAACACTTCGCAAAAGTTTTTCTATTCAAAATCAGGTATCCCCATGCTTTCAGGAATCCCCATCCCCAAGGACGCCGTGCGTCCGCCCGAAACCGTCCTCGTCAACATCACGCCGCAAGAAACGCGTGTGGCCGTTTTGGAAGAGAACAATATCTGCGAGCTGCACATCGAGCGCAACAGCGGCCATAGCTTGGTCGGCAATATTTATTTGGGCGTCGTCAAACGCGTCCTCCCCGGCATGCAAAGCGCGTTCATCGATATCGGCTTGGAGCGCGCCGCGTTTCTGCACATCGTCGACGTCCTCGAACAACGCCGCAATCCGGACGAAACCCAACGCATCGAACACATGCTCTTTGAAGGCCAGTCCGTCTTGGTTCAAGTCATCAAAGACCCCATCAATACCAAAGGCGCGCGGCTTTCCACCCAAATCTCACTGGCCGGCCGTTTCCTCGTTCATCTTCCGCAAGAAGACCACATCGGCATTTCCCAACGCATTGAGGACGATGCCGAACGCAGCAGCCTGAGGGAGCGCCTCAACAACCTGCTGCCAGAAAACGCCTGCCACGGCTACATCATCCGCACCAACGCCGAAAACGCTTCCGATGCCCAGCTGCAATCAGACATCAACTATCTGACCAAAGTGTGGGAACACATTCAAAAACAGGCGAAAATCCAACCGCCCGAAACCCTGCTCTATCAAGATTTGCCATTGAGCCTGCGTGTTTTGCGCGATATGTTCAGCCTCGATACGCACAAAATCCTGGTCGACTCGACTGAAAACCACCGCCGCATGACCCAGTTTGCCGAACAATACGTTCAAGGCGCATTGGGCAGAATCGAGCTGTTCAAAGGCGAACGCCCCCTATTTGAAACCCACAACATCGAGCAGGAAATCGCCCGCGCCCTGCAACCGCGCGTCAACCTCAACTTCGGCAGCTACCTCATCATCGAGTCCACCGAAGCCATGACCACCATCGATGTCAACACCGGCGGCTTTGTCGGCGCGCGCAATTTTGATGAAACCATCTTCCGCACCAACCTCGAAGCCTGCCACACCATCGCCCGCGAACTTCGCCTGCGCAATCTCGGCGGCATCATCATCATCGACTTCATCGATATGGCACAGGAAGCCCACCGCGAAGCCGTCCTGCAAGAGCTTGCCAAAGCCCTCGCCTTCGACCGTACCCGCGTTACCCTCAACGGTTTCACCAGTTTGGGTTTGGTTGAGCTGACCCGCAAACGCTCGCGTGAAAACTTAAGCCAAATCCTCTGCGAACCCTGCCCTTCCTGCCAAGGCCGGGGCCGTCTGAAAACGCCGCAAACCGTGTGCTACGAAATCCAACGCGAAATCGTCCGCGAAGCGCGCCGCTACGATGTCCAAGCCTTCCGCATCTTGGCCGCTCCGAATGTCATCGACTTGTTCCTAGACGAAGAATCGCAATCGCTGGCGATGTTGATAGACTTTATCGGCAAACCGATTTCGCTGGCTGTCGAAACTGCCTACACGCAGGAACAATACGATATTGTGTTGCTGTAAAGATAAGGCCGTCTGAAAACTTTTCAGACGGCCTTCTTGTTTGAGCAAATAAAGATTACGGTTTCACTACTTTACCGTTGATTTTGACGGAAGTCAGTTTCAGGTTGTAGGTTTTGCCGTCATCGGTATAGCTGATTTGCGCAGGGATATTGTCAATATCGGAAGCAAACGAGTAAGTAACGGTATCGTCGCCGCGGCGGACGCGATATTTGCTCACAGGCGTTGTACCGCCGTTCAGTTTATAGCTTTCGTTGCCGATTTTGTTCATGCTGCCGACGGTGTACAGTTTTTTACCGTTGGTAATTTTCAAACCTGACGGCAGACGCACGTCATTGGCGGCCAGTTGCCATGCCAAAGTGAACAAGTCCATGGCCGGGCCGGATTTTTCGGTTTTCAAATCACCTGCTTTGCCGTAAGTGATGTTGCCGCCGGAGAATTTGGCCTCGGCATACACTTTGCCACCGCGTACATCTTTGTAGTAAGACGGATGCAAGGTTGTGCCGTTGATGCTGCCGCCGGATTCAAAGCGGATATTGTAAAGCGGTACTTTGATGGTAGAGACGATTTTGTATTGGTTGCCGCTGCGTGTGAAGGTCATGGTCGCAGGAATACCGTAGCTGCCTGAGTATTGTAAAACGGCAGATTGCGGCAATTCGGCGGCTTGCACGCCGACGGAGGCAGTGAGCAGGGAAAGTGTCAATAAGGTTGTTTTAATCGGATTCATGATGTTTTCCTTGTGTGTATGGTGTTTTAATTAAGCCAACAGGCTTTGACCGGCAGCATTGCGTTGTGCATTCAAAACGCGGTTGCCTTCGATTTTCAGACGGCCTGCAACAAAGTCGGCAACGGCTTGCGGGAACAGCTGGTGTTCAACCGCCAGCACGCGTGCGGCAACGTCGTCGGCGGTATCGCCATCCAAAATAGGAACAATGCCTTGTGAAATAATCGGGCCGCAATCCAGCTCGGGCGTTACGAAATGGATGGTACAGCCTGCCACTCGGCAACCTGCTTCCAATGCGCGTTCATGGGTATGCAAACCGGTGAAAGAAGGCAGAATGGACGGATGAATGTTGATCAGGCGGTTTTCATAATGTGCGCAGAACTCCGGAGTCAAAATGCGCATGAAGCCTGCCAATACGACCAAATCAGGCTGATAGGCATCGATTTTCTCCATCATGGCCTGATCAAATGCCAGACGCGAGTCGAAGTTTTTATGGTTCAAACTATCGGTGGCAATACCGTGCTCTGCCGCCCAGGCCAATCCGGCTGCGGTCTCGTTGTTACTCAATACGGCTGCAATGTTGGCATCAGGAATATCGGCATTCACAATCGCCTGCATATTGCTGCCGCGTCCAGAAATAAGGATGACGATATTTTTCATCATAATTCCTTGTTGGTTTGGAACAAAGGCCGTCTGAAACGGAATTTTTTCAGACGGCCTTTTATCCGTTGTTTAAGGGCGTAAGCCTTGATTCGGATTATTGAACTTTTTGTACGTCAACTTGTACTGGTTGTTGTGCGGCAGTGTCAGGCGCGCCGACTTTAACCAGTTTCACGTCGAATACCAAAGTGGCGTTCGGGCCGATTTTATCGCCGGCACCCACTTCGCGGTAAGCCAATTTAGCCGGGATGTAGAATGTTGCTTCACCGCCTTCTTTCAAGAGTTGGATACCTTCAGTCCAACCTGGAATCACTTGACTTACAGGGAAGCTGACTGGGCCGCCGTTGGCTTTGCTGCTGTCAAATACGGTACCATCAATCAGACGGCCTTCGTATTCAACGGTAACCATGTCGTCTTTAGTCGGTTTTTTACCTTCGCCTTCTTTGGTAATTTTGTATTGCAGACCGGAAGCGCTGGTTTTCACGCCTTCTTTAGTCGCGTTTTCTTTCAAGAACGCTTCGCCTTTTTCCAAGTTTACTTTGGCATCTTCAGCACGTTTGGCAGCCGCTTTTTCTTGTTGCTCTTGCAGGAATTTCATCATCACTTCCTGAGCTTGGGCTTCAGTCATTTTGACTTCTTTGCCTTCAAACATGGCTTCCATGGCTTCGGTGAAGACTTTCAAATCGATTTCTGTGCCTTGGTCTTTCATTTGTTTCAATGAACGGCCGATGTCCACACCCATTGCGTAGCTGGCTTGTTGGGCAGTAGAACCGATGGCGGAAGCATCTGCAGTCGCATTTGAAGCTGCGGAAGCAGCAGGAGCATCTTTGGCGGCAGTGTCTTTTTGTTGGTTGCAAGCAGTCATCGCCAACAGAGCAGACAAAGCCAATGCGCTGAATTTGAAAGTTTTGTTCATGATTATGTCTTTTCCGGAAAGGTCAAAAAAGGGGATTATAGCTGAGTTTGATTGAAATGGAATCAAAGTGGATTAAAATTTGTAAAGGCGCTTATCAAAAATATTAAGGCCGTCTGAAAACAGGTTTCAGACGGCCTAATCTTAGCTATCGGTCAAACGATTAATACCAGCCGCGCAGTTTCATTGCTTTTTCAACACGACGGATACTCATCATGTAAGAAGCGGTACGCAGGTCGACATCGTATTCTTGAGCCAAGTTCCAAATATCGCGGAACGCACGGCGCAGGACAACGGTTTCTTTCTCTTGAACTTCGTCAAACTCCCAGTAGTAGCCTTGCAGGTTTTGTACCCATTCAAAATAAGATACAACCACGCCGCCGCAGTTTGCCAAAATGTCAGGAACAACCAATACGCCGTTTTGACGCAGGATAACGTCGGCTTCAGGAGTAGTCGGGCCGTTTGCGCCTTCAACCACGATTTTCGCGCGGACTTTGCCTGCATTTTCGGAAGTCAATTGGTTTTCCAATGCACAAGGGGCGAGTACGTCCACATCCAAAGCCAGAAGTTCGGCATTGCTGATTTCTTTACCGTAACCGGCTTCGTTGGTGATGAAGCCTTTTTCTTGGTATTCTTTGAACAGCGCTTCCATATCCAAGCCGTTTTCGTTGTAGATGGCAACGTCAACAGTAGATACGGCAACGACTTTCGCACCGGATTTGTGTGCATAGTAACCGGTGTGGTAGCCCACGTTACCGAAACCTTGAATGGCGTAAGTGGCACCTTTCACGTCTTTGCCCAGTTTTTCCAAAGCTTGTACGGCGGCGAAGTTTACGCCGTAACCGGTGGCTTCGGTACGCGCCAAAGAGCCGCCGAACTCAACCGGTTTGCCGGTGAATACGCCCGGTGCAGAATGTTTTACCACGTTTTCATAGGCATCAACCATCCAAGACATGATTTTGCCGTTGGTGTTCACATCAGGGGCAGGAATGTCGATTTTCTCGCCGATCAGCGGAGAAATGGCTTCGGAATAAGCGCGGGCGATGCGTTCCAATTCTGCTTCGGAATAATTGCGCGGATCCAAAGTGATGCCGCCTTTGCCGCCGCCGTAAGGAATACCGGCTACGCAGCATTTGATGGTCATCCAAATAGACAGGGCTTTGACTTCGTCCAGATTCACATTGGGATGGAAGCGCACGCCGCCTTTGTAAGGGCCGACGGCGTTATTGTGTTGGGAACGGTAACCGGTGAAATTTTCTACTGTACCGTTGTCGAGTTTGACAGGGAAGTTCACTTCCAAAACACGTTGCGGCTTTTTCAAGATTTCAAATACTGCCGGGTCGGCATTCAGGCGATCGCAGGCAATTTTTACTTGTTTTTGTGCAATTTCAAACGGATTCAGTGTTTCTTTAACAGCAGATGCGGACATGTATTTTTCCTTTTCATACACATGATTAGACGAGAGCCATACTTGTTACTATATACAAAAACGGGAAAAAATGTAATAGCATGTAGTCAATAAAAAGCAAATCCATTCATTTATATATGAATTTAGTTTGAGGCCGTCTGAAAATATAGACGCCTTGACTCAAAATTTTCAGACGGCCCGGCCCCAATATTTCTCAAACCCTTTCCAAAAACGATACAAACTCTTTGTTTTTCAATACCTACCCAAGCTCCCTTTTTGTTGACAAAATCACTTCCACCCTTCCCGACAGACAACCAATCCTACGCCTGCAAAAATTGTTAACAATTTAAATAAGCAGCCATTGAAAAATCAGCAAAACATCGGCAAATCGGGGAAATAATGCTAAAATAACGCCTTAAATGATATGACAGAAAGCTATTTAATGACCGCTGCTACTTTAGAACACGTTCAAGCCGTTGCTTTTGATTTGGACGGTACTTTATGCGATTCCATTCCGGATTTGACCGCCGCCGCCCAAGCCATGTGCGAATACCTGGGTTTGCCTGTTTTACCCACTCAAACGGTTGAAAGTTATGTCGGCGACGGCATCGGCAAATTGGTTCATCGTGTCATCACCCATGATCGTGAAAAAGAAGCCGATCCTGAAATCTGGGAAAAAGGCTTTGTGTTCTTTATGAAATATTATCGCGAGCACTTGAGCGACTTTACCCGCCCCTACCCTGAAACCGAAGCCGGCCTCGGCCTGCTCAAATCCTTGGGCATCCCGCTGGTTGTCATTACTAACAAAAATGAAGTGCTGGCTGCCGAGCTGCTGAAACAGCTTAATCTCGACAGCTATTTCAGCCTGGTTCTCGGCGGCGACAGCCTGACAGAGAAAAAACCCAACCCATTGCCGCTTCAGCATGCGGCCGAAGTATTGGGCATCGATGTTGCCAATATGCTGATGGTGGGCGACTCTAAAAATGACATTCTTGCCGCCAAAGCGGCCGGTTGCTTCAGCATCGGCGTAACCTTCGGCTACGGTGACATGACTTTGCTCTCCCAAGACAAAGCAACCAAACCTGATTTGTTGATTCGCGCCCTGCCTGAAATCTACGAAAATCTGCAACCGCAAAAAAATAAAGACGAAGAATAATTCGGCTTTATTTTCAGACGGCCTTTTCGGCCATTTTCCCAATCAGGCCGTCTGAAAATGTAATTCAATGTAGTCACTTCACCTCCGCCACATCCCATGAGACCCCCTAAAACCTTACGTGCCCGCGCCTTGGATATTCTTTCCCGTCAAGAAGTCAGCCGCGTCGGTTTGAAACGCAAACTGGCCCCGCACGCTGAAAGCGAAGAAGAATTGGAAAAGGTTTTGGACGAATTTGCCGAACGAAATTGGCAATCCGACCAACGTTACGCTGAAGCCTATATTCACAGCAAGAGTAACCGTTACGGCACGCTTCGCCTCAAACAAGCCTTGGCTCAACAAGGTATTGATGCGGATGACTGTCGGGAATTACTACCCGACAGGGAGGACGAGCTGCAAACCGCCATTTCCGTTTTGCGTAAAAAATTCAAGCAAGAAGCTGAAGATTTGAAAGAAAAACAAAAACAAGCGCGTTTCCTTGCGTATCGCGGCTTTGGTGCAGACACCATTCAGACGGTCTTAAAAACCGCATGGAATGAAGAAGAAGACTTCTATCAATAATCATTCCTACTTGAATCTTTACGGCTATCGGCGTACCCTTACGCTTTCATTCAATAATCCAATCAGAGCTTCATCATGTCCGACAAACCACACGATACATCCAATCCCCTACTTGAAGACGAACGCAAAAACCCTGTTTACCGCTTGGGTCAGGCAGTGGCCGGATTCATGTTGCTGGTTTGGGCCGGCGTTTTGGTCTTAGTTTTTTTCTTGGTTTTCCGATTTTGGTTGAGTTAAATCCAACCTGAAGCATTATTTTTCTTCAAAACAAACTGAAAGAAGTTTGTTTGTACATACTCAAAAGGCCGTCTGAACATACTTTCAGACGGCCTTTTCTTACTTAGCACACTTATTACAGATTATCCTCGGATTACTTTGCGGATATTCGGATTGGCATGCATTTCATGAACAATCTGATTAACCTGATCCAAGTCCTTGACTTTAATTGTGAATTTAAATTCCACAAAGCCTTCCGTTCCTGCTTGCGCTTTGGTCGGCGTATCGACAGATTCGATGTCCGCACCCGAGTTGGAAATCGCTTGCGCCATTGAAGCCAACAAGCCATGGGCATCTTCAGATTTGACGTTGAGGATGGTGCGATACGTTTGATTACGCATACTGTCCCAACCGGCATCCAACTGCTCTTCCGGATCGGCTTTGACTAAAGTTTGGCAGGTATCACGGTGAATAATCATGCCCTTGTCTTTGACCAATAAGGCGCGAATCGGATCGCCTGGAATCGGATGGCAACATTCGGCAAAATGAATCCGACCGGTCTCTTGATCGTTGACTTTAATCGGGCTGAGTTTGACCTCACTGCCGAAATGTTGGCCAGCCAACTCGGCAATATGCATGGCAACATGTATCGGCAAAGTATGCCCCATACCGACATTGTAGAGGACCTCTTCAAACGAGGTTTGTTTGGTATTCAAATCGGCAAGGTATTTTTCTTTGAGGTCGTCTGAAAGCAAAACATCTTTAGGCAGCAGGCTGGATAAAGCTTTTTGCAGCAGGTTTTCACCCAAAACAACGGCATCGTGACGATTCAGATTTTTAACGTATTGGCGGATGGCGCTGCGCGCACGACTGGAAACGGCAAAATTCAACCATGCCACATTGGGCTTGGCATGTTCGGAAGTAATGATTTCGACCGTATCGCCGGTTTTCAGCTTGGTGCGCAACGGCATCATGACATTGTTAATGCGCGCGGCAACGGTTTTATGACCGATATTGGTGTGCACGGCATAGGCAAAGTCAATCGGCGTTGCACCCTTAGGCAAGGTCAAAATATCACCTTTCGGAGTAACGATATAGACTTCGTTGGGGAACAAATCGACTTTGACATGTTCCAGAAACTCGATGGCATTTGAGCTGCTGGCTTGCAGGTCAAGAATATTTTTCAACCATCGGTTCATATGGAGGACGGCCTGATCCGGAGTGTTTTCACCGGATTTGTAAATCCAATGGCCGGCAATACCGCCCTCGGCTACGGCATCCATTTCACGCGTACGGATTTGCACTTCGATCGGCAAACCGTAAGGACCGACCAAGGTCGTGTGCAGGCTTTGATAACCGTTGCTTTTCGGAATGGCGATATAGTCTTTGAAACGGCCGGGCTTGGGTTGGTATAAATTATGCAATGCACCCAATGCGGCATAACAGGCAGGAATGCTGTTGACGATGACCCGAAAGCCGTAAATATCCATTACTTCGGCAAAACGCAGTTTTTTAGCCAGCATTTTTTGATGAATGCTGTATAGGTTTTTCTCGCGGCCTTTGATTTTGGCTTCAATATTGACACCGACCAAACGCTGACTGAATGCACGCAGCACTTTGCCGACAACATCGCGACGGTTTTTGCGGCTGTTGTCCATGGCTTTTTTCAGGGTTTCGTAGCGGCTTGGGTGAAGGTTTTGGAACGATAAGTCTTGAAGCTCTTGATACGCGTTGTTCAGACCGATGCGGTTGGCGATTTGAGCATAAATTTCAAGGGTTTCTTTGGCGATGCGGCGGCGCTTGTCCGGACGCATAGAGCCGAGCGTGCGCATATTGTGCAATCGGTCGGCCAGTTTGACGACGATGACGCGCACGTCTTTAGTCATGGCGAGGATCAGTTTGCGGAAACTTTCCGCCTGATGCTCGGCATGATCTTCAAATTTGAGTTTTTCCAGTTTGGAGAGGCCGTCTACCATTTCGGCAATGGTATCGCCGAATTCCGCCGCCATTTCGACTTTGGTTACGCCCGTGTCTTCCAATACATCGTGCATAACGCCTGCGCAAAGGCCCTGAACATCCATGTGCCAAATCGCAAGCTGCGTGGCAACGGCAAGGGGATGGGTGATGTAGGGTTCGCCGCTCTTACGGGTTTGTCCGTCATGGGCATGAAAAGCGTAGGCAATGGCTTTTTCAAGCTCGGCCTGTTCATTCTCATTGAGATAGGATGCGGTGCGAAACAGAAGATCGCGCGCTTCTGCTGTCAACGGGTCATAAGGAGCGGTAGGCAGTGGGGCTGGCATTTTCAGACGGCCTTTTATGGCTATTTTTTTAAGCCGTCAGACTGTATCGGTTGTTATATTGCACCGATACAGTCCGCACGGCGGTTTTATCAGTTTGCCGGTTGGTTTATTTGTTGCGTGTCAAAAGCTCGGTTCCAATTTGTCCGGCTGCGATTTCACGCAGGGCGGTTACGGTTGGTTTGTTGTTGCGGATGTCGTCAACCAAAGGCGTGTTGCCGTTTTCCAGTTGGCGTGCGCGACGGGCGGCAACGAGTGTGAGGTCGAAGTGGTTAGGGATTTTACCTGTGCAGTCTTCAGTAGTAATACGGGCCATGTTTGCTTGCTTTCTTTCTATGTTTCAAATAAACGGTTATTTTCGCTGTTTTTTACGAATTTTCCAACAGGTTTGAGATAAATCCCTGCTGGGCGGATTTTTTCAGACGGCCTGCTTTAATGATGTGGAACAAATCGGCTTCGGCACGATCCAAATCGTCATTCACGACGACGTAATCAAATAAAACGGATTGTTCAATCTCGTGACGGGCTTTGGACAGGCGTGTTTGAATGACTTCTTCGCTATCCGTACCACGGCCGATCAAACGTTGCGCCAATACCTCAAAGGAAGGCGGCAGAATGAAAATACTGCTGGCTTCAGGCAACGATTTACGCACTTGCGCCGCACCTTGCACATCGATTTCCAAAATCACATCATAGCCCTCTTCGCTCAACGAATTTACGCCGGCGATGCTGGTGCCGTAATAGTTGCCGAACACATTGGCGTGTTCCAAAAAGGCTCTTTGCTCAATCAGTGATTCAAATTCGTCTTTGGGGACAAAGTGGTAATGCACGCCATGCACCTCTCCTTCGCGCGGCTGGCGCGTGGTGTGAGAAACGGAAACACGGATATCGTCATGATTTTTCAACAGGCGCGACACCAAAGTCGTTTTGCCTGTGCCCGAAGCGGCAGAAATGATGAAAATATTGCCTTTTTTGTGATTTTGCATGGTAATTCAGCCGATGGTATGTATCTGTAAATTATAACACAACACAATGTTTCTCGGAATTTCAGACGGCTAGTTGCAAAATTTGGCTATTGTATCGATTAATTTGGCAAGTTTGCATATGACCGCTACAATGGCGTGTTAAAAACTTTTTGATTTCGGAATGTCGAAATGTTGATTCATCCTGAAGTAATGGGCGTAGAAGCTTTGGCGGACAAAATCCGTAAAATTGAAAACTGGCCGCAAAAAGGGATTTTGTTTCATGACATTACTCCCGTTTTGCAAAGCGCAGAATATTTCCGCCTGCTGGTTGATTTACTGGTTTACCGCTATATGGGGCAAAAAGTTGACGTTGTGGCAGGCTTGGACGCACGCGGTTTCATCATTGGCGCGGCTTTGGCCTATCAGCTGAATGTCGGCTTCGTTCCCATTCGTAAAAAAGGCAAACTGCCGTTTGATACGGTTTCTCAAAGTTACGCTTTGGAATATGGCGAAGCAACGGTAGAAATCCATACTGATGCCATCAAGCCGGGCGCACGCGTTTTGTTGGTAGATGATTTGGTGGCGACCGGCGGCACCATGCTGGCAGGTGTCGAGCTGATCCGAAAACTGGGCGGCGAAGTAATCGAAACGGCTGCTATTTTGGAGTTTACCGACTTGGACGGCGGCAAAAAAATCCGCGAAAGCGGCGCGCCGTTATTTACCCTATGCCAAAACAAAGGCTGTATGTAATAAAAAAACCGCAAGCCGATCAGCCTGCGGTTTTTTATTGTCAAAATTATTCGAGAACGTATCCGTCTGTATCCCAAAAGGTTTTTTTCACCAACTGGTCGTCTTTATAAACCAACTCGGATTTCTTCGCACCATCATCATACCAATCCAAAATAATGCCGCTGCGCTTGCCGTTGCGAATACTCAATTCAGACACAATGCGGCCATTTTCATCCCAACTGATAATCTCCGTCGGTTTATCATTGCTCATCATCATTTCGGTTTTCGGGCTGCCGTCTGAATACCATTGTTTCCAATGACCGTTGGCCTTATCGTGCTTGAATTGGATTTCGCTTTCTTTGACGCCGTTGCGGTAATAACGAGAGCCTATGCCCTCGCTTAAGCCGTTTTGATAAGGCATGACCGCAGATTTTTTGCCGTTTAGATACCAGTTAATCCACTCGCCGTGCGGCTTGCCGTTGCGATAGCTGCCAACCATCTTTTTCTGCCCGTTAAAATGCCACAGAGTCAGCGTGCCATTGTCCAGAGCCGGCACAAAAACCTTAATCTGACCAGCAGGTATCTCGTACGGATCAGAATATTTTTTCATTGATGGATAGTAAAAATCCTGAACCTGCGCCTTGCCTGCCGCAATTTTGTATTGGCGGACATAAGCAACCGAAGGCATGGTTGCCGTCAGTTTACCGTTTTGATTGAAATAAACGGTATATTGCTGGGCAAAAGCGACAACGGGCGTACTGAATAAAACAGCAGCCAACAGGCCTGATTTTAAACAATTATTCATAATATTGGGTTTGGCAGTATATGTTCTACAAAAAGTCAGTAATAAAAATCTACCGGCATTTGAATCTATGACAAATATTATAAGCCATAGTTTCAAACCCTGCTTGGATTTCACAACCGACATATCATAGGCGTTTGTATTTTCTTAAAACATTAAAGACATTACAAAATAGAGGCCGTCTGAATTTTTTTCAGACGGCCTCTATTTCAATTACATTAAAACAATTTATTCTTCACCCAATAATTGCTCGCGGGTTAATAAGAATACAAACCCGTCGCCACCGCTGGTTTCCAACCAAGTAAACGGCAATTCCGGATAAGCAGCTTCCAATACTTCGCGGTTGTGGCCGATTTCAACCAGCAATACACCTTTCGGATTCAAATATTTCGCAGCCTGCAAAATGATTTGGCGTGTAGCGTCCAAACCATCTTCTCCGCTACCCAAAGCTAATTCCGGCTCATGTAGGTATTCATCAGGCAACGCTTCCACAGATTCTGCATCAACATAAGGCGGATTGGAAACAATTAAGTCGTAGGTTTCATCCAAACCTTCAAACAAATCGGTATGCACCAAGCTGATACGGTCTTCCAAGCCATAATCTTCAATATTGATCGCGGCCACTTCCAGCGCATCCAAGCTCAAATCTACGGCATCGATTTGTGCATCAGGATAGTGGTGCGCCATTTGAATGGCCAAACAGCCGCTACCGGTACACAAATCCAAAGCTCGATGCACCAACTCATCATGTTCAATCCAAGGACGGATACCGTCGCCAAGCAATTCATAAATAAAAGAACGAGGCACGATGACGCGCTCATCGACATAAAAATCAAACTCGCCCTGCCATGCTTGATGTGTCAGATACGCGGCAGGAATATGCTCCACTGCGCGGCGTTCGAGAATGGACAATACCTCTTCTTTCTCACTTTGCAACAATTTGGCATCCAAATAAGGCTCCAATATATCCAAAGGCAGATTCAAAGTGTGCAAAATTAGATAGGCTGCCTCGTCATGGGCATTATCGCTTCCGTGTCCGAAAAACAGTCCGGCATCGTTAAAACGGCTGACGGCGAAACGCAATAAATCGCGAACAGTGGTCAGCTCTTGAGCAGCTTGCTTAAACATAATGTTTTGTCTTGTCGATTTAAGAATATTGAAATTATAACAGAAAGGCCGTCTGAAAACTTTTCAGACGGCCTTCGATTTAATTCAGCTTAAGATTATTTATCGCGGCTGAATACGATTTTGGTAGCTTGGATAGCAACGCAGACAGCACCACCGATAAAGATCAAGTCAGCAGCGGTACGAACCCAACGCAGGGTATCCAGAATTTCCATTTGCAGGAATTCTTCGCTACGGGCATACCACAGACCGTGAGTGATAGAAGCATAAGCTTGAATCACGCCAACCGGCAACAGGCTGATGGCAATCATACCCACCAGACCGCCGTTCAGCAGCCAGAATGCCCAAGTCATCAGTTTGTCGTCAAATTGAGCATTAGGTTTCAGGTAACGTGCAACCAGCAATACGAAGCCCAGAGCCAAGAAACCATACACACCAAACAGAGCCGCGTGAGCGTGAACTGCAGTAGTGTTCAGACCTTGGATGTAGAACAGGGAAATCGGCGGGTTAATCAGGAAGCCGAATACGCCGGCACCGATCATGTTCCAGAAGGCAACTGCTACGAAGCACATCAGAGGCCAACGCAGACGTTTCGCCCAATCGGACAGATGTTGGTAAGACCAGTGTTCGTAAGCTTCACGACCCAGCAGAACCAAAGGTACAACTTCCAAAGCGGAGAAACATGCACCGATTGCCATAGAAGCAGAGGTAGAGCCGGAGAAGTACAAGTGGTGCAATGTACCTGGAATACCACCCAACATGAAGATGGCAGCAGCAGCCAAAGTAGAAGCAGTAGCAGTACTACGGCGGACAAAGCCCATGTTGTAGAAGATGAATGCGAAGGCGGCAGTAGCGAACACTTCGAAGAAACCTTCTACCCACAGGTGAACCACCCACCAACGCCAGTATTCCATCACAGCGATTGGAGATTTTTCACCGTAGAACAGGCCAGGAGCATAGAACACACCCACACCGACCATAGAAGCTAC
Organism: Neisseria sp. P0024.S006; assembly: GCF_051956595.1. Classification (NCBI taxonomy): domain Bacteria; kingdom Pseudomonadati; phylum Pseudomonadota; class Betaproteobacteria; order Neisseriales; family Neisseriaceae; genus Neisseria; species Neisseria sp. P0024.S006. The sequence continues at coordinate 615,843 of NZ_JBQCXH010000001.1, forward strand.
GAAGATAGCCAACAGGTTTTTGTCTGTACCTTTTTCTTTAAAGGCAGAGACAGTACAACGCAGCATCAGGAACAGCCACAACAGCAAGCCGACCATCAGCAACAGTTGCCAGAAGCGACCCAGATCCAAGTATTCGTAACCTTGGTGACCGAACCAGAAGTTCAGCTCAGGCGGAATGATGTGGGTCAAAGCAAAGAAGTTACCTGCATAAGAACCGCCGACTACGATGAACAGGGCGATGTACAGGAAGTTCACACCGGCACGTTGGAATTTAGGATCTTTACCGCCGTTCACAATCGGAGCCAAGAACAGACCTGCTGTCAGGAAGCCGGTTGCAATCCAGAAAATAGCGGATTGGATGTGCCAAGTACGGGTCAACGCATATGGGAACCAGTCGGCCATTTCAAAGCCCAGTGCGGTATCGATACCGTAGAAGCCTTGACCTTCGACAGTATAGTGAGCAGTCAAACCACCCAACAGTACTTGTACGACAAACAGCGCAACAGTCAGGAATACATATTTGCCCAACGCTTTTTGAGAAGGAGTCAGTTGTACTTTGGAAATAGGATCCTCAGTAGGTACTTCAACCTCTTCGTGTTTGGTCAAGAAAGAGTAACCCCACATCAGCAAGCCGATACCCATCAGCAACAATACCACGCTGGTGAAGGACCACATGTAGTTTTCAGTAGTCGGTACGTTGTTGATCAAAGGCTCGTGCGGCCAGTTGTTGGTGTAAGTGAAGTTCTCGTCAGGACGGTTGGTCGAAGCAGACCAAGAAGTCCAGAAGAAGAAGTTGAACAGTTTTTCACGCGCTTCTTGGCTTGGCAATGTGTTGTTTTTCATTGCAAAGTGTTCGCGAGTGGTTTGGAACTTAGGATCGTCGCTGTACACGCCGTGGTAGTAAGGCAGAATGCTTTCAATCGCTTTCACGCGGGTATCGCTGATAACGACAGAACCGTCTTCCTTAATACGGCTTTGGTTACGGTATTCGTCAGCCAAACGGGTTTTCAGAACAGCTTGTTCCTCAGGAGAAACTTCGTCAAATTTTTTGCCGTAAGTTTCTTGCGCAGTCAGATCCAACCATGCAACCAGCTCGCGGTGCAGCCAGTCGGCAGTCCAGTCCGGAGCTTGGTATGCACCGTGACCCAATACAGAGCCAACTTCCATACCGCCGGTAGTTTGCCATGCAGATTGACCTGCCAAAATATCGTCTTTGGTCATCAGGACTTTGCCGGATGCAGAAACGACTTGTTCAGGGTATGGCGGAGCCTTTTTATAGACCTCGCTACCCATATAACCAAGAATGGTAAAGCATACTGCCAGTACGGCAAACAGCAAGTACCAAAGCTTCTTGTACTGTCCCATTTTGAGTACTCCTTGATTTTGGTAAAAAGTGGTTGGGTATTAATTCATCAAATATGAATGTTAAAGATTGTATCACGGTTTTAAAAGTAAAGAAATATTTTGTCAATAATATTCCTTTAAAACCATTAACTTACATGATATTGATTCCTATTATCTTGTATAACTCCTCCTTTGTTATATTTTGTGTTAAGCCCACACTAACATTTTCACACAAAAATAAACTTTTCGGTTTAGTTTTTTATACTACTAAAGGAGTATTTAAGGATTAAAAGATTCATATTCATTGAACAATTTGATTTATGTCAAAATACACCCAAACAAGCGCCTACATAATCATACAAAATTTCAAACCATCCTATCAGGATACTTAACTTTTCTTACAATAAGGAAACTTTAAACATGAAACGCCAAACCTTAGCTGCACTTATCGCTTCTGTATTTGCACTGGCCGCATGCGGCGAACAAGCTGCTAAACCAGCTGAAACTCCGGCTGCCACCGCTTCTGCCGAAGCTCCTGCTGCTGCTTCTGACTCACAAGCTGCTGCCGAGACTCCTTCTTCAGAATTGCCTGTAGTCGATGCCATCATGACTCACGCTCCGGAAGTTCCACCTGCAATCGATCGCGATCATCCGGCTAAAGTACGCGTTAAAATGGAAACCGTCGAAAAAACCATGACCATGGAAGACGGTGTTGAATACCACTACTGGACATTCAACGGCGACGTTCCGGGTCAAATGATCCGTGTACGCGAAGGCGATACCGTAGAAGTAGAATTCTCTAACAATCCTTCTTCTACCGTTCCTCACAACGTTGACTTCCACGCTGCTACCGGTCAAGGCGGTGGTGCAGAAGCTTCCTTCACTGCCCCAGGCCACACTTCTACTTTCAGCTTTAAAGCTCTGCAAGCCGGTTTGTACATTTACCACTGTGCCGTTGCTCCTGTAGGTATGCACATCGCCAACGGTATGTACGGTTTGATCTTGGTTGAACCTAAAGAAGGTCTGCCTAAAGTGGACAAAGAGTTCTACATCGTACAAGGCGACTTCTATACTAAAGGTAAAAAAGGTGCTCAAGGCCTGCAACCTTTCGATATGGACAAAGCAATTGCCGAACAACCTGAATACGTTGTATTCAACGGCCACGTGGGCTCTATCGCCGGCGACAATGCCCTGAAAGCTAAAGCTGGTGAAACTGTTCGTATGTACGTTGGTAACGGTGGTCCTAACTTGGTATCTTCTTTCCACGTTATCGGCGAAATCTTCGACAAAGTATATGTTGAAGGTGGTAAACTGATTAACGAAAACGTACAAAGCACTGTGATTCCTGCTGGTGGCGCCGCCATGATCGAATTCAAAGTCGATATTCCAGGCAGCTACACTATAGTTGACCACTCTATCTTCCGTGCGTTCAACAAAGGTGCTTTGGGTCAATTGAAAGTTGAGGGTAACGAAAACCCTGAAATCATGACCAAAAAACTGAGCGACACCGTTTACCAACCTGCCGGTGCTGCCGCTTCTGCCCCAGCCGCTGCGTCTGCCGCACCTGCTGCTTCTGAAGCCGCTAAATAATCCCTCGGTTTAATACGCCAAGCCACTGCTACTCTTCTCTTAGAGTCGCAGTGGCTTCCATCACAATTAATCTTCCTATTCAATCAGACAGATTAATTTTTCAGACGGCCTTGTTATGATTAGGCTATCTTAAAAATAAATTTTCTGTTTTCAAACGATAATAAGGGCGTACCATGAAACTCATACGACTCCTCCTCTTAGGCAGTGCCTTAATCTGCGGCAATACATTTGCAGCCGAAATGGTAAAAATCGAAGGAGGCAGCTATCGTCCTCTCTATCTCAAAAAAGAGACTTCCCTTATTAAAGTCAAGCCCTTCCAACTTGACAAATATCCTGTAACCAATGCCGAATTCGCCGAATTTTTGAAAACACATCCACAATGGCAAAAAGACAAAATCAGCTCTAAACAAGCTGAAAAAGCTTACCTGAAACATTGGGTAAAAAACGGCAGCAACAGTTATGCGCCTAAGGCCAGCGAACTCAAACATCCGGTAACCAATGTTTCATGGTTTGCCGCCAATGCCTACTGCGTTTCCAAAGGCAAACGCCTGCCGACTATTGACGAATGGGAATTTGCAGGCTTAGCCTCTGCCACTCAAAAAGACGGCTCTGCCGAACCCGGCTACAACCGTACCATCTTAGATTGGTATGCAGACGGCGGCCGCAACGGCCTGCACGACATCGGTAAAAACAAACCCAACTACTGGGGCGTATACGATATGCACGGCCTGATTTGGGAATGGACTGAAGACTTCAACAGCAGCCAACTCTCAGCCGGTTCGTCCAACACCCAAATGTTCTGTAGCGGCGCATCCGTAGGCTCAAGCGACCCATCCAACTATGCTGCTTTCTTGCGCTACGGCATCCGTACCAGCCTGCAATCCAAATATGTTTTAAATAACTTAGGCTTCCGCTGCGCAAGCAAATAAAGTTTAGTTTTATCACCAAAGCAGCTTTGGCGGTACTGGAAGGTATCGCCGCTTTTTTTGGCCGTCTGAAAAGATGTGGCACACAAAGACAAATTGTGGCATAATCCGCCCGTCTTTATAAAAAGGCACTTAGGAGTTTGCTTAGGTCGTTTGGCTTGGCAAACTTGTCCGAACCTGAAAAGGTTCTTTTATTTTCGGAGTTATCCATCATGGCATTGACCGTAGAACAAAAAGCACAAATTGTTAAAGATTTCCAACGCAAAGAAGGCGATACCGGTTCTTCTGAAGTACAAGTCGCTCTGTTGACTTTCCGCATCAACGACCTGACTCCTCACTTCAAAGCCAACCCTAAAGACCACCACAGCCGTCGCGGCCTGTTGAAAATGGTTAGCCAACGTCGTCGCCTGCTGTCTTACCTGCGCCGTACTCAGCCTGATACTTACCGTTCACTGATTACCCGCCTGGGTCTGCGTAAATAATTTATGCTTAAAATCAACACCGCCTTTGGGCGGTGTTTTTATTCACATGCCCATGCCGTCTGAAACATAGGCTCACCCTGTGTTATACTTCCACACGCTTAAGCAGCAAGGCTTAAACTCCCAATCATTCCTTAAAGCTCCCATCAAAGCGAGAATCTGAATTGTCTGTTCATTCGATGTTGCACTCAGGAAAATTTTGGCTGAAAACCCTGGTTTTCAGCATTACCGCGCTTTTATGCCTCGCGGCGGTATTGAGTGCCTTAATGTTCCGCATATTCAACACAGAAAACATCAACGCATTCATACAAAAAAACTTTTCCGCCCATGGCTGCCAAATCAAATACAACACCACTATCGGCAGAAAATGGCTGCCGCGCCCCACGCTGATTTTAAAAGACCTCAGCCTTTCCTCTTCCGAACCTGACACGCCAACGCTGAACATCGCCGAATCCAAAATGGGCTTTGGCTGGAGCAGCCTATGGTCGGATGCGCCCATACTTGAAAAATGGATTCTTTTAAACCCGACACTGACACTGGACTCAAAACACCATCTGCCCGCCTGCCTGCAACAAGACCCATCGTCAAAAGAAAGTTTTCAGCTCAACCGCATCATCATCAATAACGGCAGCATCCGTTATCACACTAAAGAGCAAAATATTGCCTTAAACAATCTGCAATTTTCCCTGCAGCAAGCCGATTCAGACGGCCGCCCCTTCGACATCAGCGGCACACTGCAAAACATTGGCAATCCTATCAGTTGGCAGGGTGCAGGCTATCTGGTACCCAACAATGCCGGTTGGAGTGTTCCCGCCCTTAAGCTGAACCTGCAAACCGTATTATTCAAAAACAAGCTGGATGCCCAAATCGCAGGCAGCCTTAATTGGCAAAACCAAACCGCCCTACTCCGCGACTTCAATCTGCAAGCCGAAAGCGGCTTTCAAAACTTGCATATCAACGCACGTTCGCCCCTATTGCAATTCAAAAACGGCTATTTACACCTCAACACACTCAACGGCGCATTGACCGCCGGCAGCGAAAACAACCAATGGGACGGCTCATTCAAACTGGACAAAGCCAACCTCTACGCAACCGTTTTGACCGCCGCCAATTTTGAACTCAAAGGCAGCCATAAAAACGACCGCCTCCAAACCAACTTTACCTTTTCCAGCCCGTTGGTTTGGCAAAAAGGCAAAGGCATCGATGCGCCCAAACTGCACCTCAGTACCCTGCAAGACACCATCAACCGCCTTCCCCGTCCACGCTTCATCAGCACACTCGAAGGGCAGGCCAACTTCAGCCTGAATACATGGGAAGGCCGTCTGAAAGGCGCATTTGACAGACAAGCCCTCGCCTTAGCCTTTAAATACCAACGCGATGCCCAACCGCGCCCGCACCTTGACGCCGGTATCGCCTTACAAAAACTCAATCTGACCCCTTACTTAGAAGACCTGAAAACCCAACCGTCACTCAGTCTTCCTTCCCTGCTGGCCAAATCCTGGCTGCCCGACATTGAGGCCAACCTTCAAATCGGCAGCATTCAAACTGCCGGCCTGCAACTTGAAAACGTCGAATCCCTGCTTACTGCAGATAAAGAACATATCGCCCTGCACCGTTTCAAAGCCGGGCTTTATGGCGGCAAAACAGAAGGCGGACTGAGTATTGCGGCGACCCAACCTGCTTCCTATCACCTTCAGCAAAACGCAAAAGACATACAAATTCAGCCGCTGCTACAAGACCTGTTCGGTTTCCACAGTTTCAGTGGTAGCGGCGACGCCGTTATCGACATTCAAACTTCCGGCAACGACCGCGCCCAAATGATACAAGCCCTAAACGGCAGCCTGCTCCTCGATATTACCAACGGCGCATGGCACGGCATCGATATGGACAGCATTCTGAAAAACGGCATCTCTTCGGAAAAAATCGATAACAGCAACCTCAAAACCCCTTTCCATCATTTCATCCTCAATAGTGAAATCGAGAAAGGCATCAGCCATCATATCAACACCGAACTGTTTTCCGACAGCCTGCACGTTGTCAGCAGCGGCTATACCGATTTGAATACCCAAAAGTTGTCCGAAAACCTGCTTATCAGCAACGTACTGCAACCCAAAAACAAACCGATTCCCCTCAAAATCGGCGGAACCGTACAAAACCCTTCCATTACCCTTGATTACAGCCGCTTGACCAATGGCTTGAACACACCGGCAGAAAAACAAAAAGCCCTGCAAGAAACCATACAAGAACAATGGAAGTGGCTCAAACCGCGCTAGGTTTTCAAATCAAAGGCCGTCTGAAACCCAAAAAGTTTCAGACGGCCTTTTAACAGATGTGTTGTCAGAATAAGATGTTTACTTAGGAATAACCATATACACAATCAGTGCAACAATGACGGCAGACCATACGGTTAACATTATCAAGCCTTCTTTGGAGAGTTTTCTTTTGCTCCAATCGAGCCTCAATATTTCTACCGTACCTTCAAACATTGCCCCAATCATTTCCATCACGATTTGAAGTATAAATTCCAATAGAAATGACATCTACAAACCCAAACGCTCCCAAATCTCATCAATCTTGGCCGTAACGTCAGGGTCTTTTTTGATCACCCGTCCCCATTCGCGGTTGGTTTCGCCCGGCCACTTGTTGGTTGCATCCAAACCCATTTTGCCGCCGAGTCCGCTGACAGGGCTGGCGAAATCCAGATAGTCGATAGGCGTATTTTCCATCAAAACAGTGTCGCGTACGGGATCCATGCGCGTGGTGACTGCCCAGATGACTTCTTTCCAGTCGCGCACATTCACATCGTCATCCACCACGATGATGAATTTGGTGTACATAAACTGGCGCAGGAACGACCAGCAGCCCATCATCACGCGCTTGGCGTGTCCGGCGTACTGTTTTTTCATGCTGACCACCGCCATGCGGTAGGAGCAGCCTTCGGGCGGCAGGTAGAAATCGGTGATTTCGGGGAACTGCTTTTGCAAAAGCGGCACGAACACTTCGTTCAACGCCACGCCCAAAACAGCGGGCTCATCGGGCGGTTTGCCCGTGTAGGTGGAATGGTAAATCGGGTTTTCGCGCATGGTGATGCGTTCGACCGTAAACACGGGGAAATGATCCTGCTCGTTGTAATAGCCCGTGTGGTCGCCGTACGGGCCTTCCAGCGCGGTTTCGTTCGGATGAATCACGCCTTCCAATACGATTTCGGCACGGGCAGGCACTTGCAAATCGTTGCCGATACATTTCACCAGTTCCGTCCGCGAACCACGCAGCAGTCCGGCAAACTGGTATTCGCTCAAGGTATCGGGAACAGGCGTTACCGCACCCAAAATGGTGGCAGGGTCGCAACCGAGCACGACAGCGACGGGATACGGCGTATCGGGATTGAGTTTGCGGAATTCCTGATAATCCAGCGCGCCGCCGCGGTGCGACAGCCAGCGCATAATCAGCTTGTTTTTGCCGATTAACTGCTGACGGTAAATGCCCAAGTTCTGGCGTTTTTTGTGCGGCCCGCGCGTAACGGTCAAACCCCATGTGACCAGCGGCGCAACGTCTTCCGGCCAGCAATGCTGAATCGGAAGTTTATATAAATCAACGTCTTCACCTTCCCACACGATTTCCTGACACGGCGCGTTTTTTACCACGTTCGGCGCCATGCTCCAAATATCTTTCAGCAACGGCAGTTTGGAAAACGCGTCTTTAATGCCTTTGGGCGGTTCGGGTTCTTTCAGATATGCCAAAGTTTTACCGATTTCACGCAACTTGGACACGCTGTCCGCGCCCATGCCCAGCGCCACGCGTTCGGGCGTGCCAAACAGATTCGCCAACACGGGATAATCGTAGCGCGTACCGTCGGGCTTAATCGGGTTTTCAAACAACAGCGCGGGCCCCTCGGCGCGCAGCACGCGGTCGGCGATTTCGGTCATTTCCAAATGCGGCGACACCGGATGCTGAATGCGCTTGAGTTTGCCATCGGCTTCCAATCCGGCGATAAATTCTCGCAAATCTCTGTATTTCATGTTGATCCTTATTTGAGGCCGTCTAAAACCAAATTTGGGATTTCAGACGGCCTGAATCATATATTTATTGCAATATGGCTTTTGGGCATTCGCTGTTTTCAGCAAAAACCAATATTTACCATATGGGTTGTGAATACGGAACTTCCAGCCCTTGTAGCAGAAATCTATCCACATTTCACCTGTAATCGTATCAGACACGAAGGCAGTAGACATTCCGCTGAAGTGGACAATTTGCTCAATAGCAGACAGGTTTACAAAACAGTTGCAGGAAAAGGCAGGAAATATCAAGTATGGTTTCGTTCAAGAGAGGAATGTTTACTTTTTGTCCTTAGTAATCCGATCCGAATACCGCATCTATTCTTGCCTGCGCTTCAGCGTATTCTATGCCTTGGTAAAAGTCACGTATCAGCGGATGTTTGCCACTTTGATGGGGTTGCAGCAGAGGGCGTTGGTTATTAGACTGTGTAACAACATTACAATGCAGACCGAAGGTGTTGGTTTCATATGGGGGCAGCCAGTTGCATATCATACCGAAATAAACAACGTTTTCCGAATTATCATGAAAGTGGCTTTTATAATCGTTAAAACTCTTTTCGCTGACAGATACCCATACGCCGTATTCCAACGTTTCCTCATGTCCGATAATGGGGATATGCAGCACCGTGCGGATAAAGCGGTCAGTTTGGTCAGGATAGCGGATAATACAGAAATCACCGTTACACTCGGCTTGGTAGGTACTACGTTCGTCCTCGCTTAGCTCATTATAGGGATCTGGAGTGATAAAGCCGATTGCGGGCATCTCTTCATGGTTTTCGCCGCAGGAAGTACAAGTGTACATAATGGATTCCTTTTGAATTTTAGATTCTTTAATTCCACAACCAACTTTCCAAACAGGCCGTCTGAAAACAGACCGCCATTTCGGGTTTGAAAGATAAACCAGTGGCTATTGTACCTGCCAAATCCGTCCATATCCCAACTTTCCACATCCAAATTTCCATATTTTTTGCAAACTACCGTCAAATTTGAACAATATCTGCTTGTGATTGCTTTCAGACGGCCTTATCTTTGGTAGAATTCCAACTTAATCCAGTTATCAATCAATATCTATCGTGGGACGGCGGCCATGTTTGCATTTTTAGAATCTTTTTTCGTTGAATACGGCTATGCGGCCGTGTTTTTCGTTTTGGTTATTTGCGGCTTCGGCGTACCGATTCCTGAAGATTTGACGCTGGTAACCGGCGGCGTAATCTCCGGCCTGGGTTATACCAACTCGCATATTATGTTTGCCGTCGGTATGCTCGGCGTATTGGTAGGCGACGGCTTTATGTTTGCGGCCAGCCGGATTTGGGGACAAAAAATCCTTAAATTCAAACCGATCGCGCGTGTGATGACGCCCAAACGCTATGCCCAAGTACAGGAAAAATTCGACAAATACGGCAACTGGGTTTTATTTGTCGCCCGCTTCCTGCCCGGCCTGCGTACCGCCGTTTTCGTGACTGCAGGCATCAGCCGCAAGGTTTCCTACCTGCGCTTTATCCTGATGGACGGTTTGGCCGCGCTGATTTCCGTGCCGGTTTGGATTTATTTGGGCGAATACGGCGCACGCAATACCGACTGGCTGATGAAAAAAATGCACAGCCTGCAATCAGGTATCTTTATCGTACTGGGCATCGGCGCAGTCATTGTCGGCTGGATTTGGTGGAAAAAACACCGCCGCCACACCTTCTTCCGCGAGAAACTGCACGAAAAACGCGCGGCAAAAGCTAAAAAACAAACCAATCAATAAACCATTCCAGGCCGTCTGAAACACTTCCCCTCTTTCAGACGGCCTCAATCATTCATCAGAAACACCATGAAACAAAAAATCTTCGTCCTCTACACCGGCGGCACCATTGGCATGACCCAAAGCAGCGCTGGCCTGCGTCCCGATACCGCTCTCGTCGATAAAGCCCTTACCCCCTTTTCAGACGGCCTTGATTTCGTATGGCACGTTTGTCAGCCGCTCATCGATTCTTCCGCGGTAACGCTGCAAAACCAACGCGACTGGTTGGAACTTATTATCGCCAAGCTGCCTGACTATGACGGCATTTTGGTGTTGCACGGCACGGATACCATGGCATACACCTCCAACCTCTTCGCCCTCTCACTGCAAGGTTTGAACAAACCCGTTATCCTGACTGGCTCGCAATGGCCTTACGATGCCGCCAACAGCGATGCGCCGCGCAACCTGGCCACCGCCGTTTCCGCTTTCTCGCTCAAGCTCAAACAAGTGGCGATTGCCTTTGACGGCAAGCTCTTCCCCGCCGTCGGCAGCAGCAAGGTCAGCACCGAAACCGCCGCAGGTTTCGACAACCTGCATTTTGGCGCACTCGCCGAATGGGAGGAAAACAAAGGTTGGCACAATATCCGTACCGCCCCGGCACAACATTCAGACGGCCTCAAACCGCGTCTTCCCAATTCTGAAGCCAAAGTTTCCGTCCGCACGCTGATTCCCGGTTATGCCGCGCAAGAACTTTCAGACGGCCTGCCCCACCTTTGCGCCCAAGCCCTGATTCTGCAAAGCTACGGCCACGGCAATGCGCCGAGTAACGATGCGTTTGTCCGAGCCGTTCAAGCCTTTACGCAACAAGGCAAGTTGCTGCTCAACATCAGCCAAGTGCCGCAAGGTTGCGCCGCCGCCGTCTATGCCCAAGGCGATGCTTTGCGTCAGGCAGGCATCATCAACGGCGGCAAATGCAATCTTGAAACGGCCACCGCGCTGATGACCCTTGCCGTATCGCATGACTGGAATGCGGATAAGGTGCGACAAGAATTGCGACAATTAAATCTGCGGTAACCGCCATTAAATATGACTTTCACCGACACCCACTGCCATCTTGTCGATCCCAAACTTGCCGACACGCTGCCTGCCGTGCTTGCCGAAGCGCAAGCCGCCGGCGTGACGCGTTTTATCGTACCGGCTACATCTCCCAAGGATTGGCACTCCGTTGCACAGTTGGAAAGGCCGTCTGAAAATATCCATATCGCTTTGGGCATTCATCCGTGGTTTTCAGACGGCCTCAACGAAGCGGCATTCCAAGAGTTAGAGAAAGAATTAATCCGGCATCCGCAAGCATGGGTTGGCGAAATCGGCTTGGATTTTTATGGCAAAGAGCAAACCCAAGCGCAACGCGACACGCAGATCGACGTCTTTATCCGCCAACTTATCCTCGCCCAACACCTCAACCGCCGCGTCATCATCCATAATCTGAAAGCCACCACCGCCATTGCCGCCGCCGTCAAAACCGCCGGTTTCACGCTAGGCGGTATTGTTCACGCATTCTCCGGCAGCGTAGAAGAAGCGCGGATTTTGGTAAAACTCGGCTTCAAAATCGGTATAGGCTCACTGCTGCTCAATCCCAATGCCAAAAAAGTCCGTACCGCCTTACAAGCCTTAGATGACACGGATTTCGTTCTCGAAACCGACAGCCCTTTTATGCTCGGCCACGAAACCAATACCCCGGCCAACATCCGCCGTATCGCCGAAATTGCCGCCGAACTGCGCGGCGTACCGCTGGCACAACTGGCTGAAGCAACCGAGCAAAACGTGAATTCCCTGCTCCATACTTCCCCTTAACATACCGACCTCAAGGCATCAAAAAGCCTCGCCCGTCCGTTCCGTTTCCAAACGGACACACTCAGCCCTCCCTACCCCATATTCATGGATAAAAAGCGATACAAGGCCGTCTGAAAAAATGTTTTTGGCACAAAATATCGTTCACTCCGTCATCTCGGCTTTTTAACACCGTATTTTCCCTTTGATTGATAAAAAGTATTACGCATATTATTGGGCAAACTTTTTATTTACGTTAAAATATGCTTTTTTTTGATAATAAGGCCGTCTGAAAAAGGCGGAAACTAATTATGGCTGAACAACATACACACGCTTCCACCTGGAAGAGCAAAATCAATGCTCTGGGCCCAGGTATCATGATGGCTTCGGCGGCAGTCGGCGGCTCGCACCTGATTGCCTCCACGCAGGCAGGCGCACTTTACGGCTGGCAGCTTGCGCTGATTATTATTCTGACCAACCTGTTCAAATACCCGTTTTTCCGCTTCAGCGCGCATTACACGCTGGACACGGGCAAAAGCCTGATTGAGGGCTATGCCGAAAAAAGCCGCGTTTATTTGTGGGTATTTTTGATTTTGTGTATTGCATCGGCAACGATTAATGCCGGTGCAGTCGCCATCGTTACCGCCGCCATCGTCAAAATGGCAATCCCGTCGCTGACTTTCGATGCCGGCATGGTATCCGTCATGATTATGGTTTCCTGCCTGCTGATTTTGGCAAGCGGCCGCTATAAAGCATTGGACAACGTTTCCAAAATCATCATCGTCAGCCTGACCATCGCCACCGTCGCCGCAGCCGCCGTGGCCATGTCTCGCGGCATGCAGATGAAACCCGACTTTATCGAGCCTACCCCATGGACACTGGCAGGCTTGGGCTTCCTCATCGCATTGATGGGCTGGATGCCTGCGCCGATTGAAATTTCCGCCATCAACTCTTTGTGGGTTACCGAAAAACAACGCATCAACCCTTCCAGCTACCGCGACGGTATTTTCGACTTCAACGTCGGCTACATCACCAGCGCGATTTTGGCAGTCGTCTTCCTCGCCTTGGGTGCATATGTCCAATACGGCAACGGCGAAGAAGTGCAAATGGCGGGCGGCAAATATGTCGGCCAACTGATTAATATGTACGCCGTGACCATCGGCGACTGGTCTCGTCCATTAGTGGCATTTATCGCCTTCGCCTGCATGTACGGCACGACGATTACCGTAGTGGACGGCTACGCCCGCGCGATTGCCGAACCGGTACGCCTGCTGCGCGGTAAAGACAAAACCGGCAACCTCGAACTGTTTGCTTGGAACATTTGGGTCGCAGGCTCAGGCTTGGCCGTGATTTTCTGGTTCAACAGCGCAATGGCCGAGCTGCTCAAATTCGCCATGATTACCGCTTTCGTTGCCGCCCCAGTGTTCGCTTGGTTGAACTACCGCCTCGTCAAAGGCGACAAACGCCACAAACTGACCATGGGCATGAACTTCCTCGCCATTATCGGTTTGATTTATTTGACCGGCTTTACCGTTTTGTTCCTGCTGAACCAAACAGGCATCTTGGCTGCGCCTAAATAAGCACATATGAAAAAAGGCCGTCTGAAACTTCAAAACAGGTTTCAGACGGCCTTTCCAATCCATCATATCTTTTTGAATTTCCATTCAAACCCATTATAATAACGCCTTATTTCGCCGTTGCAGACCACTCGACGGCATCCGTATTTTGGAAAATTTATGAAGCCGTCTATCTTAGAAAAACTACAACAACTCAGCGACCGACTGGAAGAAGTCACGCATTTGCTCGGACAGCCTGAAGCCACGTCCGATATGGACAACTACCGCAAACTCACGCGCGAACACGCCGAATTGACCCCCGTGGTCGAAGTGTTCCAAAACTATCAGCTGGCGCAAAGCGACTTGGCGGATGCCGAAGAAATGCTGTCCGACCCTGAGATGAAAGACTTTGCCGCCGAAGAAATCGAAGCGGCCAAAGCCAAAATCGACACGCTCGATACCGAACTGCAAAAACTCTTGCTGCCCAAAGATGCCGACGACGACAAAAACATCTTCATCGAGGTGCGCGCCGGAACAGGCGGCGACGAAGCCGCGCTGTTTGCAGGCGATTTGCTGCGCATGTACAGCCGCTACGCCGAACGCAACCGCTGGCAGGTCGAAATCGTTTCCGCCAACGAAAGCGAGTTGGGCGGCTATAAAGAAGTCATCGCCCGCATTATCGGACTCGGGGCGTACAGCCGTCTGAAATTCGAATCGGGCGGCCACCGCGTGCAACGCGTCCCTGCCACCGAAAGCCAAGGCCGTATCCACACCTCAGCCTGTACCGTTGCCGTCATGCCCGAAGCGGACGAACTCGAAGACATCGAGTTGAACCCGGCCGACCTGCGCATCGACACCTTCCGCGCATCCGGCGCGGGCGGTCAGCACATCAACAAAACCGACTCTGCCGTCCGCATCACCCACCTGCCCACCGGCATGGTGGTCGAATGCCAAGACGGCCGCAGCCAACACGCCAATAAAGCGCAGGCGATGAAAGTCCTCGCCGCCCGCTTAAACGACGCACAAAAACGCGAAGCCCAAGCCAAAGAGGCTGCCGAACGCAAATCCCTCATCGGCAGCGGCGACCGCAGCGAGCGCATCCGCACCTACAACTATCCCCAAGGCCGCGTAACCGACCACCGCATCAACCTCACCCTGCACAAGCTGGATTTTGTGATGGACGGCGACTTGGAAGAAATCACCAACGCTCTGATTGCCGAGCATCAAGCCGAGCTTTTGGCGGCCATGGGGGATTGATGGATTTGGTCCATTGCGTTTATACTTTTCAGACGGCCTGATGACATATGTCAATATGACCGTGTATATGTTATCCCAAAGTGATAAAATGCAGCACCAGCTGCGCCACAGCAACACCCTTCTACAATCACCGAATGAGAGGACACAAAATGGCAAAAATCCTGATCGCACCGGTATCCGCCGGTCTGAACGCCGATGCAGCGGCAAAAGCATTTGCAGCGGCATTGAATGCGCAAGTTTTCCAAGCCGTTGACTCCACTACAGAAGCCCTGTTGGCTCAAGGCAAGAGCGACGACTGGTTTGACGCGCTTGTCGGTAAAGTTGCAGCATTGAACGCAGATAACCTCGTTATCGAAGGCATCACTCCTAATGCGGACAAATTGTTCTTGGCAGGCAAAAACGTCGAATTGGCGCTGTCTTTGGACGCAGGCGTTGTCTTAGCACTGAAATCCGATAATACCGACGCGGCCGCCCTCGCCCAACAATTAAACCTCGCCAAACAGCTCTACACCAATTCCCCGGGCTTATTGGAAGGCTTCATCATTGACGGCGCAGCCGCTACTTTGGGCGCACAAGTTGCCGAGCAAACCGGCCTGACTTTCTTCGGCTCCAGCGACAAACTACAAGACGTATCCGCTTTGGCCAAACGTGAAGCCAAACGCTTGTCTCCGGCCCAATTCCGTTATAACCTGATCGATTTCGCACAAAAAGCCAATATGCGCATCGTTCTGCCTGAAGGCGCCGAACCGCGCACCGTCGCCGCCGCCGCCATCTGTCACGAAAAAGGCATCGCCCGTTGCGTACTGTTGGCTACCCGCGAAGAAGTTGAAGCCGTGGCCAAAGAACGCGGTATCTCCCTGCCTGATTCTTTGGAAATCATCGATCCTGCCTCTTTGGTTGAGCAATACGTCGAGCCTATGTGCGAATTGCGCAAATCTAAAGGCCTGACTCCGGAAGATGCCCGCAAACAGCTGCAAGATACCGTCGTACTGGGCACCATGATGATGGCTCAAAACGACGTGGACGGTTTGGTTTCCGGCGCAGTCCACACCACTGCCAACACCATCCGCCCTGCCCTGCAACTGATTAAAACCGCTCCGGGTGCAAGCCTCGTATCCAGCGTATTCTTCATGTTGCTGCCTAACCAAGTTTTGGTATTCGGCGACTGCGCGGTCAACCCGAACCCAACGCCTGAGCAACTGGCCGACATCGCCATCCAATCTGCCGATACCGCCAAAGCTTTCGGTATCGATCCGAAAGTGGCCATGATTTCCTACTCTACCATCAACTCAGGCAGCGGTCCTGACGTCGATGCCGTGATCGAAGCCACCAAACTGGCAAAAGAGAAACGTCCTGATTTGGAAATCGACGGTCCGCTGCAATACGATGCGGCCACCGTTCCATCCATCGGCAAATCCAAAGCTCCGGGAAGCGCTGTCGCAGGTCAGGCAACCGTCCTGATTTTCCCAAGCCTCAACACCGGCAACTGTACTTACAAAGCCGTACAACGCAGCGCCAACGTCCTGAGCGTAGGCCCATTGCTGCAAGGCTTGCGTAAACCGGTTAACGACTTGTCCCGCGGCGCATTGATTGAAGACATCGTCTTCACCATCGCCCTGACTGCCGTTCAAGCCAAACAAATGCAAGGCTGATTGACGAGCTGATGCTTTGAAATCAAAGGCCGTCTGAAACCGATGTTTCAGACGGCCTTTCGTATCTTTACGCCAACTATATTATAATTCGCCATTATTTTCTGAAAGACTGCCCCGATGACTGCCTACCAGCAACAACTAGCCGACAAAAAGCAATATCTTCAGCAACTTTTCCAAGGACTGGATTTTCCAGAAATCGAAGTCTTTGAATCTCCGGAACAGCATTACAGAATGCGTGCCGAGTTCCGCATCTGGCATGAAGGCGGCGAAATGTTTTACGCCATGTTTGAGCGCGGGCAAAAGGCAAGCGGGGCAAGCCTGATCCGTTGCGACCAATTTCCTGCCGCATCCGAATCCATCAATGCCTTGATGCCGAAACTGATTGAAGCCGCATCCAATCATCCCGAGCTGAAAAACCGCTGGTACGCCGTCGAATTTTTATCCACTTTAAGCGGCGAAATGCTGGTTACCATGATTTACCACAAGAAGCTGAACGAAGCATGGCAACAAGCCGCGCAAGAGCTGGCGCACAATTTGGGCATCCACATCATCGGCCGCAGCCGCGGACAAAAAATCATATTGAGCCAAGATTTCGTAACCGAAGCATTGACAGTCAACGGCAAAACCTTCCGCTACCGTCAAATCGAAGGCAGCTTTACCCAACCTAATGCCCAAGTGTGCCAAAAAATGCTGACGTGGGCGTGTGATGCCGCGCAAAACTTAGGCAAAGACCTGCTTGAGCTATATTGCGGCAATGGCAATTTTACCCTGCCGCTTTCGCAACATTTCAATCAAGTGCTGGCAACCGAAGTTTCCAAAACTTCCGTCAATGCCGCCCAGTGGAATATTGAAGCCAACCAAATTACCAATCTCAAAATCGCCCGCCTGTCTGCGGAAGAGTTTACCGAGGCCTACACGCAAAACCGTGAATTCCGCCGTCTGCAAGAACAAGGCATCGACTTGAAAGACTATGATTTTTCAACTATTTTCGTTGATCCTCCGCGCGCCGGTGTCGATGATGAGACGCTCAAATTGGTTGCCCGATTCGACAACGTCCTCTATATTTCCTGTAATCCTGAGACCCTGCGCGCCAACCTCGACACGCTCTGTCAAACCCATACCATCGAACGCACCGCCCTGTTCGACCAATTCCCATTTACCCACCATATCGAAAGTGGCGTTTGGTTGAAGAAAAAATAAAACCATACAAAAAGGCCGTCTGAATGTTCAGACGGCCTTTAATTAACAGCATATTAAGCGATTTTCAAATCAATCCGCTTCCAAAACCACTTTCATGGCTTGGTTTTCAGCAGCGTGTTTGAATACATCGTAAGCTTTTTCCAATTCGCTGAATTTGAAATGGTGGGTCATCATTTTGGTGTAATCCACTGGGCTGCTGGAAATGGCTTTCATCAGCATTTCGGTGGTATTCGCGTTAACCAGGCCTGTTGTGATGGCAAGGTTTTTAATCCACAGTTTTTCCAGTTTGAAATCAACGGATTGACCATGTACGCCAACCACAGCGATATGGCCGCCGGGTTTCACGATATCTTGGCACATATTCCAAGTTGCAGGGATACCGACCGCTTCGATGGCGCAATCTACGCCGTCTTCGCCGACGATAGTGGCAACTTGCTTGCTCACATCGCCGGAAGCAGGGTTGATGGTATAGGTTGCGCCCAATTCTTTCGCCAGTTTCAAACGATTTTCGTCCATATCGCAAACAATGATGGCGGCAGGACTATACAGTTGTGCAGTCAGCAAGGCGGACATGCCGACAGGGCCTGCGCCTGCGATGAATACGGTATCGCCGGGTTTCACATCGCCATATTGCACGCCGATTTCGTGGGCGGTCGGCAAGGCATCGCTCAACAACAGGGCAACTTCTTCGTTGACGTTGTCAGGCAGCGGAACCAAGCTGTTGTCGGCATAAGGCGTACGGACGTATTCGGCCTGAGTACCGTCAATCATATAACCCAAGATCCAACCACCGTTGCGGCAGTGTGAATAAAGTTGGATTTTACAGTTGTCGCAAGTACAGCATTTGCTGACACATGAAATAATGACTTTATCACCGACTTTGATGTTTTTTACAGCATCGCCGACTTCTTCTACAATACCGATGCCCTCATGACCGAGAATACGACCGTCGGCAACTTCGGGGTTTTTGCCTTTCCAAATACCCAAGTCGGTACCGCAAATCGTGGTTTTAACGATTTTGACGACTGCATCGGTCGGATCGATAATTTGAGGGCGGGGCTTTTCTTCAAAACGGATGTCGTTTGCGCCGTGATAAACCATTGCTTTCATGTGAATCTCCTTGAGTGGTTAATAAACTTTAACAATACTGCGTAAATCCACGTTAACTATATTTATATACCCCTCCACCAGATAAGTCAATTCTGATTATTATTTATAATGTTATAATATAACTTATTGTTTTAAAAATAAATAATTAAAAGGTAAATATTAATGAACACACCCACATCATTCGCACGCCGACTCATTGATTGGCAACGGCAACACGGCCGTCACGACTTGCCTTGGCAGGTCAAAGACCCTTATTCCGTCTGGCTTTCAGAAATCATGCTCCAGCAAACGCAGGTTGCCACCGTATTGGACTACTATCCGCGTTTCTTAGCTAAATTCCCAACCGTGCAATCGCTAGCCGCCGCGCCGCAAGACGAGGTTTTATCTTTATGGGCAGGCTTGGGCTATTACAGCCGTGCACGCAATCTACACAAAGCCGCGCAACAAGTCGTCGGACAATTCGGCGGTATCTTTCCTTCCGAGCGCAAAGACTTGGAAACGCTCTGCGGTGTAGGCAGAAGTACCGCCGCTGCCATTTCTGCCTTTGCTTTCAACCGACGAGAAACCATCTTGGACGGCAACGTCAAACGCGTTCTCTGCCGTGTCTTTGCCCAAGACGGCAATCCGCAAGACAAAAAATTTGAAAACTCGCTCTGGACGCTTGCCGAAAGCCTGCTGCCGTCTGAAAACGCCGATATGCCTGCCTACACGCAAGGCTTGATGGACTTGGGCGCAACCGTCTGCAAACGGACAAAACCTTTGTGCCATCAATGCCCGATGGTAGACATCTGCGAAGCAAAAAAGCAAAACCGTATTGACGAGCTGCCGCGCAAAAAAACTGCCCTTGAAGTACATACCCTGCCGCTTTACTGGCTGATTATTCGTAACCAAGACGGTGCATTATTGCTTGAAAAACGCCCTGCCAAAGGTATTTGGGGCGGTCTGTATTGCGTACCCTGTTTTGAAAAATTAGACGATTTGTATGCTTACGCCGAACGCTTCGGCATTATTTCAGACGGCCTTGAAGAACAAACCACGTTTACCCACCGCCTGACCCACCGCTTATTGATGATTACCCCTTTTCAGACGCAACAAAGGCCGTCTGAACATCTTTCAGACGGCCTTTGGGTATCATCGGAACATTTGACGGATTATGGTTTGCCCAAACCTTTAATCAAATATTTGGCTAAAGGCTAAACCGCCCTATTCCACAATCTCTTTAAATACAACTTCTTTTCCGCCGCGAATCAGTACGGCAAACCCATCGCCAATCTGCCAACGCGAGCTTGGATTGGCGTACTCGACGCCCTGACTGCGCAAGCGGACTTGCACCAGTTTCTCAACCGTATTGCCTTCATGCAGCTCAACCATCATCGGGCTGTGGCTGTTGATATAAATTGCAGTAATCGTCCGACCTTGTGCGGATTGATAACGGACAGAATACGTCTGCGCCTGTGCGATGACCGGTAACGGCGCGTCAGGGCGCACGGCCTTATACGAACCGCACGCAGCGCACAAACTCAGGCACAAAGCGCAGATGATTTTGTTCAACATAGGCATAGATTAGTAATGGTGATGCGGAATCTCGCCATCAAGACGATAGTAAGTGCTGCAATACGGGCATTCAATCTCACTGTTGGACTGAATCGGCAAGAACACGCGCGGATGGCCGTTCCATGTTTCATGATTAGGGCCGGAGCAATGCAGCGGCAAATCCTGCGGTTTGATGACTACAACGTTTTTTTCAGACTGTGTACTCATGGTTTGGTTCCTCACTATGTTTTCTTATCTTCCGATATTGTAAAGCAAAACGGCCGCTAGGTTCAGACTGAAAACATTATATAATCACTTTTTTCAGACGGCCTTTGATGATTATGACGACCCTGCTCCGCCTTCAAGATTTCGATACTTCCGATTCCGCTTCATTTCTTTATACACTCAGCGCAGCCTATTTGGACCACACCGAACAGGCAGGCGACGAGGAAATGTCCGGCCTCAACGACGAACAGCATACATTGACTGCCCTTTGCTACCTCGACAGCCAGGTTCAAGAAGGCGGCTTTGTACAGCTTATCGCTTCAGGATACGGAGAATACATCTTCGGCAATCCGGTTGCCGACAGCCTGCGCCGCTGGCGCATCAAACCGATACCAAAAATCTTAGACAAAGCCAAAGCTCTGTACGAAAAACATGGCGAAGCCATTGAAAAAATGGCAGACGAGCAAAGGGGTTTCGACGAAATCCGCAAAGCTTTTCCCGATTTTGAAGAGCTTGACGGCGATTATTATGATGTTGCCGACGAAGACTTGGAAACCGCAGCAGCCTACGTTCAGGCAAATTGGGATAAATTTGCCAAACTGTCAGGCTGAAACCATAAAACTTTGCCGGTTTGAATCATCTGTTCAAACCGGCAAAATCATCAATACGTCAAATTAACGTTTGTTTTTCTGATAAATCGGCATCACTTCAGGCAACATTTTGCGGATTGCATTGATACGCGCCTGATTGGTTGGGTGAGTCGACAAAATAGCCAATGAGCTGCCGCCCTGTACTTTGTTCATTTTTTCCCACACGCTTACCGCTGCCTCAGGGTTGTAGCCTGCTTCAGCCATCAAACGCACACCGCCGGCATCCGCTTCGCTTTCCTGATAACGTGAGAACGGTTTGGTCGCCAACAAATCTGCACCCAAGCCGACCAAATCACCATCCACACCGGTTGAGCTGGCCAAAATCGAACCGCCCAAGCCGGTCAATACTTGTCCGCCCAAAGCTTTTTTACTGTGTTCCAACAAAGCATGGGTCATTTCATGGCCGACAACGGCGGCAATTTCATCATCAGTCAGCTTCAATTTTTCTACTATGCCGGTGTACACGGCCATTTTACCGCCCGGCATTGCCCATGCGTTCATTTCATCACTGCGGATAACGTTCATCTGCCAGTTGAAAGGCACGCCGGTTTTGTTGGCGCGCTCAGCATGAGGACGCAGACGTGCAAACACGCGTTGAACGCGTTGAGCAGTTGGAGATGAAACATCCAAAGCTTTTTGACCACGCGCTTTTTGAATGACTTGTGAGTAACTTTTAGCCGCGTCTTCATTTAAAGTCGCAGTATCGTAGCCAACCATATCCGCTACGGAAGTACAGCCGGTCAACGCCAAAATCACGCCCATGCCGGCCCAATATTTTTTATTCCATTTTCCCAACATGTTTTCTCTCTGTGTTTTTAAGTTAATGTAACGACATTGTACCCAAATTTAATACACTTTACACAAAAGGCCGTCTGAACGGTTTCAGACGGCCTTTAAGCGCAATATTTAAGAGCGGCGCTGCAACATCCAAGACTCAATCTTACGCGCATCGTTCACGCGTGTTGTGGAAGACGGAGAGTTGAGCAATACGATGGTAATCGGCTGATTCTGTACATTGGCCTTAACCACCATAGAACGTCCTGCCTCGCGGATATAGCCGGTTTTCTGCAATTCAATATTCCAGCTGCCCTCACGCACCAAGGCATTGGAGTTTTTGTAGTTTTGACGACCATTTGCCGTCCAAACCGAGCCATAATTTGAAGTAGAATTTTTGCGGATCAGCGGATATTTGCTGGCTGCCGCAACCATGCGGTTCAAATCGCGTGCAGTTGAAACGTTTTGGAAATTCAAACCGGTAGGCTCATAGAAACGGCTGCTGGTCATGCCCAGGCTTTGTGCTTTGGCATTCATTGCTGCAACAAACGCGCTCATACCACCCGGATAGGTACGGCCCAACGCATGGGTAGCACGGTTTTCACTGCTCATCAGGCTCAGGTGCAACAGTTCGCCGCGTGTCAGTGTCGTGCCGATGCTCAAACGGCTGCCCGTACCTTTCAGACGGTCGATTTCAGCCTCAGTAATCGTGATAGGCTCGTTCATATCCAGATGCGCATCCAACACCACCATCGCGCTCATCAATTTGGAAATAGAGGCAATCGGCATGACACGATCAGGGTTTTTCTGATACAGCACTTCACCGGTTTTATTATTGAAAATCAAAGCAGATTGCGAAGACAGCAAAGGACCTGCCAAAGCGGCTTGAGCTTCGACTTGGTCGGCATGACTCAACGCAAAAGCTTCCATCGGGTCATTTTGCACTGGGAAATTTTGTTCCAAAAATTGTCCCAATACATCCATATCATCGGCAACGGCAGGTGCAGAAGCAAAGGCCAATGCCACACCTGTCCATACCATTCCTAAAGTTTTATAGAATTTCATATCTGCCAATTCAAAAAAATACATTTAATTCAACATTCTGTTAAATTTTTTGCTAATTGTAAAGCGAGTTGAGAAAACTTTGCGTTTGTTTGCGAGATATTCAAATCCAGCACCCTCATCTGTTTCTTAGACGATACGGCGCAATGCCTGCTCTGATTTGAAAAAACACAAGATAGTTATTATACTTAGGCTCCTTTGTCAGAGGCACTCCCTCAATCCGGCAATACGCCCGAAATATCTGTTCCCCCTTTACAACACAGCCTCCATACAACCATACGAAGAAATTATTATGTCTGAAGAAAAACGCACCTGTTCATTCTGCGGGAAGTCCGAAAACGACGTTAAAAATCTGATCGAAGGCGAACACGCCTTCATCTGCAACGAATGTGTAGAAACTTGCGGCATGATGCTGCAAGACAACGAATCAGGCGAGATTGAAAACGAGCTTGCCAAAGTGAACGCAGAAAACACCGAGAAAAAACTGCCTACCCCGGCCGAAATCGTTGCCAACTTCAACGACCACGTTATCGGTCAGGAACACGCAAAAAAAGCGTTGGCAGTATCGGTTTACAACCACTACAAACGCCTGCGCCACCCGAAAGCAGAGGGCAAAGTCGAGTTGTCCAAATCCAACATCCTGCTCATCGGCCCTACCGGCTCAGGTAAAACTCTGTTGGCGCAATCTTTGGCGCGCAAACTGGATGTTCCTTTTGTCATGGCGGATGCCACAACTTTGACCGAAGCCGGTTATGTTGGTGAAGATGTCGAACAAATCATCACCAAACTTTTGGGCAAATGTGATTTTGACGTTGAAAAAGCCCAGCGCGGCATCGTTTATATCGATGAAATCGATAAAATTTCACGCAAAAGCGACAATCCGTCCATCACGCGCGACGTATCCGGCGAAGGCGTGCAACAAGCCTTGCTGAAACTGATTGAAGGCACGGTAGCGAGCGTTCCTCCGCAAGGCGGCCGCAAACATCCGAACCAAGAATTCATCAACGTTGATACCACCAACATCCTCTTTATCTGCGGCGGTGCATTTGCCGGCTTGGAAAAAGTCATCCGCCAACGTACTGAAAAAGGTGGTATCGGCTTTGGTGCGGCGGTGCACAGCAAAGATGAAAACGCCGATATTTCAGCCCTGTTTGAAACAGTCGAGCCTGAAGACTTAATTAAATTCGGTTTGATTCCCGAGCTTATCGGCCGTCTGCCCGTGATTGCCACATTGGCAGAATTGGACGAAGATGCTTTGGTCAACATTTTGACCGAACCGAAAAATGCCTTGGTCAAACAATATCAAACCTTGTTTGCAATGGAAGATATCGGTCTTGAGTTTGAAGAAGACGCCTTGCACAGCATCGCCAAACTGGCGATGGAACGCAAAACCGGTGCGCGCGGCCTGCGCTCTATCGTCGAACGTTGCCTCTTGGACACCATGTACGCCCTACCGGATTTGAAAGGCGTAGCAAAAGTCGTCATCAATAAAGAGGTCGTGGAAAAAGGCGAACAGCCAAAACTTTTCCGTGCAGACGGCAGCGAATATAAGCAATAAGGATCATTCTCCGAAAAAGACGTGTACTCGCTACACGTCTTTTTTATTTTTTAATAAAACCAAAAGTATATCTTTGAATAATGGTCTTATACATGAAAAACAAAGGCCGTCTGAAACATATTCAGACGGCCTTTGTTTTCAAGTTGCTCTAAGTCTGCCTTCATCCGGAGTATTGATGAGAGTGACTTCCTTGAATTTTATGAAGCTTATTTTTTTACTTTTTTAACAGCTTTTTTAGCTGGAGCAGCTTTGGCGGCAGGTTCAGAAGCCGCAGCTTCAGGAGCAGCAGTTTCAGGAGCAGCTACTGGTTCAGATGCAGCAGGCTCGGAGGCAGCT
Source organism: Neisseria sp. P0024.S006 (assembly GCF_051956595.1). NCBI lineage: Bacteria > Pseudomonadati > Pseudomonadota > Betaproteobacteria > Neisseriales > Neisseriaceae > Neisseria > Neisseria sp. P0024.S006. The sequence goes on from NZ_JBQCXH010000001.1 coordinate 640,706, forward strand.
GATTCAGCCGTACGTTGATAGCCTTTGCCTTTCATGCAGGCATCAAATACAGCGCGATCAGCATTTTCACCAGATGCTTGTTGACATTGAGTCATTGCTTCTTCAACAGTGATGCGTGGCGCTGCCGCTTCTTCAGGTTTGGAAGAAGAACAAGCTGCCAACATCAGGCTACCGGTTGCAAGAGCGATCAATAAAGTTTTCATAATTGTATATTCCTAAATTTTGATTTTATGGTTTACCGTTAAACGGGAGATACAGGCTACAAAACAAGCTCTGCACCTCAATATTGAGTACGTGAGTACAATTTAGTTTCATTTCAGCCTGTAAGTTTTTGATAAATTAATTCTATTGATGTTAAGACAAATGCTTAATTCCTAATAAACTCAAAACCTTGCAGACCAGTAAATTTTTCTGTTTTTGAACTGTAAAAATATCAAAACATGGTCAATCCTAGCCGCAACCACCATTTTGGGAGTCCCTCTTTTTATGGCATAATGGACTACTTGACGGATTATTCCGCTCCCCATTTTTTTCAAACCGCAGAATCAACATCATACTGCGGTTTGTCCATTTCAGAATCAGATTTTTCAGACGGCCTATCATTCAAAAGGCCGTCTGAACAGAAAGCCACCATCATGAATCCTTTCTCTTCACTCGGTTTAGGCAGCGAATTAGTCTCTGCCCTGACCGATCAGGGTTATGAAAACCCGACGCCTATCCAAGCAGTAGCAATTCCCAAAGCCTTGGCAGGACACGACCTTTTGGCCGCAGCACAAACCGGCACAGGTAAAACCGCCGCCTTTATGCTGCCCAGCCTCGAACGCCTGAAACGCTACGCCACATCCAGCACCTCCCCTGCCATGCACCCTGTTCGTATGTTGGTATTGACCCCAACCCGCGAACTGGCTGATCAAATTGACCAAAACGTGCAGGCATACATTAAAAATCTTCCTTTGCGTCACACCGTCCTCTTCGGAGGCGTCAATATGGATAAACAAACTGCCGACTTGCGCGCCGGTTGCGAAATCGTTGTCGCTACGGTTGGCCGACTGCTTGACCACGTCAAACAAAAAAATATTAATTTAAACAAAGTTGAAATCGTTGTACTCGATGAAGCCGACCGTATGCTTGATATGGGTTTCATCGACGATATCCGCAAAATCATGCAGATGTTGCCCAAACAGCGACAAACCCTGCTTTTTTCCGCCACTTTCTCACCTCCTATCCGCAAGCTCGCGCAAGATTTTATGCACACGCCCGAAATGGTTGAAGTGGCTGCGCAAAACACCACCAACGCCAATGTCGAGCAACACATCATTGCCGTTGATGCACTCAAAAAACGCAACCTGCTCGAACGTCTGATTGTTGATTTGCATATGAATCAAGTCATTGTATTCTGCAAAACCAAACAAAGCGTCGATCAAGTTACCCGCGACCTCGTCCGCCGCAACATTGCCGCGCAATCCATCCACGGCGACAAATCCCAACAAAGCCGACTAGAAACCCTCAACGCCTTTAAAGAAGGTACATTACGCGTTTTGGTTGCCACCGACGTTGCCGCGCGCGGTCTGGATATTGCCGAGTTGCCTTTCGTCATCAACTACGAGCTGCCAACCCAACCTGAAGACTACGTCCACCGCATCGGACGTACCGGCCGGGCCGGTGCCGACGGCGTTGCCATTTCCTTGATGGATAAAACCGAACAGAAAATGTTTGAATCTATTAAAGAACTAACCGGCAGCGATTTGAATGTGGAACGCATCGAAGGCTTTGAGCCGCATTGGTGGGGCACCGACAATCAAGATGAAGCCGAAGCACAACTGGTTCAGCACAACGACAGCTGCTCTCGTCGCGATGATAGAAACAAACGCAACGAATACGCGAGCAAGTCAGATAAAAACTCGAAAAAAGCAGAAGAGAAAAACGATCCGGGTATTGCCTGCGGCAAAATTGCTGGCAGAACACGCCGCAGCCGTCACGAGCGTCAGCCTTGCGCCCTGCTCCAACCTGGTTTTGGCGTAAAGTAAACAACGCTGATTAATCGGTTTCTGATTATTTATCCTAAGCAAAGGCCGTCTGAAACTTATCTTTCAGACGGCCTTTTATTAAACTAAAAATAAAAAGGACGTGATGAACACGCCCTTTTTATTTTTCCGTTTCAGACGGCCTTTATTATTTAAGGCCGTCTGAAAATCGGTTTACCTTGTTACCTTAAACATTCACGGTTTCGGCTACTTCGTTGTAGCTATCGATTTCGTTGAAGTTCATGTAGCGGTAGATTTGGTCGCCCTGTTCGTTGATGATGCCGATGTTAGCTTGGTATTCTTCAACGGTCGGGATTTTGCCCAGTTTGGAGCAAATCGCCGCCAACTCTGCCGAGCCGAGGTAAACGAAGGTGTTTTTACCCAAGCGGTTCGGGAAGTTGCGGGTGGAAGTGGACATGACGGTTGCGCCTTCGTGTACTTGTGCTTGGTTACCCATACACAATGAGCAACCCGGCATTTCCATACGCGCACCTGCACGGCCGAGTACGCCGTAGTGACCTTCGTCGGACAACTCTTTCGCGTCCATTTTGGTCGGCGGCGCCATCCACAGGCGGACGGGGATGTCGGACTTACCTTCCAAAAGTTTGGAGGCAGCGCGGAAGTGGCCGATGTTGGTCATACAAGAACCAATGAACACTTCGTCGATTTTGGTGCCGGAACGTTCGGACATGAAGCACACGTCATCCGGGTCGTTCGGGCAGGCGATAATCGGCTCTTTGATGTCGTCCATGTTGATTTCAATCACGGCAGCGTATTCGGCATCTTTATCCGCTTCGAGCAGCTCAGGATTTGCCAACCATTTTTCCATGGCTTTGATGCGGCGTTCCAAAGTGCGTGGGTCTTGATAGCCGTCGGCAATCATGTTTTTCATCAACACGACGTTGGATTTCATGTACTCGATAATCGGCTCTTTGTTGAGCTTCACGGTACAGCCGGCAGCGGAGCGTTCGGCAGACGCATCGGTCAATTCAAAGGCTTGTTCCACTTTCAAATCAGGCAGGCCTTCGATTTCGAGGATGCGGCCGGAGAAGATGTTTTTCTTGCCTGCTTTGGCAACGGTGAGCAAACCTTGTTTAATCGCGTAAAGCGGAATGGCGTTCACCAAATCGCGCAGGGTTACGCCCGGTTGCAGTTTGCCGCTGAAGCGTACCAATACGGATTCAGGCATATCGAGCGGCATTACGCCGGTCGCTGCTGCGAAAGCAACCAAGCCGGAGCCGGCAGGGAAGGAAATACCGATAGGGAAACGAGTGTGGCTGTCGCCGCCGGTACCGACTGTATCAGGCAGCAGCAGACGGTTGAGCCATGAGTGAATCACGCCGTCGCCCGGACGCAGAGCCACACCGCCACGGGTAGAAATAAAGGCGGGCAGCTCTTTATGGGTTTTCACATCGACAGGTTTCGGATAAGCAGCGGTGTGACAGAAAGACTGCATCACCATATCGGCGGAGAAGCCCAAACAAGCCAAGTCTTTCAACTCGTCGCGGGTCATCGGGCCGGTAGTGTCTTGCGAGCCGACAGTCGTCATGCGCGGTTCGCAATAAGTACCCGGACGTACGCCTTGTCCTTCTGGCAGACCGCAAGCGCGACCGACCATTTTTTGCGCCAAGGTGAAACCGGCTTTGCTTTCGGCAGGTGCTTGAGGCAGGCGGAATTCGGTAGAGGCAGGCAGTTTCAGGGCTTCGCGCGCTTTGGCGGTCAGACCGCGGCCGATAATCAGGTTGATACGGCCGCCCGCTTGCACTTCGTCCAGCAATACTTGAGATTTCAGGCTGAATTCGGCAACGGTTTCGCCATTTTTCACGATTTTGCCTTCATAAGGCAGAATATCGACGACATCGCCCATTTTCAGTGCGGAAACATCGACTTCAATCGGCAGCGCACCGGAGTCTTCTTGAGTATTGAAGAAAATCGGTGCGATTTTGCCACCCAAGCATACGCCGCCGAAGCGTTTGTTCGGAACGAACGGAATGTCTTCGCCGGTATGCCAAATAACAGAGTTGGTCGCGGATTTGCGTGAAGAACCAGTACCGACTACGTCGCCGACGTAGGCAACCGGATGACCTTTGGCTTTGAGTTCTTCCAACAATTTAATCGGACCGACTTCGCCCGGTTTGTCAGGCGTGATGCCGTCGCGCGGGTTTTTCAGCATCGCCAGCGCGTGCAGCGGAATATCGGGACGGCTCCATGCGTCGGGCGCGGGAGAGAGGTCGTCTGTATTGGTTTCGCCGTCGACTTTAAAGACGGTAACAGTAATTTTTTCAGGAACTTTGGCACGAGAAGTAAACCATTCGGCATCCGCCCAAGATTGCAATACTTCTTGCGCGTATTTGTTGCCTTTTTCAGCTTTTTCTTGAACATCGTGGAAAGAGTCGAACATCAGCAGAGTGTGTTTCAGACCATTTGCAGCGATAGGCGCAAGTTTGTCGTTGTCTAAGAGTTCGATGAGTGCATGAATGTTGTAACCGCCGAGCATGGTACCCAACAGTTCGGTAGCGTACTCAGGGGAAATCAACGGGCTGGATGCGCTGCCTTCGGCAATGGCAGCCAAAAATGAAGCTTTGACTTTGGCGGCATCGTCCACACCGGGCGGTACGCGGTGAGCCAACAGCTCAACCAAGAACTCACCTTCACCGGCAGGTGGATTTTTCAGCAGCTCAACCAAATCAGCAGTCTGCTGAGCAGTCAGAGGAAGGGCGGGAATACCAAGGGCGGCGCGCTCGGTGGCGGCTTTACGATAGGCTTCTAACATCTCTTTGTTCCTTTTTCTGTTTTTTCTTCTGGACAATTGCAAATGATTTGCAATTAAGGATTGTAAACAATCCTTTTAAGTATCATAGACCAGTTTTCAAAAAATGGGAACAGTTATGTTACTAAGTGTAATAAATTTAAACTATTTTATTTAATGTGTTAATAGTCTAATTATCTAAAGCTGCCCTATTCTAGGCGTTTTAGCCAAACAGACGGGAAACTTCGGCTGATTTTTTACGGTACGGCAATATGATTTCAACGCGGAACAGGCCGTCTGATTGGATATATCTGATTTTCGCGTCGGTGTCATACATCAAAGTCAGGCGCTCTTTCAGATTGCGCAAGGCCATAGAATTACCTTTATGCGGCTTGGTATTTTCGTTGGGTTCCGTTCCGCACGGATTTTCGATACTGATGAAAATAGATGATTTTTCCAATTTTGTTAATACCGTAATTATCCCTGGACGGTGGATAGATTCGACACCATGGAATACGGCATTTTCCAAAAGCGGTTGCAACAACAGATGCGGTGTTTCCGCATCATCAGGCGCATGGTGCTGCCACATGACCTGTACGCGCATATGTCCCATGCGGATTTGCTCGATGGCAATATATTCCTGCGCCCACTCGATTTCCTGTCCTAAGGTACTGTTTTGACTACCGTCGCGCAGTTGTGCGCGGAACAAGTTGGCCAAATTTTCCAGCAAAGTCTCCGCGTCATACGGACGCAGACGGATTAAGCTGATGGCGGCATTCAAGCTGTTAAACAAGAAATGCGGACGGATACGCGCTGTCAACGCTCTCAGTCTGGCTTCGGAAATGGAAGGCGCAAGGCTATTGCGACGGGCTGCTTCGATGTACATGAAACTGAAACAAAAAAAGGTCAGCAAGAAGAAGTGTTGAATCAGCAGCCAAATTTCCGTCTTCAAAATCACTAGATCGACAAACAAGAAAATCAGCAGGTTGGAGACGTAGGAAACCACAACGCTGTACTGCGAGCGAAGCAGGGAAGGCGCAAATGCCTGTAAGAAATAGACCTTGAGTAAAATTAAGAGGATGACGGGGCAAGCCCATGAAAAATGTTGGAAAATCTGTTCCGGATAAGGCACACCCGATACCGTCATCAACGGAAAGATAAACAAACTGATTAATAAAACAATAAGCAGGCGCACCAAAGTTGCGGAATTGCGCAAATCCGGCACTGCGAAATTCTGGTTTATTTGACGTATAATAGACATGATTTCAACCGTTTTCTTTCATAATGTATAGACGGGTCTGCTATATTGAAGACGTAGACCCTGTTTTTTATTTATATTTTAAGGATGCTGATATGAGCAAGGACAAAACCTGGTCAGGCCGTTTTAACGAACCTGTTTCCGAGCTGGTCAAAAAATATACCGGCTCGATTGATTTTGACAAACGGCTGGCAGAATGGGACATCCAAGGCTCGCTGGCACACGCGCAAATGCTGACACAGTCGGGCGTTTTGAGCGAAGACGACCTCTTTGCCATCCGTCAGGGCATGGCCGAGATTATAGCAGAAATCAAGGAAGGAACGATTTCCTGGTCGCTGGATTTGGAAGATGTCCACATGAACATCGAACGCCGCCTCACCGACAAAATCGGCGATGCCGGCAAACGCCTGCACACCGGCCGCAGCCGCAACGACCAAGTCGCTACCGACATCCGCCTGTGGCTGCGCGACCAGATTACCGTCATTCAAGACCTGATTCAAAACCTTCAGACGGCCTTGGTTGATTTGGCGGAACAAAACGCCGAAACCGTCATGCCCGGCTTTACCCACCTGCAAGTTGCCCAGCCGGTCAGCTTCGGGCATCACATGCTCGCCTACGTTGAAATGCTCGGCCGCGATTTCGAGCGCATGGTCGACTGCCGCAAACGCGTCAACCGTATGCCGCTCGGCGCCGCCGCACTGGCCGGTACCACCTACCCGATTCAGCGCGAAATCACCGCCGAACTGTTGGGCTTTGAACAAATCTGCCAAAACTCGCTCGATGCCGTGTCTGACCGCGATTTTGCCATTGAGTTCACCGCCGCCGCCTCGCTGATTATGGTTCACCTGAGCCGCCTGTCTGAAGAATTGATTTTGTGGATGAGCCCGTGTTTCGGCTTTATCGACATTGCCGACCGTTTCTGCACCGGCTCGTCCATCATGCCGCAAAAGAAAAACCCCGACGTACCCGAACTCGTGCGTGGCAAGTCAGGTCGCGTGATTGGCCACCTTATCGGCCTGGTTACCCTGATGAAATCGCAACCTTTGGCATACAACAAAGACAATCAGGAAGACAAAGAACCTTTGTTTGACACTGCCGACACGCTTATCGACACCCTGCGCATTTACGCCGACATGATGCGCGGCGTAACCGTTAAACCCGACAATATGCGCGCCGCCGTCATGCAGGGCTTTGCAACGGCTACCGACTTGGCGGATTACTTGGTGAAAAAAGGCATGCCTTTCCGCGACAGCCACGAAGTCGTTGCCCAAGCCGTACGCCATGCCGATGAAGCTGGCGTTGATTTGAGCGAATTGCCGCTTGAAGTCTTGCAAAGTTTCAGCGGTTTGATTGCCGACGACGTTTACAGCGTGCTGACACCCGAAGGCAGCTTAAACGCGCGCAACCACTTGGGCGGCACCGCGCCTGAACAAGTCCGTTTCCAAGTCAAACGCTGGCGTGAATTATTGGCTTAAACCCATCTAAACACATAATAAAAGGCCGTCTGAAAATTTTCAGACGGCCTTTTGATTACCTGTGTTACACTCAACCTCACAATAAAAACAGATAAAACCTGACTTACCTTCAAACGAGAAAACACGCCTCCTAACTTTGCCGCCGTCTTCAAACAAAAGGAGCAAGGATGAAAAACATTGTCTTAAAATTGATCATGATCTGCCTATGCTGCGGATGCTATGCCGTATTCGTCGCCTGGGAAAATGGCGGATTCAGCCATCTCCATGATTTTCAAGCAATAGAGAGCAGCGGCATGAGCGCATACCTTCATCAAACCTCCGCCGCCACCATGCAGGCTGAAAAAAACGAGCTGTCGATTTTGCAAAACAACCAAAACAGCTTGGCCTCTTGCGTCGGCATTGAATCTTTATGCGAACACGCCAAGCCGGGCATCTGGGTTGAACATGCCAAATTCTTACAACACAAGGACACGGGCAAATTATTGGTACTTTCGTTGGACTATTTGGAAAACAATGACACCGCAAAAACCCTACACAACCGCTATTCTGCATCGCTCCTACCCCAAGCAGACAGAAAGGAAGCGTGGCATTACGCCTGGCGTACATTTTTGAGCTCAATAATGTTTCTAATGGTCGTCAATCTGACGCCAATGATTTTTTCCCTATTCGAAGAAAAGACAAGCGCAGCATAAAAACATGCCGTCTGAACACATTTTCAGACGGCATGTTTCATTATTAAAGCTTAACGCGGATGAACCATATCGGCAGGAACGACCAATTCGTCAAACTCTTCGCCTGTCAACAAGCCCAGTTCAATGGCGGTTTCGCGCAACGATTTATCGTTTTTATAGGCGGTTTTGGCGACTTTGGCGGCGTTTTCGTAACCGATTTTGCGGTTTAACGCAGTAACCAGCATCAGGGAATGGTGCAGGAAATAGTCGATTTTTTCCGGTACGGGTTCGATGCCGACGGCGCAGTTTTCGTTGAAGCTGTTGCACGCATCGCCCAACAGGCGGATGGATTGCAAAAGGTTGTAGGCGATAACGGGCATATAGACGTTCAGCTCGAAGTTGCCTGACGCGCCCGCCATGCCGATGGTAACGTCGTTGCCGAACACTTGGCAGCACACCATGGTCATCGCTTCGCATTGAGTCGGGTTGACTTTGCCCGGCATGATGGACGAACCCGGCTCGTTTTCGGGGATTTTGATTTCGCCCAAACCGCAACGCGGGCCGCTTGCCAGCCAGCGGATGTCGTTGGCGATTTTGTTCAGGCTTGCCGCCAGCGTTTTCAGTGCGCCCGAAGCGGCAACGGCAGCATCGCGTCCGCCCAAGGCTTCAAATTTATTCGGCGCGCTGACAAACGGCAGGCCGGACAATTCGGCGAGTTTAGCAGCAGCTTTTTCGGCGTATTCGGGATGGCTGTTCAGGCCCGTGCCGACCGCCGTGCCGCCCAAAGCGAGTTCATACAAGTCTTTAAGCACATCGTTCAGACGGCCTAAACCGTGATCGAGCTGGGAAACGTAGCCGGAAAATTCTTGTCCCAAAGTCAGCGGCGTCGCATCTTGCAAGTGGGTGCGGCCGATTTTGACGATGGGGGCGAATTCTTTGGCTTTTTTGTCCAATGTATCACGCAAGGCTTGGACGGCAGGGATCAGGTGGCGATTGATTTCAATCGCGGCAGCAACGTGGATGGCGGTCGGGAACGCGTCGTTGGTCGATTGCGCGTGGTTCACATGGTCGTTGGGATGGACGGGCTGATACGCCGCCAAACCCGTACCGGCGATTTCGTTGGCGCGGTTTGCCAGCACTTCGTTCATGTTCATATTGGACTGCGTGCCGGAGCCGGTCTGCCAAACCACTAAGGGGAACTGCCCGTCGAGCTTGCCGTTCAACACGTCGTCCGCCGCCTGCGTAATCAAATCCGCCTGCTCGGGCTTAATTCTGCCGAGGGAAACATTGGTTGCTGCGGCGGCTTTTTTCACCAGCGCCAAAGCATAAATCAACGGCTGCGGCAGGGTTTCACCGCCGATTTTGAAATTGTTACGGCTGCGCTGGGTCTGCGCGCCCCAATAGGCTTCGGACGGGACTTCGACATTGCCCATGGTGTCGTGTTCGGTACGGGTACTCATGCGTTTCTCCTACATTTAAACAGAAATAATAATGATTCGTAAATTTATTATACCCAGCAAAAGGCTGTCTGAAAAGAGAGAGGTTTTCAGACAGCCTTTTGCTTTATTAACCTGAAATACTAATAGAAGATAAAACCCGATTTCGGAGCAAATACAACCTGCGCCGCCGCTCCCCTCTTCTAAAAATTTTTCTCCTTGCCGATTTGTGTTCTACGCTAAGTGTTTATCGACAATAAATACCTTATCGTTTCTTTACTTTGTTTCTCTCCAAGAGCATAATGAATAAAAATGATTATCAGGAGATGAAGATGAAACGAAAACATTTGGTTTACCTGTTAATGAGCAGTTTTGCCGCCGCAAACAGCTTTGCCGAAACCTTGGCAGACCCTGATGAAATCCAGCCTGTCAAAACCTTCTCCCCTCCCAAACCGATTGCGCCGACCGCCGCACAAGGCTATTTCCCTGAAAACCAATTCGACCGCACCGACCGCAGCGATCACTACTTTGTTACCGAAAACATAGACCACGCCTTCCGTCCGTTGAAAGCAAACAGCGGCTTTTACGGCAAAAGCTTTTACAACTCCGTTACCGCGCAAGCGCGTGGGGCAAAAGTGTACGGCGTGGCCAACCTCAATCACACCAAGGCCAACGGCTACAAAGACGGCGACGGCAATCAGACCGATTGGAAATACAGCCGTTTTAATCAAGCTTTGGTATTCGGTTTCGTGCCGTCTGAAACCCAGGAATACCGCCTCACCTACCTACACGACGACATCAACAACGACCGCCAGCCGCAGTTCGTCAACGACGCATTGGATACCGAACGCCACATCGCCAAACTCAACGCGCGTTGGGGCAATGCCGATTTGAGCAATACGGTCAGCGCAGAAGCAGGCATCATCAAACTCAAACGCCATGCCGACAATTACTCCCTGCGCCCAAACAACACACCGCAGCAAGTATTCGTAGAGCTTGACCGCAAAGTGTACGACTTCTCGCTCAAACATGACGCGGATTTCGGCAAGTTCCACAACAATGCCGCCGTCAGCTACCGCAACGACAGCCAAAACGGCGAACGCAACGCCCACACCGCCATGCGCGATTTCCTCAACGGCTACCGTTTCGCCGATGTACACCTCGACCGCTGGCGCATTGCCGATACCCTGTCTTACAAGTTTGACGACCAACACAAACTGGGCTTGGGTTTGAGCTACGAACTCAATGAAGCGGACGTACGCAAAAATACGGCGCAACCCGCCCATCCAATGAACCGCAATCTCGCCTTCGCCTCATCACAACAAATCTGGAAAACCCATTACGGCTACGACTTCAACGGCAAAGTGCGCCGTCATGCCTTCTCAGGCGAACTCAAATACGATTTCACGCCGTCTGAAACGCAAAAATACAGCGTCTCCCTTGCTCACTTAGAACGAATCGGCGACAACACCGAACGCTTCAACTCGCTTGCCGCCATCGTGCAAAACCGCATGAACGGCGCATTGATGAACCCAAACCCAGCTGCCGCCATCGCAGGCAATCCCCTGCTGAAAACCGAAAAACACAACCGCATCAAGCTCACCGCCGACAGCCGCAACGACTACTACAACGGCTATATGAACTCGCTCGCAGGAGCTGGCTGGAACGTGGGCGGCACGCTTGTGGCGGACAAAGTCAAAGATCTGATTATTTTTGACCGCGCACACGGACAAAGCGGTATTTCATCCAACGGCAGCGGCATCATCACACGCAACGTGGACGCACGATTGTTTACCGCACAGGCCTACGCGCGTTACAACTTCAATCCGCATTGGGCGGCAGGCATCAAAGCCGCCTACAACTACGGACACAATGAAACCGACGGCAGGCCGCTCTATCAAATCCGTCCGTTTGAAGCCGCCGTCCAAGCTGACTACAAAAACTACTTTGCCCACGGCAGCTACAACATCGGCGCCGCAACACGCTTTGTCGCCAAACAAACGCGCGGCGATTTTGACGCGGCAAGCGGTCTGGGCATAGACAAACGCGAAGCCGCCAAAGGCTTTACCGTTGCCGACCTTTACGCAGGCGTAAACATCAAAGACAAATACGGCTTACGCTTGGGCGTGAACAACGTGTTCAACAAAAAATACGCCGAATACATCAGCGGCGACCACGTCCTCGCCCTGTCGCCCAGTGTAGTGTATGCACCGGGCAGGACATATTGGTTGAGTTTGCACGCGGCTTTTTAAAATCAGGCCGTCTGAAAGAATGCCTACACTGGCTTATTTAAGAATTAGGAGATAAAAAATGGATATGAAAAGACGTGATTTCTTAAAAATGACCGCCGCGCTGGCAGCCGCAGGCGTTTCGCCTTCATTGTTGGCAGCCGGTAAAGAACAATTTACCGTATACGGCGCACCGGCAATGCCCAGCGTTACCATTGCCGTAGCGGCGTTGCAAGGCAAGCTGGCAAAGCAGGCGGATGTATCGCTAAAAATTTGGCGCTCGCCCGACCAACTGCGTGCAGGCGTAGCAAGCGGACAATTTAAAGTCATGATGAGTCCGAGCAATGTCGGCGTGAACCTGCGCAACCAAGGGCAGAAAGTCGGCATGGTCAATATTTTGACCAACGGCATCACTCAGCTGATGTGCAAAGGCAGCGCGATTACCTCGCCACAGGATTTGGTCGGCAAAAAAATCCTCGTGCCGTTTAAAAACGACATGCCCGACATCGTGCTGCAAGCCTTGTTGAAAAAACTGAAAATCGACGCGCACAAAGTCGGCATCACTTACACAGCCACACCGCCCGAAGCAGTCGGCCTATTTTTGAGTAAGGACTACCACGCCGCCATCCTGCCTGAACCGATGGCAACCGCCAGCCTACTTAAAGGCAAAACCATGGGCGTAAACGTCGTGCGCGGCTTTGACTTAGTGAAATCATGGGGGCAGGCGTTTGACACTAAACCGCTGATTCCGATGGCGGGCATCATCGCCAACGAAGAATATTTCCACGCACACAAAGCGCAGTTCGACCTCTTCCATCAGGATTTGAAAAACGCGCTCAACTGGATACTCGCCAACCGCCAAAGCGCGGCGAAAATCGGCAAAAACTACCTCCCCGCCCCCGAACCCGCCCTAGTCATGGGCTTGGACGGCGCGCGGCTGACGGTAACCAAAGGCAGCGAAGTGAAGAACGAGATTTTGAAGTTTTACGAAATCCTGATGCAGTTCAACCCGAAACTTTTGGGCGGCAAGCTGCCGGATAACGGGTTCTTCTTGGCTTAAATGAGAGAAAGGCCGTCTGAAAGTGTAGAATAGTTGCAAGTATTCAATCTTCTATTTTCAGACGACCTCAGAGCATTATCCGCTGCGTAGGTTAAATCAATTCCCAGCGGCGTAGGTCGGATTCTTGAATCCGACATTTCGGCTAAACGGGGGCTGTCGGATACGAGTATCCAACCTACTTTTTTCAGACGGCCTATCCTTGCCAAAACATAACGACAAACCAACACTCAAACCATGATTAAAACCGACAAAATCCGCAAACCGCAGCCTGCGGTGTTTTACATCATCGACTACCTTTGGAGCGGCTTCGCCGGTCTGGGCGTGGCGATGGTGGTGGTGGCGTTGTGGGCGTGGGGCAGCGCCGTGTTCGGTGAGTTTATGCTGCCTGCGCCGGTGGAGGTGTTTCAAAAGTCTTTGGATTTATTGAAACATTTTCAGGAAAACGAAATCGGGATTTCGCTGTGGCGTTCTTTGGTGGGCATTTCGGTTGCTTTGGTAGCAGGACTGGCAGCGGGGCTGGTGGCGGGCAGTTTTAAGACGGCGATGGCGTTGCTCAAGCCTGTGATTACGGTTTTGTTGGCGATGCCGCCGATTATTTGGGTGGTGATGGCGTTGTTTTGGTTCGGTTTCGGCAATCCGAGCGTGCTGTTTACCATCATTGTGTTGGTTGCACCGCTGACGTTTGCGAGTGCGGCGGTCGGGATGGCGAGCGTGAACAAGCAGCATGAGGAATTGTTTGACGCTTATAAATTAGGCCGTCTGAAAAAAATCCGCTATCTGTATATCCCACATCTGACAGGCTATGTGATTTCCAGCATCGGCGTGGCGGTGGCGATGGGGGTGAAGGTGGTGATTATGGCGGAACTCTTGGGCGCGAGCGAAGGCGTGGGCGCGCGGATTGCGGACGCGAGGGCGATGCTGGAGACTTCGACGGTGATGGCTTATGTGGTGTTGGTTATTGTGTTTGTGTCGCTGTTTGAATACCTGATTACCAAGCCTTTGGAAATTTTGTTTATGCCGTGGAGGAGATGATGCTCTGTCTTGAAAACGTGCGTTTTGAAATTCTCCGCGACCCCATCGTGCGCGATTTCAGTTTGAACCTGCAACATGGCGAAGTGAAGGCCTTGTTCGGGCCGAGCGGCTGCGGCAAGACGACGGTTTTGCGGCTGATTGCGGGCTTGGAAACGCCGAAATCGGGCACGATACGCAATACTTTCCGCAAAACGGGTTTTCTGTTTCAGGAAAACCGCCTGCCGGGAAACTTGACCGCGATGCAGAATATCGCTATTTTTATGGACAAACCCGATGAAGGCGAAATCATCGCGCTGGCGGCGAAAGTCGGGCTGACTGCGGGCGATTTGAACAAATATCCGACCGAATTGTCCGGCGGCATGGCGAAACGGGTAGCATTTTTGCGCCTGCTGCTGTGCGGCTGCGACCTTGCCTTGCTGGACGAGCCGTTCGTCGGTTTGGACCGCGATTTGCGCGATATTTTGGTCGCCATGCTGGTGGAAAAAATCGAGCGGCAGGGCATGGCGTGTATGCTGGTAACGCACGACCGCTTCGAAGCCGCACGCCTGAGCCATGAAATCATGCTGCTTTCCACTAAGGGCATGAACGTGCAAAACGTGATTACCCTGCCTACGCCGCTGTCCGAACGCGATTCGGCTTTTGAAGAAGCCGTGGTGGCAAGAGAGTTTCAGGGGATTCATTATTATGAGTGATAGGAATTTAAATTTCTGACAAACCTTGCGGTTCTTTGCCCTCTCCCTAACCCTCTCCCACGGGGAAAGGGGATCAGGTTTCTCAAAATCAGAGAGCCGTAGAATTGGGAATCAGATGTCAGGTAAACCTGAAAATGTTCAGGCTCGACAGCCCAATTCCCTCTCCCCGTGGGAGATGGCTAGGGAGAGGGTAAGCAAGCCGCAGGCTTGCCTCTTTAGCGAAAGATACGAATCTGTTATCCGAACGCGATTCGGTTTTTGAAAAAGCCGTGGTACCAAGGGGGCAGGGGATTCATTATGAGGTGCTTTATGTTTTCGACTGTGATTACTGCTGCTGTTTTATATATTGCTACAGCAGTAGATTTGTTGGTAATACTATTAATATTTTTTGCTAGAGCAAATACTAGAAAAGAATATCGAGATATTTATATCGGACAATATTTAGGTTCTGTAATTTTAATATTAGTTAGTTTATTTCTAGCTTTTGTTTTGCATTATGTTCCGGAAAAATGGGTGTTGGGTTTATTAGGTTTAATACCGATTTACTTAGGTATTAAAGTTGCTATTTACGACGATTGTGAGGGCGAAAAAAGAGCTAAAAAAGAATTGGATGAAAAAGGGTTGTCAAAATTAGTCGGTATTGTTGCTTTGGTTACAGTTGCTAGTTGTGGTGCAGATAATATTGGACTTTTTGTTCCTTACTTTGTGACTTTAGATCTTGTCGACTTATTAGTTACTCTTCTTGTATTTTTAATATTGATTTTTGTTTTAGTATATACAGCACAAAGATTGGCTAATATTTCAGGTGTTGGTGAAATTGTAGAGAAGTTTAGTCGTTGGATAATGGCTGTTATTTATATTGGTTTAGGATTATTTATTATTATTGAAAATAATACAATTCAAACAATAATATCAATAATATGAATGATACGGGCATTTGAGTATCTGACAAACCATGAATAAGTTTTTCACCCACCCCATGCGGCCGTTTTTCGTCGGTGCGGCGGTGCTTGCCATACTCGGCGCGTTGGTGTTTTTCATCAGCCCCGGTGCCGTCATTTTGCACCGCCAAATCTTCTTAGAACTCATGCTGCCTGCGGCATACGGCGGTTTTCTGACTGCCGCCATGCTCGAATGGACGGGCTATCAAGGCCGTCTGAAACCTGTCGCTACTTTGATGGCGGCATTACTGCTCGCCGCATCCGCCATACTGCCCTTTTCTCCGCAAACCGCCTCGTTTTTCGTCGCCGCCTATTGGCTGGTATTACTGCTGTTCTGCGCCTGGCTGATTTGGCTCGACCGCAACACTGACAACTTCGCCCTCTTGATGCTGCTTGCCGCATTTACTATTTTTCAGACGGCCTATGCCGTCAGCGGCGATTTGAACTTACTGCGCGCGCAAGTACATCTGAACATGGCAGCTGTCATGTTTGTATCCGTCCGCGTCAGCATTCTTTTGGGCGCGGAAGCCCTTAAAGAATGCCGTCTGAAAGACCCTGTTTTTATTCCAAATATCGTTTATAAAAACATCGCCATTACTTTCCTGCTCTTGCACGCCGCCGCCGAACTTTGGCTGCCCGCGCAAACCGCCGGTTTTACCGCGCTTGCCGTCGGATTCATCCTGCTCGCCAAGCTGCGTGAGCTCCACCATCACGAACTCCTGCGCAAACACTACGTCTGCACTTATTACCTGCTCCAGCTTTTTGCCGCAGCCGGCTATCTGTGGACAGGCGCGGCGAAACTGCAAAACCTGCCCGCTTCTGCCCCCCTGCATTTGATTACCCTCGGCGGCATGATGGGGGGCGTGATGATGGTGTGGCTGACCGCCGGGCTGTGGCACAGCGGCTTTACCAAACTCGACTACCCGAAACTCTGCCGCATTGCCGTCCTCCTACTCTTTATGGCCGCCATCTCACGCGCTTTCTTGATGAACGTGAACCCAATATTTTTCATCACCGTCCCTGCGCTTCTGACCATCGCCGTGTTCGTACTGTATCTTTTCACGTTTGTACCGATATTTCGGGAAAATGCGTTTACGGATGATCCGGAATAAAACAAAAGGCCGTCTGAAACTTTCAGACGGCCTTAGCTTTAAATAAATGCTTTATTTGTTGGCGTTCAAATAAAGATTAATTAGGCGTGTAGTGGAGCTGTCGTGTTTTTGCACTTCGGTCTCGCCGGTCAATTCGGCAAGAATGGTTTTGGCCAGTTGTTTGCCGAGTTCTACGCCCCATTGGTCAAAGCTGTTGATGCCCCAAATAATGCCTTGAACGAAAGTTTTGTGTTCGTACATGGCAATTAGGCTGCCCATATTGCGCGGGTTGATTTTGTCCATGAGGATAAGGTTGGTCGGGCGGTTACCGGAGAAGGTTTTATGCGGAACCAGCTCTTCGATACGCTCTGCTTCCATGCCTTGGGCTTGAAGCTCGGCGCGTACTTCGTCAGGCGTTTTGCCGCGCATAAAGGCTTCGGCTTGGGCAAAGACGTTGGCCAACAGGATTTCGTGATGGCCTTGCAAATTGCTGCGTTTTTCAAGAGAGGCGATGAGGTCAATCGGTGTGATGTGCGTACCTTGGTGCAGCAGTTGGAAGAAGGCGTGCTGGCCGTTGATACCGGTTTCGCCCCAAATAATCGGGGAAGTTTCGTAACCGACCGGTTTACCGTCAAGGGTAACTTGTTTGCCGTTGCTCTCCATATCGAGCTGCTGAATGAATTTAGGCAGGCGGTGGAGATGTTGGTCGTAAGGCGCGATAACGTGGCTGCCGCCGCCGTAGTAATTGATGTACCAGATGCCGATGAGGGCGAGGATGACGGGCATGTTGCGCTCTAGCGGCGTGTTGATGAAGTGTTGGTCCATCAGGTGCGCGCCGTTGAGCATTTCGATGAAGTTGTCTTCGCCGAGATACAGCATAATCGGCAGGCCGATGGCCGACCACAGGCTGTATCGTCCGCCGACCCAATCCCAGAATTCAAACATATTGGCGGTATCGATACCGAATTCGGCAACGGCTTTTTGGTTGGTCGATACGGCAACGAAGTGTTTGGCCACGGCGCTTTCATCGCCTGCATGATCCAAGAACCATTTACGCGCGGTCAGGGCGTTGGTAAGGGTTTCTTGGGTGGTAAAGGTTTTGGAGGCAATGATGAAGAGGGTGGTCTCGGGGTGGACTTTGGACAATACGTCGCGCAGTTGGGAGCCGTCCACATTGGAGACGAAGTGCATGTTCAAACGCGGATGGCCGAATTGTTTGAGCGCGGTACACATCATCAGCGGACCGAGGTCGGAGCCGCCGATACCGATGTTGACGACGTCGGTGATGACTTGGTTGGTATAGCCCAACCAGCTGCCGCTGCGGACTTCATGCGCGAACTCGCCCATGCGTTGCAGGACATGGTTGACTTTAGGCATCACATCTTCGCCGTCTACGACGATGGGGGCGTTGGTACGGTTGCGCAGAGCAACGTGGAGTACGGCGCGGTTTTCTGTCGTATTGATTTTTTCGCCGTGGAACATTTGCTGCATCCGTTCCGGCACGCCTGCTTCACGCGCCAGCTCGAACAAAAGCGACATGGTTTCGTCGTTGATGCGGTTTTTAGAATAATCCAAAGTTAGACCGCCAACCTGCAGCCAGTAGCGCTCGGCACGTTCGGGATCTTGCTCGAACATTTCGCGCATGTGTTGTTCTTTGGTTTCGTCAAAATGTATCCATAATTTTGACCAAGCTGGTAAATCGTGAAGGTGTTTCATCGGATGCTCTCCTGGATAGTGGACAGTTTTGTTGAGAAAACGGCCGTGAGGTCGTCTGAAACGGGAACGGGATGGTTTCCGTTTTTTGAGGTTTCAGACGGCCTTGATATGGGACGAGGCCGTCTGAAAATGTCAGTGAAGAATCAATCTTTATCGTATTCGATGTGCTTGTTATGTATGCTTTTTTTACTTTTTTGCAATTGCGTGCTGGCAGTGTCGCCCAAACGCAAGGCCAAGCCGATGGCAAGAATGTCGATAACGGCCAACTGCAGAAGACGGGACACCATAGGCGTATAAAGCTCGGCATTTTCCTGAGTGGCAATGCTCAATACGCAGTCGGCCATTTGAGCCAACGGCGAATCATTACGGGTCAGCGCGATAACGGCTGCGCCGTTTTCTTTGGCGATACTGGCCGCGTCCAACAATTCGATAGATGAGCCGGTATTGGAAATCGCCACCAACACATCCTGCTCGGTCAATACGGAAGCCGCCATCAGCTGGGTATGCGTATCGACATAGGCAACGGTGGACATACCGAAGCGGAAGAATTTGTGTTGCGCATCTTGGGCAACGATGCCGGAGTTGCCGACACCATAAAACTCAACGCGTCGCGCGTGCATCAGAATGGCAATCGCGTTTTCCAGCTCGGATTCTTTCAGGAAACGGCGCTCGCCCAAGAGGGAGGCTGCGGCATTGCCCAATACTTTTTCGACCACGCTGCCCATGTTGTCATCGGCGTTTAATTCTTCATGAACGTAAGGCATGCCTTCGTGGCCGATGCTGGCAGACAAAGCGAGTTTGAACTCAGGCAAGCCTTTATAACCCAAACTGCGGCAGAAACGAATTACTGTCGGCTGACTGACGGATGCACGCTCGGCGATTTCGGCCACAGCGGCATGAACGAACCACTTCGGCTCGGCCAGCGCAGATTCGGCAACTTTGCGTTCTGCGCCGGAGAGGTTGGACAATGATTCGCTGATTTTGCTTAACATATACTCTACCCTTTGATTTTTTGACGTTCAGGACAAAGGTTTTCTCCACCCCTGCCCTGCACCGCCGTTTGTGTGTTTAAACGTTATTTAAATGATTATCTAATGCCGCCGCTGCGCCGACGATGCCCGGAAACTCGCTCAATACGACATACACGGGAATAGCGGCAAGATAAGCCTCAAAGCGGCCTTTATTTTCAAAGCGGCTGCGGAACGGGGACGTTTTAAAGTAATCCAACACGCGCGGGATAATGCCGCCGCACAAATACACGCCGCCGCGCGCACCCAATGACAAAGCCAAATTGGAAGCAACCGTACCCAGCATGGCGCAGAAAATATCCAAAGTCTGACGGCAAAGCGGAGAAGTCCCGCTCAATGCCTTATCGGTAATTTCAGACGGCTTCAGACGGTATTGCTTGATGTTGTCGCGTTTGGCCAATGCCTCGTAAATCAGGCTCAAACCTGCGCCGCTCAAGAAACGCTCGGCGGAAACATGGCCGTATTTGTTTTTAGCGTATTGCCAAATCAACACTTCCATATCGTCAAACGGCGGAAAACTGGTATGGCCGCCCTCGCCTGACAAAGCCACCCAGCCTGCGGCGCTGTGCACCAAACCGCTGACACCCAAACCTGTACCCGGGCCGATGACGGCTTTAGGCGCAAATTCGATGGGCTTTTGCCCGCCGATTTGTACCAGGTCTTTCTTTTCGGTTTTGGTCACTGCCAAAGCTTGGGCGGTAAAGTCATTCAACAGAATCAAGGTTTCCAAACCCAAAGCCTGACGGGTGGTCTCGATGGAAAACGCCCAGTGGTGGTTGGTCATCTGCACCCAGTCGCCCAAAATCGGATTGGCAATCGCAAAGGCGGCATGCAAAACTTTCGGGCTGCCTGCGCGTTCCAAATAAGTTTTGGCGGCATCAACGACGGTATCATAATCTTTGCATGGTAAAACTTCAGCCTTCTCAATCACTTGCGGTGCAGTTTCAAGCGCAAAACGGGCATTCGTACCGCCGATATCGGCGACCAGGCGGGGATAAGCTTCAGTGTGCATAGTAGACATGACAGTTAATTCCTTGATGATTGAGAATCAGGCTGGTCGGATATTCGGTATCGGCCCTTACGGCAGCTTTATCAAATACTGCTTTTTTCTCTGCGCCTTGAATGGCCAAAAACACATTCGGCGTTTTGGCAATCGCACCCAAAGTCATGCTTACGCGCTCATGCGGCGCGGTAACCGGCGTGGTATGAATCAATGTCGGGTCATCGGCTTCATTGATTGCAGCCTGTAATTGAGGCGCTTGAGGGAACAACGACGCCGTATGTCCGTCTGAACCCATGCCCAACACCAGCACGTCAGGTTGCTTGTAATGTTTCAATGCGTAAGCAACGACAACTTCAGGTTGTAATTCAGTTTCAGATTTTCCGTCTTCAACAACCGGAATCCATGTGGCAACGGCCGCGTTATTTTTGAGCAGATATTCGCGCACCAGGCCCGTATTGCTGTCGGCATGCGTGGTCGGGACAATACGCTCGTCCACCAAAGTAATGCCGATGTTTTGCCAATTTAAATCTTTTTGCGACAAAGCCTCGAAAAACGCAATCGGCGAACGACCGCCGGAAACGGCCAAAACCGCATGGCCTTTCTCATTCAATGCGGTTTGCAGTGCGGCGGCAACGGCATCGGCCAAAGCTTGCGCGGCAGTTGCGGCGTTTTCTTGTTCGTGCCAAACAAACATGTTTCGTCCTTTCATGGTTTCAGACGGCCTTTTGTTGGAAAACAAGGCCGTCTGAAAGAAATATTATTGCTCTTCGTGCCACTTGTTGCCGTCGCGCGCCAACAGCGCACGCGCAGCTTCAGGGCCCCAAGAATGGGCTTCGTAAGCATGCGGAGGCGTTGTATTGTTCGCCCAGTTTTCCAAAATCGGCATCACATATTCCCAAGCGGCTTCGAGTTCGTCGCGGCGGTTGAACAAAGCGAGTTTGCCGTTAATCACATCCAGCAGCAGACGCTCATAAGCCTCGGCGCGGCGGCCTTCTACGGCTTTGCCCAAATCCACGCCCAAAGACGTTACTTCCACTTTATTGCCTGCACCCGGGGTTTTCACTTGCGTGTAAAGGCGGACAGATTCGGTCGGTTGTAGTTCAATAACCAAACGATTCGGCGCAGCTTGGCTGTTGTCGAAAATATGGTTTTGCAGCGGACGGAAATTCAACACGATTTCCGCTACTTTGCCTGCCATGCGTTTGCCGGTACGCAGATAAAAAGGTACGCCTTTCCAACGTTCGTTTTCGATTTCGGCTTTGATGGCGACATAGGTTTCAGTGAAACTGTCTTTCGGTACATCGACTTCTTCCAGATAGCCGTTCATGCCGTTTGACGCAACATATTGGCCGCGAATAACATTTTCATTGACGGATTCGATGGTCAGCGGTTTCAAAGCCTTGATGACTTTCACTTTTTCATCACGCACGGCATCGGCATCCAAGCTGGCGGGCGCTTCCATGGCGGTCATACAAAGCATTTGCATCAAGTGGTTTTGCACCATATCGCGCAATGCGCCGGTAATATCGTAGAACTCGCCGCGCTCTTCCACACCCAACTGCTCGGCAATGGTCAGCTGTACGCTTTCAATGTATTTGTTGTTCCACAAAGGCTCGAACATCACATTGGCAAAACGCAGGGCCAGCAGGTTTTGCAGGCTTTCTTTACCCAAGTAATGGTCGATACGGTAGATTTGTTCTTCTTTGAAATAACGGGCCACATCTGTATTGATCTGTTGGGAAGAGGCCAGGTCTGTACCCAGCGGTTTTTCCAGAACCACGCGCACGTTATCGGCATTCAAACCGATTTCGGCAAGGTTTTCACAGGCTTGTGCAAAGAATTTCGGCGCAGTTGAGAGGTAGATCACGACATTTTCAGTATTCTTACGTGCTTTTACCAAGTCGCCCAAAGCAATAAAGTCATCTTTCTTTGTCACATCGACTTTTAAATACTCGAGACGTTGGATGAACGATGCCCACGCTTCTTCTGAAAAGTTTTGTTTGACATGGATTTTAGAATTCGTTTCCACTTTGGCCAAAAAGCCGGCGGTATCCAATTCGCTGCGGCTTACGCCCAAAATACGACCTTCGGGATGAAGCAAACCGGCTACATGCGCCTGATACAGGCAAGGCAAAAGTTTACGCATTGCCAAATCGCCGGTCGCGCCAAACAACACCAAATCAAAATTTGTCTGTGTACTCATTGTTTCATCTCTCGTTGAGGAAGCTTGCTTCAAAACTTTTGGACTGTCATCATCCATAAAAATCGATTAGAATCAAAAGCCTTTAAGCAATAAGCAGTAAAAAACCAATCGCCTGCACCAAAATTTCAAACAAGCGGGCTAATGAGTAGTAATACTACACATGGCTACACATTTTGTCTATTCTCATTTTTACAAATTGTTTGATTTAACATAAAAGTTTGATGACTTTTACAGCCCATCGTTTTACGAATTGACCATACCTCGATTTAAATCAAATTTCTTACATTTAGCAAATTATTTTGTAACAAAATTACAGATTTTGTACTATAATATGCGGACGCTTCGAAGAGAAATCTTCAAATATTCAGACGGCCCTTATTATTCATTCCCACAGCTCAAGGCCGTCTGAAACATACCCAATACAAAAATCAGAAACGCGCAAACAAAATCCCTATCATATCGTTTAGCCAGGAGACCGCACATGAACCCCACTCCTATTCACCCGAAACTCGCCGAAATTACCGAGCGCATCATCGAGCGCAGCCGCCCGACGCGTGAGAAATATTTGGCGAAAATCCGCAGCGCCAAACAGATGGGACGCTTAGAGCGCAACCAGCTCGGCTGCAGCAACTTGGCACACGGCTACGCCTCCATGCCCAAAAGCATCAAAATCGAAATGCTTCAGGAAACCGTCCCCAACTTAGGCATCATCACCGCCTATAACGACATGGTTTCCGCACACCAGCCGTTTAAAGACTTCCCCGACCAAATCAAAGACGAAGCACAAAAAAACGGTGCGACCGCCCAAGTCGCCGGCGGCACACCCGCCATGTGCGACGGCATCACGCAAGGCTACGCCGGCATGGAATTATCGCTGTTTTCCCGCGACGTGATTGCCATGAGTACCGCCATCGGTCTGTCGCATCAAATGTTTGACGGCGGTCTGTTTATGGGCGTATGCGACAAAATCGTTCCCGGCTTAATGATTGGTGCGTTGTCGTTTGGCCATATCCCAGGCATCTTTGTCCCTGCAGGCCCGATGTCCAGCGGTATCGGCAATAAGGAAAAAGCCCGTACCCGCCAGCTTTTCGCCGAAGGCAAAGTCGGCCGTGATGCCCTGCTTGAAAGCGAAATGGGTTCTTACCACAGCCCGGGTACTTGTACCTTCTACGGCACCGCCAACTCCAACCAAATGATGATGGAAATGATGGGCGTACACCTGCCTGCCGCCGCCTTCGTCCACCCTTATACCGACCTGCGCGAAGCACTGACCCGCTACGCTGCCGGACACCTCGCGCGGGGCATCAAAAACGGCACCATCAAACCCTTGGGCGAAATGTTGACCGAAAAATCCTTCATCAACGCCCTGATCGGCCTGATGGCGACCGGCGGCTCGACCAACCACACCATGCACCTCGTCGCCATGGCGCGCGCCGCAGGCGTGATTTTGAACTGGGACGACTTCGACGAAATTTCCTCCATCATCCCGTTGCTCATCCGCGTGTACCCCAACGGCAAAGCCGACGTGAACCACTTTACTGCTGCCGGCGGCTTACCTTTCGTTATCCGCGAATTGCTGGACGCAGGCCTGTTGCACGACGATGTCGATACCGTCGTCGGACACGGTATGCGCCACTACACCAAAGAGCCTTTCCTCATCGACGGCAAACTCGAATGGCGTGAAGCTCCCGAAACCAGCGGCAACGACGACATCCTGCGCAAAGCCGACAACCCGTTCTCCCCGGACGGCGGTCTGCGCCTGATGAAAGGCAACATCGGTCGCGGCGTGATTAAAGTGTCCGCCGTGCGCGAAGGCTGCCGCATCATCGAAGCGCCTGCCATCGTGTTCAACGACCAACGCGAAGTTTTGGCTGCATTTGAGCGCGGCGAGTTGGAACGCGATTTTGTCTGCGTCGTCCGCTACCAAGGCCCGCGCGCCAACGGTATGCCCGAGTTGCACAAACTGACCCCGCCTTTGGGCATCCTGCAAGACCGCGGCTTCAAAGTGGCGCTGCTAACCGACGGCCGTATGTCCGGCGCATCCGGCAAAGTGCCCGCGTCCATCCACATGACGCCCGAAGCCCTGATGGGCGGCAACATCGCCAAAATCCGTACCGGCGACCTGATCCGCTTCGACTCCGTTACCGGCGAACTCAACGTCCTGATTGATGAAGCCGAATGGAACGCCCGCGAAGTCGAACACATCGACTTGAGCGCAAACCAACAAGGCTGCGGCCGCGAACTCTTCGCCAACTTCCGCAGCATGACCAGCAGCGCAGAAACCGGTGCCATGAGCTTCGGCGGCGAATTTGCCTGATGTCCGTTTCAGACGGCCTTCGTGAATAGAAGGTCGTCTGAAAAATTATTGAAGCTGTTTAAACGGATCAGACGCAGCGTGAGCTTTCCCGCGAATAAACAACTTCCTCCATTTCTCAAAAAGGCCGTCTGAAAACTTAGCCCCTTCCCGTTTGACCTCAACAAAAATGCCCCTATCCCACTTGGAGAACTGAAATGTCCAAACTGACCCCACGCGAAATCCTGACCGCCGGCGCAGTTGTGCCTGTGATGGCGATTGACGACTTAAGCACCGCCGTCGATTTGTCCCACGCCCTTGTCGAAGGCGGCATCCCCACCCTCGAAATCACCCTGCGCACCCCCGTCGGCCTCGACGCCATCCGCCTGATTGCCAAAGAAGTGCCCAACGCCATCGTCGGCGCAGGTACGGTTACCAACCCTGAGCAACTCAAAGCCGTTGAAGACGCAGGTGCGGTTTTTGCCATCAGCCCGGGTTTGCACGAATCCCTTGCCAAAGCCAGCCACAACAGCGGCATCCCCCTGATTCCCGGCGTTGCCACCCCGGGCGAAGTCCAACTGGCTTTGGAACACGGCATCGACACCCTCAAACTCTTCCCTGCCGAAGTCGTCGGTGGCAAAGCCATGCTCAAAGCCCTGTACGGCCCTTACGCCGACGTGCGCTTCTGCCCGACCGGCGGCATCAGCCTGGCAACTGCACCCGAATACTTGGCACTGCCTAATGTCTTGTGCGTCGGCGGCTCATGGCTGACTCCGAAAGAAGCCATCAAAAACAAAGACTGGGATACCATCACCCGTCTGGCTCGCGAAGCTGCCGCTTTGAAACCCAAAGCCTAATCAGGTTATAGGAAAGAGAAAAGGCCGTCTGAATATGATTTCAGACGGCCTTTTCTTTACTGCAAGCATACTGAATCAAGCATTATTCAGCTTGATATTTATCCTAACTGGCGGCATTGACACACAAAGATTCAATCTTACCTGTCCTCGGGAAGCGGATGGTGTAACGTCCTTTTTGATCGATTTCGGCAAAGCTGAAGCGGTTTTCAGGCGCATCACCATCAGCCCCTACTTCCAAAGCAATCCGTTTGCCTTTCGGGTCTTTTACAACGACACCGGGACTGACAGGCGCGAATGAAAGCACTAAACCGGCATCTGCCGAGCTATTAAAACCATACACTTGGCCACGTTTAACCTGTAAGGGTTGGTCAATTCAGCCTGTTTCGTTCAGAGGCAGTATTTTTTCAGCAGAGGCAAATGCCGCGCTCCCTAACCCTAATGCAAAAATCAAAGAAAAACTCAAATATTTCATATATTTCCTTTTAGAATTGAAATTTAAATACAAACAAATATTTAGTCCAGTATCCGCCTAATTCAAATTATCCCTGTTCCAACACTTTCCGTGCCGCCTCCACGCCCCAATACAAAGCCTCTTCAAATACCGAATAGCCGCTTAAATCACTGTGTGCAAACAATAATCCAGTATTTCGATTTCTGATTTTTAATAAAGCCTCATCGCTTAAATAGCCGGGTTTCGGCACACTCATGCCATGCCCGCGGACGGTAATGTCAACATGGGAAACATGCCGCCAAAAGCCTTCGCCGTAAGCGGTAAGCAGATCTTGGGCAGCAAGCCGGAGCAGCTCTTTGTCGCTTGCTTCAAGCAGCTGGCGGCGGACGGCTTGCGGCGTATCGTGGTTGAGCGCGGCGTAGGCGGTAAAAATCGTGCATTCGGGGCGGACAACCCGGATAAGCTGGTTGGTCGCAACAACATAGCCCAGCCCTTGGCTGCCGTAAACCACATTGTCCCACGCAAGTTCGCTGTTGTTTTTTTCTTTCGGGAAACTGTGCAGTTCAAAATTGGAAATCAGCCATGGCGCGTATTCGGGAATATCCAGACCAAATTTTTCAGGAGATTCAATAATGCGGGCGGCAACCATCAGCGGCATGGCGGAGATAAGGTGTTGCGCAGTGACGGCAACGGTTTCTCCTTTTGCATTATCACGCAGCCACACTTCAATCCGGCCGTCTGAAAGCGGTTTGATTTTAACGGCGGAAGCATTAACCGAAGCGGGTTTCTCCAAATAGATACGATTTTCAGACGGCCATTGCCAACCTTCCTGCAAACCGGCATGACGGCGCAGGTTTTCAGAAAGATGTGCCAAACCTTCGGGCCAAGTGAGGACGGTTTCTGCACTGTTGCGGGCGGCAAAATAATGCAGTCCGGCAAAGGCGGATACTTGCGCTATGCCCTGTCCGTAATCGTCGCGGCAACAATAATCGAGATACCACAAAAGCTCGGACGAGTTATAACCTTCCTGCTCAAGCCATTGTTTGAACGTCAAGCTATCAAGTTTGCGCCATGTTTCATCTGTCGATGACAACGCAATCGGAATGGCAAAAATTTTCTTACCGTCATTGCCGTAAGCCTGTTTCAGACGGCCGATTAAATCAAAAAAACGTTTGGAATCCGCATCTTCTTTCGGAAATAAATGTTCCACCCATCTATCCTGATACAAGAGGCGCGATTCGGGCGCATAGACCAAATCGGTTTCCCTAAAGCTCCCGTCCGACTGCAAGATACCAAAATCTGCCAACATCTCGCGCACATACACGCTTTCTTTCGACGGCAAAGCCAAATAATGCGCACCGCTCGGCGCTTTCAGGCCGTCTGAAGATGTATAGGCGGCATTGTTGCCATTGCGTTCAAATCCTTCTGCCAACAATACATCGCGGTGATTATGCTTCGCCAAATACCACAACGCCCCCAAACCCGCCGCACCGCCGCCGAGTATCAGCGTATTGCATTCATAACGACGAGTCGGCGGACTAAGTAATTTCCCGTCGCGCAACAAATGCCCCAACGGCAAGCCGACACGGTTAATAGAAACCGGCGGTTTGCGGTTGAGGTATTGGTAAGTCTGCCAAGAGAAAGCAGAGGCAGCACCAAGCGCGGCGGTATAGCTGAGAAATTGACGGCGGGTTAACATGTTTTATAAAAAGGTCGTCTGAAAAAATAAAAGTAAAACGGTACAACGAGGTTAAACAGATCTCACATTATTTATGCCCTGCCGAATAACCATGATAGGAGCTGCCGGAATGCGATGAGTCGCTGTCTTCCGCTTTGACATAGTTGAACAAGACGGTAAGGAAAATGATGAAAGCAAAGAAAATAATCGTCCCCACCCGTTCTTCTTCGTAATCACGATCGTTTTTATATCTGTCAGAAATCCATATCCATACCAACGCACACAGACTGACCACTATGCCGACAGGACTACGTAGGTGCGGCGACAGCCAGGCCGGAAGGTTGACGATGATAAGAATCAGCATAGCAATGATACGGGCTACATTATCTCTACTCCCAACATTTCTATTTTCGCCCTTCAGCCAGTAAGAGAGCATCTCCTTAGTATCAAAAGACAGGCCAAATGCCTTTCTCATTTGACGGTAAGACACAGGAATGCTTTTACTCCAGACAATTTCATCCTTGCTCTGCTCGGAACACAGAATGACATTCCGGCCATAACTTTTCTTGCCGCTATATTCCTTGTAATGAAGCAAATCGCCTTGTTTGACTTTCCAATAAAAAGCGCCAGCCGCTGCCTCGACCCGCCCGCGGTAATGATCAATCAACATTTCACCGGCAGGATTGCCACTTGAATCAAAGTCCGGCCATGTGTGTAAGGTTTCTGACAGCCGCCAGCGTTTTCCAGACTCAATCAGCCAGGCAAACCCTTGTTGAGTGTTATAAAGCAGATATTCCGTCCAGTATTCGGACTGATTTTGGTTATAGGACGATATTTCGGCAAATCTTACAGCCCCGATAATCAGATATTCTGTATCGTTCAGACGGCCTTTCGTACCAATGGAAAGCGTAAACAGGTTTTCTTGTTCTTTCCTTTGGGCATTTGCCTTCATCAACGCAACAGTATCTTTTGTCGTGTTCAAACTGCTGCCGCAAGACTGACACAAAAGGAAAGAAGTAACACCACTTGGCCAATGGACAGGAGCGCCGCAATGAGGACAGTTTTCAGAAAGAATCTCTCCTTTCAGACGGCCTGCACTTTCACGGATTTCATCATCACTGCGCTTATTTTCCAGCTTCAAACTGTCCAAACTGACTATGCGTCCGAAGTAGGAGTCCATTGGAAAAGTCGAATAATCCAAGGTCAAAAACAAATTGCCGCGTCGCCAGTCGCAAACCTCGCCTGTCGCTTGATTCCCAGATAGGTTGAACGGCAACTCGCCTTGCGCATCGGTATTACGGTAATGTATGGTGCGGACGTCTGACGCAATAAAGGTTTGGCCATTAAAGATCAACGAACTGGATCCGACTTTCACCGACTTAAAATTTTTCGGCCCCCGTCTCCTCTTCTGGGCAAGCAAACATGTCATCGCATATAAATCGCCAACCTCAGAAAGCCAGCCGGTCTGCCCGTCATCAAACAAGACATACCATTCATTCCATGCGCCGACATCGTAATGCACCTGCAATCGCCCAATCAGCGTAAATTTCCGATCATCAAAAACGCCTCTCGTTCCAATCTGCAACGGACTAAAATCCTCCAGCAACGCAGAATCACGCCCAGAATTGGCAACAAAATATCCGCTCCTCCCCTTACCGCTTCTAGCAACCAGCATACTGTGACAATGGCCACACACCAGCGTCACGGCAGTAGCGGAATATGCCTCCACAGGCGCGCCACAGCTTGGGCAATCGGTTTTAAAAAAAGGCGTTTTTTCCATATAACGTCAATATTTCAGTTTAATCAGCACAAGGTTTAAGGCCGTCTGAAAACGGATTGAATATGCTTTCAGACGGCCTGTCTTTTAATAAAGAATAAGTTAAATCTTTTTTCTTGATTGTTCTGCCATATGATGAACTTTGTTTTCTTTAACTAAAGCCAAGTTTACTAATCGGCAAAAAATTGTACATCTCTCTCTTTTACCCATCCGGTCGGGCAAACGCCTTTTGCGACAATAAGCAACTGACTTTCATCATCAACATGAGTGGAAAGACGACATTTTTTGCCTTTGGGCGGTTTGATTTTCCATTCAGTCGGGAAATCGGTAGGTTTGGTGCAGTTGTCAGGCAGGCCCATATCATGACAACTGATTTGGTTTTCTTTGATTGCCAAAGGTACTTTTTTTACTTTTATCCAAGAGTATCCTTCTTCGGTATTTTTGCTGTCATTACCGACAACGCAAAGGTATTGCATATGGTGCAATTGAGTGATTGAAGATGCTTTATCGTCCGGTTGAGCTTGCAGGGATGCGCCTTGGTTATTACTGACATAAACTTGATTACGGCAATACTCGGTACGATCATGTGTTAATTTTTTTGCTTCGGCACTTTCCACTCCAAGCAAAAACAAACCTGCAAGCAAGTAAATAACCAATGGCAAACTTCTGTTTCTCTTCCAATCTTTTATTTTAAGCATTTTGTTTAAAAGCCTTTTTATACAAAATTTGTTATCTAATTTACTATCAGCCAATTTTTTCCAGACGGCCCGACAGATTTTATTGTTCAACCGATGGTTGTACATCGTCCAGTATACCTTCGCCACGTTGCACAACCGTCCAAACAGCCCTTGCTGCCACCAACTCCCTGCACAAGATTTCCTTCACTTTTTCCAATTTCATACCGCCGCAAATAAATGCATCAATAGCAGCGAAGCGGTGTTCAGGCCAAGTGTGGATACTGATATGGGACTCGGCGAGCAGCAAAACACCGGTTACGCCGCCTGCGCCACCGAAGGTGTGGAAGTGTTCGGTCAATATGGTGGCTTCTGCAGCCTGTGCGGCAGCCACCAAAGCGGTTTTCAGACGGCCTTCATCTTTTAAGATGGCTTCATCGCAACCGTATAAGTCCAATAGGCCATGATTACCGGGCGCATGGGTCATTTATGGCCTCCGGAATAACCGCTGCCGCCATAATAGCCGCCGGAGTGCATACGCGAGCCGTCGGAATCGGAAGAGCCGTAGCTGATGATCATGGAGATGACGATGATGATGGTACTGAAAATGATGTAAGTGATTCTCGACATGTTAATCCTCGTCCTCGTCTTTTTTGCCCATGGTCCACAACAACCAGCATCCTATAAAGATGACGGTAAGTGCGGCAGAACTATCGCCGGTCAGAAGCGCAGGGAGATTGACGACAACCAGGATGACGGTCATTATGATTCTTAATGATTTATCAATGCCGTCCGCCGCCATGTTTGCAGTGTAATGCGGAGCTTGGCTGGTCAGATTAAACGCGTCTGCAATCTCCCGATAAGCAATTGGGGCACTTCTAGTCCATGCCATTTCGTGACTGTTTAGTTCGGAGCCAATCTTACGGCTTTGTCCGTCTCTGTAATCGCTGTAATAGTTCAAATCACCGTTTCGGACACGCCAATAAAACGCTCCGCTGGCAATCCTGACCCGTCCGCCATAGTCATAAAGTTTGCCATAGCCTTGCGGTTGGCGGTTGCGGTCGAGGCGCGGCCAATCGTTCAAGGTTTCGGAAATATTCCAACCTTCATCAGCTTCAACCAGCCATAAGAAACCCTGAGTTGGGTTGTAAAGCAGATACTCTGTCCACTGCCCTTCTGGTGCCAATGTATGTTTGGCACCTTTGAACAAGTTATCAAATGTTTCCTGCGCATCTGTTTCTAAATATCTAATTGCGCCGATAACATGAAACTCTTTATTTTTCAGACTGCCTGTCGAGCCGACAGGCAAAGTAAACATCGTATTTTGCGACAAACGCAGATTATTGGCGGTAATAAGCTCCGCTTTATCTTTGCCGACTGCCAATTCGCTGCCGCAACTTTGACAGTTCAGATGGGAAGTCAGCCCGTTTACCCAATGAATGGACGAGCCGCAGTTAGGACAGTTTTCTGAAGTAATACTGCCTTTCAGACGGCCTGCGCTTTCTTTAATTTCATCTTCGTGGCGCGTGTTTTCCAGCTTCAAACCATCTAGGTTTACCATCCGCCCGAAGAAGGCTTCGGGAGTTTTATTGTTGTAATCGAGCGTGATGAAAAGGTTTTCGCAACGCCAGTCGGAAACCCGATTTTCTGTATCCTCTTTCAAAACAAACGGCAATTCGCCCTGCGCAGCCGCATGTTTCAAGCTGATGTTGCGGACATCGGAGGCAATATAGTGCTTATCTTGAAAAGTCAGCTCGCTAAATCCGGCTCGCGTATCTTCAAATTTCGGCGGATTATCGATTTCGACCGGCATGGTCATCACATACAAATCGCCCGCCTCAGAAAGCCAACCGGCTCTGCCGTCGTCAAACAGCGCATACCATTCATTCCACGCGCCATCGTCGTATTGCACCTGAAGCCGTCCAACCAAGGTAAAGCGTTGTGCGACAAATGTGCCGCTGGTTCCGATTTGCAGCGGACTAAAATCTTCCAGCAATGCGGAGTCGCGGCCGGAGTCGACAACGCCGTTATCTTTCCGCACCAGCATGCTGTTGCAATAGCCGCACACCAGCGTCACGGCAGAAGCAGAATGCGCCTCGACAGGTGCTCCGCAGCTTGGGCAGTCGGTTTTGAAGAAAGGAGTTTGAGACATGGGTTTGCTTTTTCAGAATGGGTTGGAGTGTTTCAGACGGCCTTAACGTTTTTGAAGTCGGACAGGCTTAATCAAATCATTTGAAAGGCCGTCTGAAACCTTTTCATAGAAGCAGCTCAACGCTTCTTTTGAATGATATTTTTCAGACGGCCTTCAATTGATCAACCAATCAGCTGTTTCAACACTTCAGCCTTGGCTTTGTCAAAATCTTCTTGCGAAATCAAACCGCCATCCAGCAAAGACTTGAGTTTCACCAATTTAGCCTGCGGATCTTCGGCAACCGGCTGAGCATTTTGCTGAGCCTGTTGCGCATTCGGCTGCATCATGCCAGCCATGGCACCCGCCATCGCCTGACCAATACCGGCACCTACGCCCAAACCTGCACCGATTCCGGCAAGTCCGCCTTCATTTTGTGCCGCAAGCGGAATAGATTCGGCGGTTTGATATTGGGTGTAGCGTCCCAAATCGCCGATAACACCCATCGAAATTTTCTTATCCAACGCAGCCTGAATAGACGCGGGCAAAGTAATGCTTTCAACAGTGAAGTTTTCCAGTGCCAAACCCAGCTTGGCAAATTCCGCGCCAAGCAATTCGCCGATTTTTTGCGACAGCAAAACTTGGTTCGCCGCCATATCCAAGAATGGGATACCGGAGCTGCCGAACGCGGCCGCCAACTGGGTGACTGCGATATTGCGCAGTTGGTTTTCCAAGTCTACGCCGCTGTATTGCGCCGCCACACCACTGACTTCTTTAAAGAATTTTGCCGGATCGCTGATGCGGTAAGAATACATACCGAACGAACGCAGTTGCACCGCGCCAAACTCAGCATCGCGCACGGTAACTGGTTGAGACGTACCCCATTTTCGTGCGAGCTGTTGTTTGGTATTGAAAAAGTAAACATCCGATTTAAACGGAGACTCAAAAAGCTTGTCCCAGTTTTTCAAGTTGGTCAGCACTGGCAGAGTTTGCGTATTGAGCGTGTAACGCCCCGGACCGAACACGTCCGCGGTTACGCCTTCATCGACAAACATCGCCATCTGCGCCTCACGCACAGTCAGGCTTGCACCGTTTTGGATCTCCTCATCGGCAATCGGAAAACGCCACATCAGCAGGCTGTCATCGGGATTCGGCCATTGAATGACGTCGATAAACTGTTTCTTGATAAAGTTGAACATCGCAGTTCCTTATTTGAAGAAGAAAGGATAACTTATGGGCAGTCAGGTCAATTTGCCTAGTCGGTTATATCGCTTATTTTATATAAATAGAATGTCATACGATATTAACATTCAAAATGTCTTTATGCATGGGAATAGAGTGGGTGGCTGCATATACTTTTATCGCAAACTAAATAATAACTATATAGATATTAACTTTTGAAAACTTCGAAATTAAACCTCTTACCGACTCAGTTTTACACTATTTCCAGGTTTTTTATCCATACTGTCTCATAAAAAAGACAAATATTTGCGATAAATCATTAAAGAATATAATAAAAGTAAATATATTACCCCATCAGCATTGTTAATGTTCATTAAATATTATAAACTTTGCCATGCAATAACATTAAATTATCACACTGATTTTCCCAAACTAAAAGGAATTTACATGAAAAATTCTGCTCATTTCTGTCTTGCTGTGTTAGCACTGTCTGCTGCAGTAGGCGCACAGGCTGCCCGCCCTGTTGAATTTACCGTTGGCAGCGAATATTACAACGAAACCTATCGCGAATATGAACAAGATGGTAGTCGAATAATGCAACAAAAAGGCAACCTGTGGTCTATTAATGCGGGGGTTAAATACCGTTTCAACGATCGCCATGCGGCAAAATTGGAAGGCCGTTATTCCCGTGGTAAATCAGATTACACAGGAAGCTTCCAAAATGGATTTGGTGAATCCACAGGTTATGGTTCTGCCACACTCAAAAATGCACCTCGCCGCGCATACGATATCCGTGCCTTATATGAATATACACATCCAATTAACGATCGCTTTAGCCTGACTGCCGGTGCAGGCTTGGGACACCGTGTTCTGAGAGATTTGAGCCGACGTGTCGATCCTGATGATTATGACCGCAAAAACCGAACCACATATGCGCAAATCAATGCCGGTGTAAATATCGCACTTCCAGCAAACTTTGAGATTGCTCCTCGTATTGCCTACAATCGTGCCGTTAAGGGCCGCCAGTATTCTTACGAGCCAGATCGAGAAGAAACCAGAATGAAACAAGGCGGTGGACAAGGTATTGAGGTTGAAGTACCTGTATCTAAAAAATTCTCTAACGGTTCTAAAATCAGTCTGACCCCGTTCTATCGCGGCTGGAAAGTCAAAGATTCAAACTTCACCGTTACAGAAGACTATGGCTTCATTCAATTGGGCGCGATCGAACCTAAAAACCGCACCCGTGAAACAGGCATAAGATTGCAATACTCGTTCTAATTTAGCAAACTTAAGTAGTTAAAACATTTCAGACGGCCTTGTATATAACAGGCCGTCTGAATTTTTTGATGCTTTCAGAATTTCACTATAACGCCAATACCATCAGACATAAGACCTTATCAGTCAAAAAAATCTACCGATAATTTTTCTAGGTAGGAGTCAGGAACAGCACATCTTTTGCTATCCAACCGACCATCAAAATCAAGTCAAGCAAGCCGCATTCAAAATGCCGATCGAGATGGACACTGCACCAAACAACGCGCCGACGGCAACATTGTTACCGATGAGTTCTGCGGTAGCGCCTTTAATCATCATTGTCGCAGCGAAATAGACAAAAATCTGAATTACGGCTGCGGCAAGGGCCCACAGGATAAAATCGATGAAGCTGACGCTGTGTGCAATACTTGAAGCCAGTGTCAGACAGAAACCGACCAACGCGCCGCCAAATGATAAGGCGCAGGCAAGGTTGCCGTTTTTAATCAGGCGCAATTCCTCAACGGGTGTAATCCGCAGATATACGGCGGCAAAAACAACAGTCATGGCGATACCTGCCAACATATATTGCAGGTAGAGCAGATATTGGGACAGAGAAATACTCACGATAAGATTCCTTGGTTTGCAATAAAGTGATTATGCCATACTTTTGAAGATAATCCCTTTAGAAAATACGGCATTTTGGAAGCACTTCAGACCGTCTGAAACAGCCTGATTTTTAATTCATGTTTTATTGTGATAATTGTTGACGATTTTTGTATATTTATGTAACTATTGCACACCGCTATTTATTAGATTAAAGAGGAGAATATGAGCATACTCGCCGCTATCCGCCCTAAAGAGCCTTTGCGCCATTTGCGCTGGTTTGATATGCTGATTGTAACCGCTATCCTGTTCGGTCAATTTGCCTACCGCTCCACCCAACTTTATATCGCCAGCCTGATGCCGCAAGTGGAAACGGCCGCCGTTGCCGAAGAGGCACGCGATACTGCGGTAACCGGCGTGGCTTATTCGGAAAACATGAGCCTGCAGTTGACACTGCTTGCTATTGCTCTGATTTACCTCATTATCCGCCGTTTCGACTTCAAACAATTGCCGATTCGTTTTAACTTAGGCGTGTTGTTTTGGACGCCTGTGATTTTTATCCTGATGGGTCTGACCGCCGATGCGGTAACTTCGTTAAGCGGCGGCTACAATTACTTTACCACTGAAATCTTTCAATACATCAAACCATTATCCATCTTCGACAAATTCGCCGCCCTTGCGCCGATGGCCATCCTCTACGGCCTTTTAAACGGCTTTTATGAGGAATTCTGTTTCCTCGGCCTTTTAACCTGCGTGGAAGACAAATACAAATGGCAGGCATTGGCCTATTCAACCTTGGTGCGCGTCTCCTTCCATACTTACCAAGGTATGCTTTGGGCGACCGTTATCGGCGTCGTTTTCGGCTTGATGTACTACTTCTTCTACAAATACAAAGTCAAAAACCTGCTGCCGTTTTTCCTGATTCATGCCTTGGCAGATATCTTCGGCTCCGGCTTCATCTATTTGATTTGCGCTTAATGGCAACGGTTGACTGAATAAAAAAGGCCGTCTGAAACATCATCTTTCAGACGGCCTTTTATGATTAATCGGCTTACTTAATTAAAGTAATCGCCACATCCGCATCTTCCGTTGCAACGGCCTCAATCACGACATCGCCGCCAAACCGCAACACCGAGCCTGCACCGACCGTATGTTTTTCCTTCTGATTCAAGGTTACGTCAAAGCTTCCTTTTCCAACGGCAAAAATCAGCGTTTTAAAACCCGGATGATCGTGCGGCTTAATCTGCTCCCCTTTTTTCATGTCTTTCTTAACGACCATGTAATTTTCACCGCTGAAAATCTTACCGTTTTCAGAAGAAACCTCTCCCAAAGGCGTGGCAGAAACGGCAACAGAAAACAAAGCGGACAGCAATACGGCAGCAATATTGGCAACTTTCATAACAAGCCTTTCTTGAAAACAGGGCTTTTATTCTACAAAAAACCACTATATTGTTCAATAATAATTCTCATTTCTTAATCTAAAGGCCGTCTGAAATCCAACGATATTTTTCAGACGGCCTGATTGGCCTGTATAATATTCTCTTATTAATAAAACCGCTTTACATACCATCAAATGGAAACCGTCAGAAAAGATCCGCTCGGCTCGGCATGGATGGTTATCGCCGCGCTCGGCTTTACCGTCATGAACCTCTCCATCAAAGCCGCCTCAACGCAATTCGGCTTTTCCAGCGGCGAGCTGGTCTTTTGGCGTATGCTGGTCTCCACCCTGTTCTTAGGCATCATGGCCAAAGCGCAAGGCAACACGTTTTCCACGCCGTATTGGAAAACCCATCTCAACCGCAGCGTCATCGGCACGCTTGCCATGATGTGCACGTTTTATTCCGTCATGCATCTGCCGCTGGCAACAGGCGTCACACTCAACTACACGTCTTCCATCTGGCTGGCCATCTTTTCATTTTTCATTTTAAAAGAAAGAATTACGCTTTATACCCAAGCCATTTTGGTTATGGGCTTTATCGGCGTTATCCTCTTGCTCAACCCCTCTTTTCAAGGCGGACAGGAGTTTGCCGCACTGGTCAGTTTGGCAGGCGGCGCCATGTCGGGCTGGGCATATTTGCAGGTGCGCGAACTCTCGCTTTTGGGCGAGCCGGGCTGGCGCGTGGTGTTTTACCTCTCGCTTACCGGCCTGATTATGGGCGCAGTCTGGAGCACCATCACAGGCTGGCATCCGCTGACCGTCTCTTCCCTGCCCTATCTGGCCGGCATCGGTATCTCCGCCATGATTGCCCAACTGGCCATGACCCGCGCCTACAAGGTCGGCAAGAAATTTACCGTTGCCTCGCTTTCCTACCTGACCGTCGTTTTCTCCGCCCTGTCCGGCGTACTGCTTTTCGGCGATAAAATCACTTGGCAGGAAGCTGTCGGCATGGTTATCATTGTTGCAGGCGGCGTGTTCAGCAGCTTTACTCCGGCCTCAATCAAAAAATTTCTGATGAAGCAATAATTTAACAAGGAGAACACCATGATTTCCATCCGCGAACAATCTTACGGCTTAAACGTAGCGCTGTACAACGAGTTCACTTTGGACGATTTCCGCCAATTGGAAGAAGCCTTGTTGGCCGCGAAACAAAAAGTCCATCTGCCCGACATCCTGTTAGACTTGTCCATGCTGAAAGACTTCACCATCGATATGGCGGTCGAGCAAATCAAATTCCTCAACCAACACGAAACCGACTTCGGCCGCGTTGCCGTCATTACCGACGACATTTGGATCAAACTCGGCGCGCGCCTGTCCAGCCTCTTGACCAACCAACATCCCAAATATTTCAGCGACGCCACCGAAGCACAGGCTTGGCTGTTGGCAAGCAATTTGAAATAAAGATAAGGCTGTCTAAGCGCATTACCTGAGCAAATTCAAAACCGCTTAGGTTCAAACAATGGTATTACAATATTTTTCAAAGCATAAAAAAGGCCGTCTGAAACCTTGCAACCTGCAAAGTTTCAGACGGCCTTTCATCGTTTTTATTCAAAAACTTACATGACATCCAATACATCAATGCCCAACAACTCCAAGCCTTGTTTCAGCGTGTCGCCGGTCAGCTTCGCCAGTTGCAGGCGGCTGTTGCGGGTTGCGCCTTCTGATTTCAAAATCGGGCAGGCTTCGTAAAAGCGGCTGAACAAGGTGGCGATTTGATAGAGGTAGGCGGCGAGGTAGTGCGGATACGCGGTATCTGCCACACTTTGCAGCACGTCTTCAAATTTCAGCAGCTCGGCAGCCAGTTGTTTTTCCAAAGGTTCGGTCAAAACGGTTGGCGCGGCCGCATCCCACTCACCTGCTTTGCGGAACACGCTTTGCACGCGTGTGTAGGCGTATTGCAGGTAAGGAGCGGTGTTGCCTTCAAACGAAAGCATGGCGTCCCAGTCGAACACATAATCGCTGGTGCGGTTTTTGCTCAAATCGGCGTATTTGACCGCGCCGATGCCGACGGTTTTGCCGATTTTTGCCGCTTCGTCCGCACCCAATTCGGGATTTTTTTCTTTCACCAAAGCAGTGGCGCGTTCAACAGCTTCGGTCAGCAGGTCAACCAGTTTCACGGTGTCGCCGCTGCGCGTTTTAAACGGCTTGCCGTCTTTACCCATCATCGTGCCGAAGCCGATAAACTCGGCTTTTGCATGTTCCGGCAGATAGCCTGCTTTGCGGGAAGTGGTGAAAAGTTGTTCGAAATGCAGGGCTTGGCGGTGGTCGACGACGTACAGCAGGCGGTCGGCTTTCAGACGGCATATGCGGTAGCGCAAACACGCCAAGTCGGTGGAAGCGTATAGGAAGCCGCCGCCTTGTTTTTGCACGATAAATGCGGCAGGTTCGCCTTCTTTGTTTTTAAACTCATCCAAGAACACGACTTTTGCGCCGTCGTCTTCGACTGCCAAGCCTTTTTCGACCAAATCATCGACCACAGGTTGCAAATCGTCGTTGTATTTCGACTCGCCCGCCACGTCTTCGGGGCGCAGTTTCAAGCCCAGTGTGTCATAAACGGCTTGGGCGTGCGAGAGCGAAATATCGACAAACTGTTTCCACAATGCCAACACGGTTTCATCGCCGCCTTGCAACTTCACAACGTATTCGCGTGCGGTATCGGCAAAGGCAGGGTCTTCGTCAAAGCGCACTTTGGCGGCGCGGTAAAACTGCTCCAAATCCGCCAGCTCGAACGCGGCATTGTCTTTTTGCTGCTCGACCAAATAAGCGACCAACATGCCAAACTGCGTACCCCAGTCGCCGACGTGGTTTTGGCGGATAACGTTGTTGCCCATAAATTCCAATACGCGCGAAATGCTGTCGCCGATGATGCTGGAACGTAGATGGCCGACGTGCATTTCTTTGGCCAGATTGGGCGAGGAATAGTCGATAACGACGGTTTGCGGTTTGTCGGTTTTCGCTATACCGAAACGCGCGTCGTTCAAAGCCGCATGAATGTTTTGGGCAAGAAATTCAGGACGCAAGCGCAGGTTGATAAAGCCGGGTCCGGCGACTTCCGCGCTTTCAATTACGGCGTTGTCGGCCAATGCTTCGGCCACCTTTTGCGCCAATTCGCGCGGATTTTGTTTGGCTTTTTTCGCCGCACCCATTACGCCGTTGATTTGGAAATCGCCAAAGTCGGGATTTTTCGCCGCCTGCAATACGACGGGGCTGTCGGACAAACCGGCAGCGGCAAAGGCTGCTTGGGCTTCACGTTCGACGGTTTGGTATAAATTCATGTTGTCGGTCTCTATCAATTCAAATCAGGCGGTATTTTAAAAGAATTTCAGTCTTTAAAACAGGGCAAGCTGCAATACTTTTCCAGCGGCTTGTTATATGATTGCATTCTGATTCAACGATTTTGCTGTAAAGGCCGTCTGAAAGGAAAAGCCATGAACTCTAAAAATACGCTTTGTCTGATTGTCGATATTCAAGAACGCCTGCTGCCCGCCCTTTCCGGCGCGGACGAAATGTTGGAACGCTGCCGCCTGCTGATTCAAGGCTTAACGGCTTTGGACGTACCCTTTGCCGTAACCGAA
Source organism: Neisseria sp. P0024.S006 (assembly GCF_051956595.1). Taxonomy (NCBI): domain Bacteria; kingdom Pseudomonadati; phylum Pseudomonadota; class Betaproteobacteria; order Neisseriales; family Neisseriaceae; genus Neisseria; species Neisseria sp. P0024.S006. The sequence continues at coordinate 681,223 of NZ_JBQCXH010000001.1, forward strand.
CAATATCCGAAAGGTTTGGGCAACACCGTGTCCGCTGTATCGCTGCTGTTGCCCGAAGGCACGCCTGTTGCCGAGAAAACCCGATTTTCTGCGTTTTTGCCCGAAATTCAGGAAATCTTACGCAAAAACGACATTAAAAACGTTATTTTAGTGGGCGCAGAAGCGCATATCTGTATGCTTCAGACGGCCTTGGATTTGAAAACGCAAGGTTACGCCGTATCCCTGCCTTTTGAATGCACCGCCTCACGTACAACGGCGAACCGCGACAATGGTTTGGCGCAAATGAGCCGTCAGGGCATTACCGTTTCCAATGTCGAAAGTATTTTGTTCCAACTACTCGGCGATGCCAAACATCCGGCCTTTAAGACCATCTCTAAATTGATTCAATAAAAGGCCGTCTGAAATGCAATACACCATCCGCCCTGCCCTGCGCCAAGACTTGCCCGCCATCGTCGATATTTACAACAGCACCGTGGCCACGCGCCAATCCACGGCCGATTTGTCGCCGACCACGGTTGCCGAACGCGAAATATGGTTTGCCGCGCACACGGACAAACGGCCGATCTACGCCCTTTACGATGCCGACGGCACCGTATTGGCCTGGGGCAGTTTCAGCGACTACCATCCGCGCTACGCCTACCATATCAGCGTGGAAGTCAGCATTTATGTCCGCCACGATATGCGCGGCGCAGGCGTGGGCAAAATCCTGTTGCGCCATATGCTCGAACGCGCGCCGTCCTTAGGCATCCGCAACGTCATCGCGCTTGTGTTCGGCCACAACTATCCGAGCCTAAACCTGTTTCACCGTTTCGGTTTTGAAGAATGGGGGCGGCTGCCGCAAGTCTGCGATTTGGAAACCATGTTGGCAGATGTGGTGATTTTGGGCAAAAAGATTGTGGATTGATTACGGCAAAGGCCGTCTGAAAACTGAATTCAGACGGCCTTTTGACGGAAAAACCTTTATTCCGGTTTCTTCGCCAGCATGGTAACGAATTTAAACTGAATCGGATTGCCGAATTCGTCTTTCGCGTGCATCGAACCCAGCTCTTCCTTGTATTCCACCAATTCCCAATCCTTATAGTATTCGCGCAGCTCGCCCTCGCCAAACTTGAACGGGAAAGGCATCGGACAAGGAAAATCTTCCGTATCCATCGCAGACACGATCAGGTTGTAGCCGCCGGGGTTGGTGTGTTCCTTCATATTGGCAATCACATCAGGAACATAACGCGGCATCAGGAACATAAACACTACGGTCGCCACCATATAATCGAAGTTTTCCTGAATATTGGCGGCGTTGAGGTCGTATTCAAACGCGCGAACATTCAACTCTTCAATACGCGCCAGCTCTTCCACGTTTTGAACCGCATGGGGATTATTATCGACAGCGGTAACGTCAAAACCTTTCAAACCCAGATACAGCGCATTGCGCCCCTGGCCGCAGCCCATATCCAAAACCTTGCCGACAGGCACGATGCCTTCGGCGGCGCGGACGGCCGAATGTGTCGCGCTCATGCCGTATTTCTTATTGAAATAGTCCGCCGCCTCGCAGTAAAACGACAGTTGAATTTCCGTGTCTTGCGTTTGCGGCGCAATAAAGTGCCATGCTTGCGGATGGATAATCCAATCGCCGCTCTCAGGCGTCAGCTCATGCGTGGCCGTAACATTGCCCGCCTCGTCCAATTCATTGAAGTTCAGACGGCCTTGGAGGACATTGAGGCAGCCCCAAGTACCGGCGGCGGTATTGTGTTTGGACAACAAGGCTTCGGGAATCTCGTCCGCCGTCCACACCGGCATCTGTTTGTAACAAAACAATTCTTGCTGTTCGCTCATCATATTTCCTTTCTATTTTGACGGTTTCAATACGGCTTCTGCCAAGGCTTTCTGAATGGCAATCACGCTCTTGTCGCTTTTAAACTGCAAGGTTTCGGTTGGCGCCTCGCTAGAAGAAATCCAAATCTTCAGCTCGGCATCCAAATCGAAATGACCTGAGGTTTCCACCGAAAAGCGCGATACGGAACGATACGGAATCGAACGGTAAGACACTTTCTTGCCGGTCAAACCCTGCTTATCCACCAACACCAGCCGATATTCGGTAAACACAATCAAATCGCGCACCAGGCTGAATGCCATTTTTACCTGTTCGCCATCAATCAGGATATTCGCCAAATCGCGTTCCACCGCATCGGCGTCTTTTTGCGAAGCATTGCCCAAAAGGCCGCTGAATAATCCCATATCTGCCTGCTTTCTATACGAGTGATAAGTGCAGGGTATTTTACACGCGCAAACCGTATTTGCCGATATTTCAGACGGCCTTATGTTATGATACCGCCTTATTCGACAAAGACATGCCCATGGATAAACCCGTTTACCTCTACACAGACGGCGCATGCAAAGGCAACCCCGGCGCAGGCGGCTGGGGTGTATTTATGCGCTACGGCACACATGAAAAAGAATTGTTCGGCGGCGAAGCCGAAACCACCAACAACCGCATGGAGCTGACCGCCGTCATCGAAGGGCTGAAGTCCCTAAAACGCCGCTGCCAAGTCGTCATCTGCACCGACTCGCAATACGTCAAAAACGGCATGGAAAGCTGGATACACGGCTGGAAAAAAAACGGCTGGAAAACCGCCGCCAAGAAACCGGTCAAAAACGATGATTTATGGAAAGAACTGGATAGTCTGGTTCAACAGCACGATGTCCGCTGGACGTGGGTGAAAGGCCATGCCGGACACCCTGAAAACGAAAAAGCCGACGAACTTGCCAATCAGGGGGCGGCAAAATTTGCATAAACTTCGTCCATAACTGCACTCAAACATCTCAAACCATTCTTTTGGATTGCCATCATTGCATTGATTTGTGTGATGCCCATAGCGCTTATGTTCGCCTATTCGCCCTTTCATGATGTCGATGATTTTTTTCGCTTTGGCTTGTGCGATCACGTTAAGAGTGCCAAAGAATGTGCCGACTTAATCACGCCCGCCTATTTATTTTGGTGGTTTATACCTGAACCGTGGCTTTTCGCATTCATATCTCTGACTGCCATTTACCTCGTTCTAAAAATCCTGATGGCAATCATCCGATTCCTATTCAGACTGAGAAAGAAAAACCCATGACCTGCCCCATCTGCACTGCCGACAACGAAGACATTTTGCTGCAAACGCCAAACCTGCGCGTGATCGCCGTCCACAACGAAGCCGGCGCACCGGCATTCTGCCGCGTGATTTGGAATAACCATGTTTCCGAGATGACCGACCTTTCTCCTGCCGAGCGCAACGAAATCATGGAAATGGTGTATCAGGTTGAAGCCGCAATGCGCCAAGTCTTCCGCCCGGCCAAAATCAATCTGGCCAGCCTCGGCAATGTTGTGCCCCATCTGCATTGGCACGTTATCGCCCGCTTTGAAAACGACGCCAACTTCCCCGCGCCGATTTGGGCCGCGCCCGTACGCGAACACGGCATGACCCTGCCCGAAAATTGGCCGCAACAAATCAAAAACTTAATCGCTTAAACTTTCAGACGGCCTGCAAGGTCCGACACGCCCAATTCAGGCCGTCTGAACATATAACGAAAGGAAAACCTCAATGACTTCCACCACGCGCCGCCATTTCCTGCGCACCTGCTCTGCCGCGGCAGGCGCAGGGTTGTTGCAAGCCTGCGGTACAGGCACGACCACCACGCCGCAAACCAAAACCACTTCCACCACCGCGAAAGCCCAAACCGTGCAACCTAAGCAACCCCATCCGCCACGTTCCGGCGACAACCTCCTGCGCATTGTTGCGCCGTCAGGCTTTGCCGAAGACCCCAACCGCGTGACCACCGGCCTGACCCGCCTCTACAATGCAGGCTTTACCGTGACTAACCAACAAGCAGGCAGCCGACGCTATCAACGCTTTGCCGGCTCCGATGCCCAACGCGCCGCCGACTTCCAAGACGTTGCCGGCGGCCGCGTCGAAACGCCTAAAGTCTTGATGGGTCTGCGCGGCGGCTACGGTGCGGCACGCATCCTGCCGCAAATCGACTTTGCCTCACTCGGCGCCAGAATGCGCGAACGCGGCACATTGTTCTTCGGCTTCAGCGACGTGTGCGCCGTCCAACTCGCCCTGTTGGCCAAAGGCAATATGATGAGCTTTGCCGGCCCGATGGTGTACAGCGAATTCGGCAAAGCAGACCCCAGCGTCTTTACCATGGATTCCTTCATCCGCGGCACGACCAACAACGTCAACATCGTTGATGTTCCAACCATCCAACGCGCTGATGTCAACGTCGAAGGTACATTATGGGGCGGCAACCTAAGCGTACTCGCTTCCCTCGCCGGTACGCCCTACATGCCCGATATTCAAGGCGGCATCCTCTTTATCGAAGACGTCAGCGAGCAGCCTTACCGCATCGAGCGCATGCTCAATACGCTTTATCTGTCAGGTGTTTTGCAAAAACAACGCGCCATCATCTTCGGCGATTTCCGCATGGGCACCATCCGTGACGCGTACGATTCCAGCTACGACTTCTCCGCCGTTGTCAACCACATTTCGCGCACCGCCAAGATTCCTGTGTTGACCGGCTTCCCATTCGGCCACATCACCAACAAAACCACTTTCCCGTTGGGCGCGCATGCCAAAGTCCGCAGTACCGGCAACGGCGGTTATTCCGTCACCTTCAGCAGCTACCCGACACTGAACCCGTCCGCGCTGACACTCGACAACCTGCTGCCACCTCCCGTACCGACTTACGACAGCACCATCTACCGCGACAGCATTACTGAAGAAGTGACCGAATAAGGCTTGTTCAAATCAAAAGGCCGTCTGAAACCCAGTTTCAGACGGCCTTTTTATCTTAAGTCTTAACCGTAACGTCGTTGGAAATCTTTCATAAATTCGGCCAACGCGTTCACACCTTCAAGCGGCATCGCATTGTAAATGCTGGCGCGCATGCCGCCGACGGTTTTATAGCCCTTGAGCAGGCACAAGCCCTGCAACTCGGCTTCCAACACAAAGCGGCGGTCCAAATCCTCGCTTGTGGTTTTGAAGACCACGTTCATTTTGGAACGCGCATCAGGATGAATATCGTTGATGTAAAAACCGCTGCTGCCGTCTATCGCCTCATACAAGGTTTGCGCCTTCATTCGATTGACCGCTTCAATTTTTTTCACACCGCCCTGCGTTTGCAGCCAGCGGAACACCAAGCCCGACATATAAATCGCATAAGTGGACGGCGTGTTGTACATACCGTCGCGGTTGATATGAGAACGGTAGTTGAACACATCGGGGATATCGTTCGGACAACGCTCCAGCAAATCCTCGCGGATAATGACCACGGTCGCACCGGCAGGGCCGATATTTTTTTGCGCGCCGGCATAAATCAAGCCGTAATCTGATACATCAAACTCACGCGACAAAATCTCGCTGGACATATCGCACACCAGCGGCGGCAGGCCGTCTGAAAGTTTGGGGACGTTTTGATACTGCAAGCCGTTTACGGTTTCATTAATCGCAAAATGAACAAACGCGGAATTCGGGTTGACATCCCAATCCTCAACCGCAGGCAGGTTTTTATAGGCATATTGCTCGCCACCATGCGCGGCCAAACAGATTTCGGCATTGCTCAAACGGCTCATCTGTTCATAGGCAATACGGCTCCAGTTGCCCGTTACCACCGCGTCGGCAGTCGCAAAACCGTGCGCCAAATTCATGGCCGCCATATTGAATTGCGTGGTCGCACCGCCCTGTAAAAACAGGATTTTATAGTTGAACGGAATATTCAAAAGCTGGCGCAAGTCTTGTTCGGCATGATGCAGAATACTCAAAAACATATCCGAACGGTGGCTCATCGCCATCACGGGGAAACCCGTACCGTTGTAGTCGAGCATTTCCTGTTGCGCGGTACGCAATACGGCTTCCGGCAATACGGCAGGACCTGCGGAAAAATTATAAATCGGGTGTGCGGACATAGCGGCCATCTTTCTTATTCGGAGGGTATGAAGAAATTGTAGAACCGCCTTGCACATTGTGCAAGCATGAAAAATCAGGAAATCCAAGGCCGTCTGAAAACAAAGCAATACCAATTATTTGTTTTCCAAAATAATTTCAGAAACACCACATCAAAACTTGTCAACAATTCCCTTTCCAGACTGCCTCATCCCAATCTCTTCCAGTTAAGCAATCACTTCAAAAAATCCACGCCAAATCAACGCTTTTCTTTTATCTGGAAAACAGTTATAATAGGCCAATTTTTCAAATCACACGAAAAATGGCCGCGCGGCCATTTTTTTGTTTATGTACTTCTGGAGAAGCATGGATATTCAAAGCATTCTTGATAAAACCCTGCCCGGCTTGGGCTACGAGCTGGTCGATTTCGAACTGACCGCGCAAGGCGATTTGCGCATTTTCATTGATAAAGAAGGCGGCATCACCGTCGAAGACTGCGCCACTGTCAGCAACCATCTGAGCCGCGTATTCATGGTTGAAGACATCGACTACAAACGCTTGGAAATCTCCAGCCCGGGCCTTGACCGGCCGTTGAAAAAAGCCGCCGACTTCGTGCGCTTTGCCGGCCAGAACGCCAAAATCAAAACACGCCTGCCGATTGACGGTCAGAAAAACTTCATCGGCCGCATCGAATCTTGCGAAAACGACATCGTTACCGTCTCTTTCGACGGCAAAACTGCCCAAATCGAATTGAGCAACATCGACAAAGCCCGTTTGCGCCCCGAATTTAAATTTTAAAAACCGATTACTTGGAGATTCTAGAAAATGAGTCGCGAAATGTTACAGCTGGCCGAAGCGCTGGCAAGTGAAAAAAACGTTGAAACGGAAGTCGTATTCAAAGCCCTTGAATTCGCCCTCTCTACTGCCGCCAAGAAAAAAGCCGACCGCGAGCACATGGACGTGCGCGTCGAAATCGACCGCGATACCGGCGAATACCAAACCTTCCGCCGCTGGCTGATTGTTGCCGATGAAGACTACACCTACCCCGACGTAGAAAAAACCATCGAGGAAATCCAAGAAGAAATCCCCGGCACCACCATCCAAATCGGCGAATACTACGAAGAGCAGCTGCCAAACGAAGGCTTCGGCCGCCAAGCAGCGCAAACCGCCAAACAAATCATCCTGCAACGCATCCGTGATGCGGAGCGCGAGCAAAACCTGAACGAGTTCCTTGCTTCTAAAGAAGACATCGTTTCCGGCAGCGTAAAACGCGTTGAGCGCCACGGCATCATCGTTGAAGTCGTCGCGGGCAAACTTGATGCACTGATTCCACGCGAAGAAATGATTCCGCGTGAAAACTTCCGCAGCGGCGACCGCATCCGCGCCCTCTTCCTGCGTGTGGACGAAATCGGCAATACCGGCCGCAAACAAGTTATTTTGAGCCGTACCAGCGGCGACTTCTTGGCCAAACTCTACGCCAACGAAGTGCCTGAAATTGCAGACGGCCTGTTGGAAATCCGCGAAGTAGCACGCGACCCCGGCCAACGCGCCAAAGTTGCCGTTAAAGCCAACGACCAACGCATCGATCCGCAAGGTACTTGTATCGGCGTGCGCGGTTCCCGTGTTAACGCTGTGAGCAACGAATTGTCCGGCGAACGCATCGACATCGTTTTATGGTCTCCTGAGCCAGCCCAATTCGTGATGAACGCGCTGTCTCCTGCCGAAGTGAGCCGCATCGTGATTGACGAAGACAAACACGCCGTTGACGTGATTGTTGATGAAAACCAACTGGCGCTGGCCATCGGCCGCGGCGGTCAAAACGTCCGTCTGGCCTCCATTCTGACCGGCTGGCAGCTGAACATCATGACCGTTGAAGAAGCCGACGAGCGCAATGCCGCTGAAGACGCCGTTATCCGCAACCTCTTCACTACCCACTTGAACATCGACGACGAAACCGCCGATATTTTGGTTGAAGAAGGTTTTGCCACATTGGAAGAAGTGGCTTACGTTCCAGCGGCAGAATTGCTCGCCATCGAAGGCTTTGACGAAGAAATCGTTGAAACCCTGCGCAACCGCGCACGCGACGCCATCCTGACCATGACCATCGCGGCAGAAGAAAAACTGGGCGAAGTGTCTGAAGACATGCGCAATCTGGACGGCGTAGATTCCGATATGTTGCGCAAGCTTGCCGAAGCAGGCGTGACCCAACGCGACGATCTGGCCGAATTGTCTGTTGACGAATTGGTCGAAATTACCGGTGTTGACGAAGAAGAAGCCAAAAAAGTGATTTTGGCTGCACGCGAACACTGGTTTACTGAAGAAAACAACTAAGGGGGTACTGAATGAGTAATACAACCGTAGCACAATTTGCCGCCGAACTAAACCGCCCCGTCGATGATTTGCTTAAACAATTGAAAGAAGCCGGCGTCAACAAAAACAGCGGTAATGACAGCCTGACCACTGACGACAAACAACTGTTGACTGCTTACCTGCAAAAGAAAAACGGCAGCAACAGCGGCACCATCAGCATCCGCCGCAAAAAAACCGAAGTCAGCACCGTTGACGGCGTAAAAGTGGAAACACGCCGCCGCAGCCGTGCCGTTACCATTCCTTCTTCCGAAGAATTGGCAGCAGAAGCCAAAGCCAAAGTAGCAGCGGAAAACCAAAAAGCCGAAGCAGAAAAAGCAGCCGCAAAAGCTGCTGAAGAAAAAGCCAAAGCTGAAGCAGAAGCAGCCGCAAAAGCCGAAGCCCGCGCCAAAGCAGAGGCCGAAGCAGCCAGACTGAAAGCAGCCAAAGCCGCACCAAAAGCAGAAAGCAAGCCTGCCGAAGACAAAAAAGAAGAAGCCAAACCGGTTGAAGCCGCAGAAGCTAAAGTAGAAGCCAAAGTAGACACCAAGCCGTCTGAAAAATCCGTTGAAGCTGAAAAACCGGCCGAAGCCAAAAAACCTGCCAAAGCCAAACAAGACAAAGGCGGTAAAGGCAAAGAAGCGAAAAAGGCAGCCAAACCTGCCGCGCCTGCCGTACCGCAACCTGTCGTCAGCGAGGAAGAACAGGCTCAACGCGATGAAGAAGCGCGCCGTGCCGCTGCCCTGCGTGCGCATCAAGAAGCCTTGTTGAAAGAAAAACAAGAGCGTCAAGCGCGCCGCGAAGCCATGAAACAACAGGCCGAGCAAGAAGCAAAATCTGCCAAAGAAACCAAATCCAAATCAGGCGAACGCAACAAACCTGCCGAGAAAACCAAAGCCTCAGCCGGCGAAGGCAAATCCGAACACAACGCGCGCAATAAAAAAGACGACCGCCGCGATCGTGACGAAGAGAACCAAGGCCGCAACGCCAAAGGCAAAGGCGGCAAAGGCGGTCGCGACCGCAACAATGCACGCAACGGTGACGACGAGCGCGTACGCAGCGGCAAAAAAGGCAAGAAACTCAAACTCGAGCCGAACCAACACGCCTTCCAAGCACCGACCGAACCCGTCGTACACGAAGTTTTGGTACCTGAAACCATTACCGTTGCCGATTTGGCGCACAAAATGGCAGTCAAAGGCGTGGAAGTGGTCAAAGCCCTGATGAAAATGGGCATGATGGTCACCATCAACCAATCCATCGACCAAGATACCGCTCTGATTGTGGTGGAAGAACTCGGCCACATCGGCAAACCTGCCGCCGCCGACGATCCTGAAGCATTCTTGGATGAAGGCGTGGAAGCTGTGGAAGCCGAAGCATTGCCGCGTCCGCCGGTGGTTACCGTCATGGGTCACGTTGACCACGGTAAAACTTCCCTGCTGGACTACATCCGCCGTGCCAAAGTGGTACAAGGCGAAGCGGGCGGCATTACCCAACACATCGGTGCATACCACGTTGAAACCCCGCGCGGCGTGATTACCTTCTTGGATACTCCGGGTCACGAAGCGTTTACCGCCATGCGTGCGCGTGGTGCAAAAGCAACCGACATCGTGATTCTCGTGGTTGCAGCCGACGACGGCGTGATGCCGCAAACCATCGAGGCGATTGCCCATGCTAAAGCTGCAGGCGTACCGATGGTGGTTGCCGTCAACAAAATCGATAAAGAAGCTGCCAACCCAGAGCGCATCCGCCAAGAGTTGACCGCGCACGAAGTCGTGCCGGACGAATGGGGCGGCGATGTACAATTTATCGACGTTTCCGCCAAAAAAGGCATCAATATCGATGCCTTGCTCGAAGCCGTCTTGCTCGAAGCCGAGGTATTGGAACTGACCGCCCCTGTCGATGCACCAGCCAAAGGCATCATCGTTGAGGCACGTCTGGACAAAGGCCGCGGTGCGGTTGCCACCCTCTTGGTGCAAAGCGGTACGCTGAAAAAAGGCGATATGCTGCTGGCCGGTACTGCATTCGGTAAAATCCGTGCGATGGTTGACGAAAACGGCAAAGCCATCAATGAAGCCGGTCCGTCTATCCCTGTCGAAATCCTCGGCTTGTCCGACGTACCGAACGCAGGCGAAGATGCAATGGTATTGGCCGACGAGAAAAAAGCGCGCGAAATCGCCCTCTTCCGTCAAGGCAAATACCGCGATGTACGCTTGGCCAAACAACAGGCCGCGAAACTGGAAAACATGTTCAACAACATGGGTGAAAACCAAGCCCAATCCTTGTCTGTCATCATCAAAGCAGACGTACAAGGTTCTTACGAAGCTTTGGCGGGCAGCCTGAAAAAACTGTCCACCGACGAAGTGAAAGTGAACGTGTTGCACAGCGGCGTGGGCGGCATTACCGAATCGGATGTCAACTTGGCCATCGCTTCCGGCGCATTCATCATCGGCTTTAACGTGCGTGCAGATGCTTCCGCACGCAAACTGGCTGAAAATGAAAACGTGGAAATCCGTTACTACAACATCATTTACGATGCCATCGACGACGTGAAAGCCGCCATGAGCGGTATGCTCTCTCCGGAAGAGAAAGAGCAAGTCACCGGTACGGTCGAAATCCGTCAGGTTATCTCCGTTTCCAAAGTCGGCAATATTGCAGGTTGTATGGTTACCGACGGCGTGGTTAAACGCGATTCCCATGTCCGCCTCATCCGCAACAACGTGGTCATCCATACCGGCGAGCTGTCTTCTTTGAAACGCTACAAAGACGACGTCAAAGAAGTCCGCATGGGCTTCGAATGTGGTCTGATGATCAAAGGCTACAACGAGATTATGGAAGGCGACCAACTCGAATGTTTCGACATCGTCGAAGTTGCCCGTACGCTGTAATCAGACAGGCCGTCTGAAAAATCAGAAGCAGGTTTTGCAATGCGAAACCTGCTTCTTTTTTTCAGACGGCCTTTTTATACTCTTCATAGTTTGAAACTATAGAAATCAATGTGTGGTATAGAAGGCACAAAACAATCAAACAAGGCAAAACCATTTAGTAAAAGAAGGGACGGCAAACACGGCCCGACAAGGCCCTCTAATTATTGTCATATCTTAATGTTTTTGTTGTTTTTATCAAATTTCGGCACTAGTATATATAGCCTAAACACAATACAAATTAAGCAATACCGGCCATATGCCGGATACGTTTACTTCCTTGTTACTCTCATCAATATCTAAAGAAAATATCATGACAACCGAAAAAGCAACCCGCATCCGCAATGCGCAATTTGAATTACGACATGCAGAGCAATTACAACCTCCCTCCCTTGCCCAAACAACCACAGGCACGCCCGGGGATGACGTTTATTATGTCACCCGCAGCGACGATACAATCATTGAAGACCCAAACGGCGGCGATGATACGGTTTACAGCAGCGTCAGCTATACCCTCCCCAACTACGTTGAAAACCTTGTTTTGACCGGTACGGCCAACATCTTCGGCGCAGGCAACAACAGCAACAACATCCTCATCGGCAATGAAGGCCGCAACCGCCTTAACAGCGGGCGCGGCGACGACATCGTTTACGGCGGCGGCGGCAACGATTTCATCAACGGCGGCGAAGGCAACGACCGTCTTTTCGGCGAAACAGGCAATGACACCCTCAACGGCGAAGCAGGCAACGATGTGCTTGAGGGTGGCGAAGGCGACGACACCTACCTTTTCTCTGCCCAAAGCGAACAAGACACCATCATCGACGACCAAGGTCACAACAGCATCCGCTTCCATACCGACCTGAGCCTTAACAATTTAACCGTCGAAGTCCGAAACAACGAAACCGGCGGTCAAGACTGGCTGATTGCCGTGAAAAACAGCAATGCCGTTTTAACCATCCAAAACCAATACACGCAAAACGGCACAACGCCGGCAGTCTCCCAATTCATCATCGGCACACAAAAACTGGATGTAAACAGCTTTGCCAAATATTTTGACCTTTCCCTGACAGGTCATACTGAAAGCGGCCGGACCATCGATGGTAGCGACGGCAATGACCACCTGATCGGCACATCCGGCGACGATATTATCAACGGCAAAGCCGGTGCCGACATCATGGAAGGCAGGGACGGCAATGACACTTACTATGTTGATAACGCAAAAGACGTGGTTATCGAACAAGCTGGCGGCGGCGAAGACACCGTATTCAGCAGCATTTCATATACTGCCGCCACCCACGTCGAAAATGTTATCTTGACCGGCTCGGCCAATATTTTTGCCGCCGGCAACAATAGCAATAACATCCTGACCGGCAACGAAGGCCGCAACCGCCTCAATAGCGGACGCGGTGATGATACCGTTTACGGCATGGGCGGCAACGACAACCTCAATGGCGGCGACGGCAACGATTATCTGGATGGCGGCGATGGTAACGATGCCATCAATGGCGATGCTGGCGATGATGTTTTGGTGGGCGGCAACGGCAAAGACATCCTGAAAGGCGGTGCCGGAAACGATACCTATATCTACGGCGACAACGATACCATTATCGACAACCAAGGCATCAATACCCTCAAGTTTTCAGACGGCCTGAACAATACCAAGCTCAACCTGAAGACCATTCATAACGACGACGGTAGCCAAAGCTGGGAAATTACTTCGGAGCAAGGTTCAGCCCTGATCCAAAACCAAATCGGCGCAGATGGCAGCGTTTCCATCGACCGTTTCCAGTTTAACGACAAAACCTACACTGCCGCGCAGTTCCAACAAGCCTTCCAAGCCCTGAAAGCCGAAACCATCAAATTTGTCGGTACAAACGGCGACGATACCTTGCATGGCGATGCAGGCAACAATGAAATCGACGGTGGCAATGACGGCCGCGACATCCTCTATGGCCACGACGGCGATGACATCTTGCGCGAACACAGCGAAACCTATTACGGCAACGAACCCGCTTCCGACGATAAACTCTACGGCGGCAACGGTAACGACAAACTCTATGCCCATGTAGGCGCAGACTTACTCGACGGCGGCGCAGGCAATGATTATCTGGAAGGCGGCGAACACAACGACACCTATATTTTCGGAAAAGGTTACGGACACGACACCATTTTCGACTACAACTTCGGCTTCGACAACGAGGCCGGCCTGCATACGCTCAACGCCAACACCGTGAAATTTAGCGGCGGCATTACCCTTGACGACCTTGAAATTACCGTTGAAAAAGGTTACGACAAAACCGGGATTGCCGACCTGCCCGACAGCAACCAATTTGTATCTCCTCCCCTGCTGGATGGCGACACTTGGCATATCCGCATCAAAGGCACAGACGATGTTTTGACCATCAAAAACCAAAGCGGTATCTATGGGGCGATTTCCGAGTTTCAGTTTGACGGCAATGCCTCATTCAGCACGGGCGAGCTGATCAACCACTTCAAACTGTCTATTCCGCACATGATCGGCAACAAAAACATCGTCCAATACACCGGCCAACCCGTTGAAGAACTCAACCGGGATGTGTACAACAACTTCAACCACACCATCCATGCCGATAGCGACAACAGCGATTTAGATTTGTCGCGTTACACTTCTGTTGTCGAATACAGGGGCAACCGCAGCGATGAAACCATTACTTTGGGCCGAGGCATCAACATCGTCGATACGGCCGGCGGCAACGATACCATTACCGACCCGGGTGCCGACAACACCGTCATCATGTTTGGCAGAAACAGCGGCAACGACACCTTCAACCCATACGGAGGCAGCGATACCCAAGTCCGTTTCAAAGAAGGGCTGACGCTGAAAGATTTACAGTTGAAAACCGGCGATGATTGGGTCTTAACCATCAAAGATACAGGCGAAACCCTAACCATCCATGATATTGCCAACAATAATATCGACAGCTTTGTATTTGAAAGCGGTAAGAGCTACACTGCCGACGAAATCAGCAAAGCACTGATTACTGAAAATACGCAAAACAACGGTATCCTGTAAAACCCAAAGGCCGTCTGAAACCTTAATTCAGACGGCCTCAGTCTTTTGCTGATTTATTTATCTTTCCGCTATATAATTATTCTCATTCAAGTTCACAAGAAAGAATAAAACATGGATGCCTTAAATCTCCTGACCACACGTCGCTCTTCCAAAAAACTGACGGCTCCGGCACCCAATGCCGAGCAACTGGAACAAATGCTGCAAGCGGCAACCCAAGTGCCCGATCACGGCAATATGCGCCCTTACCGCTTTACCGTTATTCAAAGCGAGGCCGGCTTGGAACGTTTCCGCAGACTTTTGAGCAAGACCGTTACCGAACTCAACTTCGGCGATGACGCCATGAAAAAGGCCGAACGCGTCGGCAACATGGCGCCCATGATTATCGGCGTTACATTCGTGCCAAACCGTGAAGTGGCAAAACCCAAACCCGAATGGGAGCAAATGCTGACTGCCGGATGCGCCGCCTACGCATTGCAACTGGCCGCATCAGCCCAGGGCTTCGACAACGTTTGGATTACAGGCATGTGGGTCAACAGCCCATTGTTGCGCGAAGCATTTGAGTGTACCGACAAAGACAAAATCATCGGCCTGATGATGATTGGTTCGCCGACCGAAGAAGGCAGCGGCCCGAAAAATACCAACCTGGAATGCTTTACCACTTATTGGTAAAGCCTAAAAACACTCAGGCCGTCTGGAAACCTGATTTAATGGTTTTCAGACGGCCTTTTTATGTCTCTTGTCAAAATATCAAGCCGGATTCATAAACGCTTCAATTTCTTCCAAAGAAATATCCGCCGTCGCGCCATGACGTGAAGCAACCAACGCGCCCAACGCACAAGCAAAAGTAATGGCTTCTTGAGGAGGCGCATTGTTCAACAATTTGTAAGTCAAACCGCCAAGAAAGCTGTCGCCAGAGCCGACAGTATCCACCACTTTAACGCGGAAACCGCAATGGCGGTACACCTCGCCGTCCTTATATAAAACCGCGCCATGACTGCCCAAAGTCACACACAAGATTTTGACACCGGTCAGCTTAACAAGGTAGCCGATATTTTGCTCGATACTGTGATAAGGAGAGCCGTAAGCCGCGGCCAATTCATACAACTCATCATCATTGAGTTTGACCATATCGGACTGTTTCATGGTCTCCAACAAGCGGTCAATATCGTAATGCGGCTTGCGCAGATTAACGTCAAAAATTTTGAATTTAGCTTCTTTCAATAAAGCGTCCAAGCTTTTACGCGAAACCTCGTCACGGGTTGCCAAGCTGCCGAAAACGAACGCATCGGATTCCGCCACTCGCTTGATTGCCGCATTATTATTCGCAATCCTATCCCACGCGCAAGGATAGACAATCTCATAAGACGCACTGCCAGACTTGTCCAAGTGTACTTTTACCAAACTGGTCGCGCATTCGTGGCAAATCTGCAAATAATCAGTATTGACGTTTTTGCTTTGGACCTGGCGCAGCAATTCCTCGCCGTCGGCATCATCACCGCGACGGCTGATGATGGCAGCATCGATACCCAAAGACTGCAAACGGACAGCAACATTCAAGGGGGCGCCACCCAATACCTTTCCGTTTGGAAAATCGTCCCACAGCACTTCGCCGAAACTGGTTACTTTCATTCTTAACCTTCCTTATTTGAGGTTGATTGGCAGGGTCTGCACTCCCGACAGATTTTTTGCAAATCATGTACTTGTAGTAAAACTCCAGCATCGGGGGCAAAAGTATTATGTTTTAAAATGTTGGGACTGACAAGCAATTAAGGGCATATCAGACAATAAACTTGATTCATCACAAAATTATATTGTTCCTATTTTTTCTTTTTCTTTCACATTTATCCCCTCCTATTTCATTAAAACAAAATATTTTGAAATTTAAATACAAAAGGCCGTCTGAAAACTGATTCAATCAATTTTCAGACGGCCTTTATCGAAGCATTACAGCGATTAAACTACCACTTCTTCTTTTTTCTTCACTTCTTTGGCAATGTTCTCGCGGCTCAAACCAAACATCAGCAAGAGCGGGCTGGCAACCAATACGGAAGAGTAAATACCGAACACGATACCGATGGTCAGCGCCATAGAGAAACCATGCAAGGCCGCACCGCCGAACACCAGCATAGAAACAACCATTGCCTCGGTCGAACCGTGGGTAATGATGGTACGGCTCATAGTGGCGGTAATCGCATTGTCAATGACTTCCGGCACAGTATGGCCGCGCATATGCGGCTTGCGGAAGTTTTCACGAATACGGTCAAACACCACCACGGATTCGTTCACGGAATAACCCAAAACTGCCAAAATACCTGCCAAGACAGTCAGTGAGAATTCCCATTGGAAGAAGGCGAAACAGCCGAGAATAATCACAATATCGTGCATATTCGCAATAATCGCCGATACTGCAAAACGCCACTCAAAACGCATGGACAAATAAATAATAATACCTGCCACCACGAAGCCTAACGCCATCAAACCGTTGGTGACCAATTCTTCGCCGACTTGAGGGCCGATGAATTCGACTTGGCGCAAGGTAACGTCAGGATTGTCTTTTTTCAGCAAATCCATCACTTGGTTGGACAGCTGGGCAGACGTTACGCCTTCTTTGTTCGGCAGGCGGATCATGATGTGCTTGTTCGTACCCAATGCCTGAACCTGTACATCGCCCATTTTCAGCGTATCGAGGCGATCGCGTGTTTTATTCACATCAACGCCCTGCTGATATTGGACTTCCATTACCGTACCGCCGGTAAATTCGACGGAGAAATTCAGGCCTTTGGTTACCAAAAAGAACACGGCGGCGATAAACGTAACCAACGAAATAAAGGTCGTCAGTTTGCCGTAGCTCATAAACGGAATATCGCGTTTGATTTTAAATAATTCCATGTTTTACTCCTTGCCTTCTGCCATTTCAGCTTTCGGCTTCCATACCGAACCGATGGAAATATTTTGCAATTTGCGACGGCGGCCGTACCACAGGTTGACCAAAGCACGGAACACGACCACGGATGAATACATCGAAGTCAGAATACCGATACAGTGTACAACCGCAAAACCGCGTACCGGGCCGGAACCGAATACCAACAAAGCGATACCGGCAATCAGGGAGGTCAAGTTGGAGTCGACAATGGTTGCCCAAGCGTGTTGGAAACCGAGGTTGATGGCCTGCTGCGGTGCGACACCGGCACGCAGTTCCTCACGGATACGTTCATTAATCAACACGTTAGAGTCAATCGCCATACCCAAGGTCAAGGCCAAGGCGGCAATACCCGGCAAGGTCAGCGTTGCCTGCATGGCAGACAAAATACCCACCAAAAACAAGATATTGGTACTCAAGGCAATGGTAGAGAAGAAACCCATCAAGCGGTAGTAAATCACCATGAATGCAGCAACAGCGGCAAAGCCCCACAAGGTAGAGTGGAAACCTTTTTCAATGTTTTCTTTACCCAAAGACGGGCCGATGGTACGTTCTTCGACAATCTGCATCGGTGCGGCCAGCGAACCGGCGCGCAGCAACAATGAAGTATCGTTGGCTTCGGCTGTCGTCATGCTACCGGAAATCTCCACGCGGCCACCGGTAATGGCGGCACGGATGACAGGCGCGGTAACGACTTCGGATTTACCTTGGTCGATCAACACCATAGCCATACGTTTACCCACATTGGCTGAAGTCAATTCGCCAAAAATGCTGCCGCCCGCACTATCCAGGCTCAGGCTCACGGCAGGTGCGCCCATTTGGTCAAAGCTAGGTTGCGCATCGTTGATGTTGTCGCCGGTCAGTTCAACTTGTTTGTTGACTAAAATAGTTTCCGGATGATCGCCACCGCTTGACAGCAATTCGTAACCGGTCGGCACATTGCCGTTCAAAGCTTCTTGCAGTTTGATCGGATCATCTTCCACCATGCGCACTTCCAAAGTCGCGGTACGGCCGATAATGTCTTTGGCTTTGGCAGTATCTTGCACGCCCGGCAGCTGTACGACAATACGGTCAAGGCCGGATTGTTGGATAACTGGTTCGGCTACGCCCAATTCGTTCACACGGTTGTGCAACGTATTGATGTTTTGTTTAACCGCATCAGAACGTACTTTATTGATCGCCTCTTCAGACAAAGTCAGCACGATATTGTTACCGTCCGGCAGCAGCGTGGCTTCAGGGAACAATTTTTGCAACTGAGGCAAGGCTTTTTGTACATCGGCAGCATCTTGCAAAGGCACGGTCAGACCGTTTTCAGTCTGATGCACCGTGCCGGTACGGATTTTTTCGCGGCGCAATTCGCGGCGGATGTCGCCGGAATAACGTTCAAACGTTTTCTGCATCGCGGCCTTCATGTCCACCTGCATGGTGAAATGCACGCCGCCGCGCAAGTCCAGACCCAGGAACATCGGATTGGCTTTGATTTTCGCCATCCACTCAGGGCTGTCTGCCAACAGGTTGAGCGCGGTAATATAGCCCTCGCCCAAAGTATTTTCGATGACGTCGCGCGCTTTCAATTGCGTTTCGGTATCTTTGAAACGCACTTTCAGCGAGTTGTCGACGATGAACATACCATCAGTCTGAATACCTGCCTGCTTCAGCGCGGCATCCACTTTAGACTGGGTTTGATCGTTGATCACGATGGCTTGTCGGTTGGTCGATACCTGTACGGCAGGCGTTTCACCGAAAAGGTTGGGCAGCGAGTAAACAGCCGCAACCACAATCGTGAACGCAATCAGCAGGTATTTCCATAAAGGATAACGGTTCATGGTAAACCTTTGCTTTATTTATAAAGGCAAACAGCCGCGCTCGGAAAATGAGGCGGCTTTTTGCAAAAAAACGGATTATTCGGCTTTCGCGGCAATCGCGTTGCGCTCAACTTCCACTTCGATTTTCGCACCTTGACCGATGTCGACAGTGTAGAATTGCTCGCCGACTTTGGTCACGCGGCCTTTGAAACCTGCCGCCAAAACGACCTTATCGCCGACTTTCAAAGCGGCCAACATCGCTTGGTGCGCTTTGAATTTCTTTTGTTGAGGACGCATAATCAGGAAGTAAAACACCACCATGATCAGCACTAAAGGGGCAAATTGAGCCACTGCTTGATTCATAATATATCCGTTCTTTCAAGTTTTAGATTAAGTAAAAAACTGCACACTGCAATCAAACACATTGGTTGGACTGCAAAATTGAGCTATTCTAAAGGCCGTCTGAAAAATTTCCAAGTATTTCCGTATTTATTAACCATATTTAGCAGTCTTTACGACTTGTCCGACACATACTGTTCCATGTTCAAAAAAATCCTTTGGCGCATCAGCACCCGCCTGCGCCGTTTGTTTGGCAAAAACGCCCGCACCGTATGGATTTCGCATCCGATATTCCTACAGCACCAGCCGGGGCCCAACCATCCCGACAGGCCCGAACGCATCAGCGCCATTCAAACCGCCTTAAAACAAGAAGGCATTTGGCGTCGCCTGCAAACCGCCGAAGCACCGGAAATCAAAGATGCGCAGCTGGCATTGGTCCACTCACGCAACTATCTGCACGAGTTGGAAGCCGCCCAGCCGCTCCCCGGTAAAATCCACCGCATCGACGACGATACCGTCATCTGCCACGACTCCCTCCAAGCTGCCCGTTTTGCGGCCGGCGCCGTCGTCAAGGCAGTCGATATGGTGATGAACAAAAAGGCCTGGCATGCTTTTTGCGCCATCCGCCCGCCAGGCCACCATGCCCACAGCAACAGCGCCGGCGGCTTTTGCCTGATCAACAACGTTGCCGCCGGCGTGATGCACGCCATTGCCCAATACCGCCTGCAACGCATCGCCGTCATCGATTTTGACGTCCACTTCGGCGACGGTACGGCGGAGATTCTCCAAGACGATCCGCGCGTGATGTTTTTCAACCTGTTTGAAACCGAC
The DNA here is from genome assembly GCF_051956595.1 of Neisseria sp. P0024.S006. Taxonomy (NCBI): domain Bacteria; kingdom Pseudomonadati; phylum Pseudomonadota; class Betaproteobacteria; order Neisseriales; family Neisseriaceae; genus Neisseria; species Neisseria sp. P0024.S006. Next base: position 701,358 of record NZ_JBQCXH010000001.1, read on the forward strand.
ATCTTCCCCTTCCCTCAGGCGGAACAATACGCCGGCAATAAAAATATGCTGCATACGCCCCTCAAACCGGGCACAGGCAGCCGTATCTTCCGCACGACCATCCGCGAACAATGGCTGCCCAAGCTCACGGTCTTCCGCCCCGAGTTGGTGTTGCTTTCGGCCGGTTTTGACGGGCACAAACAAGACGAAACAGGCCGTCTGAACCTGCATGAAGCCGACTTTGCCTGGCTGACGCACAAAATCGTCCAAGCAACGGCAAGCTGTCAGGGACGCGTCGTTTCCGTACTGGAAGGCGGCTATACCTTGGAATCCATGTCCAAATCCGCCGCCGCCCACATCCGTGTATTGGCGGGCTTGAGCAAGGCCGATTACGTCGTCGCCTACCAAAAGCATCTGAAGCGCGGCAAAAGTAACAATCCTACTCAATAGCGCATTTAAACTATCGATCTCAGGCCGTCTGGAAATATATTATCCGTTTCAGACGGCCTTTTCTTCATTTACAAACTTTAATTTGAGCAAAGACAAACCATTTCCATATTATCAGTAGTAAAATAACAAACATAAAACATATCAATAAAAATACTTCACACGCCACACTGCTTCCCTTTCCCTAATTGACCGTCTTTTTCAGACGGCCTCCACTTTAAAAAAGGAGCGTTACAATGAAAGCAGCACGTTTTTACAACAAAGGCGACATCCGCATCGAAGACATTCCCGAGCCAACCGTCGCTCCGGGTACTGTCGGTATCAATGTTGCTTGGTGCGGTATCTGCGGTACCGACCTGCACGAATTCATGGAAGGCCCGATTTTCATTCCGCCTTGCGGCCACCCACACCCAATCTCCGGCGAGTCTGCGCCAGTTACCATGGGTCACGAGTTCTCCGGCGTGGTTTATGCCGTAGGCGAAGGCGTGGACGACATCAAAGTCGGCCAACACGTTGTTGTCGAACCCTACATCATCCGCGACGACGTACCGACCGGCGAAGGCAGCAACTACCACCTCTCCAAAGACATGAACTTCATCGGCTTGGGCGGCTGCGGTGGCGGCTTGTCTGAAAAAATCGCCGTCAAACGCCGTTGGGTACACCCTATTTCCGACAAAATCCCATTGGACCAAGCTGCTTTGATTGAGCCTCTGTCTGTCGGCCACCATGCTTATGTACGCAGTGGCGCGAAAGAAGGCGACGTCGCATTGGTCGGCGGTGCAGGCCCAATCGGTTTGCTGTTGGCTGCCGTACTGAAAGCCAAAGGCATCAAAGTCATCATCACCGAATTGAGCAAAGCACGTAAAGACAAAGCACGCGAAGCCGGTGTGGCCGACTACATCCTCGACCCGTCCGAAGTCGACGTCGTTGAAGAAGTGAAAAAACTGACCAACGGCGAAGGCGTAGATGTCGCATTCGAATGCACCAGCGTGAACAAAGTGCTGGACACCATGGTCGAAGCCTGCCGTCCGACTGCAAAAGTCGTCATCGTATCCATTTGGAGCCACCCCGCTACCATCAACGTCCACAGCGTCGTGATGAAAGAGCTGGACGTGCGCGGCACCATCGCCTACTGCAACGACCACGCCGAAACCATCAAATTGGTTGAAGAAGGCAAAATCAACCTTGAGCCTTTCATCACCCAACGCATTAAACTGGACGAATTGATTTCCGAAGGCTTTGAGCGTCTGATCCACAACAACGAATCCGCAGTAAAAATCATTGTCAATCCTAATCTTTAATCCTAAGGCTTAAAGAATAAACAGGCCGTCTGAAACTTTTCAGACGGCCTGTTTACTTGATAATTTCCCGAATGGCCCAATCCTCTGCCAACCATTCACTTATCAAGAGCAAAATCTCATGAATCCAAAATACGCCCCACTCTTTCAAACATACACCCTCAATAACGGCGTAACCATCAAAAACCGCCTTGCCGTCGCCCCCATGACCCATTTCGGCTCACAAGCCGACGGTTTGATCAGCGACCAAGAGCGCACCTTCCTCAGCAACCGCGCAGGCGATATGGGCATGTTTATCACGGCCGCCACTTTGGTTCAAAAAGACGGCAAAGCCTTTCACGGCCAACCTGAAGCCACAGGCGAGCACTGCCTCGACAGCCTGAAAGAAACCGCACAAATCCTGCAACGACAAGGCGCAAAAGCGATTTTGCAAATCCATCACGGCGGTTCCAAAGCCATTGATGACCTTTTGGACGGTCTCGACAAAATCAGCGCTTCCGCCAACGAAGCCGAACACGCACGCGAAGCGACCGCAGAAGAAGTCGAAGCACTCATCGCCTCTTATGCGCAAGCCGCCGATTTGGCGCTTCGTGCCGGTTTTGACGGCGTGGAAATCCACGGCGCGAACGGCTATTTAATCCAACAGTTTTACTCTGCCCAAAGCAACCGCCGCAACGACCAATGGGGCGGCAGCTTGGAAAACAGAATGCGCTTCCCTCTGGCCGTTGTCGATGCCGTGGTTGCCGTCCGTGAAAAACACCAGCGCGACGATTTCATTATCGGCTACCGCTTCTCCCCCGAAGAGCCTGGCGACGACGGCTTAACCATGACCGAAACCGGCGCACTGATTGACGCATTGGTACAAAAACCGCTGCAATATCTGCACGTTTCCCTGTGGGAATTTGATAAAAAAATCCGTCGCGGCGGCGATACCGCCCAAACCCGTATGCAGTTTATCCACGAACGCATCAACGGCAAACTGCCGCTTATCGGCGTGGGCAACCTGTTTACCGCCGATCAAATTTTGGCCGCCTATGAAACCGGTTGGGCAGAATTTATCGCATTGGGCAAAACTGTAATGATTAATCCGCACATCGCCACGCAAATCCGTGAAGGCCGCGAAGCTGAAATCGAAACGCAACTCGACCCGACGCGCGCCGACCATTACGGCCTCCCCGACACCTTGTGGGGATTTGCCTCCAGCGGTACGCAATCATGGCTGCCGCCGGTAAAAGGCGCAGAATGGAAACCGATGGATATTTAATCATCGATTCATAAACAAAGGCCGTCTGAAACTTTTCAGACGGCCTTTGGTTTGGTGCAAACATTGAATTATCAAGCATTTTTTTGTACAATTCCGCATCTTTCAATCTATTGCAGGGCGTGTCGCACACGCCCTTATTTTAGCCTGTTTTCCAACACCCATATCCTTCAGGCCGTCTGAAAAAGCGGCCTGAAACTTTTTGCAAAGAAAACCATGTCCCAAGAAATCCTCGACCAAGTGCGCCGCCGCCGCACGTTTGCCATCATCTCCCACCCTGACGCGGGTAAAACCACGCTGACCGAAAAACTGCTGCTGTTTTCAGGTGCGATTCAGAGCGCAGGTACGGTAAAAGGCAAGAAAACCGGCAAATTTGCTACTTCCGACTGGATGGAAATCGAGAAGCAGCGCGGCATTTCCGTGGCATCCAGCGTGATGCAGTTCGACTATAAAGACCACACCGTCAACCTCTTGGACACGCCGGGACACCAAGACTTTTCCGAAGACACCTACCGCGTTTTGACCGCCGTGGACAGCGCCTTGATGGTCATCGACGCGGCAAAAGGTGTGGAAGCGCAAACCATCAAACTCTTGAACGTCTGCCGCCTGCGCAACACGCCGATTGTGACGTTCATGAACAAATACGACCGCGAAGTGCGCGACTCTTTGGAATTGCTGGACGAAGTGGAAAACATCCTGCAAATCCGCTGCGCGCCCGTCACCTGGCCGATCGGTATGGGCAAAAACTTCAAAGGCGTGTACCACATCCTGAACGATGAAATCTATCTCTTCGACGCAGGTGGTGAGCGCCTGCCGCATGAGTTCGACATCATCAAAGGCATCGACAATCCCGAATTGGAACAACGCTTTCCGCTGGAAATCCAACAGTTGCGCGACGAAATCGAATTGGTGCAGGCGGCTTCCAACGAATTTAGTCTCGACGAATTCCTCGCCGGCGAACTCACACCCGTGTTCTTCGGCTCGGCGATTAACAACTTCGGTATTCAAGAAATCCTCAATTCATTGATTGAATGGGCGCCCGCACCGAAACCGCGCGATGCGACCGTACGCATGGTCGAGCCGGACGAGCCGAAATTCTCCGGATTTATCTTTAAAATCCAAGCCAATATGGACCCGAAACACCGCGACCGTATCGCCTTCTTGCGCGTCTGCTCCGGCAAATTCGAGCGCGGCATGAAGATAAAACATCTGCGCATCAACCGCGAAATCGCCGCCTCCAGCGTGGTTACATTCATGTCGCACGACCGCGAGCTGGTGGAAGAAGCCTACGCGGGCGACATCATCGGCATCCCGAACCACGGCAACATCCAAATCGGCGACAGCTTCTCCGAAGGCGAACAACTGGCGTTCACCGGCATTCCCTTCTTCGCGCCCGAACTGTTCCGCAGCGTCCGTATCAAAAATCCGCTGAAAATCAAGCAACTGCAAAAAGGTTTGCAACAGCTTGGCGAAGAAGGCGCGGTACAGGTTTTCAAACCGATGAGCGGCGCGGATTTGATTTTGGGCGCGGTCGGCGTGTTGCAGTTTGAAGTCGTTACCTCGCGGCTGGCCAACGAATACGGCGTAGAAGCCGTGTTCGACAACGCATCCATCTGGTCGGCGCGCTGGGTATCGTGCGAAGACAAGAAAAAGCTGGCGGAGTTTGAAAAAGCCAACGCAGGCAATCTGGCCATCGACGCAGGCGGCAACCTCGCCTACCTCGCCCCTAACCGCGTCAACTTAAATCTGACGCAGGAACGCTGGCCGGACATCGTGTTCCACGAAACGCGCGAGCATTCGGTTAAACTGTAAAATGCAAAGGCCGTCTGAAACTTTCAAACGGCCTTTTTTTCATTCGATATCAACCCAATAAATCCCAAGCAAACTTTCCAATGGTCAGGCACAGCAGCAACATAAATCCGTAACGCAGCTCAAATATTGTCTTATTTTAGCTTTTAGCACCTTACCAAACATTTTCGGAATAAATGTTGACTTTAACCTTAGGTCAAAGTTTATATTTTGTGCTCCTTCAGTTATCACATAGGCGAAAAACATGAAAAAACTTATGACTTTTATCACACTTAGCGCTGTTGCAATTTCAAATTATGCCCAAGCTAATGAACAACCGCATCAAGCACACATGAATATGCCAATGTCGACAGATTCTGCAATGCAACAAGAATTAATGCAAGGTATGAATCAAATGAATCAAGACATGATGGCAGCTGCGCAATATAAAGATCCTGATGTTGCTTTTGCAGCAGGTATGTTGCCACACCATATTGGCGCAGTAAAAATGGCGGAAGTTGAATTAAAATACGGAAAGGATCCTGAGATGCGTAAGCTTGCTGAGGATATTATTAACGCACAACAAGCGGAAATTGAACAAATGCAAAAATGGCTTAAAGCACACAACAAAAAAAGCTCCGTAAAATGATCTGACCCCAAAAGTTAGACTGATTTAGTTCAAGGACTGAGTTCTGTAATTCACAGAGCTCAGTCCTTTTAGTTTCCCCTGAATGCGCTCATGGTTGTAATAATGAATGTACTCATGAATCGTTTTTTCCAGTTGTTAGAACGTCTCAAATCATTTACCGTAATAACATTCCATTTTTAATCGTCCAATTGATGACCTTTGACGAAGCGTTCGCCGCTAAAAAATCATAGCCGTAAAAGCGGACGAATACAAAAGCCAACAAGCTGCCCGTTCCCGGCCCGAACACGCCGTCGTAAAACCCGATTAATGCACCGAAAAATAAGCCCCATAAAGTTTCGCGACGCGTCAGCTTTTCAGTGCGCACCGTCTGCCCCAAGTCTTTTTTCAAAAAAGTGTACAGACACATGGCAATCATGATGACCAACATTGCCGGTTTCATGTATTGCACGGGGAAATACACCACCGTTTTCGCGCCCAAATATGAAGCGACAAACGCCAACGCCGCGGCAGGCAGCAGCATTTTCCACGGCACGGGGATTCGGCGCAGATATTGCCCCGTCGCAGTCAGCGTGCCGCAGCAAGAAGCGAATTTATTGACACCCATCACCGAGGCCACAGGCGTAGCGTTTGGCAATAGGTTGAACAATCCGGGAATCTGCAACAGCCCGCCGCCGCCAACCGCCGCGTCCATCAACCCGGCGGCAAAACCGACCAACACCAGATAATAAAAAAACGAATCTGCAAGCATAATTTCCATCTCTAAAAAGCAAAGCGATTTTGCGCGTGTTTGCCCAACCTGACAACCTACAAGGCCGTCTGAAAACAAGAAGCCGACATCCTGTTTTCAGACGGCCTTTCTTTTTAAATTCAGCCACTAATAAGATTGCAGCTTGAAAATTTTTCCATTAAAATGCCGCCCCCTGTCTTTCCCAAACACAACATATTATGGAACATTCTACCCCGACCAAACACACGCCCCGCGACCGAATGGGCATCTTCGCGCATTTCATCTTCGCCAGCCGCTGGTTGCAACTGCCGATTTATCTGGGCTTGATTGTCGCCCAAGGCATTTACGCCTACAAATTCCTCAAATCCTTATGGCATTTGGTCACCAATCTCGGCATCATGGATGAAAACACCATCATGATGGCCGTGTTAAACCTGATTGACGTTGTGATGATTGCCAATCTGCTGACCATGGTCATTATCGGCGGCTACGAAACCTTCGTTTCCCGCCTCCACGTTAACGAACACCCCGACCAGCCCGAATGGCTCAGCCATGTTAACGCATCGGTTTTGAAGGTTAAGCTGTCGATGTCCATCATCAGCATTTCCTCCATCCATCTGCTGCAAACCTTCCTCAACGCCGCCAACCTGACCGAAAAACAAATCATGTGGCAGTGCATTACCCACATCTGCTTCCTGATTTCCGCCCTCGCCATGGCGTTAACGGACAAAATCGTGTACGGCACGACACATAAAGCGCATTGATTTTAAAAACAATCAAAAGGCCGTCTGAAATGTTTCAGACGGCCTTTTGATTGTTTGGCAATGTTTACCGGCTTATTGCTGACGCTTGTCCCACCAGGCAAACAAATTGCCCAAAATCGTTCCCGATACGGAGTGCCAAACGCAGGCAACGGCGGCGGCAACGGCAGACTCGGCATTGCCGGGGAAAAATTTGGCGCTCAAACCGGTGGCAAGTCCGGCATTTTGTACGCCGACTTCGATGGCAAGGGTGCGTTTTTTAGCAGTATTCATGCCGGTTAACGCGCCGCTGTAATAGCCAAGGATATAGCCGCCGATGTTGTGTGCGGCGATGGCGAGTATCATGACCAAGGCGGATTCGGCGAAGCGGTGGCCGTGGACGGCCGCAACGCCGCCGACAATACACGCGAATGCAGCAACGGCAACAGCCGGCATAATCGCGCGCACGTCTTCAAACCAGTGTTTTTTGTGCAGCAAAATATTGGCCACCGAACCAATGACAACAGGCAAAAGCGTTACAAGCAGCATAAATTTGAACATGCCCCAGCCGTCCATTTCGACGGTTTGTCCAACCAAATAAGTCATCCACAGCGGCGTCATCACAGGCGCGAGGACGGTGGAAACCGTGGTCATGCCGACTGAAAAAGCAACATCGCCTTTAGCCAAAAAACTCATGATATTGGACGAAACGCCGCCCGGGCAGGTACCGACCAAAACCAAACCCAGCGTCAATCCGGGCGAAAGATTGAAGGCTTTGGCAATACCGATGGCGAGCAGGGGCATAATCGTGTATTGGGCGATTGCGCCGATAAAAATATCGAGTGGACGCTGCGCCAGAATTTGATAATCCTCCTTACCCAAAGTCATGCCCATGCCGAGCATGATGATGCCGAGTACGACGACTTGCGTATCGCCTTTCACCCACGAAAAAGTGGCAGGTTCGATAAAGGCGATAATGGAGGCAAGAATGATGATCAGGGCGGTGAAGCGGGTCATTTGCCGACTGACTGCGGTTAGAAAGTTCATGTTTTTACTCCTTTGTATGTTCTTATCATGACAATAATTGCCATAATTTAACACATGTTAACTCTTGTGTGCAATTACAGTCACGAAACAGGAAATCCGCCATCCAATAATGTTTAAAAACACACCACAACGATTCCACCCAATATCAACACAAAGGCCGTCTGAAACTTTTCAGACGGCCTTGATTTATCTGGTAGTTATCGATTTATTCGATATTTTGAACCTGTTCGCGCATTTGCTCGATCAAAACTTTCAGTTCAACCGACGCTTGCGTGCATTCGGCGGCAATAGCTTTGCTGCCCAATGTGTTGGCCTCGCGGTTTAACTCTTGCATCAAGAAATCTAAGCGTTTGCCTGCGCTGCCCTTGCCTTCGGTAACGATGCGGCGCACTTCGGCGATATGGGTGCGCAAACGGCTGAATTCCTCATCAACGTCAGATTTCTGGATGAACAAAGCAAATTCCTGTTGCAGGCGGTCGTTGTCGATATTGTCGACGGCTTCTGACAAACGGGCTTTGACTTTGTCCATATGCGCCTGCAAAAGGCTTGGGAACAGCTCATTCAAAGCATCCACAATCTCTTCCATAGCGGTCAGACGTTGCAGCAAATGTTCGCCCAGTTTTTTGCCCTCGCGTTTGCGGGCGGCTGTAAACTCTTTCAACGCGCTGGTCAATAAATCTTTGACACCTTTCGCCAAAGCCTCGGAGTCTTCGCCCTGACCTGCCAAAACGCCGGGGAAACGCAAAACATCGGCCACGCTCAGCTTACCGAAATTGTGTTCCTTGCGCCATTCTTTGTTCAAATGCGCCAGTTGGGCAACCAAATCCTGATTGACCTCCAAAGTCTGTCCGCCCGAAGAGGCATCCTGCAGCTGGATGCGGCATTCCAATTTACCGCGCGCCACGGCCGCGGCAATCTGTTCGCGCAACGCGCCTTCCAAATAGCGCAACTCTTCCGGCATACGGAATTGGACATCCAAATAACGATGATTGACCGCGCGGATTTCCAAATTAATCCGCTTGCCGCCGCATTCGCCTGCGGCATTGGCAAAGCCGGTCATGCTGTGGATTTGAATATTTCGTCTTGTAGCCATGGTTTTACTCCGTTTCCAAATACGAGTGAAAGTACGGATACTATAACACACCCGACCGACGATTTTCAGACGGCCTTTGCCGCCAAATTCCTCTATAATTCAAGGCAACCTGTTTTTTATTTCCCCAAAGGACCATCATGAGCGACTACACACGCACCGGCCGCGCCGCCGACAGCCTGCGCAATATCAAAATTACCCCAAACTTTCTTCCCCACGCCGACGGCTCCTGCCTCATCGAGTGCGGCAACACCAAAGTAATTTGCACCGCCTCCATCGACGAAAATGTTCCACCGTTCCTGCGCGGTAAAGAGCAAGGCTGGGTAACGGCCGAATACGGTATGCTGCCTGCTTCCACTGCCTCCCGTATGCGCCGCGAGGCCGCCGCAGGCAAACAGTCCGGCCGCACACAAGAAATCCAACGCCTGATCGGCCGCTCGCTGCGCGCCGTCGTCGATATGGAAAAACTCGGCGAACGCCAAATCCTGATTGACTGCGACGTCATCCAAGCCGACGGCGGCACGCGTACCGCCTCCATTACCGGCGCCTACGTTGCCCTGCAAATCGCCGTGGACAAACTCCTTTCAGACGGCCTCATCAGCGAAAACCCCATCCGCGAAGCCGTTGCCGCCGTTTCCGCCGGCGTGGTGGGCGGCGTACCGCTTTTGGACTTAGACTATCCCGAAGATTCAGGCTGCGACAGCGACGTCAACATCATCATGACCGCATCCGGCAAAATCATCGAAATCCAAGGTACGGCCGAAGGCGCACCGTTCAGCATCGAAGAATTGGGCAAACTCATCGCCCTCGCGCATAAAGGCATTGTCGAATTGGTCCAACACCAAAAGGCCGTCCTTTTGTCCCGATAAGCAGCAAGGCCGTCTGAAAAATTTCAGACGGCCTTTTTTAACCCCGTCCATTTATGCGCATTTACTCAAAAAAGCGCGGCCCATCCTTGAATTTCATGTAAAAAATAGTAATAATAACCCTTTTTCCAGCAAACCAAGCTGCCCGACAAACCCCACAAGAAAGCACGAAACATGGCGTTAATCGTACATAAATACGGCGGCACATCAGTAGGCTCGCCCGAACGCATCAAAAACGTAGCCAAACGTGTCGCCAAAGCCCGCGCCGAAGGACACGACATCGTAGTCGTCGTATCCGCCATGAGCGGCGAAACCAACCGACTGGTCGCCCTGGCGCACGAAATGCAAGAACATCCCGATCCGCGCGAGCTGGACGTCGTCCTTGCCACCGGCGAACAAGTAACCATCGGCCTGCTGGCCATGGCCCTGAAAGACATCGGCGTTGACGCCAAGAGCTACACCGGCTGGCAGGTTGCCCTCAAAACCGACACTTCCCACACCAAAGCCCGCATCGAAAGCATCGACGACGAAAGAATGCGTGCCGACCTCGCCGAGGGCAAAGTCGTTATCGTAGCCGGTTTCCAAGGCATCAGCAGCGAAGGCAATATCTCAACCCTCGGCCGCGGCGGCTCCGATACCTCCGCCGTTGCACTTGCCGCAGCCCTCAAAGCCGATGAATGCCAAATTTATACCGACGTAGACGGCGTTTACACAACCGATCCGCGCGTCGTACCCGAAGCACGCCGCATGGACACGATCACATTCGAAGAAATGATCGAATTGGCCAGCCTCGGCTCAAAAGTTTTACAAATCCGCTCCGTAGAATTCGCCGGAAAATACAAAGTGCGCCTGCGCGTACTCAGCAGCCTGCAAGAAGGCGGCGACGGCACCCTGATTACCTTTGAAGAGGACGACAACATGGAAAGAGCAGCCGTAACCGGTATCGCATTCGACAAAAACCAAGCCCGTATCAACGTACGCGGCGTACCCGACAAACCCGGCGTTGCCTACCAAATCCTCGGCGCAGTTGCCGATGCCAACATCGAAGTCGACATGATCATCCAAAATGTCGGCAGCGAAGGCACAACCGATTTCTCCTTCACCGTACCGCGCAGCGACTACAAACAAACCATCGAAATCCTGCAACAACGTCAAGACAGCATCGGCGCAGCCTACATCGACGGCGACGACACCGTATGCAAAGTCTCCGCAGTCGGCTTGGGCATGCGTTCACACGTCGGCGTAGCCGCCAAAATCTTCCGCACCCTCGCAGAAGAAGGCATCAACATCCAAATGATTTCAACTTCCGAAATCAAAGTATCCGTCCTGATTGACGAAAAATACATGGAACTGGCCACCCGCGTTCTGCATAAAGCATTCGACTTGGGCAACTAATTCCAGCCTGTTAAAAGGCCGTCTGAAACTTTATTGTTTCAGACGGCCTTTTGATTAAAACTTTGCTGTTTTAATCCTCAATCCTTCCCTTCTCTCGAAAAATGCTCAATCTCAAATCCGCTCTGACGATAAGCTCGGAAACGGTCTCGGGCTTCGACCAAATCTTCTAAGCTATTTCCCACAATTTCAAGGATACGGTTTGGAATGGCCGGGGCTTGGCTCCAGAAATCGGCAGACAGGTTTAAAACCGTGCAATCCTGCGGAATATTCGGCAATGCATTTCCAAATGCAAGCAATACCGGCGTTTCAGACGGCATGGGGTCGGTAGGCAGCCATACCTCATGCGGAATAAAGCTTTCGGGAATCTGCTGCCACAAATCAACGTCTAGTTGCTGCACTGCCGCAGCAGAATCCGACCACACCAAAATCTGCCCGCCATCGCGTATGGCGCGCGCAATCAGGCGGTAGGCAAAGGCGGCCGGTCGGGCGACGTGTGTATAAAAAGTGGCTTTAGGCATGGCGTATTCTTTCGTTTAGGCAATGGATCTGCCGTTTTCAGACGGCCTTTTTGGTTTTCAACAATCTCAAGGCATTGCCCAACACCAGCAGCGAGCTGAAACTCATGCCGAGCGCGGCGATCCACGGGGTCACATAACCAAACACGGCCAGCGGAACGGCAACCAGATTGTATGCGCTCGCCCAAGTCAGGTTTTGGCGGATGATTTGATGGGTACGGCGTGCCTGTTCCATCATCACGGGCAAAACGTTCAAATCGTCATTGAGCAAAACCACATCGGCACCATCGCGCGCCACATCGGCACTTGTGGCCACGGCGGCCGACACGTCGGCTTGGGCAAGGACGGGGGCATCGTTGATACCGTCGCCGATCATCATGACTTTACGTCCTTGTTTTTGCAGATTTTCCACATAAGCCAGCTTGTCTTCCGGCGTGGCTTCGGCACGATAGGCATCCAAGCCCAGCTCTTTCGCAACTTGGGCGACGGCAGCCTGTCGGTCGCCGCTTAAAAGGTGCAGACGGATGCCGTGTTGCTTCAGGTTTTGCAGCATTTCAGCGGCGCTGTCTTTGATTTGGTCTTCCAGTAAAAAGGCCGTCTGAAAACCGCTTTGATTGCCCAAGAAAATAATGCCGCCCGTGTGGTCGATATGGGCAAATGTTTCAGGCAGATTTCCGGCAATTTCCGCAACAAACGCCGCTTTGCCCAAAGCCCACACTTGGGTTTCGCCATCCAATTCGATTTGCGCGCTGACACCGTGTCCGATACGGTTGACCCGTTGCTGCACTTTCACATCAAACGCGGATACAGGGCCGTCTGAAAGCGTATGGTTTAAAATGGCACGGGCGATGGGGTGTTCGGATTGCTGCTCCAATGCTTGGGCAACGGCAAGGGCTTGGGCTTCGTTCAGACGGCCTGCGGACAACATCCGGCTGACGGAAAGCTGCCCTTTGGTCAGCGTACCGGTTTTGTCGAACACGACATCGTCAATTTGGGCAAGCGTTTCCAGGCTTTGTTTGCCGCTGATGAGAATGCCGTCTTTGGCCAGCGCACCGGTCGAAGCGGCCAGCGCGGTCGGAGTGGCAAGCGACAAGGCACACGGGCAGGTAATGACCAGCAGGGCGACGGTAATCCACAAGGCAGTATGAGCGTCTGCATACCAAGCCCAGCCGATAAAAACGGGAACCGCAAGCAAGAGTTCGCCAAACACAAAACTGGACGCGTATTTTTCGGCCAACTCGGCGGCACGCGGTTTTTGCGCCAGCGCACGGTCGAGCAGTTTGACGATATGGGACAGGCGCGTGTTGCCGCCGGTATGGTCGGTGCGGATGATTAAAGGGCTGCTGGTGTTGAGCGTGCCGGCGGTTACTTTTTCAGACGGCCTTTTCACGATGGGCAGGCTTTCGCCGGTCAACATGGCTTCGTTGACTTCGCTCTCGCCGGACAAAACCGTACCGTCCACCGGAATGACTTCGCCGGGCTTCACAACAATCGTATCGCCGATATTGAGGCGAACAACTGCTGCTTCCTCGATGGCTTCGCTTTCCGGATAAGACGGCAAACGGTGGCAGAATGCCGGAACCAGTTTGACCAACCGCTCCGCCGCATCGCCTGCTTTGCGTCGGGCAATCTGTTCCATAAAACGCCCACCCAACAGGAAAAACAACAGCATGGCGATGGATTCAAAATACATGCCCTGCCCTGCGTTGGTGACCAGGCTGTAAATACCCGCGATAAAGGTCATCACAATGGCAATGGCAATCGGCGTATCCATGCCGACACGGCGGTTTTTCCAGTCGCGCCATGCGCCGCGGTAAAACGGCAACGCGCTGTAAAACACAACGGGCAACACCATCAAAAAGCCGCCCCAATGCAGGATTTCCAAATAAAGCGGCTCGATGTCGCCGCCGTAAAAATAAGTCGGCAGGGCAAACATCATCGTCTGCATCATGCCCAGACCGGCCACGGCCAATCTGACGATAAACTGCTTGCGCTCTTTCTGCGCCTGCGCTTCGATTTTTTGCGCATCATAAGGCGCGGCGGTATAACCGGTTTGGCGGATTTTCAGCAAAATATCCGACAATTCGATGTGGGCGCTGTCCCACACCACGCGGCAGCGGTGTGTGCTGTAATTCAAATCCACGCGCACTACGCCCTTCATGCGCAGCAACTGCTGCTCAATCAGCCACACACACGCGGCGCAGGTAATGCCGCCCAGCATCAATACCGCCTCGCGTTCATCCCCTACGCCGACCTCGACAAAATCTGCCTGCACTTCGGGCAAATCGTACAGCTTTAATTGCGACAACACTTCCGGCGGCGGCAATTCGGATTTTTCTGCGTCGGCGGTACGCTGTTTGTAATAATTACCCAAACCGGCATCAATAATGCTCTGCGCCACCGCTTGACAGCCTGCGCAGCAGGTTTCGTGTTCTTCGTCTTCAAAACGAACCGTCAGATGCAGATGTTCAGGGACTTCAAGTCCGCAATGGAAACAGTTTTTTTGGGGATGTGTGGGAGATGTCATCATGTGTTCGATTTATTTTTCAGACGGCCTGAAACAACCGTCCCAGGGTGTTACATTTTAGCAAAAAGCATTTTTCCGCCTCTTTTCATTCAATTTTGAATTAACAGGCTGTCGGACTTTATAAAAAATATGGAAAACAAAGTATTGACCGTTTATCAAACGATGAACGGTAATATATAAATACCGTTTGTCTTTAAAAACTTCCGATTATTTTAATGTAAAAATGGAACTTTTTTAAAAATCCCGATACATTCTTTGTTGACCTCAATCCATTTAAGCAGCATACTTTAGGCATTCCGCGAAGACGGAAATCAAAAAAACACACATTTACTTATAAAACTAACTTATTGGGAAACCTCACCATGATTGATCGCCTTATGCCTATTTTTGCCGTTATCGGCATTTTGTCCAGCACCGTATACCTGAGCCTCGCCGCTTGGATGCTTTACGAAAGCGTGTTCAAAAAGAAAAGCCCTCTGTCGGCATAATCCTCAGATTTAGAATTTTACGGTAAGGCCGTCTGAAGATTCAGACGGCCTTGTTTCATTTAAACATCAAGCATTTGGCTGTACGGCCAATTCAATCATCGCTTCGCGCAAACCGTCCAGACCCAAACTTTCGGCAACGGAAATATTCACGCCGACAGCCTGTCCGGAATTGTCGCGCAAAATGCCTGCTTCACGCATACCCGACGACAGCAAATCGATTTTGTTGTACACCACCAATTGCGGAATTTTATGCGCGCCGATTTCTTCCAAGACTTCGTTGACATCATCCATCTGCCGTTCAAAATCGGGATTGGACGCATCAACGACGTGCAGCAGCACATCCGCCATCGCTGTCTCTTCCAAAGTAGCGGAAAACGCCGACACCAGCTTGTGCGGCAAATCGCGGACGAAACCGACAGTATCGGTCAAAATCACGCTCGCCTCATGCGACAGGAAAAGCCTGCGCGCAGTGGTATCCAAAGTGGCGAACAACTGGTCTTTCGCCAATACGTCCGCTTTAGTCAAACGGTTAAACAGGCTGGATTTTCCGGCATTGGTATAGCCGACAATGGCAAAAGTTTTCAGACGGCCGCTCATGCGTGATTTGCGGCGCGTGGCACGTTGTTTTCGGACATCGGTAAGCTGTTTTTTCAATGCCGTAATTTTTTGTCCGATTAAACGGCGGTCGGTTTCCAACTGGGTTTCGCCCGGCCCTTTCAAGCCGATGCCGCCCTTCTGACTTTGCAGGTGTCCATAACCGCGCACCAGCCGTCCGCTCAAGTGGTTCAGCTGGGCCAGCTCCACCTGCAACTTACCTTCCTGCGACTGGGCGCGTTTGGCAAAAATCGCCAAAATCAAACCCACTCTGTCGAGGACGCGGCATTGAAGCTCTTTTTCCAGATTACGCTCTTGTGTCGGCGTGAGTTCGTGGTTGAACACAACCAACCCGACATCATGCTGCTTGACTGCTGCCGCCAATTCTTCCGCCTTGCCCGTACCGACAAACAAAGCCGGATGCGGTTTATCGCGACGCGAAGTTTCGATAGAAACCAAATCGCCGCCGGCCGCGCCCACCAATTCTGCCGCTTCGGCCAAGGCCGTCTGAAAGCCGCGCTCGCGCGTTTCGTTTGCGCCGGAATAGTCCGCCGTCAGCATCACGCCGACCAAGAGGACGCGTTCGGGCTTTTCCAAAGATTTATCGACGGAAAACAGATTGCGCTTGCTCAAAAAATTTCCTTTCAGACGGCCTTATGGCTGGGTCAAAGTCCTGATTAACGGTTTTTCAAAATATCGGCAAAATATTCGGTCACTTCCGCCAAACGTCCGCCCTGCGCGGCATAAGGCTGCATGACGGCCACCAGCTGCTCCAACACTTCGCGCGTTTCGGTTTGCGCATGTTCGCGGTAGAGCCACATATTTTGCATGGTCACCGTGGTCAATGCCTCGCGTACATTCAGCAAGAGCAAGTGGCGGCAAGACTCATAGCCTTGGCGCAAATCGCCGGCCGCATAGGCGGTAACCGACAATTCATAGTCGATGTCCAACTGATAAACATTGTTTTGGACAAAAAGAATATCGTCGTTCGGGAACGGAATGCGTTTCGCCATCAGGCCGATCGCATGGGAAATGCGGTATTTCCCTTCCTGACGCAGCATGGTTTGCGCAAGGTAGAGACACTCGGCACGGCGCGGGTTGTAATCGTAGCCTGCCAGCCAAGTTGCCAAAGCTTCATCGCGTTTGCCCATTAATTTGTAGCACTCGCCCAGCTGTTGGTAAGAAACCGTTACTTCTTCGACCCAACCGCCCAACTCGATGCGTTTTTTAAACCATTCGCTCGCGCGCTCGGGCATATCGGAGTCCCAATAAGAACGCGCCGCATAAAAGGCGTAACGCGGTTTTAGGTCTTCATCTTCGGGGCTGTAAAACGCTTTTTCCAAAGAAACGGCATCAAGCAGGTATTTGTTCGCCATGTTGCTGCGCGCGCCGAAACGGCCGCTGAGGACCATATAGTCGCCATGAAGCGTGGCTTCGCTGGTATCTTGTTTATCGGTTTCGATAAACTCGTGCAACACGCCGCGCCAGTAGAATGTGCCGTCATTGCGCAACAACAGCGGACGGTAATAAATCACGCTGCCCGTAGCATTTCTCATGCGGAGGCGGTAACGGTCGGCGGTCAGCTCGGGCAATTCCAATTTGCCTTCAAAGCGGTCGTCCGCATCAAAAATCAACACGTAATCGGTTTTACCTTTTGCGTGTTTCAAAGCCTGATTGCGGTTGTATGCAAAATTTTGCCAACCATCATGATGAATCTCGCCCGCGACGCCCTTTGCATCGAAAAAGCGGCGGATCACGCCGACGGTATCATCGGTCGAGCCGGTATCGCTGATGACGTAGTAGTCAAGTTTGATGTGGTCGGTGATGTTGGCCAGTGTTTCTTCGATGATTGCCGCTTCGTTTTTGACAATCATATTCAAGCAGATGGTTTGGGACATTTTCAATAGCAATATTGGTTTGGAAAGGTATTATTTTACTTTAGCATTTTGTTTTTTGCACACAAAATACTCAGGCCGTCTGAAGATTGCCTTTCAGACGGCCTGAAGTTGATTTTGCCTTATCTTTTTTCCTGACGGCGTATCAGATACACCGCCAACAGTGCAAACAAAACCGTCGGCAATGCACCCGCCAAAAACGGCGGCACGCCGTACAACTGGCTAGTAAAACCGAAGAGCCGTCCGGCAAAGTGGAACAGCAAACCGAGACAGATACCGCCGAAAAGTTTCAAGCCCATATTGCCGTGGCGCGTGGTTTGAGGGGTAAATGCGAAGGCAACAAGCGCCATCACCCATGCGGCAACGGGATACACCAGCTTGCGCCACCATGCGATGGCATAGACTTGGGTATTTTGGTTGTTTTTTTCCAGATGGTCGATGTAGGTAGTCAATTCGCCGACAGACATTTGGTCGGGCTTGACGAGCAATACGTCCATCAGGTTGCGCTTGACGGAAATCGGCCAGTTTTCCTCTGCGGCAGTAGAAACCTCGACTTTATCTTCGCCCAATATGCTGCGGCGGATGTTTTTCAGCTGCCAACTGCCGTCGGGATTCAAAACGGCGGATTCGGCTTCTGCCGCTTGGGTCAGTTCGTTTTTATCGTTGCGCTGCCAAATTTTGATGCCCAAAAGCGTATGGTCGGGCAACATTTCGCGCACGTTGATGATGCTGTTTTTTTCTTTCAGCCAAAGGCCGGTATTGCCGGTACTGATTTTGCCGTTGATGGCGGCGGCTTTGATGTTTTCGGCTTTTTGACTCAGCGTGGGTGCAACCCATTCGCCAAGCGCAACGGTGGCAATGGCGAAAACCAGTCCGAACTGAGACAGAATCAACAGCAGCTTTTTGGTGCTCATGCCGCTGGCTTTGATAACGGTCAGCTCGCTGCCGGAAGCCAGTTGGCTGAGGGAAATCAGGCCGCCGATCAAAACGGCAAGCGGCATCAATTCATATGCACGCGCAGGCATCTGCATTAAAACATACTGCCCCAATTTTGCGCCGTTATAGCTGCCTTTTCCAAGATCGCCGACTTCGTTGATGATTTCAAAAAAGCTGTACAAAGCGAGGAAGGCAAGAAGGGCGTAAACCGCCATAACCGCCATTTGACGGATGATGTAACGTGAAATCAGGTTCATTTTCCGCCTTTCAATGTCAGACTTTTGGCAACCGCCTGCCAAAAAGGTTGGCTGGGCATACTGCGCACGCGCAGCAGGACAACGGCAATCACGAACATGATGATGTGCATGGGCAGCAGTCCGAGCCAAAAATGGATTTTGCCGTCTTCCACGGCATTGCGCAGAAAGGTCAGCCCGTTTTGGTAAACCAAAAACAAACCGATGGCAATCAGGATATTGTAGGTATGGCCGCTGCGCGGATTGAAATAGGAAAGCGGCACGGCAAGCAGGCACAGCAACAAAACGCTGACGGTCAGCGAAATGCGCCACATCAATTCCGCTTGGTGTTGGGGATTGCTGCTGCCAATCAGTTGGGCGGTCGGAATAGTACGGCGGTGTGAAACAGGGTCGATGAGTTTGGGCGTAGTGCTGATAATCAGGCTGAGGTGTTGGAAAGAAACGCGGTTGTAATCGGCTTTGCCGGGCGTACCGCTGTAACGGTAGCCGTCGCGCAATTCAAGCGTGCGTTTGTTGTCGGTCAGCGAAAAATTGCCCTCTTTGGCAAAAACGATGTTGTCGTTGCCGTTTTTGTCCTGTTCGCGCAGGAACAGGTTTTTCATGATGCCGGATTCGGTATCGAAGGTTTCGACAAAATAAACCCTGCCGTTGCGCTTGCCCAAGTTATTGAACTCGCCGGCTTCCACCAAAGACAATTCCTGCTTCTGCTTGAGGATTTCGGCATATTCGCGGCTGCGCAACTCTGCCCACGGCATCACCCAAAGCTGCATGACGGCAATCAAAATGGCAAACGGCACGGCAAACTGCATAACCGGGCGTATCCATTGTTTCAATGCCAATCCGCAGGAGAGCCAAACCGACATTTCGCTGTCTCGCCAGTAACGGGTCAATACGGTCAACGTACTGATAAATGCGGTCAACACCAGCAAAAGCGGCGTCATGCCGATGACCCAGAAGCCGACCAAGGCCAACACGGCATCGATGGCGACACGCCCGTCGGCTGCACGGCCAAGCAGATTAATGGCCTGCGTGGACACCAATACCGCCAAGAGGACGACAAAGATGCCGACGGCGGTAAAGGAAAGTTCTTTAATAAAGTTTCTTTGGTAAATCATAAGATTGAGCGTGGTCTACGGTTTATGGGAAACCCATATTTATTCATAAGGCTTCAGACGGCATGACACAAATGGAGTACAATGATTTTCATCTGTTCGGACGGTTGGTCAACAGGCCGTCTGAATAACCGACAACCGTTCCAATCAGGAGAATAAACGTGAAATTTAGCACAAAAGCCGAAACTTTGCAGGCTCAACAGGCAGGTGCGCAATTATTTGTCTGCGCCGAAGCATCGCAACTGAGCAACCCGACTGCCCTCGCCCTCTTCGCTTCCCTTGAAGAAGGTCAAAATTTCGCCGACACCAAAATCCCGACGGACAACGGTTTGCAGGCAGTCGCCGTCGTCCGCCTCGAAAAAACCGACCGCGCCGCATTGAACAAAGCCGCCGCCGAAGCCGCCAAATGGGCGCAAAACCAAGAAACGGTCAATGTGGACGTTCATGCCTTTGAAGAAGCGCAAGCAGCAGCCGTTGCCGAAGCTTTTGCCATCGCGTTCGGCAACGCCGCCTACCGTTTCGACCGCTACAAAAAAGAAGCCAAGCCCGCCAAATTTACAGAAGCCGTGTTCCACACCGCACACGAAGCCGCCGTCAAAGAAGCCCTGCGCGTCGCCGAAGCGCAAGTTTACGGACAAAGCCTCTGCCGTGACTTGGGTAATGCCGCGCCCAACGAATGCACGCCGGAATTTTTAGCACGCACTGCCAAAGCCGAAGCCGAAAAACTGGGCGCACACGCCAAAATCATTGAAAAAGACTACATTAAAGAAAACATGGGTTCGTTCTGGTCTGTCGCCAAAGGCAGCGTCGAAGACCCATATTTGGTCGAACTGAGCTATTTCGGAGCGGCCGACAAAGAAGCCGCACCTGTGGTATTGGTCGGCAAAGGCATTACCTTCGACACCGGCGGCATTTCCCTCAAACCCGGCCTGAACATGGACGAAATGAAGTTCGACATGTGTGGCGCGGCAACCGTCATCAGCACCTTCTGCGCCGCCGTCAAACTGCAACTGCCGATCAACCTCATCGCCATCGTCGCCACTTGTGAAAACATGCCTTCCGGCGCGGCCAACAAACCGGGCGACGTCGTGAAAAGCATGAAAGGCTTGACCATCGAAGTGTTGAACACCGATGCCGAAGGCCGTCTGATTTTGTGCGACGCATTGACTTACGCCGAACAATTCAAACCTAAAGCCGTCATCGACGTCGCCACCCTGACCGGTGCGTGCATCATCGCCTTGGGACATGACGTCAGCGGCGTGATGGGCAACAATCAGGATTTGGTCGACAGCCTGCTGGCCGCTTCCCGCAACGTGGACGACAAAGCATGGCAACTGCCGCTCTTTGAGACTTACAAAGACCAACTCAAATCCAACTTTGCCGACATTCCGAACATCGGCACGCCAGGTGCAGGCACGATTACCGCCGCAACATTCCTGTCTTACTTTACCGAAGACTATCCATGGGCACACCTCGACATCGCAGGTACCGCATGGAAATCCGGCGGTGAAAAAGGCGCGACCGGCCGCCCTGTTCCTTTATTGTTGAACTATCTGCGCAATGTGAAATAAATCTTGGGGGAAGCCTGCGGGGTTAATCGTTTCAACCCCGCAGGCCGTCTGAAAACGGAATCCGCATATCTGACTCAACCTGACAAACGGAGAACCACCATGAAACCACTATTTGCCGCATTATCTGTCGCCTTTCTGCTCGGCACATCTCTAAACGCCCAAGCTGCCGAGCAAACCACCCCCACCGACCGCAGCATCCAAGTGTACAAAAAAGCCGACTTAGCAGAATGGAACCGCGAAAACGCAGCCGGAGGCCAAGGCCCGTTGCTCGGCAGCTTTGCCTTCACGCGCCATCAAACCGCCGACCAAGACGCATTCAAAGAAATCGGCTGGCTCACATTGCCGCCGGGCGCTTCCATCGGCCAACACAAACATACCGGCAATGAAGACGTTTACATCATCGTATCCGGCAAAGGCCTGTTTACTGACAGCACGGGCAAACAGACCCAAGTCGGCGCAGGGGACATTACCATCGCCCGCCCCGGCCAGTCCCATGCACTCAAAAATATCGGCAAAAAGCCGTTGGTATTCTTGGATTTGATTGCAGAAACCGCTGGCGCTAAAGCCGCCGAAACCAAGTAATACCTTCAATGAAAACAAATAATCTGCCGTGATTTTTCTGTCTTAATAAAACCAGGCAGCAGAGAGATTGTTCCGTTTTCATTTAAACCTGCATACAAGCTAAAGGCCGTCTGAAAACCACGCTTCGTTTTCAGACGGCCTTTTTTTCTCAAAATTCTTATCATATGAATGGTGCAATGTTATATAATAACAGTCTTTCGAAATATGATGAGAAACTAAAATGACACAAACCACACTCAAACCCATTGTTTTATCTATTCTTTTAATCAGCGCCCCCATCCTCTCCCAAGCGCATGAAACCGAGCAGTCGGTTGACTTGGACGAGGTTACCGTCGTCGGTAAAAGCCGTCCGCGTGCAACGTCGGGGCTGCTGCACGCTTCGACCGCCTCCGACAAAATCATCTCCGGTGATACCTTGCGCCAAAAAGCCGTCAACTTGGGCGATGCTTTGGACGGCGTACCGGGCATTCATGCTTCGCAATACGGCGGCGGCGCGTCCGCTCCCGTCATTCGCGGTCAAACAGGCAGACGGATTAAAGTATTGAACCATCACGGCGAAACGGGTGACATGGCGGACTTCTCGCCAGACCATGCCCTGATGGTGGACAGCGCCTTGTCGCAACAGGTCGAAATCCTGCGCGGCCCGGTTACGCTCTTGTACAGCTCGGGCAATGTGGCCGGTTTGGTCGATGTTGCCGATGGCAAAATCCCCGAAAAAATGCCTGAAAACGGCGTATCGGGCGAAGCCGGATTGCGTTTGAGCAGCGGCAATTTGGAAAAACTGACATCCGCAGGCATCAATATCGGCTTGGACAAAAACTTCGTGCTGCATACCGAAGACTTGTACCGCAAATCAGGCGATTACGCCGTACCGCGCTATCAAAAAGAAGAAGGCCGTCTGAAACGACTGCCCGACAGCCATGCCGATTCAAAAACAGGCAGCATCGGCCTGTCTTGGGTTGGGGATAAAGGTTTTCTCGGCGTGGCGTACAGCGACCGTCGCGACCGCTACGGCCTGCCTGCCCACAGCCATCTCTACGACGACTGCCACGCCGACATCATCTGGCAGAAAAGTTTGATTAACAAACGCTATTTGCAGCTTTATCCGCACCTGCTGACCGAAGAAGACATCGATTACGACAACCCGGGCTTGAGCTGCGGCTTCCACGACGACGATAATGCACACGCCCATGCCCACAACGGCAAACCGTGGATAGACCTGCGCAACAAACGCTACGAACTCCGCGCCGAATGGAAGCAGCCATTCCCCGGTTTTGAAGCCCTGCGCGTACACCTGAACCGCAACGACTACCACCACGACGAAAAAGCAGGCGATGCAGTAGAAAACTTCTTCAACAACAAAACACACAACGCCCGTATCGAGTTGCGCCACCAACCCATAGGCCGTCTGAAAGGCAGCTGGGGCGTGCAATATTTGGGACAAAAATCCAGCGCGCTTTCCGCCATTCCCGAAACCGTCCAACAACCGATGCTGATTGACAACAATGTCCGCCATTACAGCTTTTTCGGAGTAGAACAGGCAAACTGGGACAATTTCACGCTTGAAGGTGGCGTACGCGTGGAAAAACAAAAAGCCTCCATCCAATACGACAAAGCATTGATTGATCGGGAAAACTACTACAACCAGCCCCTGCCCGACCTCGGCGCGCACCGCCAAACCGCCCGCTCGTTCGCGCTTTCGGGCAACTGGTATTTCACGCCACATCACAAACTCAGTCTGACCGCCTCCCATCAGGAACGCCTGCCGTCAACGCAAGAACTGTACGCACACGGCAAACACGTTGCCACCAATACCTTTGAAGTCGGCAACAAACACCTCAACAAAGAGCGTTCCAACAACATCGAACTCGCGCTGGCCTACGAAGGCGACCGCTGGCAATACAATCTGGCACTCTACCGCAACCGCTTCGGCAACTACATCTACGCCCAAACCTTAAACGACGGACGTGGCCCCAAATCCATCGAAGACGACAGCGAAATGAAGCTCGTGCGCTACAACCAATCCGGCGCCGACTTCTACGGCGCGGAAGGCGAAATCTACTTCAAGCCCACGCCGCGCTACCGCATCGGACTTTCCGGCGACTACGTCAGAGGTCGTCTGAAAAACCTGCCATCGCTGCCCGGCAGGGAAGATGCCTACGGCAACCGTCCTTTCATCGCGCAGGACGACCAAAACGCACCCCGCGTTCCGGCCGCTCGCCTCGGCGTCCACCTGAAAGCCGCGCTGACCGACCGCATCGATGCCAATTTGGACTACTACCGCGTGTTCGCCCAAAACAAACTCGCCCGCTACGAAACGCGCACGCCCGGACACCATATGCTCAACCTCGGCGCAAACTACCGCCGCAATACGCGCTATGGCGAGTGGAATTGGTACGTCAAAGCCGACAACCTGCTCAACCAATCCGTTTACGCCCACAGCAGCTTCCTCTCTGATACGCCGCAAATGGGCCGCAGCTTTACCGGCGGCGTAAACGTGAAGTTTTAAAATCAGATAGATAAACAAAAAAGGTTTTCAGACGGCCGTCTGAAAACCTTTTTCTTACTTTAAACCAGTTTTAAAACCAGCCATTAATCTTTCAACACATCTTGCGCAGCCGCTTGAATCTTAGCCGCCGCCGCTTCGATTTGCTGCTGTTCGGTAGATGGGTTTGCCACTGTTTCAACCGGGGCTGCTTGAGAAGCAGGCGCGGCTTGTGAAGTTGCAGTTTTAGGCTCAGATTCAGTTTGCGGCGCACTCAGCGGCAAACGTGCCAATACAGTGCTGACGCCGGTTACTTTATCGCCAATCGCCACTTGCGCCTGCGCATCGACAGGCAGATACATATCCACGCGCGAACCAAAGCGGATAAAGCCATAGCGTTCGCCACGGGACAGTTTCGCACCGGCTTGGGTGTAGCACAAAATACGGCGCGCCACCAAACCGGCCACTTGAACAAAAGTAATTTCACGACCAGAGGCCGTAGTCGCCAACACCGCGTTACGTTCGTTTTCCGTGCTGGCTTTGTCCAAATCCGCATTCACGAATTTGCCTTTGTTATAGACCACTTTCGTTACCGTACAATCGGCAGGCGATTTTTGCGAATGCACGTTGAACACGTTCATAAAAATACTGATTTTCAAAGCATCGACATCACGATACGGATCGCGTGCGCGCTCGACCACCACAATACGGCCGTCAACCGGGCTCAACACCGCTTCAGGATTTTGCGGAATCTCACGCGCAGGGTCGCGGAAAAACTGCAGGGCAAATACGGTAAACACCCAAAACGGCAAAGACCACCAGCCGCAGCACATCGACACCAGCAGGCTCAAAGCCAAACCGCCGCCGATAATCGGCCAGCCCTCGCGGGCGATAATCGGGTGGGGATACAAACGGTTCATCACTTATCCTTCATTTAACAATCTCAAAATTGCCGCCATTATATCTGAAACTCCAAACATTGAGGCCGTCTGAAATGTTCAGACGGCCGGTGTCTTTTGTAAAAAATACTCAACATAGATAAAGTTTAAATCTCGGCAACACAATAACGCAGCGTCCTCAACAAGCGGCTCACACAATCCAACACAGCGCCGCAGACAATGTTTAGACTACCCCTCCGCTCCCGATTATCTCGACAAGCCCAATACGACCGCCAATACCAACCAAATCCAATGCCGCCGGCGCGATGTAGAAAACAAAGCGCGTTGAGACAGCAAACGCGTTTGGCTCAACTGAAACGCCACATCGGCCAACATCATCAAACGATCGGACTGCCGCGCCTCCCGTTCTTCCACTTTACGCAGTTTCAAATTTTCCGCCTCAATCCGCAGCCGCACCAGCTTGGCTTCCAAAAGCAGCAGCTCACGCGCTTCTTCATACTCCTGTTGCTTCATCGTCCGCACCCTTGTCTATCTCACCGCGCAAATACGCAATATCCGTCCGAATATCCTGCAAGGTCTCAGCCACACGACTGCCCTGCTCCCGATAATCTGCCGATACTTTGCGGAACAATACGGCAATAATCAGCAGGCTCAAGAAGAAAATGCCGAAAAACACCCACAACGCCGCCACATCCGACAGCACGCGGTTCAAGCCGAACAGCAAACCGACCAAGCCCACCATCAACAGCGCGCCGGACAACACCAGCCAAACCGCCAACCGGAACACATTCTCCGCCTGACGTGTCAAATCCAAGCTCAATACCTGCAAACGCAGCAGCAGCAAATCCGCGCCCTGATTCAACAAAGCCTTGCCATGTTCAAAACGTTGGCGAATTCCCATCTCGATTATCCTTTTTCTCAGGAAACATAAGGCTAAGGCCGTCTGCACGGCGCAATGAAATCCATGATTTCATATACACACCTGTTCAGACGGCCTTAACATATTCACATTAACGGCGGTTCAACAACACACCGACAACCAAACCGGCCAATGCGGCAAAACCCATCGCATAGTATGGTTTTTCATGCACCACTTCATCAGCGTGTTTGGCACCGCGTTTCAAACGCTCGCCCGCATCAGCTTCAAATTCGGCAAAACGCTCTTTGCCTTCTTTAAAACGTTCCTGAGCCGCCTCTTCAAACTGCTCGTATTTCTCACGCGCACGCTCGGCATGATGGCGCAAACGTTCGCCGGCCTCTTCTTCAAAACGGCTCAAACGCTCTTTGGCCGCGGCCAATTTCTCTTCCAATTTGGCCCGGGCTTTGCCGCCCTCTTCCGAACCGGCTTCCACACCATCGCGGTACAACTCTTCCACATCATCCATCACTTCTCGGATGTCTTTCAGCAAAGCCTCGCGACGTGCTTCAAAATCGTGTTTTTTCATGCCTTTCTCCTTGATATAGGTTGATATGGTTACAGAATATTTATCTGTTAATAAATTATAACCGTTTATTCTAAAATAAACGTTAATTTAAATAAAATTAAGTGCTTATTATGAAAACAACCAAATGAAATTAAAAAAGGCCGTCTGAAAACTTCAGACGGCCTATTAAATACCTTTTACACAGCCTATTCCAATATTCTTTCTTGGTAAAAAAAGATATAATTTCATATCATTACAATTTCTTAACAAAGGTATCGCAACCATGGCAGTCAATCCTACCAAACTTTTTGACGGGCTGGCCAAGCTCGTGCAGTCGGAAGACAAAGCAAACTTCATCTATGGCTTCCTGCGCCTGTTCGATACCCCGAAAGCCACCATTACCAAACTGCAAAACCAAACCCCCGGCACCAACATTGCCGATATGCCCCTGCATGGCGAAATTGCCCTCAGCCGCAAACTCTATTTCAAACCTGCCGACACCGGGGCAGACATTTACGACATCCTGCAAACCCTGAAACAATCACCTTCCGCCGACAAAAACAAAATCCGCTTCTTTATCGTAACCGATTTTCAAAACATCGCCGCCTACGATAGCCAAGCCGACGACTACCTCGAATGCGCCTACACCGATTTAGCGCAAAACTACGGCTTTTTCCTTCCCCTGGCAGGCTTGGAAAAAAGCAGCGGATTTGAAGAAAATCCCGCCGACACCAAAGCCGCCGAAAAAATGGGACGCCTTTTCGACCATATCCGCCGCACCAACTATCTTGAAAAATCCGAAGACATCCATGCCCTCAATGTCTTCCTGACCCGCCTGCTCTTCTGCTTTTTTGCCGAAGACACCAAAATCTTCCCAAAAGACAGCTTTACCAAACTCATCGAAAGCCATACGCACAAAACCGGCGAAAATGCAGACGAAGTCCTGACCGCACTTTTCCAAACCCTCGACACGCCCCCTGAAAAACGTTCCGAAGCCCTGCCCGTCCATCTTGCAAGTTTCCCCTATGTCAACGGCGGACTTTTCCAAGCAGACGAGCCTGTCCCCGATTTCGATACCCGCACCCGCCGCCTTTTGCTCGAATGCGGCAAACTCGACTGGTCCGAAATCAATCCCGACATTTTCGGCTCCATGTTTCAAAGCGTGATAGACCCGAAACAGCGCAGCCGATTGGGGCAGCACTACACCTCCGTCCCCAACATCATGAAGGCCATCAAGCCGCTCTTTCTTGACGAGCTTCAGACGGCGTTTCAAGACATCTTTAAACGCTATCCCAGCAATGAAGGCCGTCTGAAAGCCCTATACAGCCTCTCCATGCGGCTGGGCAACATCAAAATCTTCGACCCTGCCTGCGGCAGCGGCAATTTCCTGATTATCGCCTACAAAGAGCTGCGCCGCCTCGAAATCGAAATCTTCAAAGCCGTCAAAGACATCGACAGCAACGCCATCTTCAGCAGCCAAATCCGCCTCGACCAATTTTACGGCATCGAGCTGGACGACTTCGCCCACGAAATCGCTATGCTCTCGCTTTGGTTGGCCGAACACCAAATGAACCTTGCCCACGAAAACGAGCTGGGCAACAGTCTGCCCACCCTGCCCCTCAAAAGCGGCGGCAACATTAAGGCCGCCAACAGCCTGCGCGAAGACTGGGAGGCCTTCTGCCCCCGCGGCAACCGTACAGAAGACGAAGTCTATATCGTCGGCAATCCCCCGTTTGGCGGCTCAAATTCGCGCGACGCGGAACAAAACGAAGATATGGATATGGTTTTTGACGGCTGGAAAAAATACGGCGTCTTGGATTACGTTGCCTGTTGGTTTTGGAAAGGTGCGCAATATATCCGCGCCAGCCGCGCCAGGCTCGCCCTTGTCGCCACCAATTCCATCAGCCAAGGCGACCAGGTCGCCACCCTCTGGCCCCCTATTTTCTCATTGGGCAACCGCATCGCCTTTGCCTACCAAACCTTCCCGTGGGCAAACAATGCCAAAGACAAAGCCGCCGTCCACGTCGTCATCATTGGCCTGGAAGCCACGCATCTTTCAGACGGCCTCAGCCCCAATAGCGCGCAGCCCAAGCTCTACAAGCTTCTCGATAAAGAATGGCACAGCCAAAGCGTTGCCAACATCAGCCCCTACCTGATTACAGGCAACAATCTTGCGGTTGCTGCCCGTGAGCAGCCCCTAGGGGACGTTCCCAAAATTATTCGAGGTAATCAGCCGACTGAAGGTGGCAACCTCATCCTGACCACAGAAGAAAAAGACAGCCTCATCGCCCGCGAGCCTCAGTCTGCCAAATGGATTAAAAAACTGCTCGGCTCCGACGAATTCCTCAACGGCAAACAACGCTGGTGTCTCTGGCTGACTGACCTGACCCAAGAAGACCTCGACAGCCTGCCTGAAAAACATCCCCTCGTTGCAGAAAGAGTAGAACGCAACCGAGCCTACCGCGCCGCTGGTGATAAAAACTCAGACCGCCTCAAACTGGTTGGTACACCGCATTTGTTCCGCGACACCAACAATCCGGCGAACTACATCCTTGTTCCCAGCGTATCCTCCGAACGCCGAAAATATGTCCCTATTGGTTTTTTAAATGGCGAAACTATCAGCACAAATCTAAACCAAACTATCCCCAATGCCACCCTCTACGAATTCGGCATCCTCACTTCAGCCATGCACAACGACTGGATGCGTACCGTCGCAGGCCGTCTGGAAAGCCGTTATCGCTATTCCGGCACGATTGTGTACAACAATTTTCCTTGGCCCGAAGCCGACGAAGCTGAAAAATCTCACATAGCCGCGCTTGCCGAAGACATCCTGCTTATCCGCGCCGACTACCCCGACCAAACCCTCGCGCAGCTCTACGACCCCGACAAAATGCCGCTGCCGCTTAAAGAAGCCCATCTCTGCCTTGATGTCGCCGTTGACCGCCTCTACCGCGCCAAACCCTTTTCAGACGGCATGGAGCGCGTAGAATTTTTGTTTGATTTATACGAAAAAGCCGTCAACGGCCAAAAAACGCCGTAAAACGGCATCTTTGCCCCGACATTACCGTCTTTAAAAGGAAAATATCTTGACTATCCCCCTGCTCCACGTCGAATACGGACAAACCGGCAACAGCACCAAACCAAACAATATGGGTATGCGCGAAATGCAGGCCAAAGCGTTTGCCAAACGCGACGCGCAATATCTGCTGCTCAAAGCGCCGCCCGCCTCAGGCAAATCCCGCGCGCTGATGTTTTTGGCTTTGGACAAGCTGGCCCATCAAGGCATCAAAAAAGCGATTATCGCCGTACCCGAAATGTCCATCGGCGGCTCGTTTGCCGATACCGAATTGGCGAAACACGGCTTTTTTGCCGATTGGCGCGTCAAGCCGGAAAACAATCTCTGCACCGGCAGCGGCGACGATAAAGACCAAGGCAAAGTGGATGCCTTTATCCGCTTTATGCGCGGCAATGACCAAGTTTTGGTCTGCACCCATGCGACTTTCCGCTTTGCTTTCGACAAACTCGCAGATGTCGGGGCATTTAATGACACGCTGGTGGCGATTGACGAGTTCCATCATGTGTCGGCGGAAGAAAACAATCGTTTGGGCGCAGTCTTGGACGAAATCATGCGCAACTCCTCGGCTCATATTATCGCCATGACCGGCTCGTACTTCCGAGGCGATGCCGTACCGATTTTGAGCGAAGAAGATGAAGCCAAGTTTGAAAAAGTAACCTACACCTACTATGAACAACTCAACGGCTACCGATATTTGAAATCTTTGGGATTGGGCTACCATTTCTACCAAGGCCGCTATCTCAATGCTTTGGGTGAAGTGCTCGATCCGTCGAAAAAGACGATTATCCATATTCCCAACGTCAATTCGGGCGAAGCGGCGGTCGATAAATATTCGGCAGTCGACCACATCATCGGCACCTTGGGCGATTTTGTGAAAAAAGACCGCGAAACAGGCATCATCACGGTCAAAGCGCATGACGGCAGGCTGCTGAAACTGGCAGACTTGGTGGACGACCGTAAAACATCCGACCGTTCTTTAATCCAGGCATATTTACGCAATATCAAATCGCGCGATGATATGGATATTATTGTTGCGCTGGGTATGGCGAAGGAGGGTTTCGACTGGCCTTATTGCGAACATGTACTGACCATAGGCTATCGCAGCTCGATGACGGAAGTCGTCCAAATCATCGGTCGCACCACCCGGGATTGCGAGGGGAAAACCCATGCTCAATTTACCAATCTGATTGCGCAGCCTGATGCGGCAGATGAAGATGTCAAAGTGTCAGTTAATAATCTTTTAAAGGCGATTACGCTGTCGCTGCTGATGGAGCAGGTGTTGGCGCCCAATATCACTTTCCGCCGCCGCTCTGATATGAGGCCGGAGGAACAGCCCAATCCGGGCGATGTGATTATCGACGATACGACGCTGCCTGCCTCTAAAAAAGTCGTCGATATTCTGAATAAGGATTCAGACGACCTTATCGCTGCGTTGGTACAGGATACGCAAAATGCCAAACGCTATATTCAGGAAGACACGCCTGCTTCTGCCGTCAATGAAACTGCGCTGCCGAAAATTGTTGCCTGCCGTTATCCCGATCTGTCGGTAGAAGAGCAAGACCAAATCGTGCAAGGGACGCTGACTAAAATGGCAGTAACCCAGGGCGGCGGTATCAAAGACGGCAAGGATTTGCCCGATAACGCGCTTATCGAAGGCGAAAAAACCTATATCAGGCAGGGAGATTTTTTTGTCGATACGGTTAAGTTGCAAGAAGCCGGGCAGAGTTATTCTGTTGAAGAAACCGTCAGGGAACGAGATTTGCCTGACAATGCGAAAATCAAAAATCTGCAAACAGGCGAAGTCAAAACTGCTGACAACCGTTTTGTCAAAGTCGGCGAAAAATTTATCAATGTGGATAGGTTGAATGTGGATTTAATCCGCGAAGTCAATCCTTTCAGGGACGCATATGAAGTCTTGTCCAAAAATGTGGACGCGCCGCTGTTGAAAGCGATTCAGGATTATGTACAGGCTGACCGCATCCAAATGACGGAAGATGAGGCCGCTATGCTGTGGCCGCGTATCAATGAATTTGTCCGCACCAACAATCGGATACCTGACAAAGATTCAGACGACCCCTTGGAAAAACGCATGGGCGAGGCCTTAATCTATATCCGCAACAAAAAAGCGGAACGCATGGCAAGGGGCTGAATATGTTGCTAAAAGGTATGCGCATTGATTCTAAAATCAACAGCTTGGACGATATTTTCAATCATGACGATTTAGGCCTGCTTGCCGATGTCAAACCGATTGCCGCCAAAGCCAATGCCGATGCAATGGTTTTACAAACATTCGGCGAAGTCGAAGCGTTTTTCAGACGGCATGGGCGTTTACCGAATAAAGACGGTAATTTGGATGAGAAAATTTTAGACAGAAAATGGCAAGCCTTGCTGAACAACAAACAGCATTGTGAAACCCTCCGACAATACGATACGCTCAATCTGCTAAGGCCGTCTGAAAAAACGGAACGCTCTAAAGCAGAAAATGTGGTTACGCTGGAGGATATCTTCAACAATGATGATTTAAACCTGCTCGACGTGGGCAATACGGATATTTTCAGGATAGAACACATACAGCAGAAGACGATAAATGGTGCTCCCTATACGGACGAAGACAATGCGGTACGGCAACCCTGTGCGGACTTTTGGCGGTTTGAAGCTTGGTTCAAACAAATCCACCACATGCTCAAACACGGTAAAGCCCATTTTGAACGCCTCAAAACTGAAACCTTCCTTCAGCCGGGCGATGTGTTCCTATTACACGGGGCTTTGTGTTACGTCGCTGATTTTGCGGAGACAGAAGATAGAAAAAGTACAAGAGGAAACAGACGGTTGCGCGTTATTTATGAAAACGGGACGGAATCAAACATCCTGACCCGTTCGCTCGCCCGCGCTGTCTATAAAGATGAAAACGGTAAAAAAGTCATGCTGGCCGATACTGAAGCCCTGCCGGATATTTTGACTGCCGATAATCAACCGGATTTGGTAACTGGACATCTTTACATCGTCAAACTGCTTCAACCCAAACCGCAGCTTGCCGCCTATAAAAATCTCTATAAAATAGGCCTCACGACGGATACGGTGGAAAACAGAATCGCTAATGCGGAAAACGATACTGCTTTCTTGGAAAGCAAAGTTGTCCCTGTATTGTCTTTTGAATGTCGCAATATCAATCCGCATACGTTCGAGCGTTTATTGCACGCTTTCTTTGCTGCGCAAAAACTGAATATCCGTTTGATGGGAAAAGACGGGAAAAGTTACATTCCAAACGAATGGTTTGATGTCGGATTGGATGTCATTGAAAAAGCCGCTGAATATATTGTCAACGGTACAATTAACCAATACCGAATGGACAATACAACTGGGAAAATCGTTCAAAAACTGATGAAGTAAAACAGTTTAATAATTAGGGGATTCTATCCATATGCCCTTTCGGCATTGTCCTTACCAATATTGGTTTGATTTGTAGAAATTCTTATCTGCCATTTATCCCTTAAATTAAAGGCCGTCTGAAAACTTCAGACGGCCTTTTCAATTCAGCTTAAAGACTTAAGTCTTATGCCAAACCTTTTGCTTTCAACACTTCCAGCATAGTAGTACCCAACTCGGCAGGGCTGCGGGTGTAAGCGATACCGGCTTTTTCGAAAGCGGCGAATTTTTCTTCGGCAGTACCTTTACCACCGGAGATAATCGCACCGGCGTGGCCCATACGTTTGCCTTTAGGAGCGGTAACACCAGCGATGTAACCTACAACAGGTTTGGTTACGTTGGATTGGATGTATTCGGCTGCTTCTTCTTCCGCAGTACCGCCGATTTCACCGATCATGATGATGGCGTCGGTATCTGGGTCTTCTTGGAAGAGTTTCAGTGCGTCGATTTGGTTCATACCAGGAATCGGGTCGCCGCCGATACCGATACAGGTTGATTGACCCAAGCCCAGTTTGGTGGTTTGTGCTACAGCTTCGTAAGTCAATGTACCGGAACGGGAAATAATACCGATGCGGCCCGGAGTGTGGATGTGGCCCGGCATAATACCGATTTTGCACTCACCCGGAGTAATCACGCCAGGGCAGTTAGGGCCGACCAAGCGGGTACCGTTGCCGTTGGTTTCCAAGTAACGTTTGGCTTTGAGCATGTCCAGAGTTGGCACGCCTTCGGTAATCACAACGACCAAGCCTACGCCTGAATCAACTGCTTCAACGATAGAATCCAAAACAAACGGAGCTGGAACGTAAATTACAGACGCGTCCGCGCCGGTTTCTTTAACCGCTTCTTTCATGGTGTTGAACACAGGCAGGTTCAGGTGGGTTTGACCGCCTTTACCCGGGGTAACGCCGCCGACAACTTTAGTGCCGTAAGCCAGAGCTTGTTCGGAGTGGAAAGTACCGTTTTTACCGGTGAAACCTTGAACCAATACTTTGGTGTCTTTATTAATCAATACGCTCATTCTTTTCTCCTTAGGCGTTTACGGCTGCAACAATTTTTTCGGCTGCGTCATTCAGGCCGTCTGCAGAAGTCAGTTTCAGACCTGATTCGTTCAGGATTTTCGCGCCGAGTTCGGCGTTGTTACCTTCCAAACGAACAACGACAGGCACGTTGACGTTGATTTCTTTAACGGCTGCCACGATGGCTTCCGCAATCATGTCGCAACGTACGATACCGCCGAAGATGTTGATCAATACGCCTTTAACGGATTTGTCTTCCAGAATCAGTTTGAACGCTTCAACCACGCGGTCTTTGGTTGCGCCGCCGCCAACGTCCAAGAAGTTGGCAGGTTGGCCGCCTTTCAGTTTGATGATGTCCATAGTGGCCATCGCCAAACCGGCACCGTTCACCATACAGCCGATGTTACCTTCCAGGGCAACATAGTTCAGGTCGAATTCGGAAGCTTTCAGCTCGCGTTCGTTTTCTTGAGATTTGTCGCGCAAAGCGGCAATTTTCGGCAGACGGTAGAGCGCGTTGCTGTCGATGCCGATTTTGCCGTCCACACAGGCCAAGTCGCCGTTTTCGCGAACTGCCAATGGGTTTACTTCAAACAGGGCGAAGTCGTTTTCGACAAACGCTTTGTACGCTCCGGTCATCAGTTTGACGAACTCGTTGATTTGTTTGTCTTTCAAGCCCAGTTGGAAGGCAACTTCGCGAGCTTGGCAAGGTTGCAGGCCGACCAGCGGATCAACGGTTACTTTGAAGATTTTTTCTGGAGTTTCGGCAGCAACTTTTTCGATTTCCACGCCGCCTTCGGTAGAAGCCATGAATGTAACGCGGCGGGTAGAACGGTCAACCACTGCGCCCAAGTACAGCTCGGTTTGAACCGGATACATGTCTTCGCAAACCAAAACGCTGTTGACAGGTTGGCCGTTGGCATCGGTTTGGTAAGTTACCAAGTTGGTGCCAATCAGGCTTTCAGCCACTTCTTTAGCTTCTTCGCGGCTTTTAACGACTTTTACGCCGCCCGCTTTACCGCGGCCGCCGGCGTGTACTTGTGCTTTGACAACAGCGAATTTGCCGCCCAATTTGTCGTAAGCTGCAGCGGCTTCTTCGCCGTTGTGTGCCAAAATACCGCCTTGTACGGGCAAACCGTAGCTAGCCAGCAGTTCTTTAGCCTGATACTCGTGTAAATTCATGGATTTCTCCTTAAGGTGAGTGGGTTTTAGGAATCGCCCTGCGGCCAATCCCATATTTTCAGACGGCCCTACTATTTACTGAAGGGCAACCACATCCGCGCCAGCAGATACATGGTTGCGCCACCTCCTCCGAGAATAAAAAAGACAATGCCTTTTTTACGCGAATTCGGGCAGAGCAGATAAACGGCAAGGCTGAAACTGATAAACAACAATGCCACGCGCCAAACCAATTCTTTATCTTTGAAACGGTTGAGCGTATAAGTTTCGGTCATCATCACATACATCTGCCACAATGCGGCCATACACATGCTGATGATGCCCGCCGGTATAAAGAAAATACCGACTATTTCTTTGTTCATAATGAATGTAAATGCTGTGTGTTTGTCTGACGGAATTATAAATCAGAAAACGAAGCTATCGAAACATTCAATTTGTCGAAGGCCTTAAGGCCGTCTGAAAAGTTTCAGACGGCCTTAATGTCTATCAACCGTGCAAAGCGCGTTTGTCGGCCGCCAAGGCAGCTTCGTGAACCACTTCGGACAAGGTTGGGTGGGCATGGATAATGCGGGCGATGTCTTCGCTGCTGGCGAAGAATTCGAGCGCAGTCACGCCTTCGGTAACCAATTCGCTGACAACCGGGCCGATCATGTGCACGCCCAAGATGCGGTCGGTTTTGGCATCTGCCAATACTTTAACCGTACCTTTGGCTTTGCCCATGGCCAATGCGCGACCATTTGCGCCGAAACCTGAAGTACCTTTTTTGTACTCCACGCCCTCGGCTTTGAGTTGCTCTTCGGTTTTACCCACCCAAGCGATTTCAGGGTCGGTGTAAATAACAAACGGAACGTTGTTGAAGTCGATATGCGGTTTTTGACCGGCAATGCGCTCGGCAACGGCAACGCCTTCGTCGCTGGCTTTGTGTGCCAACATCGGGCCGCGGACCACGTCGCCGATTGCCCATACGTTAGGCAGGTTGGTACGGCATTCGCCGTCCACTTTGATAAAGCCGCGTTCGTCTTTTTCCAAGCCGACGGCTTCGGCGTTCAGGCCTTTGGTGTTTGGAATACGGCCGATGGCAACGATCAGTTTGTCGAATACTTTGGTTTTGGCTTCGCCGGCAGCAGTTTCGTAAGCAACAGAAACGCCTTTGCCTTCAGATTTGATGTCGCCGATTTTCACGCCCAATTCGATACTCAAGCCTTGCTCTTTGGTGAAGTATTTGAAGGCTTCTTTGGCGATTTGTTGGTCTGCTGCAGCCAGGAAGGTCGGCGCAGCTTCAAGAATGGTAACTTCTGCACCCACGCGGTTCCATACGGAACCCATTTCCAAACCAATCACGCCGGAACCAATCACGCCGAGTTTGGCGGGCACTTCGATCAGGTTTAATGCACCTTCGTTGTCCAATACGTTTACGTTGTCGATAGAGACTTGTGGCAGCGGACGCGGTACGGAACCGGTCGCTACGATGACGTGTTTGGCTTCGATAACGGTTTTCTCACCTTTGTTATCGACTTCGATTTGGTAAGCATCGCCATTTTTACCGGCAAAGGAAGCAGTACCGAACAGGCTGGTTACTTTGTTTTTTTGGAACAGGAATTTCACGCCGCCGGTCAGTTTGGTCACGATGGCATCTTTGCGCTCAATCATTTTGGCCGCGTCGAATTTTACGTCGCCGACAGTGATACCGTGTTCGGCAAACTCGTGTTGCGCTGCGTGGAAATGTTCGCTGGATTGCAACAGGGCTTTAGAAGGGATACAGCCTACGTTCAAACAAGTACCGCCCAAGGCAGGGGCATCGCCAGCTTTGTTGACGCCTGCATCGACGCAAGCGGTTTTGAAACCCAGTT
Organism: Neisseria sp. P0024.S006; assembly: GCF_051956595.1. Classification (NCBI taxonomy): domain Bacteria; kingdom Pseudomonadati; phylum Pseudomonadota; class Betaproteobacteria; order Neisseriales; family Neisseriaceae; genus Neisseria; species Neisseria sp. P0024.S006. The sequence continues at coordinate 738,471 of NZ_JBQCXH010000001.1, forward strand.
GCGCGGCACGGATGGCGGCAACGTATCCGCCCGGGCCTGCACCAATCACTACTACATCATATTGAGACATCGTGTCATCCTTTGCTTTCGGCAGAATCTCAAAATAAAAACGATACTTTTTGTTTCTTTTTTATTTTGAATGACTGCGTTTTGATGGTTTTAAGAAAAGGCCGTCTGAAAGTCCATATCTGCCGATTCATTCGAATCAAATGTTTCAGACGGCCTCAATCGTTCGTTGAGCCTATTGTAGCACGATACTACATTACGCTACATCTAAATAAAAATTCAGACGGCCTTTTCATTAATAAATAAAAGGCCGTCTGAAACGATTACAGATCCAACAACAGGCGGGCTGGGTCTTCCAACGCGTCTTTAATGGCTACCAAAGTCAATACGGCTTCGCGGCCATCAATGATACGGTGGTCGTAAGACAGAGCCAGATACATCATTGGACGGACAACAACTTGGCCGTTTTCAACCACAGCGCGCTCTTTAGTGGCGTGCATACCCAAAATCGCAGATTGAGGCGGGTTGATGATCGGGGTGGACATCATAGAACCGAAAGTACCGCCGTTGGTAATACTGAATGTACCGCCGGTCAGATCTTCGATAGCGATTTTGCCGTCTTTAGCTTTTTTCGCGTAATCAACAATTGCTTGTTCGATGTCGGCAATGCTCATTTGGTCGGCATCGCGCAAGATAGGCACAACCAAACCGCGTGGGCTGCCAATCGCGATACCGATGTCGAAGTAGCCGTGGTACACGATGTCTTTGCCGTCAACAGAAGCATTCACAACCGGATATTTTTTCAGGGCGGCAACAGCGGCTTTAACGAAGAAGGACATGAAGCCCAGTTTTACTCCGTGTTCTTTCTCGAATTTTTCTTTGTACTTCGCACGCAAGTCCATGATTGGTTTCATGTTGACTTCGTTGAATGTAGTCAGAATAGCGTTTTCTTGTTGAGAAGCCAAGAGGCGTTCTGCAACACGGGCACGCAGGCGACTCATCGGTACGCGTTCTTCAGGACGTGCGCCGGCAGGAAGTGCAACGGCAGGAGCAGCGGCTGCGGCAGGTTTGGCAGCGGCATTTTGTACGTCTTCTTTCAAGACGCGACCGTCACGGCCGGAGCCTTGCAATGCGTTCACGTCAACACCGGTCTCGGCAGCCAGTTTGGCAGCGGCAGGCATAGCGGCGTTGTTTTGTGCGGCAGCTGGAGCGGCTGCTGGGGCAGCTTCTGCAGGCGCGGCGGCAGGTGCTTCAGCAGTGGCGGTAGCGGCTGTATCGATACGAGCCAAAACTTGGTCGGCAACAACGGTTTCACCGTCTTGCGCTACGATTTCAACCAATACGCCGGCTTGTGGAGAAGGTACTTCCAAAACCACTTTGTCAGTTTCGATATCGATCAGGATTTCGTCACGGGCAACTGCTTCGCCAACTTTTTTCTTCCATTCCAAGAGCGTGCCTTCAGATACGCTTTCAGACAGCATAGGTACTTTTACATCAATAATCATTTTGTGTCTCCAATGGCCCTTTCAGACGGCCTGTTGTGTGTTTTTAATTCTGCATATGGGCATTCCGCCTGAACAATTTCAAACGGAATGCCGCCAGGCTTACAACGCCAAAGCGTCTTCAACCAATTGTTTCAATTGAGCAATGTGTTTGCTTGAGTAGCCCACTGCAGGCGATGCGCTGCTTGGACGACCGGCATAAGACAGTTTTTGCTCTTCGCTGATAACGCCTTCGATGCGGTGGCGGATTTGGTAGAACGCGCCTTGGTTTTTCGGCTCTTCTTGTGCCCAAACCACAGATTTTGCGTTCGGATATTTCGCCAGTTCAGCTTTAACCTCTTCGTATGGGAACGGATACAGCTGCTCAACGCGGACGATAGCAACATCATCTTCCAGTTTACGCTCGACACGGCCAGCTTCCAAGTCATAGTAAACCTGACCGGCACACAAGACTACGCGTTTCACGCTGTCGTTGCTTGCGCGTTCGGCAGTATCGCCGATAACCGGACGGAAAGTCGAACCTTCGGTGAAATTTTCCAACGGGCTCATTGCACCTTTGAAGCGCAACAGGCGTTTGGACATGAAAATCACCAGCGGTTTGCGGTATGAACCCAAGACTTGGCGTTGCAAGAGGTGGAACATTTGCGACGCTTCAGACGGCATGATGACTTGCATATTGTTTTCAGAACACAGTTGCAACCAACGTTCTACGCGTGCAGAAGAGTGCTCAGGGCCTTGACCGTCGTAACCGTGCGGCAGGATGGTAGTCAGGCCGCACAAACGACCCCATTTGGTTTCGCCTGAAGACAGGAATTGGTCGATAGTTACTTGTGCGCCGTTGGCGAAGTCACCGAATTGCGCTTCCCAAATGGTCAGCTTGTCAGGAGCGGAGCAGGCAAAGCCGTACTCGAACGCCATCACGGCTTCTTCGTTCAAGATAGAGTCGATAACCAGGAACTCGCCCAAGCCTTCGCCCATGTTGCGCAGAGGAACATAAGTACCGTCGTCCCATTTTTCGCGTTTTTGATCGTGCAGAACGGCATGACGGTGTGAGAATGTACCGCGGCCGGAGTCCTCACCGGAGATACGCACACCATGACCTTTGGTCAGCAGGCTTGCGTATGCGAGGGTTTCGGCCATACCCCAGTCGATAGGCTGTTTGCCGGATGCCATGGCTTTACGCGCTTCGATCACACGTTTTGCAGTCGGATGCAGGGCAAAGCCTTCCGGTACGGCGGTGAATTTCTCGGTAAGACGCTCGATGTCGGCAGCAGGCAAACCGGTTTCGATTTTTTCGCGCCAATCTTTGCCTTGGTATTTGCTCCAGTCGATTTGTGTGCGTTGGAAGTTGCTCAAAGTTGTTTGTTCAACATGTTCGCCTTTGTCCAAAGCATCACGGTAGGCTTGGATGTAACCGTCAGCCTCAGCTTGGGTGACCACGCCTTCGGCAATCAGTTGTTCGGTGTACAAAGCACGCGCACCCGGGTGTTGCGATACTTTTTTGTACATCATCGGTTGGGTCAAGGTCGGATCATCGCCCTCGTTGTGGCCCCATTTACGGTAGCAGACAACGTCGATCACGATGTCTTTATGGAATTTTTTGCGGTAATCCAAAGCGGCTTGAATGGCAAAGCAAACGCGTTCCGGATCATCGCCGTTCACGTGGATAACCGGAGCGGAAACCATTTTCGCAATATCGGTACAGTGTACGGTAGAACGGGTATCACGGGTATCGGAAGTAGTAAAGCCGATTTGGTTGTTGATCACGATGTGAACAGTACCGCCAGTGGTATAACCGCGTGTTTTAGACAGGTTGAATGTTGCTTGGTTAACACCCAAACCGATAAATGCGGAGTCACCGTGAATCAATACCGGCAAAACTTTGTCGCGGCCGTTTTCGCCCAAACGTTTTTGTTTGGCGCGCGCAGAACCTTCCACTACCGGGTTCACAATTTCCAAGTGTGACGGGTTAAATGCCAAAGAAACGTGCATTGGACCGTGTGGCGTAGCAATGTCGGAGCTGAAGCCCATGTGGTATTTCACGTCGCCGCTAGGCAATTTGATTTCGGCACGGCCTTCAAATTCGGCAAACAGATCGGCCGGTTTTTTGCCCAAGATGTTAACCAAAACATTCAGACGGCCACGGTGTGCCATACCGATGATGACTTCTTCCACGCCGTCTTTACCGGCGTTTTGAATCAGGTAGTTCAAACCGGCAATCGCGCTTTCACCACCTTCGACACCGAAACGTTTTTGACCGACATATTTGGTATGCAGATAACGTTCCAAAGTTTCGGCGGCAGTCATTTCTTTCAAAATGCGGCGTTTTTGATCGGCATTGTAATGCGGTGTGGACAATACGCTTTCAAAATAATTGCGCACCCAACGACGCTCTTCAGTATTGGGAATATAGATATATTCCAATGCGATGTGGCCGCAGTAGGTTTGTTTTAGATTGCTGATGATTTGGGAAAGGGGCAATTTGCCTTGACCGGAAAAGTCGCCCTCGCCCATATTGAATTGAAGCGCCATGTCGGCATCAGACAGACCGTGGAATTTAGGGTCGAGTGCTTCGATGTTTTGAGGGGGAATACGTTTGAGCGGATCAAGTTGGGCCGCACCCACGCCTTGAATACGATAGGCAGAAATCAGTCGCAAAACGCTGACTTGCTTTTTCATCATTGCCTCATCCACACCGCCTGCAACAGCAGATGCAATTTTCTTTTTAGCCAAAGTGGCAAATGATTCACGAATCGGTGTGTGGGCAACATCGACAGCGACTGCGCCCGGCTGTTTACTCAAATCTGTAAAATACTGTTTCCATTTTTCATCGACAGATTCCGGGTTTTCCAGAAACTTTTCATACAACTCCTCGATGTATGGCGCATTAGAACCAAACAGATAAGAGAAATTGAGTTTTTCGTCCATCATGGCGTGAGCTCTTTTCTTTAAAATATAAACAAAGGGTAGAATCCCGTGTTCTCCGAACGGAATTCAGGCCGTCTGAAATGACACTTTATTCTACCCTATTTTAAATCAAATTACCTGTTATCAACTTAATTAATTACGGGTCAACCTTATTGAAAACAACAATTCGATTTTTTCAAACGACTTTTCAACAATATATTAATATATTGTCTATTAGCGCTTATCCACCGGAACATAATCACGACGTTCCGCACCGGTATACAGTTGACGTGGGCGGCCGATTTTCAGTGTCGGATCGCTAATCATTTCATGCCAATGTGAAATCCAGCCTACACTGCGGGACAACGCAAAGATAACGGTAAACATTTCAGTTGGAATACCTAATGCGGACAAAACGATGCCGGAGTAGAAATCGACGTTTGGATACAGTTTGCGTTCGACAAAGAATGGGTCTTTCAGTGCAATTTGTTCCAATTCCATTGCCAGTTTGAATTTCGGACTGTCTTCCAAACCCAACTCTTTCAAGACTTCATAGCAGGTTTCGCGCATGATGCTGGCGCGCGGGTCCATATTGCGGTATACGCGGTGACCGAAGCCCATCAGGCGGTATTTGCGTTGTTTCACACCTTCCATGTATTCGGCTACATTCGAAACATCGCCGATTTCATCCAGCATTTTCAACACGGCTTCGTTTGCACCGCCGTGTGAAGCACCCCACAGGCAAGCGATACCGGCTGCGATACAGGCAAACGGGTTCGCACCGGAAGAACCGGCCAAACGCACGGTTGAAGTTGACGCATTTTGCTCGTGATCGGCATGCAAAATAAAGATGCGGTCGAGCGCGCGGGCCAATACTGGATTAGGTTTATATTCTTCACATGGTGTGGCAAACATCATGTGCAAGAAGTTTTCAGCATAGGAAAGGTTATTTTTGGGATAATTGAACGGCAAACCGTTGGAATAACGGTAACACATTGCCGCAATGGTCGGAATTTTGGAGATTAAGCGGTAAATCGCGATTTTGCGGTGTTCAGGATTGGTAATATCCAAGCTGTCTTGATAGAACGCAGACAGCGCGCCAACCACACCCACCATCATCGCCATCGGATGCGCATCGCGACGGAACCCGCGGAAGAACCAAGTCAGCTGTTCATGTACCATAGTGTGACGGCTGACTGTGGCATCAAATTCTTTTTTCTGTTCAGGGGTAGGCAGTTCGCCGTAAATCAACAGGTAGCAAACTTCCAAGTAATCAGATTTTTCGGCCAGCTGCTCGATAGGATAACCACGGTAATACAACAGACCTTCATCGCCATCAATATAAGTGATTTTGGATTCGCAACTTGCGGTTGATACGAATCCGGGGTCGAAGGAAAACAGACCTGTATTTTTAGTCAAAGTACGGATATCAACCACATCATGGCCGATACTTGCTTCCAATACTGGCAGTTCCAAGGTCTCTTGATTTGGGGTGGTGAGCTTGACTGATTTAGACATTCTTAAACTCCTTTGTAGGTTGGGGCTTTCGTTGCCGTCTAAGCGGCATGGTCTTTTTTTCAGACGGCCTCCGTATGGAAAGAGCTTGTTCGGATCGGTATCGCAAACAAGCTCTATAACACATCATGCCTGTCTGATTTTTTCAAGCATGGGAATCAGGTGCTTCTTGTCCGTCGCCGAATGTCCGTTAATCAAGGCAAGCAACTCTTGGTCTTGAAATTCGAGGATTTCGGAAAATTCGGACAATTCCTGATCACTCAGGTGCTCGAATTCTTTTTCCATGAACCTACCGAAGATTAAATCTAATTCCAATAATCCCCGGCGGGTTTGAAAACGGATTTTCCGTTTGGCAATATCGTCAAAAACCATCATTTCTTAAACGGCTCGTTTCAACATAATCTCTTTAATCTTACCGATGGCTCGGGTCGGATTCAAGTGTTTAGGACATACGTCTACGCAGTTCATAATGGTGTGACAGCGGAACAAACGGTATGGGTCGTTCAAATTATCCAAACGTTCATTAGTAATGGTATCGCGGCTGTCCGCAATGAAGCGGTAAGCATTCAGCAAACCAGACGGACCGACGAATTTATCAGGATTCCACCAGAATGACGGGCAAGCAGTCGAGCAGCAGGCACACAAAATACATTCGTACAAACCGTCCAACTCTTTACGCTCTTCCTGAGTTTGCAACCGCTCTTTGTCCGCATCAATCGGATTGTCATTGACAACATAAGGTTTGATGGAATGATATTGTTTGAAGAATTGGGTCATGTCCACAATCAGGTCGCGGATAACAGGCAGACCCGGCAGAGGACGGATTTTGACCGGCTGTTTCAGGCTACGCAAATCAGTCAGACATGCCAAGCCGTTTTTGCCGTTGATGTTCATACCGTCAGAACCGCAAATACCTTCGCGGCAAGAACGGCGGAAAGACAATGTATCGTCTTGTGCTTTCAGGCGCACCAAAGCGTCCAAAAGTTTAACGTCGGTTGGTTCCAATTCCAACTCGTAACGTTGCATATAAGGTTTGGCATCAACGTCCGGGTTGTAACGGTAAATTTCAAAACTCATTTTTTCCATGAGAAGTGTTCCTTTTCTCATAAACTGCCCAATGATTTTGTATTATGGATTCAGGCAGTTCAATGTGGGTATGGTTAGGTTTCAGACGGCCTCCAAGATAAAGGCCGTCTGAAAACTCATCAATAAACGCGTTTGGCCGGTTTGATGTATTCCACGCTCAAAGGCTTGGTATGTACCGGTTTGTAAGACAAGGTGTTGGTATCTGAATGATACAGGGTATGTTTCATCCAGTTTTCGTCATCACGCTCAGGATGGTCGTCTGAAGCGTGCGCGCCGCGCGATTCTTTACGTGCTTCGGCGGACACCAAAGTCGCTTTCGCTACTTCAATCAGATTATCCAATTCCAAGGCTTCGATACGCGCGGTATTCCACACTTTGCTCTTATCTTTGATTTCAGTACGTTTCACACGCTCGGCAATCGCCATGATTTCTCGAACGCCTTTGCTCAGAATCTCATCGGTACGGAACACGCCGGCGTGCAACTGAACAGAACGTTGCAGCTCACGACGCAAAGCATCAACGTTTTCACCGCCGGTTTGGTTGTCCAAACGCTCGATACGTTGACGGGTCAATTCGCCGGCATTAGCAGGCAGAGGTTTCCAACCGCTTTGCTCTTTGATGAATTTAATCATGCTGTCGCCGGCAGCTTTACCAAATACCACCAAGTCCAGCAAAGAGTTGGTACCCAAGCGGTTTGCACCGTGTACGGAAGCACAGGCGCACTCACCTGCGGCATACAGGCCTTTTACAGGCACTTCGTATTCGTCGCCTTGAGGAACGACAACTTCGCCATGATAATTGGTCGGAATACCGCCCATCATGTAGTGGGTAGTCGGCACGACAGGAATCGGGTCTTTAATCGGGTCGATACCGGCAAACTGAATGGAAATCTCGCGGATGCCCGGCAGTTTTTCCATAATTTTTTCTGCACCGATATGGTCGATTTTCAGCAATACGTGGTCTTTGTTTTTACCACAGCCACGACCTTCGTAGATTTCCATTGCCATTGCACGGGAAACCACGTCACGGGAAGCCAAGTCTTTTACGGTCGGGGCATAACGTTCCATAAAGCGTTCGCCGTTGGCGTTCAACAAAATGCCGCCTTCACCACGCACACCCTCGGTAATCAACACACCCGCACCGGCCACACCAGTCGGGTGGAATTGCCAGAATTCCATGTCTTCCAACGGAATACCTGCACGGGCACAAATACCCAAACCATCGCCGGTATTCATATAGGCATTGGTAGAAGACGCATAAATACGGCCGCCACCGCCGGTAGCAAACATCACAGCTTTAGCGTGGAAAATATAAACTTCGCCGGTTTCCATTTCCATGGCGGTTACACCGACGACGTCGCCGTTTTCATCACGAATCAAATCTTGCGCCGTCCATTCCACAAAGAATTGTGTATTGGCACGGACGTTTTGTTGGTACAACGTATGCAACATCGCATGACCGGTACGGTCGGCAACCGCGCAAGCACGTTCTACCGCACGTTTACCGTGCTCGGCAGTATGGCCGCCGAAAGGACGTTGGTAAATTTTGCCGCTTTCTACGCGGTCAAAAGGCATACCCATGTGTTCCAATTCAATCACTGCCTCAGGCGCGGCGCGACACATAAACTCAATCGCATCTTGGTCGCCCAGCCAGTCGGAACCTTTCACGGTATCGTACATGTGCCAATCCCAACGGTCTTCCTGCACATTACCCAATGAAGCAGAAATACCGCCCTGAGCCGCCACGGTATGAGAACGGGTCGGGAACACTTTAGACAAAACAGCACAATTCAAACCAGATTTAGACAATTGGAAGGCTGCGCGTAAACCTGCACCACCACCGCCAACAATCACGGCATCAAACTTACGAACAGGAAAACTCATATTTACCCCCAAATTACTTTAACTGAATACACCAAGCAACCTACCAACCAAACGATGGTGGCGACTTGTAAAAACAAACGCACGCCGAAAGGCTTAATGTAGTCCATCCACAAATCACGGATACCTACCCACGCATGCAAAAATACGGCCAAGAAGCTCACTTGGGTAAACACTTTCACCCAAGTTTGATCAAAAAATGCCTGCCATGCCGAATATTCTTTAGGCAACGTGAACAAAACAACCAAAAGAACTACGGTGTACACCAACATGATAACCGCAGTTGCACGCTGCATTGCCCAATCGCGCAAACCGTAATGCGCACCTGTCAATTTACGATCTACCATAATAAAGCTCCCAAAACGACAGTCAAAACCAATGCAGAAGCAAATACGGCTTTAGCGGTATTGCGCGCGGTATTCAGCTCCAAGCCTTTATGCGCATCCAAAAACAGAAAGCGGATGCCGGCAAAGAAATGGTGCAGATACGCCCACAGCAGACCGATGAGGATCAACTTCACAAACGGATTAGAAATAACGGAACGATATGCTTCAAACGACGATTCGCGATCCAATGTTCCTGAGAAGAGGTATAAAAGAACAGGCAGCATCAAAAACAAGCCGACGCCGCTGATACGGTGAAGAATAGATACAATCCCCGGTATGGGCAATCGGATATTGGGAATTTCCAAAAATACCGGGCGTGATTTGGCGGACATGGTCAGTTCCTCTATGATTTATTATCAGCTCAAAACCTATAGCTCAAGACTACAATAAGCTACATAAACCATAATTTACCTGTTTTATCTCATTTTGAACAGTGTAATTTATGAGTACTCCAATGGTTTTTACCAAAATACCAATAAAATCAAATAATCATTTCTAAATTTTTTTTTGTATGATTGGTCTTTTTGTGACTTTCCTGCAATTAAGCCACCCTGCCCGCCGCAACACTGACGATAACATCATCATGACTTGAGAATCATATCAACTGCAAGATAAATTCTCATTCTTAAACGCCATTTTTACAAAGGCATATGCCTTTCTTAACTTATTACTATTGCAGCATTGGTATCACTATTACATAGTTATACATTCATAAGCATTTTATCCGCCCCCAAATAGACTAAAATACAACGCAACACCCACCATGTTTCCATACCTTAAAAAGGAAGCTCAATCATGGCACACTCCCCTCATCAAAACACACCCGATCCGGAAGACTACATCCCCTCCTTCCGCCGTCGAAACTTAGACACATCCGGCTTCATGAAAAAACTTGGACGTTTTGCCGGCCGCTTGGGCAAACCTGTCGTCCGCCAGCTTTATGCGCTTTATTATCTCTGGGAATCCGAACATACACCCAAACGCGCCAAAATGATTATTGTCGGCGCACTGGTTTACTTCCTCAGCCCTATCGACAGCATTCCCGATCTTCTGATTCCATTTGGCTTCAGTGATGACATTGCCGTCATTGCGTTGGTTTATTCTCAAATGAAAAACTACCTGACCGAAGACATCAAAGAAAAAGCCCGTCAAGCGGCTGACAAGCTGTTTGGCTCTTGATTAGATAGAGTTCAACAATACCGATATAAAATGCAAAAAGAAGGCCGTCTGAATATTCAGACGGCCTTCTCGGTTTATGACTTTTTTATTTCAAAGGCTGCATACCCATAACTTCCATCAAGAAGTTGGTAAACGCAGGATTGCTTGGCTTAGTATCCATGTTTTTCCAGCGTTGTTGCCAACCGCGCAAAGCACCTTGGATGTACTGTTTGGATTGCTCGGTAGTAATTTCACCACGTTGGCTGTCAACGGCAGAACGCAGATAAACTTCGTACATACTGTCATCGACAGAGTTGCGTCCCACTTGTTGGATTCGGAAGCGGTTCAAATATTGGGCAGCCTGAACTTTGGTCAGACTACCTTGGCTCACTTGGGTACTCAAGCGACGTGCTTCATCATGAATCTTGGAAACATCTGCCCAATGCGAAGGAGCCAAATGATAACCGGTAGCTGAAACTTGTGAATCAGCCTTAGGCTTTTTAACATTGGTTGGTCGAACTGGCACTTCTTTCAATGTTGGAACATAAATCGATTCACAACCGGCAAGTGCCGCTACGGCAAGGATAGGAAGAATGTATTTTTTCATAATGCGCATTATAAGCATGATTCGTTGAAGAAACCAACTTTTGAATAACGGTATTCAAAGCTCATTTACTGAATTACAACAGATTTCATACGATATCTCAAGCCCATACGCAAAAAAGGCCGTCTGAAAACGGCCTTTTAACAACAATCCTATATTATGCCAAATCGGCAAACAGAGGTGTAGAAAGATAGCGCTCGCCATATGACGGCAACAAGACAACGATCAGCTTGCCTTCGTTTTCAGGTTTTTTGGCCAGTTGCAAAGCGCTCCATACTGCCGCACCTGAAGAAATACCCACCAAAATGCCTTCTTTTTCGGCCATAGCGCGTGCAGTTTCAAACGCTGCCTCGTTAGGTACTTTGGAAATGCTGTCGTAAACAGTCGTATTCAAAACGCTGGGGATAAAGCCTGCACCCAAACCTTGAATCGGATGAGGGCCTTTTTCGCCACCACTCAATACCGGGGAAGCTTCAGGCTCGACAGCCACGATTTGAACTTCGGGTTTGTATTTTTTCAACACTTCGCCCACGCCGGTAATCGTACCGCCCGTACCCACACCAGCCACGAAAATATCCACTTTACCGTCTGTATCGCGCCAAATTTCTTCGGCAGTGGTTTTACGGTGAACTTCAGGATTGGCCTCGTTATCAAATTGGCGCGGCATGAAATAAGTGCCCGGATGCTCGTCCACCAAAGATTGGGCTTTGGCGATAGCACCTGCCATGCCTTCGGCAGCTGGGGTCAAAATCAATTCTGCACCAAACGCACGCAGCAGCATTTTGCGTTCTTTACTCATGCTTTCAGGCATGGTGATGGCCAATTTATACCCCCGGGCCGCACACACCATGGCCAAACCGATACCGGTATTGCCGCTGGTCGCCTCAACGATAACGGTATCTTTATTGATTTTACCGGCTTGCTCGGCCGCTTCAATCATAGATTCGGCAATACGGTCTTTCACGCTGCTGCCCGGATTAAAGAATTCAAGTTTAACGGCGATTTGCGCTTTTAAACCTTCGGTCAGGCGGTTCAGTTTCACCAGAGGTGTGTTGCCGATCAGCTCGGTAATATTATTTGCAATTTTCATTTCCTGCTCCTGATTTAGATGTAATACAGCCTGCATATTAAACTCAGGCCGTCTGAAAAACCAATATCGAAAATTTCTTTCTTTATAACTTTTGGTTCAAGCGCGGTCAATATCCACTGCGCTCAAAAATCAATGCAACGGCAACCACAGCCTGCATCACGACGGCAACCATCCAGCCTGCCCACATCTGCCGCATACTGAAAAGAGAGGCAGGCTGCTTGCAAACAACCACTCTGTGCAGATAAAACACCAACATCAGGACGCCCTGCAATGCAAACCAATAAATGGGTTTCAAAGCATAAATTTTCAGTAAGGCCACCCATGCAAAAACCGAGCCTGCCAGCGGCAAGATGAAATAAACCACGCCTGCCAAGAAAACAAAAGCCAAAGTCATGACAACATTGGAAACCGCAAATAAGGTCAAACCGGCATACTCGCCTGCCGACCAAAACTTTTTGTCTTCCGTTTTACTGCAGTCATCGATAAAGAAAAAAATACTGGCGATTGTCAGATAAAAATGAGGGATAAACAAAGGGCCTGTATGCGTAAAGCCCCACATTCCGGGCAACAAGCGCGCGCCCAGTGCCGAAATCCCCAGCCACAACAACACCGCAGCCCAAAGCCATTGAAACCGCTGCGCGCGAAAAATAAATGCCAACGATACCGCAGCATACGCAATGGCAAACCAAAAATCCAAAGAAACCATCATGAATACTGCAACTCGCCTTCAAAAACGGTTTCCGCAGGGCCAGTCATTTGCACATCGCCACCCTCTTCCCAACTGATAAACAATTCGCCACCAGGCAAAGTAACACGCACAGGCGCACCCGCTTTCAGCAAGCCATTGCGCACGCCTGCCACCACGGCCGCACACGCTCCAGTGCCGCAAGCCTGAGTTTCCCCCACCCCGCGTTCAAACACGCGCAGGCGGACTGATAATTCATCTTCAACCTGCAAAAAGCCGACATTGACCCGTTCAGGAAACTGCTCGTGCGATTCAATAGCGCCGCCCCAATGCTCCACCGGTGCTGTTTCAACATTATCAACCAAAATTACCGCATGAGGATTACCCATATTCACGCAACTTACCGGTACAGACTCCAAACCGACTAAGACAATATGTGTCAACGCATCTTCATTTTCACCATGTGCAGGCACAAACGGAATTTCAGACGGCATGAAACGCGGTTTACCCATATTGACGGTAACCAAACCGTTATCCAACAGCTTAGGCACAATAATTCCTTTGGCCGTTTCGACTAAAATTTCCGTTTTATCCGTCAAACCCTTATCCGCGACAAAACGCGCAAAACAACGCGCGCCATTACCGCACTGCTCTACTTCCCGACCATCGGCATTGAAAATGCGGTACCGAAAATCGACCGCATCAGAAGAAGGCTTCTCCACTACCAAAAACTGATCAAAACCCACGCCGCGATAGCGGTCTGCCCATTGGGCAAGCGGCGCAGTCAACGGATCAAAGTCCTGTTCAATGGCATTAACCACCATAAAATCATTGCCCAAGCCGTGCATCTTCGTAAATTTCAAAGTTTTCATTATTCATTCACATTCTTATTAAATCATTATTTCGGCACATTCTACACCAGAATGATATATCCGTTTCTATCTTGTTTTTCAGACAGCCTTGCTCCCTTTTACCAATACTAACACCAGCCACCCCGCAAAAATACTATACTTCCCACATTACAAACATTTCTTATTACAAGGATACACATTATGAAAAAAGTTCTCTTACCTGCCCTTTTGGCTGCTTCACTCAGCGCATGTACAGTCGGCACACCCGGCGTTTCCGTCGGCTTAGGCGTCGGCACCAGCATCGGCCGCCATGTCGGCTTGGGTACATCCATCAACATCCCTGTCGGCTTGGATAAAACCAAAACCACCAAAGGCACAGATTCAGACAGCATCCGTATCTCAGAAGAACAAATCGTGACCTATTTCGATGCACACGGCACACCCAGCAACAGCGCAGTCAAAGGCGGCTTTCATCGCCAACTGATCAGCAAACGCAACAACGAATATGTCGTCCAAGACTTTTACAGCGACAACAGCCAAAAACGCACGGACCCCTATGTCCTCAGCCGTAACCAGCTGATGCAGTTCCGTGCCACGCCAAGCAACGGCTCGTTAACCACTTACGCTTACAACGGCACGGTGATGCAGCAACAAGTATTCCAAAACGGCAAATTGGTTAACGCCAAATACTAAAGGCCGTTTGAAACGGCTGGGGAGTATGTGAAACTTGATTACAAAATATTTTTAACATTCAAATATTTGAAATATTTTGCACCATTTTCTTAAAAATATTGATTGACACATTTTTTCCAGCCATTATAATACGCCCCATTCCCCGATAGCTCAGTCGGTAGAGCGACGGACTGTTAATCCGCAGGTCCCTGGTTCGAGCCCAGGTCGGGGAGCCAAATTTAAAAAGCCTGAACTTCTGTTCAGGCTTTTTTACATCAATAAGGAACGCTTGTTCTTTCCCAAAGAAAGCCCATGAATCCTCATGAGACCTTTGCCAAGGTCTCTATCCGCCAAACTGGCAACCTTACGCCCTACCCGCTTCGTCTGGCAAACAAGTGCAAACAGCCCGAAACCTTTTTCAGTCAGGTTTCGGGCTGTTTCGTTTTGAAATGGACAGCGTCTTTTCAGACAGCCTTAAACTTGACACATCATTTCACACACGGATTGTTCAAAACGACCGAGACATTGCGTTCGGCTTTGTTCATATACGTCATGTGGACTTTCTTGCCTTTGAATTCTGCTTTGACAACGGATTCCAGCGTGGCAACATCTCGGGTGAAGCCGAATTTTTTGTCGTTTGCGGCAATGAATTTGACCGGTTTTTCATGAAATAACGAATAGAAAGAAACGCCTTTATTATCTGCGGTCACTGCGCATTGCGTTTTGCCGTCGGCGGCAATGACGGAGGAAAGCGTATGGGGCTTGTGGGTGCGGTCGGCGAAGGTGGTGTAGGAATCATACGACCCGAAGCTGATTCTTAATGCGAAAGTATTGCCAAGCCATTCATGGCTTATCCTGTTTTCAGGGAGATTTTTTTCGATGGCTTTTTTGCCTGCAAAGAAAGAGCATTCTTGGGTTTTATGGTTGCAGATTTTTCTGACGCTGAACTGCTTATCCGGAGAAGTAATGACAGTTTCAGCGGCAAGACTGTTTGCGCTTGCTGCTGCGAGTATACAGCTTAAAAGAAGTGAGCGGATGAGAAGGGACGGTTGCATTTTATTTGGTGTGTCGGTTGGTTTTTATAGTGGATTAAATTTAAATCAGGACAAGGCGACGAAGCCGCAGACAGTACAGATAGTACGGAACCGATTCACTTGGTGCTTCAGCACCTTAGAGAATCGTTCTCTTTGAGCTAAGGTGAGGCAACGCCGTACTGGTTTAAAGTTAATCCAATAATATTGATTGAGCGGGTTTGAATGCAATGGCGCACTCAATATACCTGCGGCGGCATAACTGCCGATATGTTGATTTCAATCTGCAAAACAGATAATCCAAAGGCCGTCTGAAAATTGCTTTTTCAGCGTTTCAGACGACCTTTATTTGCTTTGCGGCGCGGGTTTAGCGGAAGAAATCGCCCATGCCTGCTGGCAGGCCTTGGGTGAATGCGCCCATGGTTTTATTGGTGGTTTCTTCGGCTTTTTCAGAAGCGGCATTGATGGCGGCCAATACCAAATCTTCCAGCATTTCTTTGTCGTCAGCAGCCTCTTGAATCAAATCAGGGCTGATTTCAAGTTTGCGGACAACGTGGGAACAGGTCATCACGACTTTCACCAAACCATTGCCTGCTTCACCTTCAACTTCGGTTTCAGCCAGCTTGGCTTGTGCCTTTTTCATGTTTTCCTGCATTTGTTGGGCCTGTTTCATCAGGCCGCCTAATCCGGCTTTTCCAAACATGTTTTACTCCTATGGGTTTGAATAAATGGGTTTCGCTCATGCCGTCTGAAAACGCTATTGCCTTTCAGACGGCCTTGTATATCAGTATGTTAAGAATGTCCTGCCAACTCTAAAGAATCCGGCAGCCATTGCGCCTCAAAGGTTTGCAAGATTTTCTGCGCCGTCGTATCCGCTTCCAGCAAATCTTGCGCCTGCTGCCGCCCTTCTTCTTGAATACGTTTGCGGCGCATCACCGGCGTTTCCCAGCCTTTATCATCTTGCCAAGGCTCGGTTTGCAACCTTAAACTACTAAGATGATAGGCTTCGCTCAACGTCTGGCAGATTTTATCCAAGCGCTCTTTATTGGCAGTGGCTTTGGCCTCATCCGTCAACGACAGCATGATTAAACCTGCTTCCGCATCATAACTCGTCCATGCCGCATTTTGCGCCAACATCTGCGCCGCGCCTAATTTACGGGCGAAGCGTTCGATAATGCTATGCCAATTCTCTGTTTTAAACTCAGGCAAGGGAGCGAACTGAAGCTCTTCTTCATCTCCCTCCTCTTCTTCAGACTCAGCAGATGCAACCGGCTGCGGTACTTCCATTACATCAGCACGGTGTGAATCTTCATATGCATATGCTTCATCAAAATACGGAGGCGGAATTTCCTCATCCATGTGCGGATATGTTTCCGGCTCAGGGGGCGTCTGAACTTTTGCAACAGGCAATGGTTCCGCAGTTTCTTGCTTCTGCGTCGCTTGAATTTGAGGCGGCTCAGCCGATACGTGGCTCGGCATTTCCTCCCAAGGCGGTACATCCGCCTGTTGTTGCTGAACAAGCTGAACTGTTTCTTCAGACGGCCTTTCAACGGTATCTTGTTTGCTCGGAACAGCCTCTTTCTCAACCGCCGATGCTGCTATCGGCTCAGATTTCGGCAGCTGAAAAGGCTTTTTTTCAGCCTCAGCTTTCTGATGGTCGGAATGCAAATCCGTGTGTTCAATCTGACTTTGCGTATCGCAACCCGAAGCGGCCAACGGCGCAAATGCAAGCATGCGCAAAAGCGTCATGACAAAACCGGCATATTCGTCCGGAGCCAGCGGCAAATCCTGTTTGCCATGAATAGCACATTGATAATAAAGCTGAATCTGCTCGCCACTCAAGGCCTGACTTAAACGAAGCAAGGTTTCACGTTCAGGGTCGTCATTTGCCAAGGCGGAAGGAATGGTTTGAATCAAAGCCAAACGCTGCAACAGCATGGCCAACTCTGCCAATGCGCTGTCAAAACCAATCGCTCTGGCGGACATTTCCTGAGCTTTTTCCAGCAAGGCCTCACCGTTTTGATTGATGATTCCTTCAAGCAATTCAAACAAGTATTGTTTATCGACCGCTCCGATCATCTGGCGGACATCTTGTTCGGCCACTTTACCCGAACCCATGGCAATCGCCTGATCCAAAAGGCTCAACGCATCGCGCATCGAGCCGGCGGCGGCACGCCCTAAAAGCTGCAAGGCCTGCGGCTGATAAGGAACGTTTTCACGGTCCAAAACATGTGCCAAATGCTCTGCAACCTGCTGGGTTGTCATGTTGCGCAAAACAAACTGCAAACAGCGGCTCAATACGGTAATGGGGACTTTGTGCGGATCGGTGGTCGCTAAAATAAATTTGACATGTTCAGGCGGCTCTTCCAAAGTCTTCAGCATGGCATTGAACGCGCTTTTGGAAAGCATATGCACTTCGTCGATGATATAGACTTTGTATTTACCCGCTGTCGGCGCATATTGCGCGTTTTCCAACACTTCGCGGATATTGTCGATACCGGTATTTGATGCCGCGTCGATTTCCAATAAATCCACATAACGACCGCTGTCGATTTGCGTACAGCTCTCACACTGACCGCACGGCTCGCCATGCACGGCATTTTCGCAGTTCAAGCTCTTGGCCAAAATCCTGGCAATCGTAGTCTTACCCACACCTCGCGTCCCTGTCAGCAGATACGCATGGTGCAGACGGCCTTCGTCCAGCGCGTTGCGCAGGGCTTTGACGACGTGTTCCTGACCGACCAAATCGGCAAAGGTTTTCGGACGCCATTTTCGTGCAAGAACTTGATAAGCCATGTTGTTTCTCTACGGGAAATAAATCGGAAGGCCGTCTGAAAAGAATGATCCGCTCTTCAGACGACCTCAGAAAATGGCATATATTCTAGCATTTTTTTGATTTTTATTAAGGATTTTCTATACAGCCGACGGCGACAGCATGTTATTGCAATGTTAGAATGCTACACAAATGATAAGTAATTTGAAGTTTAAAACATCATGTCCGAAATCATACTACGCAACCAATCAGCCACTATGCAAGTTAATACAATGGGCGGATATATTGATTCCCTGATTCTAAAAGGACGGGAAGTCTTATTTCCGAAAACCAGCGTTCAAGTCGGCGATGACACAAAATTACGCGGCGGCATGCACGTCTGCTTACCCCAATTCGGACCTGACAGCAAAAATCATCTGGCCCAACATGGTTTCGGCAGAACATCAGACTGGGAAATCCGCCATCAAAATGAATCAGATATCGGCTTGAAATTAATCAGCACAGAAAAAGGCTATGAACACGTCGAATGGTTGCTCGATTACAGCCTGCCTAACGAAAATGAAGCCATCGCCATCCTAACCGTCTGCAATTACGGCGAATCACCCGTCCGCACTTCTCCAGGATTCCACCCCTACTTTACCGCTGCTGGCACACAATTTGATTTCAACGGCGCACCATACGATGCCGACTATATCTCCCATACCGAATTTGTTTCCTCCGACCAAGATGCACACGTTGCATTTGACGGCTTAAAACTGGATATCCGTACCCACAATCTGCCTGTGTACGCACTCTGGAGCGATCGAAACGGCCAATATACTTGTGCAGAGCCAACCGCAGAAGGCAATGCGTTTTTATCCCCTGCCCGAGGCGGACAATTTGTTTCAGGGCACAGTAAAAAACGTTACGCCATGAAAATCAGACTGATGGCTTAACCCCCTTTACAAATTCTCGATATTTAAAAACCACCCCGAAGGGTGGTTTTCTTATGGCTTACAGGCCATTGTTATTGATTGCATTCGCAATATCGCGTACCGCTGTTACATACATGCGGCTGTGGTTGTATTGCCATACGGTGTAGAAGTTATTCAGGCCCAAATAGTATTCAAATACGCCCGGGCTGGTTTCCAAAGCATACAACACAGCTTTTTCATTATCGGCAACAGCAGCTTGAGGCACGACACCCAAGGCTTTGAAATCTGCGACAGTGCGTGTCAAAGCAGTTTTCTCATCGATAATCGCCTGCAAGTGCGGCGTAATCGTCAGACTGACCGGCACAACCATCTTACCGCCGGTCTGCCAGCCATGTTGTTTCATATAATTGGCGACAGAAGCCGCCACATCGCCGACATTATTCCAAATATCGCGATGCCCGTCACCATCATAGTCCACCGCCCATTTACGGTAGCTGGAAGGCATAAATTGCGGCATGCCCATCGCGCCGGCATAGCTGCCTTTAAAGTCAAAGATATTTTCTTTTTCTTCTTTTGCCATCAGCAAAAGTTCGCTCAATTCGTTTTGGAAAAATTCGGCACGGCGTGGATAATCAAAGGCTAATGTACTCAAAGCATCGGCAACGCGGAAGCTGCCCGTATTTTTGCCATAATTGGTTTCAATACCGAGAATCGCCACGATCAATTCGGCAGGTACGCCGTATTTGCGTGCCACATCATCAATTACGGCACGGTTTGCCGCATAGAATTGTCTGCCGCCGTTAAATTTGACTGCACCGGAGTTACCGGTGCGGAATTCATACCAAGGACGCGAAGTGCTTGGGCGGTACATAATGGTAATAATATTGCCTTTATACACCACGCCATTGAAGAAGTTACGCAATTCTTCCGCACTGAAACGGCGGTTTTTCACTTCATATTGGATAAACTGCTGAACATTGACGTTCTCATTAAAACCGCTGCTGGCAACAGATTCAGCCGCTGCATCAAATACAGGGCGTTTTGCAGAGGAAACAGGCTCGACAGGTTTTGCCGTATCAACAGCAGGCTTTTGCGGAGTGCCGCATGAAGCTAAAGCCAAAGCAGTCAGACCTATCCCAAAGATTTTGATTTTATTCATAAATAATCTCTTTACTAAATAATACGACAAACCCGAACACGAATGAATATTCGGCCAATATACATCATCTCTTCATATCAACCGCTCTATTTTTCTAGACAAACCCAAAAATATAGACAAATCGATATTTACTTACTTCGGCCCAAGCAGATAAACAAGGCCGTCTGAAATTCAAGGAAACCCTTGATTTTCAGACGGCCTTGAATGAATTAATTACTCAGCGGCTGCAACAACAGCAACGGTAATTTTAGCAACAGCGTCAGTGTGCAGAGCCACTTCAACTTCGTATTCGCCAACAGCTTTCAAAGGACCGTTAGGCAGACGTACGTTTGCTTTAGCAGCTTGGATACCGGCAGCAACAATCGCTTCAGCGATGTCAGCATTGGTAACAGAACCGAACAGACGACCATCAACACCGGCTTTTTGAGCAACAGTAATGGTTTGGCCTTCCAGTTTTTCTTGACGGGCTTTAGCATCAGCCAAGATTTCAGCTTGTTTGGCTTCCAATTCAGCGCGGCGTGCTTCGAATTCTTTCATGTTGGCTTCGGTTGCACGTTTTGCTTTACCGGCAGGGATCAGGAAGTTGCGTGCGTAACCGTTTTTAACAGTAACGATGTCACCCAAGTTACCCAGACCGCCGATTTTTTCTAACAGAATAATTTGCATGATTTAAACTCCAAAATTATTTGTGTTGATCGGTGTAAGGCAACAGAGCCAGGAAACGGGCACGTTTCACAGCAGTAGCCAACTGACGTTGGTAGTGTGCTTTAGTACCAGTAATGCGGGCAGGGATGATTTTGCCGTTTTCAGAGATGAAGTCTTTCAACAAATCAACTTGTTTGTAATCAACTTCTTGGATTTTTTCAGCCGTAAAGCGGCAGAATTTTCTACGTTTGAATGATTGACGAGCCATTGTCGTTTAACCTTTATATTCTTTAATGTTCTGTATGCGTAGTACCGGCTTGGGGAAGCGTTGGCTGCGTTGCGCCAAAAAACCTTCCGACTCGATGACGGCATCTTGCCGATACTGCCATTCCTCAGCCTGCTTACCTAAAATCCGTGCGGAAATTTCAAACTTGACCAGACATTTCTGTCCGTTTTCTTCCTGCCAAGATTCATGTTGCAACACAATATCTAAAACAGGAATTCCTGCCGGCGTATATCTCAAAGGCTGAACCTGTAAGATACGGGCGGTAAGCTTAATCAGATTATTCAATCTTATTCGGCTGCTGCAACTTCTTCAGCCGCACCGTTCAGCAAGTTTTTTGCTTTTTCGCCGCCCAGCATTGGGGAAGCTTCAGTTACAGCGTGTTTTGTTTTGATGGTCAGGTGACGCAGTACGGCATCATTGAAGCGGAAAGCAGTTTCCAACTCTTCAACCACTTCAGGAGTAGTTTCGATATTCATCAAAACATAGTGTGCTTTGTGGATTTTGTTGATTGGGTAAGCCAATTGACGACGGCCCCAGTCTTCCAAACGGTGGATTTTACCGTTGGCTTCAGTAATCATGGTTTTGTAACGCTCAACCATAGCAGGCACTTGCTCGCTTTGATCAGGATGAACGATAAACACGATCTCGTAATGACGCATGTTATCTCCTTATGGATGATTAAAAACAGCCTTTCACCATGCGAAGTAAAAGGCAAGGCAAAGAGGCTGAATTTTATCCGCATTTCTTAAAAAATACAAGTCCGGATTCAAAATCCACTTTCTTTTCAATTAAAAAACAACATTAGGCCTTAGGGTTATTTCCTAGCAAACCACTCAACTATCTGCCAAAAATCTGCTAAAATCTGCCCCATCCTAATAAATACAGCATCAGAAGGCACACAATCATGGCTCTTTTGCAGATTTCCGAACCCGGCATGTCCGCCGCCCCCCATCAACACCGCCTCGCCGTAGGCATTGATTTAGGCACAACCAACAGCTTAGTTGCTACCGTACGCAGCGGCAGCGCAGTCTGCCTGCCCGATTCAGACGGCCGCACCACCCTGCCTTCGGTTGTCCGTTATTTGGATGGCGGAGTCGAAGTCGGCAAAAATGCCCTTTTCGCACAAAAAACCGATCCTCTGAATACGGTCAGCTCCGCCAAACGCCTGATCGGCCGCACCCTTACCGACCTTACACAAGACGCGCAATACCTGCCCTATCAATTTACCCCCAATGAGCGCGTGGTCGAATTAAACACCCGTCAAGGTGCGAAAACGCCTATCGAAGTATCGGCAGAAATCCTCAAAGCCCTCAAATCGCGTGCAGAAGAAACATTGGGCGGCGATTTGGTCGGCGCCGTCATTACCGTACCCGCTTATTTCGACGATGCCCAACGTCAAGCCACCAAAGATGCCGCGCGTTTGGCAGGTTTGAATGTCTTGCGCCTGCTCAACGAGCCGACCGCCGCCGCAATCGCCTACGGGCTGGACAATGCCTCGGAAGGCACGTTTGTCGTTTACGACTTGGGCGGCGGTACGTTCGACGTCTCCGTATTGCAACTGACCAAAGGGCTGTTTGAAGTCAAAGCCACTGGCGGCAACAGCGCATTGGGCGGCGACGACTTCGACCATCGCTTATTCTGCCACCTGCTGGAACAAAACGACCTCTCCAAACTCAACGAACAAGACAGTCAGCTTCTGCTTTCCCTTGTCCGTGCCGCCAAAGAAAAACTGACCACCCAAACCGAAGCCGTCATCGAAACCACACTTTCAGACGGCCATAAAGTCCATACTGTCATTACCCGCCAAGAGTTTCACAATCTGACCCAAAATTTGGTACAAAAAACCATCGAACCCGTTAAACAGGCTTTGAAAGACGCAGGCGTGACCAAAGCCGACATTAAAGGCGTGATTATGGTCGGCGGTTCGACCCGCATGTTGCATGTTCAACAAGCGGTCGCCACCTTCTTTGGACAAACTCCGTTGAACAACCTCAACCCAGACGAAGTGGTTGCACTCGGTGCCGCCATACAGGCAAATGTCCTTGCCGGTAACAAAACCGACGGCGAATGGCTGCTGCTTGACGTTACACCTTTATCACTCGGCCTGGAAACCTATGGCGGCCTTGCTGAGAAAATCATCCCGCGCAACTCCACCATTCCTACCGCGCGCGCGCAGGACTTCACCACTTTCAAAGACGGTCAAACTGCCATGACGATACACGTCGTACAGGGCGAGCGCGAACTTGTTTCCGACTGCCGCAGCCTGGCCAAATTTACCCTGCGCGGCATTCCGCCCATGGCCGCAGGCGCAGCGCGTATCCGCGTTACCTTCCAAGTTGATGCCGACGGTTTGCTGTCCGTTTCCGCACAAGAACAAAGCACCGGCGTACAGGCGCAAATCGAAGTCAAACCTTCCTACGGCTTGGACGACAGCACCATCACCCAAATGCTCAAAGACAGCATGAGCAACGCTGCCGAAGACATGGCTGCACGCGCACGCGCCGAAGCCGTAGTCGAAGCCGAAAGCCTGACCGACGCCGTCAATGCCGCCCTTGAGTTGGACAGCGATTTATTGGAAGCCGAAGAATTGCAACAGATTCAACAAGACATCGCCACTTTACAAGGCCGTCTGAAAGACGGCAAAGCCGAAGACATCCGCGCCGCCGTCGCCAAACTCAGCCACAGCACCGACAACTTCGCCGCCAAACGAATGAACCGCAACATCCAACGTGCGCTGACAGGGCAAAGCGTTGATAATATTTGACGGCAAATGGTTTCAGACGGCCTTGGATAAAGAGGCCGTCTGAAAATCTAATATCCCAAACAACCTGATTACTTCTATGCGACTCTGGCACCAAACCCTTATCCCCCTACTCCCCCGTGCCCAGCTTTTGGGGCAACACCGCGAATGCGCTGCTTTACGCGGAGCGGGCTGGGGCAGGCCGCATGCGACGGTTAATTACGTTTTTATCCACTCACCCTACAAACTCTACCTGTATCACGCGTTGATTATGGAAGAGATGGAAAAGCGTGGTTACAAACCGGATGTTTTATGGAAAGACCCGCTATATCGCGGCAAAGCCATTGCCCCATACCATTCGCACGCGGCTGAAACAGCTACTTCGCCGATTTATGCTGAACATGATGATGCTTACTTGGACGAATGTCTGGAAAATTTAAAAAGTAAAGGCATCATGTTATAAACCCATTTTTCAGACGGCCTGAATATTGAATACCCAAGGCCGTCTGAAACCACTTTAACCACAACCACTCTTAAACAACCGAGACAATAAAAATGCCAAAAATTACCGTACTCCCACACGCGACATTATGCCCCGAAGGCGCGGTTATCGAAGACGCACCGGAAGGTCAAACCGTCCTTGACGTACTGCTCGACCACGATATCGAAGTCGATCACGCCTGTGAAAAATCCTGCGCCTGCACAACCTGTCACGTCATCATCCGCAAAGGTTTTGACAGCTTGGAAGAGCCGAGTGAACTGGAAGAAGACCTGCTCGACCAGGCATGGGGTTTGGAAGCCGATTCACGCTTGAGCTGTCAGGCAGTTGTTGCCGATGAAGATTTGGTCGTAGAAATCCCCAAATACACCATCAACCACGCGCGTGAAGACCATTAAAACAAGGCTTAATGAAAAAGGCCGTCTGAAACCACAAATTCATGGTTTTCAGACGGCCTGTTGCTTATGCGGCAAACTATTTGATATGAGGAAAAATAAAACGCATACGCGAAATTTGCATGGAGGCCACTTTCTGCGTAGCGGAGTAATTTTCAATTTTTTCTTGCATTCTGATTTGATGTAGATTGCCGTTATAACGGGGAGCAGCGTTCTGAGATTTGTTGACTGTCGGCAGTTCGGCCTCTGCCTTCAACGCCTCCTCTGCCTCGATGGCTGAAAGTGCAGCCTCATCCCTTGCCAAACCGAAACGCTCGATAATAGCATTGGCTTCCTCTATATAACGCGATTTGTCCACGCCATTTTCCAACACCGCATCTTCAAGCACGACCGACAAATGCTTGCCGCAATTTTCGATACGCTCTGCGATGCGCGAATAAACCATCCAACGTTTCAACCTCAATGCGCCTGCATCGTCATTGGGTGAAGCAGCATCCAGTTTAATCAAGCCATAGTGTTTGCCGTAATACAGACGGAACACCAGCTGCTTCAAACCTTCTGTTTCGTCCAGCATCCGATAAAATTCGCGAACCAACAACAGCAAACGGTCGAATGCACCTGTTTTGGACAGATATTCCGGATCATCGGAAGCGAGCGCGTAAATCAGTTTGGACAGCTTGGCGTTGAGTGCGTTATTCATCTTTTTTCCTTTTATTTTTAAGCGATGGATTGTCTTAAGAGCCATTCCAAAAAATTTGGTTGCATAGCGAAATGTAAATTTTGCATGGAAACCAAATCATTCAAAACGGAATAGAAAGTATAAAACAGCAGATTGCCGTGAGTTTTAAGTGTCTTGCCGTATTTTAACGCAACTATGCTATTTTGTTAAAAAATAGCGCCATCATTTATCTGCCCATCTTCCGTAAAACAATCTGGCAGTCCGACTTCTTCTTGATTAAAATAATTGGCAATAGTCGAAACCCAATAAAGGAGCACATCATGAAATGGACAGATACTCAACGCATCGCCGAAGAACTCTACGATTTACACGGCGACAGCATCGACCCGAAAACCGTGCGTTTTACCCAACTGCGTGATTTGATTATGGCTCTGCCTGAATTTGACGATGATCCGGCGCGTTGTGGCGAGCGCATTCTCGAAGCCGTGCAACAAGCCTGGATAGATGAAGCGGAATAACCTTTTCCCTTTTCATCAAATAAAACCTCAGGCTGTTTTTCAGACGGCCTGAGGTCTTTATTAAATCTATTCATACAATTTCGGAAAATTTCGAAATTGACTCATACCAACCTCAAATTTATTATGCAGTCTGACAACAAATAAAAGATATGCAGAAGGTGCATAACCATGAATCACGCTCGAGAAATCGCTGCTTTAAACAACAGCCTTTCTGATTTGAAAGGCGACATCAATGTTTCGTTCGAATTTTTCCCGCCGAAAAACGAACAAATGGAAACCATGCTGTGGGATTCCATCCATCGCCTGCAAACCTTGCATCCGAAATTCGTTTCCGTAACCTACGGCGCAAACTCCGGCGAACGCGACCGCACACACAGTATCGTTAAACGCATCAAACAAGAAACCGGCCTTGACGCCGCCCCCCACCTGACCGGTATCGACGCCAGCCCTGACGAGTTGCGCCAAATCGCCAAAGATTATTGGGACAGCGGCATCCGCCGCATTGTCGCCCTGCGTGGCGACGAGCCGCCCGGCTACGAGAAAAAACCTTTCTATGCCGAAGATTTGGTCAAGCTGTTGCGCTCCGTTGCCGACTTTGATATTTCCGTAGCGGCCTATCCAGAGGTGCACCCGGAAGCCAAATCCGCACAAGCCGACTTAATCAATCTAAAACGCAAAATCGATGCGGGTGCAAACAACGTTATTACCCAATTCTTCTTCGACGTGGAAAGCTATCTGCGCTTCCGCGACCGTTGCGTGATGATGGGCATTGACGTTGAAATCGTTCCCGGCATCCTGCCCGTAACCAATTTCAAACAATTGACCAAAATGGCCCAAGTGACCAACGTCAAAATCCCAAGCTGGCTGTCTAAAATGTACGAAGGTTTGGATGACGACCAAGGCACGCGCAACCTTGTTGCCGCCAGCATCGCCATCGACATGGTCAAAGTCCTCTCGCGCGAAGGTGTCAAAGACTTCCACTTCTACACCCTCAACCGCAGCGAACTGACTTACGCCATCTGCCATATTTTGGGCGTGCGTCCGCGTTAATAAAACAGACGGCCTCCCCATTCTGATTTACAATATCGAACATTCAGGCCATATCGGCCTGATTCAAAATTCCAACTAGGAGAGTTAACATGACAACATTGCATTTTTCAGGCTTCCCGCGCGTCGGTGCCTTCCGCGAATTGAAATTCGCACAAGAAAAATACTGGCGCAAAGAAATCAGCGAGCAAGAATTGCTGGCTGTTGCTAAAGACTTGCGCGAGAAAAACTGGAAACACCAAGCCGCTGCCAACGCTGATTACGTTGCCGTAGGCGATTTCACTTTCTACGACCACATCCTCGACCTGCAAGTTGCCACCGGTGCCATCCCTGCCCGTTTCGGCTTCGACAGCCAAAACCTGTCTTTGGAACAATTCTTCCAACTGGCCCGCGGTAACAAAGACCAATTCGCTATCGAAATGACCAAATGGTTCGACACCAACTACCACTACTTAGTGCCTGAATTCCACGCCGATACCGAATTCAAAGCCAACGCCAAACACTACGTTCAACAACTGCAAGAAGCCCAAGCTTTGGGCCTGAAAGCCAAACCGACCATCGTCGGCCCATTGACTTTCCTGTGGGTAGGTAAAGAAAAAGGCGCTGTCGAATTCGACCGTCTGAGCCTGTTGCCTAAACTGTTGCCTGTTTACGTTGAAATCCTGAACGCTTTGGTTGAGGCCGGTGCCGAATGGATTCAAATCGACGAGCCTGCTTTGGCTGTCGACCTGCCTAAAGAATGGGTGGAAGCCTACAAAGACGTTTACGCCACTTTGAGCAAAGTAAACGCCAAAATCCTGTTGAGCACTTACTTCGGTTCCGTTGCCGAACACGCTGCTTTGCTGAAATCCCTGCCTGTTGACGGCCTGCACATCGACTTGGTACGCGCTCCTGAGCAACTGGACGCATTTGCCGACTACGACAAAGTTCTGTCTGCCGGCGTTATCGACGGCCGCAATATTTGGCGCGCCAACCTGAACAAAGTTTTGGAAACTGTTGAGCCTCTGCAAGCCAAACTGGGCGACCGTTTGTGGATTTCCAGCTCTTGCTCTCTGCTGCACACCCCATTTGACTTGTCAGTGGAAGAAAAACTGAAAGCCAACAAACCTGATCTGTACTCTTGGTTGGCATTCACCCTGCAAAAAACCCAAGAATTGCGCGTTCTGAAAGCCGCATTGAACGAAGGTCGTGACTCTGTTGCCGAAGAACTCGCCGCTAGCCAAGCTGCCGCCGACTCACGCGCCAACAGCAGCGAAATCCACCGTGCAGACGTTGCCAAACGCCTGGCCGATTTGCCTGCCAACGCAGACCAACGCAAATCTCCATTTGCCGACCGTATCAAAGCGCAACAAGCATGGTTGAACCTGCCTCTGCTGCCGACTACCAACATCGGTTCTTTCCCGCAAACCACCGAAATCCGCCAAGCACGCGCCGCCTTCAAAAAAGGCGAACTGTCTGCCGCTGATTACGAAGCTGCGATGAAAAAAGAAATCGCCTTGGTGGTTGAAGAGCAAGAAAAACTGGACTTGGACGTACTGGTACACGGCGAAGCCGAGCGTAACGACATGGTCGAATACTTCGGCGAATTGTTGAGCGGTTTTGCATTCACTCAATACGGCTGGGTACAAAGCTACGGCTCACGCTGCGTGAAACCACCTATCATCTTCGGTGACGTAAGCCGTCCTGAAGCCATGACCGTGGCTTGGTCTACTTACGCACAAAGCCTGACCAAACGTCCGATGAAAGGTATGTTGACCGGCCCTGTAACCATTCTGCAATGGTCTTTCGTACGCAACGACATTCCACGTTCTACCGTGTGCAAACAAATCGCACTGGCTCTGAACGACGAAGTATTGGATTTGGAAAAAGCCGGCATCAAAGTCATCCAAATTGACGAACCTGCCATCCGCGAAGGTCTGCCTTTGAAACGTGCCGATTGGGATGCTTACCTGAACTGGGCCGGCGAATCTTTCCGCTTGTCCTCTACCGGTTGCGAAGACAGCACCCAAATCCACACTCATATGTGCTACTCTGAGTTCAACGACATCTTGCCGGCCATCGCCGCTATGGATGCTGACGTGATCACCATCGAAACTTCACGTTCCGACATGGAACTCTTGACCGCGTTCGGCGAATTCAAATACCCGAACGACATCGGCCCGGGCGTTTACGACATCCACAGCCCGCGCGTACCGACTGAAGCTGAAGTTGAGCACCTGTTGCGCAAAGCCATCGAGGTTGTACCGGTTGAACGTCTGTGGGTTAACCCGGACTGCGGCCTGAAAACCCGTGGCTGGAAAGAAACTCTGGAACAACTCCAAGTGATGATGAACGTAACCCACAAATTGCGTGCCGAACTGGCTAAATAATGTGAGTTAGATGAAAAGGCCGTCTGAAAATTTTCAGACGGCCTTTTTTTATTTATCGATATTTAAAACATAAAGATTACGACTTCAACAACTTACAAAATACCTGTCGTTGTATGATGTTCTTCCACTCCTGATGTATACACGTTCTGAGTATGGTGATACACAGTCTCTTTAGTCGTTTCAACAATATGGTTGGCTTCTGACAAAATATCGCTCAATGCCACTTTACTGCCGGTCGTATTCACCTTTTTCAGTGCCGCGCCGTTATGGCTATTGCCTTCAGAATACGTGTTGATGTCATTTTCAAAGCGCAGCCATGAATCATACAACTTGCCTTTAATGTCCGTCAGGATTTTGTTGTTGGCCACATTTAAAGATGCCTTACCCTTAGGGTTGGTACTGTGTACGTCTATCAAAGCATCATTCAAATCACCGCCAAGTTTCAATGTGTTATTGGTGATATTGTATTCTTTGGCATTGCTCTTTAAATAAGCAAATTCGACGTAGCCGGCAGATTCTTCACGCACGGAAATTTTGTTGTTGTGAATCGTTACCGCACCATGCATAGCGACATTGCCATGGTGTTCTTCCACATAAACCGGTACCGCGCCTTTCATAATCTTGCCGATATCGGCATCATTGCCGCTGATGGTAATGGTACCGCTGCCCATGCCGTTTTTAGATAAAACGCGGTCGTAGGTATCGTTGATGACGGCAATCAGATATTTAGTGGATTCGCCGCTGATCTTGTTGTTTGCCATATTGAGCGTGTAATCCATTTTGCTTTCATGGTTACGGAACTCAATCGCGTAGGTCTGAATATTATTTTGATAAACCGTCAGATTTTTAATGACATTATCGCTGATATCAAAATAGCCTTTGTCAGCCGAGTGCAAATCTCTGTATTGGGTATTGGTTTGCACCTGAATACCTGAATACATGTGGTAGTACTTGCCTAAGTCATCATCAACATTCAAACGGAAGCTCGGATCTTGAATAATGGTATTGCCGGTAATTTTGACTTTATCCATAGAAAACTGGCGGTTGTAGGCAACAATACCATATAGCCGGTCACCCGTTAACACATTGTTTTCAATGACAATACCTGTACCATCATGCACATCCAAACCCTTGCGGTAGTTGTGGTCGGTCGTATTTTTACGGTATGTGATGCCGTAATTGTAGCTGCCGGCAGCCACAGCCATACCGTAGCCTGTCCCGCCATCCGCTTCGTGGCCGTTCCAATCCAAACGGTTGCCCTCGCCGATAAAGTTTTGTTGGAAACCGATCAGCGCACCGGCAACGCGGTTGTGGTGTAGATACGAATCGACAATACGGTTGTTTTCACCCAAAGGCAGCGCTTCGTATTTTTCATCGATTTCGCCGCTTTGCACGCGCTCTTTAAAGGTCAGCTTTTGACCTTTTTCCGTTTCCAAAGAAGCGGTCGAGGTAAACATCACACCAGCGCGGTTGGCACCGGAAACCTCAACTTTGCTGATTAAAGTATTGTCCGCATCGTTGACCAAAATACCGTTTACCTTGCCAAAATAGCTTAAGCCTTTGCGGTAAAAATCAGGGTTGGTATATTGAACCGACAAATCGGCAATGGTTTTATTGTTTTGCCCATCGATCAAGATACCGGCAAATTCGCGGATATCGTCATGGTTGGTGTCCGGATTGAATTCGCCTGTTTGCGCCTTATCAAACGTTACTTTGGTTTTGCCCATGCCCGAACCAAACAAGCCGCGCGCGCCGGAGACGGTTTTATCCATCACAATCTGATTGGAAATATAGTAAGTACCATCCAAGAAGACCATTGCTTTTTCTTTGTGCGCCGCCTCTAAAGCTGCCTTAAATGCCTGAAGGCTGTCTTTTTTACCCTGCGCATCGGCACCAAAATCATTCACACGAACGTAATTGCCATACTCTTTGGATTCATACACGCGGTATTTTCCGGATAAACCTTCCCTGCCTTCGGCATGGTCGTCAATTTTGTTTGCTTTACCTGAACTGAGGTGGCCGTCGTGGCTATTGATTGCTTTTTTACCGGAAGAAACGCCCGCTATTTTGTCATGGCCGTCTGAATCCTTCAGATTCTTTTTATGGACAATCTCAACGGTTTCTTTTTCTTCGGCAACTCTGTCTTCCGCCTCTTTTTCTTTGCGTGCGGCTTCGAGTTTGGCTTTACGCTCTGCAACCGCTTTTTCGACTGCCGCTTTATGCGCTTCTTTTGCGCGCTCGACAGCTTTTGCTTTGGCTGCAGCAGCCTCGGCTATTTTTTTTGCTTTGGCTTCTTCGTAAACTTTTTGCCTTTCAGCCAGGACTTTTTCCATTGATTGATTAACCGACTTGTTTACCGGTTCTTTTGAAACAACGTGTTTGCTCGCTACTTTAGGCGCAATGGTATGTTTACTGGAAACGCTGCTTACAGAAGCAACGCTGGCCCGTGCAACATGCATTTTGGTCACAAGGCCGTCTGAAGATGATGAAGAACTGTCAAATCTTGCTGCCTCCGCCACATGCACTACTTCTCTCGTTACCGTATTTTTACCGCTTAATTGCTTAAGCTCAGGAGAAACCGACGGCATATCCCCCCAATTGTGGGTGTGTATCCATTCTTTTAGAGGAGAAGATGATTTGGAATTTGCTTCAGGTGTGGATGAGCCGTGACGAATGTGGGTACGGCCAAGAGGAGCAAGTTTATGTGACATAATCAGCGTATTTCCTTGTATCGAATATCGCCTTTCCCACCGCACAAACGTGCGACAAAAAAGTCGATTGATTAAAGAGGTAAGACGGATTCTGTCGTAACAGTAATTGCCTGTATAAAAGCCAAACTGAAGTTGGCCGCTTTGAGAAACTCGGCAGCGTTTCCCCTTCTGCCGGTTTTCTGATTGGAAACGGTCATGGTGTCAGACAGAACCCTCGGATGACTTTATATAGGCAATCTGTCCGCGTACCATGTGTCCGGTTATTTTTGACGGAAATGTATCAGAGTCCCTTTTTAATTGATTAGTTCATCCAAAGTTAAGTTATTTTTGATTTTTATAGCAAAATAAAAATGGTTTTATCTTGCATCGTTTTCCTTTTTGGCTTGACAGAGTGAATCCCGCGAAACCAAAAAGGAGGGAAATTCTAACACGATATGTTTTTAGCATTCCCCATTTAACTAAATTTACAAAATATACAGAATAAATATCTATAACTGTTTTTAACTTCTTCTAAAAATCAATAAAATTCGATATTTCCAATATGTATTTTTACAACATGCCTGCGCATTATATACCGATTATCTAAAAATACTACCGTTTGTTTAAAAAATTTAGCATTTTATTATCGTTTTCCCCATCAAAAAACCAATAAAAAAAGGCCGTCTGAAAAAATATTTCAGACGGCCTTTTATATTCACTGCGTTCTACTTAACAAACTTCGACCAACCAGCCGTGTTTATCTTCTGTCAAACCGTATTGAATGTCCGTAATTGCCTTACGGATTGCATAACCGCGCTCTTGGCTCTTCACTTCGATTTCTTTGCCGTCAATCACAAAAGAAGTTACCGGAGAAATAACCGCAGCCGTACCGGTCAGAATCGCCTCTGCGCCATTTTCCACAGCTGCTTTCAGCTCATCGACAGTAAAGTTGCGCTCGGTAACGGTGTAGCCCAAATCTTTGGCAACAGTCAGTACGGAATCGCGGGTAACGCCGTGCAAGAATTCGTCGGTCAACGGTTTGGTAATGATTTCATCGCCGTTAATCAGGATAAAGTTAGACGCGCCGGTTTCCTGAACGTCGCCATTCGGACAGAACAGCACTTGGTTTGCCCCGTGCTCTGCTTTGGCTTTCAATACCCAAGGCATGGCGGAAGCGTAGTTGCCGCCACATTTCACGCGGCCCATGTGCGGAGCGCAACGAATATGTTCGGTTTCCACCAAGATTTTAACAGGCGAACCGGCTTTGAAATAGTCGCCGACAGGAGAAGCCAAAATGTACAGCAAGGCTGTTTCGGAAGGAGAACCGGCTTTACCGATCACAGGGTCGGTACCGATCAAAGTCGGACGCAGGTACAAAGCGGCAGGCGCGTCAGGGATTTCCTCGGCGGAGCGTTTGACCAATTCGATCAAAGCATTCAAATAAGCTTCCGTTTCAGGACGCGGCAGGTGCAGAATATCTGCGCTTTGCTGCATACGCGCGATGTTGGCGGTCGGGCGGAACATCACGATTTTGCCGTTTGCCTGACGGAATGCCTTCAAACCTTCAAAACATTCGCTGCCGTAATGCAGGGCGTGTGCGCCCGGGGCGAGTGTCAGGTCTTTGGAAGATTGCCATTCTACCGGTTGCCATTTACCTTCACGATAAGCGATAACGGGCATTTCAGCGTGGAAAACGCTGCCGAATACGGCTGGGACTGGTCTGCTCATGATGATTGCCTTTCTTATTCTGATTTGTAAGATAATAACTAAAGACTGAACAATACGCCTTTCAATATGGGTTTGACAAGTACCCGTCAGCATTAAAGGTACTCTTCCCATGCCGTCTGAAACATGCCGTCCTATCCGAAATCCGGCAAATCGTTTAAACTGATACCATTTTTCAGACGGCCTGCACCAACCGCGGCCCACCCGGAGCAACCCATGAAACTCATCTATACCATCATCAAAATCCTGATTCTTCTTGTTTTCCTCCTGCTGGCCATCACCAATACCCACACCGTATCCTTCTTCTACCTACCCGGCCAAAACGTCAATCTGCCGCTGATTGTCGTGCTTTTCGGCGCCTTTATTATCGGCATCGTATTTGGTATGTTTGCCCTCTTCGGCCGTCTTCTGACCCTGCGCAGCGAAAACAACCGCCTGCGTGCCGAAGTGAAAAAATACGCCCACCTTTCCGAAAAAGACCTGACTCCGGTCAAAACCGAAACACCGGCAACGGCTTCCGAGACCGCTCCCAAAGCGTAACGCCACCAATCAATAAAGGAATACCATGGACAACGAATTGTGGGTCATCTTACTGCCCATCGTCCTCCTCCCCGTTTTCTTCGCCATGGGCTGGTTTGCCGCGCGCGTCGATATGAAGACCGTCCTGAAACAGGCCAAAAGCATACCTGCCGGCTTTTACAAAAGCCTTGACGCCCTCGTTGACCGCAACAGCGGCCGCGCCGCGCGCGAATTGGCAGAAGTCATCGACCAGCAGCCGCAGTCATACGATTTGAACCTGACCTTAGGCAAGCTCTACCGCCAACGCGGCGAAAACGACAAAGCCATCAATATGCACCGCGCCCTGCTCGATTCGCCCGACACCGTCAACGAAAAACGCGCACGCGTGCTTTTTGAATTGGCGCAAAACTACCAAAGCGCAGGCTTGGTGGACCGTGCCGAACAAATCTTCCTCGGCTTGCAGGAAGGCGATATGGCACGCGAAGCCCGCCAACACCTTTTGAGTATTTACCAACAAGACCGCGACTGGGAAAAAGCCATCGAAATGGCACAGCTCTTAAGTCATGACGAACAAACCTACCAGTTTGAAATCGCCCAGTTCTATTGCGAAATCGCCCAAGCCGCGCTATTTAAATCCAACTTCGACGCCGCCCGCTACAACATCGGCAAAGCACTCGAAGCCAACAAAAAATGTACGCGCGCCAACATCATTCTCGGCGACATCGAATACCGTCAGGGCAACTTCCCTGCCGCCGTGGAAGCGTATTCCGCCATCGAGCAGCAAAACCACGCCTATTTGAGCATGGTCGGCGAGAAACTCTATGAAGCCTATGCCGCGCAAGGCAAACAGGAAGAAGGCCTCAACCGCCTTATCGGCTATATGCAAACCTTTCCCGATCTTGACCTGATCAACGTCATCTACGAGAAAGCCCTGCTGCTCAAAGGCGAAACTGAAGCGGCGCAAATCGCTGTCGAACTTGTCCGCCAAAAACCCGACCTCAACGGCGTGTACCGCCTGCTTGGTTTGAAACTCAGCAGTATGAATCCGGAGTGGAAAGCCGATACCGATATGATTCGTTCCATTATCGGCCGCCAGCTGCAAAAAAGTGTCATGTACCGCTGCCGCAACTGCCACTTCAAATCCCAAGTCTTCTTCTGGCACTGCCCGGCCTGCAACAAATGGCAAACCTTTACGCCGAATAAAATCGAAATTTAATCAAGCGTTAAGCATGGAAAAAGGCCGTCTGAAATCTTTTCAGACGGCCTTTTTATTACAAAATATCAAAGCGGTTCAAAATATGGCTTCACACACCGGCAATATTTGCTCAACAACGCTGGTCTGCCCATGCCAAGGCCGCTACAACCTGAGCCTCAATATCGGCATTAAACTCGCCGGCACGGTATGTATCGCGCAATTCCGTGCGACGGGTTTCATCTGCCGCAATTTGATTTAACACCACTTGCGGAAACTCGCTAAACACAGGCCCTGCCTCTTCATGTCCGATTAAAAACAGCGCAGGGATTTTTTGGTTGGTGCGGACGATTTCCTGTTGGCGCGAATTATCGAAACGGCTGCTGTCGTCAAAATCACTGCGGGCAATATAGTTGACGCGGATATTGGGGTTCAGCTCCGCCATTTTCTGAATAAACGGCACAAATACGCGGCAATCGGGACAATATGGCGCAGCGGCAAGCAGCCAGTTTTGCGGACGGCTGATCTTTTTGACCGCCGCTGCCGTTTGCGCCGACAGCTCGGTCGCCTGATAGAGTTGCTGCTGTTTCAATTTGTCTTCTTCGGTATCAAAATCCAAATATTCTGTATAAGTGGCCATGCTTTACTCCTGTTCTGTTGCATTGTTTTTCCCTGCCGCGCTGTTCAAAAGCGGAACAAGCAGATTGACGACGAGGTTTTCAAATAGCGGCTCTTCAAGCGGCGCTTCGTCCGAATGACCAAACACCAGCTTCACTTCGGTATATTCTTTCTGCGCTTTGTTCATTTTATTGCCGTTAAAAACCTCATGGGCTTTTCTCAAGGCGGCATCCCAATCCTCTTTCTTGCCGTACTCCTCCGCAGCGGCAAGGCTGGTTTTGGCAAAAAACGGCAAGGGGGTATTTTGTCCGATTCGGAAATATACCAACCATTCTTTCAAAAGCTCTCTCGCGGCCTCTTGCCCGATGGCGGCATAGGTTTCGGTCTGCCCCAAGCTGACAATATAGGTTTGTCGGTTGGCAACGGATTTAGGGGCGACGGCGCAAAAAATCAAATGCTCCAATAAACGGGCAATGCGGTTGGGTGCATTGTCTTTTTGGTTTAGGAACACAATACGACCGCATTCATAAAGATTGCCGATGGTGCCTTGTAACACCAAGTCGTCAAAGTGTGCTTCATAAGGTTCAGACGGCCTTTTGTCGCTGCGTATCAACTCGGCATCTACGTTTTTCGCAGATATTTGATACTGCTTCTGCCACAAACCGCCCAACTCGCCCACCGGCATCAGATTTTCTGCATTCAGCCGAATGGCCGTATCTTCAAAATCTTCCCCTTTTCGCCGCGCATCCAAATAGGCATCGGCAATCCGACCTTCATGTTGCGGCTCAAACGGTTCGGCAGATTCCCATGCGCCGTCCAAATACGGCTGATCCCAGCTTAAATTTCTCTTCAGCCAAACTTTGACAGGGTTGCGCCAAAAACTGATAAGCTCGCCCTGCTGAATGGTTTTGCCCGGCTCTTCCTGACTTAAAGCCTCAAGGAAAAACGGCTGCGCTTCCGCTGGCGGTTGGTTCAACGCATCGGCATAATCTTGGCGCGTACTGAAGAGGCCGTCTGAAAGCACGTCCTTTTGGAAATAACGGCGTGAAAACGCCTGCAACGGATGATGTTTCACCCATTTCTCCGACAACTCGCGCCCGCTTTTTCCCGTCATGGCGGCAATGGTATCCAACAGCTCACTGATTAACGAAGACGGCGCAAACTCGGCATCATTGCGTATGTCACGGCCGATATAAGATAAATACAGCATTTCGCGTGCGCTGATTAAGGCTTCGAGGAAGAGATAACGGTCGTCGTCGCGGCGGGCGCGGTCGCCTTTTTTCGGATGTTTGGCAATCAGGTCGAACACTGCCGCTTTGGTATTGCGCGGGAAAT
The DNA here is from genome assembly GCF_051956595.1 of Neisseria sp. P0024.S006. Lineage (NCBI taxonomy): Bacteria > Pseudomonadati > Pseudomonadota > Betaproteobacteria > Neisseriales > Neisseriaceae > Neisseria > Neisseria sp. P0024.S006. The sequence goes on from NZ_JBQCXH010000001.1 coordinate 775,947, forward strand.
CGCCGTCATTCAAACCCAACAGGCAAACCATTTTAAACGGCAGGCTGCGCATCGGCACCATACTGCAAAAAGTAATGCCGCCGCTCAAAAATCCGGCTTGGCTTTCGCTGTCCAAAAAGCGGCGGATATGGCGGATAACGGTTTTACACGGCAACAATCCGTCAAATTCGGCCAACTGCGCCTCTTCCTGCCATTTCGCCAAAGACTGCTCAAACTGCTGCTTGGCGTATTGGTCGTCCGTATCCGGAGCAAACAGTTTCTCCAGCAATTCGTGGCAACGCTGCACCCAACTTTCCACATTGGCAGGCTCTTGCCATTGCGCCGCCATATCAGCCAAAGTACGGATAAATTCGGCAAAACCGCTGAACACGTCCAACTGGTTGACATTACTATGCCACGCGCTCACACCCTGCCACATACCGTTGCCGCCTTCAGGCAGCATCCAGCCCAAGGCCAAACGCTCTACCGCCTGCTGCCAAGTAAAGAGGTTGTCTTTGCCCTCGCGCATGGTTTGGTCCAAACCCCAATGCACATTCAATCCGGCAACAGTCTCATGCAGCAGCGGCACATCCTCCTCGCTCAAACCGAAGCGTTGCAGTACCAACCGGCTTTCCAGCAAAGGCAAAACTTTATCCACCTCAAACCGGCTCTCCAGCAAGTCCAAAGTTTGCGCCAAAGCATACAGCAACGGCTGGCGGCGGCTGAGTTTCACATCCGAAATCGAATACGGCAAAGCCTGACTGCCTGCCTGCTCTTGTCCAAAAACGGCTTCGATAAACGGGCTGTACGGCTCGATGTTTGGTGTCAACACGGCAATATCGTGCGGCTGCCAGTCGGGATTTTTTTGCAACACCAGCGACAGCTCTTCTTTCAAAATCTGCAATTCGCGCAAAGGGCTGTGCGCCGCGACGATTTTGACCGAGCCGTCATTCAGCAGCTTATCCGGCTCGACACACACTGGATTGCCGTCCGCATCGTGGACCTGAACCAAAGCCGACTGCGCGCCTACTTCGCCTTCTTCCTGTTGATACAAGCGTTCAGACGGCATGATTAAGTTTTGAATATCGTTTTGCAGGCAATGCAATAAGGTATCGTCTTTTCCCTCTTCATAAACCTGAATATCCTGCTCGGTTTCCACTTCCGACAGAAAATCAAAGAAATCGCGTCCCTGCTTGCCCAAAGAAGCCAACAGCGGATGCCCTACCTGCGACAAGTCCGCCTCATCACCCCTTTTCAAAATCTGCGCCTCGTCGATAACCTCGCCCCAATATTGGCTGCTCGGGTTGAGCGCAAACACAAACACATCGCAATGCTTGGAAATTTGGTGCAGCAGTTGCAGATACATCGGCGCCATTGTCGAAATACCGAATACAAACAACCTTTGCGGCAAGACCGATTTATCCAACTGCGCCAACAGCTTTTCCCACAAGGCCACGCGGTGCGGCGCAGATTGGCTGCCATCGTCCAAATAGCGCCACAGCCGCGCCTGCCAATCCTCATCATCGCCCAAACCCAGCAGTTTCCCAGCCTGCCACGCATCAATCCAATCCGGACGGTACACCAAATATTGGTCGAAAATATCCGCCATCTGTCCGGCAAGCTGATAATCCGCCGATGCCGAGCTGTGCAAATAACTTTCCAGCTTCAAGCGCACGTTTTCGTATTCCGGGGCCGTCTGAAACGCTTCGCTGCGGAACAAATCCAGCAAACGCCAACGCATGACCTCAGGAGAAAACGGGCTGAGCGGCGGCACATCGGGAACCAATTTACGCATCAGCTGCCACGCCAAACCGGCCGGCAGGCTGAACTTCAAATTTGCCGCCACGCCGAGTTTGCGCGCGAAAAACACATTCAGATAACGCCGCATCCCCTGGCTCTGCACCACCACTTCTTCCTGTGCCAATACCGCATCCAAAGGCAAGGCCTGATGAATATGCGCGCACATTTCGGCAAGCGCTTCCAAACGGTCAGACTGATAAAGATAAAACATAGCAGACAATCTAAAAAACAATTGCCCACATTATAATGCCATTAGGACAAATGCTTCAGCAGAAGCGGCAAACAAAAACACAGGTCGTCTGAAACACATCGCTTCAGACGACCTAAAACAAACCCATCAGCAGCCAATTATTAATTATTTATCGACCCCTGTACAAACCGGATTCTCCTATCCTATAATTCCCCACATTCGGAATGTAGCGCAGCCCGGTAGCGCACTTCGTTCGGGACGAAGGGGTCGGAGGTTCGAATCCTCTCATTCCGACCAAATACAAAACCTGCTTGAGTCCAAGCAGGTTTTTTACATTCGGCAAGCCTATACCTCCGGCGGAGGGAAAGGCGCACCTTCGGGATGTTTGTAGCGGTTGTACATAAACAAATATTGTTCCGGAAAACGGCGTATCCAATATTCGGTATTTTCATTGATCACGCGCGCATCGTGCTCCTTATCGCCGTTCAACTCGCCGCGCAAAGGCTCGATGTGCAAGACAAAGCCTTTACCGTCGGGCAGACGCTCGCCGCAGAAAAACAAAGCCTTCACGCCTTTAACTTGCGCCAGCTTGCCCGCCAACGTCATGGTGTAGGCAGGTTTGCCGAAAAAGTCCACCCACACGCCGTCGCCGCCTTCTTCCGGAGACGGTACATGGTCCGGCAACACAATGGTCGCTTCGCCGCCGCGCAGGGCCTTGATGATTTGTTTGACGCCCTGAATGCTGGTCGGCGCAGTCTTGCCCTTGCCGCGCACACGCCCTGCCTGCATCACCGCATCAAAAGCCTTGATTTTCGGCGGTTTGTACATCGCCGTCAGCGGAAACGGCAGCTGCTGGCTGATGTAGCGGCCCGCCAAATCATAGCTGCCGATGTGCGGTGTGATAAACAGCAAACCCTCGCCCGCACTCAAGGCCGTCTGAACATGTTCCCAACCGTTGACACTGACAAACAGGTTTTCAATTTCCTCAGGCCGTCTGAAAAACGCCACCGGCAATTCCAAGCCGCCTTTTGCCGTTTCACGGAAAACTTTTTTCACTGCCTCGTCCGTCGGGTTCAAACCGGCAAGTTTCATGTTTTCAAAAACACGCCGGCGATCTTTCGACAGCACGCGGAAACCCAAACCGCCCAGCAGGTTGCCTAATTTGTGCAACCAAGCCAAAGGCAGCGCGGCCAAAAATTTAAAAACAAAGGTAACAAGCGTTTGCATAAGGTTTTACCAAAATGAAGTGGACAGATTGTAAACGAAACAGGCCGTCTGAACAAAACAGACTTCGGGCAAATATATTGCGGCACACCTGCTTTTCTGCTACTATCCGCGCTGCATTAAGAGTTGGGAATTCCATGCCAACCTGCTTTTCAAACGGAAAGGTAAGGTGGACGGTTGAAAAACCGATGTGGCTCGCCAGAGCAATCCAAACCCGCTTAATGCGGGAATTTTTTTGCCTGTAAGAAACGCGCAACAGGATTCCGAAACAGCAGGCAAGTGCGAATGTTTCTCACTTGTATAGAGAAAAAGCGGAGTTTTTGTTATGATTTCCGCTGTCCGAAATAAAAGGCCGTCTGAAAACACAGCAGCCTGTTTTTAATGAAAGAATAGCAATGAGCGAATATCTGTTTACTTCCGAATCGGTATCCGAAGGCCATCCGGATAAAGTTGCCGACCAAGTATCCGATGCGATTTTGGATGCCATCTTGGCGCAAGACCCCAAAGCGCGTGTTGCCGCTGAAACCTTGGTCAACACAGGCTTGTGCGTATTGGCAGGCGAAATTACTACTACTGCCCAAGTGGACTACATCAAAGTCGCACGCGAAACCATCAAACGCATCGGCTACAACTCCTCCGAGCTGGGCTTTGACGCCAACGGCTGCGCAGTCGGCGTGTACTACGACCAACAATCCCCCGACATCGCCCAAGGCGTGAACGAAGGCGAAGGCATCGACTTGAATCAAGGCGCGGGCGACCAAGGTTTGATGTTCGGCTATGCCTGCGACGAAACCCCTACCCTGATGCCGTTTGCCATCTATTACAGCCACCGCCTGATGCAACGCCAAAGCGAATTGCGCAAAGACGGCCGCCTGCCTTGGCTGCGTCCTGACGCCAAAGCCCAACTGACCGTGGTTTACGACAGCGAAACCGGCAAAGTAAAACGCATCGACACCGTCGTCCTGTCTACTCAACACGATCCGTCTATCGGTTACGAAGAGCTGAAAAACGCCGTGATCGAACACATCATCAAACCGGTTCTGCCGTCTGAACTGCTGACCGACGAAACCAAATACCTGATCAACCCGACCGGCCGCTTCGTTATCGGCGGCCCGCAAGGCGACTGCGGTTTGACCGGCCGCAAAATCATCGTCGATACCTACGGCGGCGCAGCTCCGCACGGCGGCGGCGCATTCTCCGGCAAAGACCCGTCCAAAGTGGACCGTTCCGCCGCTTACGCCTGCCGCTACGTTGCAAAAAACATCGTCGCCTCCGGTTTGGCAACCCAATGCCAAATCCAAGTTTCCTACGCCATCGGCGTTGCCGAACCAACTTCGATTTCCATCGATACCTTTGGTACCGGCAAAATCAGCGAAGAAAAACTGATCGCCCTGGTTCGCGAACATTTCGACCTGCGCCCTAAAGGCATCGTCCAAATGCTCGACCTGCTGCGCCCAATTTACGGAAAATCCGCCGCCTACGGCCACTTCGGCCGCGAGGAGCCTGAATTTACTTGGGAGCGCACCGACAAAGCAGCCGCATTAAAAGCAGCCGCAGGCGTGTAAAAAAATAATAAAGGTCGTCTGAACGGGAGTTTCAGACGGCCTTTTTACATCTAAAAATTCAAAACCTTTTTACGAACGGCACATCGTATTTTCACAAAAACAGCGCAACGAAACCTTGGATTGCTATGCTGTCTTTGTGAATCTACATAAATAAAATTGAAAGAATGCATCATGAAAAAATGGCTGCTGGCTGTTTTGCCTGCCACCGCACTGGCTGCTCCGCCTCAAGGCTTTTATCAAAATTACAAAGACTGGGACATTGCTTGCGACAATACCGGCACCTGCCGTCTTGCCGGATACCAAGCAGATGAAATAGAACCGCCGGTTTCTATCCTGTTTACCCGACAAGCAGGGGCGAATGCCGCAGTAATTGGCGAAGTTTCCCTGCTGCCATTTAACGACGATGACCGCCAACTCGCCTGCGTGGCAGCCCGTAGCGAATTGATGCTGAACGGCAAATCACTGGGCAAATTGGCGTTGAACAAAAAAGGCACAGGCAAATTGAGCAGCGCGCAAACCAGCGCCTTACTCGAAGCATTGAAAAAAGAGAGCAAAATCAGCATCCGTTCTGGAAAATATGAATGGCACTTGTCCGACAAAGGCGCAGCGGCGGCGATGTTGAAAGCGGACGAATTCCAAGGTCGTCTGAATACGCCTTCCGCGCTGATTCGCAAAGGCGGCAGCAGTCAGGCAGTCCTCAGCCCGCAGCCCAAACCCGTCATCCGCGCCGTTGCCGTGCCGAAAAAAGAGGGCGATATGCTGGAACAAGGCACACCACGCCACAGCGCCGTCATGAAACTCTTGAGCGACAGCAACCGCGTTTCCGAAGGCGACGATAATTACTGTTACGCCCTGCACAATAAAGAGCAAATGGATTGGAACCGCAGCCTGTATGTCCATCCGCTCAACGATCGTCAGGTTTTGATTTCGGCCATCTGTATCGGCGGTGCTTATCAAACCAGCGGCTACTATGCCATTGCCGATAAAGAATTGACCAAAATTGAACAAGTGCTGCCGCCAATGACATACGGCGGGCACGGCGGATTCGATGAGAAAACAGCCACCCTTAGCGGCAGCTTCAAAGGCCGAGGGATCGGCGACTGCTGGTCTGGCAATGCAGCGGTGTGGGATGGTAAAACGTTTGTCCGCAGTGAGGAACACACCACCGGTTCATGCAAAGGCTTCACAGGCGGCGCGTGGCTGATGCCTATTTTTGAAGCCCGTGTTGAACGTTAAAATACACGGAATATTTACGATAGAAAGCAAAGGCCGTCTCAAAATTCCCGTTTTCAGACGGCCTTTTTCCTTATACAATAGCCACTTGAATTTCTATATACATTCTGAATAAAGGATACGGATTATGTTCGGCAAACAACTTTTTGAAGAAGTCAGCTCCAAAATCAGCGAAACCATCGCCAACAGCCCTGCCAAAGACATGGAAAAAAACGTTAAAGCCATGCTCGGCAGCGCATTCAACCGCATGGATTTGGTGACCCGCGAAGAATTCGACATCCAACAACAGGTTTTGATTAAAACCCGTACCAAACTGGCCGAATTGGAAGCCCGTTTGGCCAAACTCGAAGCCGCTCAAGAGCCTGAAGAAGCTGCTTTGAAAGCTGCCGAAGCTGCTGCGGAAGAAGCTGTTGCCGAAATCAAACAACAAACTGAAGCTGCCGAATAAGGCCGTCTGAAACATGTCGCTTGCTTTGGTTTACAGCCGCGCCTTAAGCGGCATGAATGCGCCGTTGGTCGAAGTGGAAGCCCACCTTGCCAACGGCTTGCCACATTTCAATATCGTCGGTTTGCCCGATACTGAAGTCAAAGAAAGCCGCGACCGTGTACGTGCCGCCATCATCCAAAGCGGCTTCAACTTTCCCGCCAAGAAAATTACCGTCAACCTCGCACCGGCCGACCTCCCAAAAGAATCCGGCCGTTTCGATTTGCCTATTGCCTTAGGCATTCTTGCCGCATCGGGACAAATCAATCCTGAAAAGCTCGTGCAATATGAGTTTGCCGGAGAATTGGCACTGTCCGGCCTGCTGCGTCCCGTGCGCGGCGCGCTGGCCATGGCATGGCAGGGAATGCAGGCCGGCCGTTCATTCGTCTTGCCGCAAGAAAATGCCGAACAGGCTGCCGTCATGCGCGGTATCGCGGTTTATGGAGCGCGTTCTTTAGGCGAAGTGGCCGCCCATTTAAACGGCATCGAACCGTTGACACAAACCGAATGCAAGCTGACGCAAAGGCCCTCTGAACAAAGTAAAATTCCTGATTTAGCCGATGTTAAAGGCCAGCATACCGCCCGCCTCGCTTTGGAAATCGCAGCGGCAGGCGGACACAGCCTGCTGATGATGGGTCCGCCGGGTACAGGCAAATCCATGCTTTCGCAACGTTTGCCCGGTATCCTTCCGCCTTTGACCGAAGACGAATTGGTCGAAGTATGGGCATTGCGTTCGCTCCTGCCCAACCATCAACAGCAACTCGACAGCAACCGTCCTTTCCGTAGCCCTCATCACAGCGCCAGCTCGGCAGCCATGGTAGGCGGTGGTTCAGACCCACGTCCGGGCGAAATCTCATTGGCGCATCACGGTGTGTTGTTTTTAGACGAATTACCCGAGTTTGACCGTAAAGTATTAGAAGTATTGCGCGAACCTTTGGAAAACGGCGAAATCCATATTTCCCGCGCCGCACGCCAAGCAGTTTATCCGGCCAAGTTCCAACTTGTCGCCGCCATGAACCCCTGCCCTTGTGGCTATCTTGGCCATCCGTCCAAACCTTGCCGTTGCACGCCTGAAAGTGTTGCCCGCTACCGCAACAAAATTTCAGGGCCATTGCTCGACCGTATTGATTTAACCATCGAAGTACCCAGCCTTTCTGCTGCCGAATTGATGCAACAAGAAGCAGGCGAATCCAGTGCCACAGTATTGGAACGCGTTACCGCCGCACGCAAAATCCAATACAACAGACAAGGCAAAGTCAATGCCGAACTGAGTATCAGCGAGCTCGATGGTAAAGCCCGCATCCAAAAAGAAGCGCAAGAAGCCTTGGGAACCATGCTCGAAAAACTGTCCCTTTCCGCTCGAAGCTTCCACCGCATCATGCGCGTTGCCCGTACGCTGGCTGATTTGGCAGGCGACGAAGAAGTCAGCAAAACCCATGTGATGAAAGCCATCGGCTTCCGTCGCGCCCTTTAACTTTTCAGACGGCCTGAATCTTTATGTTTAAGTAAAACTAGAGTAAACAAAGCATCAGGATTTTGCCGTCCATAACGGTTATTGATAAAATATCGAATCTAAACTCAGACAGTCTCCCCTCAGGCCGTCTGAACACATTATTACAAGGTAAGTCATGAAAAAATCTACACAATATGGCAAAGGCTTGGCCGGTTTCTTTTTCGGCCTGATACTGGCAACAGGTATTATTGCCGGTATTTTGTTCTTCTTGAACCAAGGCAACCAAAACGTTTTCAAAGAGCTGACTCAGCCTAAACAAAGCGAAGAACCTGAAATCCTGAAACCTCAGGACAAAGCAGAGAAACGCCCAGCTACCGACACTTCATCTACCCAAGCAGATGAAGAAAAAGCCAAAGCAGAAAAAGAAGCTGCTGAAAAAGAAGCAGCAGAGAAAGAAGCCAAAGCTAAAGAAGAGGCTGAAAAGGCTGCCAAAGAAACTCAGGAAAAAGCTGAACAAGCAGAACGTGAAGCCAAAGAAAAAGCGGATAAAGCTGAAGCAGAAAAAGCCGAACGCGAAACTAAAGAAAAAGCTGAAAAAGCCGCCGCCGACAAAGCTGAACGCGAAGCCAAAGAAAGAGCAGACAAAACTGCCGCCGATAAAGCCGAACGCGAAGCCAAAGAAAAAGCCGCAAAAACGGAAGCAGAAAAAGAAGCCGCCAAGAAAAAACTGGCCGAGAAAAAAGCCGAATTAGAGAAAAAACGCGCAGAAAAAGCCAAAGCTGAAAAAGAAGCTACTGATAAAACTGCAAAAGATAAAAAAGCAGCCGACCAACTGACCGACAAACAAAAAGAGCGTGCCGAGCGCAAATTGGCTGAGAAAAAAGCAGCCGAAGCCAAAAAACAAAACAAGCCGACACCTGAGCAAATCCTCAACAGCGGCAGCATCGAAAAAGCACGTAAAGCAGCAAATGCCTCTACAACAAAAGAAAGCAGCAACACTGCAAGTAAACAGTCAGCAGAAAAAGCCGAAGCAGCTGTGAACAGCGGTAAAAAAGCCTTCCTGCAACTTGGTTCATATGCAGACCGCTCCAGCGCAGACTCACAACGTGCAAAACTAGCTATTTTAGGTGTTTCTTCCAAAGTGGTTGAATCGCAAAACGGCGACAAAACCATTTACCGAGTTCAAAGTAATACCATGCCGCAGGAAGCCGCTGTAAAACTGCAAAAAAACCTGCAAGGCCATAATATCAACAGCTTGATTCGTTCTAGCAAATAATGGAATCACTGATGAAGCAGCATATAAAACAAACCATTTCCGCACTCAGCCTGAGCCTGCTCAGTCTGAGTGCGCAGGCTGCTACCGAGGGCGTGGACTATACTGTCCTCAGTCGCCCTATTCCGCAGCAACAAGCCGGAAAAATTGAAGTGCTAGAATTTTTCGGCTACTTCTGCGTCCATTGTTACCATCTCGATCCAGTTTTGTTGCAACACAGCAAAACCTTTGCCAAAGATGTTTCCTTACGGACAGAACACGTCGTTTGGATGCCTGAAATGTTAGGCTTGGCTAAAGTAGCCGCTGCCGTCAATCTTTCAGGTTTAAAATATCAGGCCAATCCAGTCATCTTCAAAGCAGTTTACGAACAAAAAATCAACCTGGCTGATGCAAATGTATTCCGATCATGGGTTGGTAAACAGACAAGTTTTGACAGTCAAAAACTGCTTCAAGCCTACAATAGCCCTGCTGCCGCGTCGGCTGCTGCAAAAATGCAGCAATTGACGGAAACTTATCGAATTGAAAACACACCAACTGTCATTGTCGGTGGTAAATACAAAGTCAATTTCAATGGTGGCGACTGGAAAGTCGGTATGAAAACCATAGATGACCTCATCGTCAAAGCCCGTCGCGAACAATCCTCAAAACCACTTTAACTATTCAACAAAAGAAAGACGGCCTCAAGGCCGTCTGAAAACTTATGGACATTCTGATTTTATTTAAAGCACTTATTCTCGGTATTATCGAAGGTTTAACCGAGTTCCTCCCTATTTCAAGTACCGGTCACTTGATTGTATTCGGCGACTTAATGAATTTCCAAAGTAACGGTAAAGTATTCGAAATTGCCATCCAGCTCGGTGCCGTATTAGCCGTCGTATTCGAATATCGCCAACGATTTACCCATATCATAAAAGGACTAGGCAAAGAGCGAACAGCCAATCGCTTTGTGCTGAATTTATTTATCGCATTCATCCCCGCTGCGATTGTTGGCCTCTTATTCAGTAAACAAATTAAATTGCATCTTTTCAACCCGATTACCGTTGCTACCATGCTGGTACTGGGAGGCTTCTTCATTTTATGGGTTGAAAAACGCCAAGCAACAGCAAAACCTAAAGTCAACCATGTCGATGATATGCGCCCAATTGACGCATTTGTTGTAGGATGCGCCCAAATTTGTGCCCTTATCCCTGGGACATCACGTTCAGGCAGTACCATCATGGGTGGTATGCTGTGGGGGCTGGAACGTAAAACGGCTACTGAATTTTCATTCTTCCTTGCTGTACCAATGATGATTGCGGCCACAGGTTACGACATCTTAAAAAACTACAAACTCTTTACCTTGCAAGATGTCGGACAAATTGCCATCGGTTTTATCGCAGCATTTATCGCCGGTTTATTGGCAGTAAAAGCTTTGCTGAAATTTGTCTCCAGTAAAAACTATGTGCCTTTTGCCTACTACCGCATCGTATTTGGTGGTCTGATTCTCCTTACTTGGATGCTGGGCTGGGTCAGCTGGAGCGAATAACCCCTCTCCCCAAAGGACGTACCCGCGCACGTCCTTTTTTCTTTATCCGCCTCCCCCCCTTTCTATCAGATTTCTACCCCATAAAAGGCTTACACTCCGCATCATTACCCCTAAATATCTCCTCACCGTCCGCACAGCTGCCCTTCCCCTTCATCTTCCCGCACACCACCGCCGTCAGCGACTCGTTCAAGCGCAACACCCTCGGCTCCGCCTCCCTGTCCAGCGCCACCGCCTTCAAGGTAAACTTACCCTCCAGGATGCCCTTAGCCTGACCGCTCATCCTGATACAGAAACCGCCCGCCTCCTTCACCGGCAATTCCGGCCACTTCGTCGACGTCAGCTTAAAGCTGCCCTTTTTCGCATAGAACTGCTCCATAAAGCGCGCATTTTCCAGCAGCGCGGCATGCGCCGCACGCAGGTTGGCCGAGCGGACCGATTCCCGATAGGCCGTAAAGGCCGCCGTCGCCAAGATCGAAACCAGCAGCACCACCACCAACAGCTGGACCAAAGAATACCCCCTCTGCACAGTTGCCCCATTCCGTTTTCCGTCAAATGCTTTTAAGTACATATCCTTATTCCCTTTATCTTTTATATCCCTATCCAACAAGAGGCACTCTATCCGTTTATTCCTTTACTCAACGGAAGCCCCCACTGGTTCAAGCTTTATTCCCGCCCCCAAACAAAGCCGCCCCGGGCCCAACCGGCAAACGGTTCGGCCGCAGGGCGGCATACAGGCAGAGTCAGGCTTATTTTTTCACGGCAGGTTGGGCGGC